>CALKWZ010000073.1 GCA_938003985.1 uncultured Verrucomicrobiota bacterium | reverse complement strand
GCGGCCGGGCGGCCGAAAGGGGCGGATTTATAAATTATAGGACTGACCCCTTTTTCTGACCCCTTTTTCGGGCGGCCGAAAGGGGCGAATTTATCATTTTTAGGACGGACCCCCTTATTTGTCGGCAATTTATTCAATACACGTTGTCCTGAACGACTCCAAGTTATTCAGTAGCTCCAGAATGTCCGTTGGAATCTCATCCCGTGCGAACTCGTCAACTATACAGTTGTCAGTGAGACTTACCTTCCAACGGCGTTGGACTTCTTCGCGTAGCGCACGAAGTGTATCACCGCCATCGACGATTTTCATTCGCGCCGTAATATCACCCCAGCACTTCTCAAACTCGCGAAGTGTTTGGGATGAAACTGTTGCAGCGTCAATGCCTCGCCGTCCTAAATATTCGAGTCGGCGCGCGAGGTATTGCCCCTGTAATGATGTCTTTTCAGGTTCCGTAATACGTTTAAGGACTTCTGACATTGGCTCAAGGTCTTCTCGAAGTTGACCGCCTCGCCGAATGCGCTCTTGAACAGCCCGATTGATAGCCTTATCAAGAACATTGGGAACGAGCATGTAATTCTCGATTTCCTTTCGTTCATGAAAATGAACCAAAGATAAAACCGAGGATAGTTCCATTTTTATGTCTAATATCTCTTCCGTAGACCAAAAATCTCGGTCAAATACCGCGGCAATCGCAAACGACTTGCCCAAGGCCTTGCGAAAGCCCCATGAGAGGGCCTTAATTCTCTCCCACGACGAAAAACCTTCAGATTCAACAACCGTTATGTCAGAAGAAGTTGCTAGCGATTCCAAGCCTGCATGTCGTGCGAATCGTCTCAGAATTACAAAGTCATTGACGCCCTCGACAAAAAGGATACGCCTATTTCTCGCCAATCGTGTGAGAGTAATATTCTGGATGGAACCTACAGCGGAAAGGGCTTCTTGAACTGCATCGTCGCTGTGTAATCGCTTTGCGGACAGCCTGTTTTTATCAACTAGAAGTATTTCAGAAGGATCGGCCTCAGTCATCATTTCGGTGGAATGAGTCGCGATGATTACATCTGGACCTGTGTCTCTTAATATGGACAGTAATTGTCGCTGGACATCCGGGTGCAGGTAGATTTCCGGTTCATCAATTACAAGTACTGCGTCGTCGCGCGCGCGCGTAACATGAGTAAGCAACTGGCACCATGCCTGAAATCCGAATCCTGCCCAGAACAATTCGCGAAAAATTCGGTTTTCTGTGCAAAACATATGCAGGGTTTTGGACATCATATCCGTCTGCTCGGGCCTTTGGATCGACATCCCTGGCCAAGTGCGCTTAACAAGATCAGCAAACTCAATAAAGCCTTCTGGATTTAGTCGCCAGTAGTTTCTAAAGTGCCGACATGCCCTATGTGTTTGAAGTGCGCGAGTAACCGTTTCCTGTTCGACAATTGGTTCATTGTGCTCCAAGGGTCCAAGTACAGGAACTACTCCAATCGTTAACGGAAACTCACGCTTGAAGTCTAAAGCGGTCCATACTCCGCGGCTCGCTTCAGTAATAAGATAACATTCACGATCAGTTGTGAAGTGCAATTGAAGTGTATTTCCATTAGAGATTCGGAAATCCACTGTTGATGCGTTCTCGTTGTAGTTAGTATGAACATTCTCGAGGGAAATGGGGATGACATCTGGCGATAAGTGGTAGCCCGGAAGAGTGCGGCCACCAATCGAGATCCATTCAGCCTTTCGCGACCGCGCATGTCGTATTGCTGACGATAGAACTCGAAACGCACCTATAACAGTGGACTTGCCAGAATTGTTCGGACCGACAAGTAGATTCATGCGTCGCAAAGCTACAGAATAAGTCCGGAACGCCTTGAAATTGCGAAAGCGTAGCGATGTAATTGTTGCTTCTCGTGCCATTAATATGGGCCGTATTTGTCAGTTTCTGGCTAAAAAATGAGGCGGTTTTATAAATTATAATCCACTCTCTCGCAACTCACATAGGCCGTCGTCGTACGCATGGGCTTAAGCTGGCGGCAAAATCTTTGCGGAAAACGGGGCGGGGGGGGCAAGCCGAGGCGGGATTCTGGCCTTCACAACCATTCTTTCGCTATCCTGCTGATCTGGCATGGCGGTTATGGATTGGCATTGTAGTAGGAATAACTCGCATGGAGTTGCCCGTCGCTCATGATTGGAGCTACGGGCAGTAGTATGGACCATGCGCCTGTTTGATATGCCATGGTTCCGACTGCTCCATCGGCGCCGAATAGGACGCCGTTACCGGCATCAGAGAAAGATGCGAGCAGTTCTCCCTGGTTTGATCTTGCATAGAGCACAACCGTGTTGGGCACAACATGGCCATTATTCAGAATGCCAGAGAGTGCGGTCGTGCCCGAAGTAAATGTCGCCGCTAATTCACTGGCAACAGCGGTGGTATTTGTATTTGCGACTTCGCGATGAAGAATTCTGAAGAAACGGGGAACTTCAACGGACAATTCACCTTCCGTTGCGGGAATATCCAGCAAATGATCCCATGTATTATGCCAAACGCCCGTCGGCGTCGCAGCCCATTGAACGTCGTACACGCCCGTGGTCATCGATGAAGTCCATGTCACCGCATGGCCGTCGTCAAAAGAAATGATTTCGGGGTTTTCAGCGCGGCCGGCAGGGATAACGGCCCACAAAATCATCACTCCAAATATCGCCAATCTCATGTAGACCTTGTCAAAAATGAAAAGGGGGCTCCCGATCGACTGGAAAATCGACTCTCTTGGATCGTCTGGGCGCTGACGTTCGCATGGGCTTAAGCTGGCGGCAAAATCTTTGCGAAAAATGGGGCGAGGGGCAAGCCGAAACGGGTTTTTGGCGGTTCGGAGGCGGCGGGGAGCGGATCTGGGGCTGAAAAATGGTCCAAAATGCCTCCAAAATGGCTTTTTTCGGGCTGAACACGGCTCGCAACGGGGCTGGAAGCGGGGAAAACGGGCTGGAAACTACGAAATGCGCGAAAAACGCGAAAAATGGGGAGAAAATGGCCGAAAACGAGGGGCGAACTACGAATTGAGCGAATGGCACGAATGGGGAGCTAAAAACGGGGGAGAAACTACGAAATACGCCAAAAACGCGAAATTTCGGGGTGGGAAGGGCAAAAATGAGGCGCAACGGGGCTGGAAACGGGCTGAAAACCGCAAAAACGGGCTGGAAACTACGAAATACGCGAAAAACTCGAAAAATGGAGAGAAAACAGCCGAAAACGAGGGGCGAACTACGAATTGAGCGAATGGCACGAATGGGGAGCTAAAAACGGGGGAGAAACTACGAAATACGCCAAAAACGCGAAATTTCGGGGTGGGAAGGGCAAAAATGAGGCGCAACGGGGCTGGAAACGGGCTGAAAACCGCAAAAACGGGCAAAAACGGGCTGGAAACTACGAAATTCGCGAAAAACGCGAAAAATGGGGAGAAAATAGCCGAAAACAAGGGGTGAACTACGAATGGCGCGAATGGCGTGAATGGGGAGCTAAAAACGGGGGAATTTAGCAGGAAAACAGGAGTTTTTTTGAAAACAGGAGGGGAAGGGCTGCCAGAGCGAGCCCGCGGGGGGCTTCGGGCAAAAAATCGGACCGGTCCTTTGGGGACCGGTCCGCGCGGGGCTTATGGGAATCAGCCGCGGAGGTCGGCGGGCTTGAGCAGCTTGCCGTGGGAGATCACGTGCAGCGGGGCCTTGTGGTAGCGGAAGGCTTCGCAGACGCTCTTGGCGTCGAGCACGACGAGGTTGGCGTTGGCCTTCTCCTTCAGCTCGAACTTCGGCAGGTTGATGCACTTGGCCGGGTTGACGGTGATCAGGTCGTAGAGCGTCTCCATCTCGGGATAGGTGGTCATCCAGAGCAGGTGGGAGGCGAGGAACGCGACCTCGAGCATGTTGTTCTGGCCGTACGGATAGTAGGCGTCGGAAATGTCGTCCTGGCCGAGGCAGACGAGGTTGCCTTCGGCGAGCAGCTCCTGCACGCGGGCGTGCAGGGGGCCGGTGTGCGGATCGCTCACGACGCCCATGCCGGCCTGGCGCAGCAGGGCGGCGATCTTCTTGAAGTAAGGCGTGGGATACAGGCACATCGCGCGCGCGTGGTGCGCCAGCGAGCGGCCGATGCGGCCTTCTTCGAGCGTGCGGACGGCGAGCATTTCCAAGGTCTTCAAGGTGGCGTCGCCGGCGTCGTCCACCAGCATGGAGATGTCCTTGTCGTAGCCGACGGCCAGCTTCATCATTTCGTCGACGTGGGTCTGCTCGTCCTTCTCCGTGAATTCGATCCACGGGATGCCGCCGACGACGTCGGCGCCGAGGTCCATGGCCTGCTTCATCAGGTCCACCGTGCCGGGCTCGCGGACGACGCCGTCCTGCGGGAAGGCGACGACCTGGACGTCGACGATGCCCTTGAATTCGTCGCGGGCCTTCAGCAGGGCCTTCAGGCCGATCAGCTTGGCCTTGGAATCGACGTCGGCGAAGGCGCGGATGTGCAGGTTGCCGTTGAGGGCGGCCAGCTTGAGGGCCTTGCGGACGTTGGGGAGGATCCATTTCTCGTTGTAGTTGGCCTTGACGCGCGCGGCCAGCTCGATGGCGGTCATGGCGCCGCCCATGTCGGCGCCGTGGTAGGCGCGCAGGGCGAGGGAGTCCATCATTTCCAGCGTGTACACCTTGCACAGGTGCAGGTGGGTGTTGACGTAGGACTCGGTGACGAGGTTGCCGCCGGCGTCGATGACCTTGCCGGCCTTGGCGCGGATGGGCTGCTTGGTGATCTTCTGGACGACGCCTTTTTCGATGGCGACGTTCCAAAGCCCGGCCTTGCGGCGGAGCTGCGCGTTCTTGATGAGGATGTCGTACATGGGGGGCCTTTCTACGGTTGCAGGGGCAAGGTTACAGGTTGCAGGTTTTCAAAGAGGTCGGAGGTCGGGGTTCGGATCGAACGGGGATCTTTTTCGCGCCTTTCGCGTGTTTCGTAGTTTCTCAGGCCTTGGCTTGCAGGAGTTTCTGGGCGAGCTTGGCGCCTTCCCAGATGGCTTCGTAGCCGGTGCAGCGGCAGAAGTGGCGGGCGAGGGCGGTCTTGATCTCGTCGTCGGAGGCGTTCACGTTCTTGGCGTAGAGCGCGTAGAGTTCGAGGACGATGCCGGGGATGCAGTAGCCGCACTGGACGGCGCCGGCATCGATCAGGGCCTTCTGGATGGGGTGGATCTCGGTGCCGTTGGACAGGCCCTCGATGGTGAGGACGGCCGCGCCGGCGAGCTTGGACGCGGGCAGGAGGCAGGCGCGCTTGGCCTCGCCGTCGAGGACGATGGTGCAGGCGCCGCAGGTGCCGTCGTCGCAGCCGCGCTTGGTGCCGGTCAGGTTGAGGTGCTCGCGCAGGACGTCGATGATCTTGTCCGCGGGTTCGACGGCGACGGCCTGGGGCGCGCCGTTGAGGGTGAATTGGACGAGTTCGGCCATGGGATTACTCCTTGGGGTGGGCGCCGGCCCCGCAGGCGGGACAGGCAGGGTCGCGTTTGGCGTGGAGGGGACGGAACTCGACCTCGAGCCCGTCGTAGGTCAGCAGGACGTCGGTGAGCAGCGCGCCGACGCCGGCGAGGAACTTGATGGCCTCGACGGCCTGCAGGGAGCCGACGACGCCGGGGATGGCGCCGAGCGGGCCGGCGGTGGGGGCGGCTTCGGGCGCGGCCAGCGGCGGCGGCGCGGGAAACAGGCAGCGCAGGCAGGCGCTCTGGCCCGGCTGCACGGTCATGAGCTGCCCGCAGAAGCCGGAGATGCCCGCGTGGACGAAGGGCTTCTTCATCGCGACGCAGACGTCGTTGACGAGGTACTTGGCCGCGAAGTTGTCGGTGCAGTCGAGGATCACGTCGTAGGGCGCGAACAGGTCGCGCGCGTTTTCCGCGTCGAGCCGGTCCTGGTGCGGGACGAAGCGCACGTGGGGATTGAGCGCGCGCAGGCGGCCGACGGCGGAATCCACCTTGGGCCGGCCGATGTCCGGCGTGGCGTGCAGGATCTGGCGCTGGAGGTTGGAAATCTCGACGCGGTCGGAATCCACGAGGCCGAGGCGCCCCACGCCGGCGGCGGCCAGGTAGAACAGCGCGGGCGAACCGAGCCCGCCGCAGCCGACGACCAGCACGCGGCCCGCGCGCAGGCGCTCCTGCGCCGGCGCGCCGAACCCCGGCAGGTCGAGGTGGCGGGCGTAGCGCTGGCGTTCTTCGGGCGTGAACAGCATGGCGGTCAGGGGGCGAAGAACGTGTGCGGGGCGACCTGGCCCGAGGACAGCGCCCACAGCGCGATGCCCGAATAGGCCAGCAGCACGAGCACGACCAGGAACAGGCCGAGGATGTAGCCCCAGCCCCAGCAGCAGAAGAAGGTCCGCAGCTTGCTGAAGAACGGCACGAGATCGGGCGTGATGAACGGCGCGCGGTCGAGCGCCGCGCGGGCGCCCAGCAGCGCCAGCCCCGCCAGCAGCAGCGGCAGGCCGACGAGCGCCACGGAGGGCAGCAGGGCGCCCAGGATCGTCGCCACGCCGATGAAGGTCATCCAGCCGCGCAGCCCGTCGGGCAGCGGCACCTTGCCTTCCGCGCCGGCCGGCGCCTGCAGCGCCGCGAAGGCCTGGCCGGCCGGAATCCAATTGGCGAGGCCGTCGTGCCACACCAGCGTCTCCGGCGCGATTTCGCCGGCGATGAACTTGGAGCGGACGAACGACTCCTCGTGCGGGCCGCTCTTTTCGCGGGTTTTGGGAACCACGTAGTACCAGTTTGCCATGGATCGATCTCCGGACCCGGAAAGATACGTCAGGGGGGCCGCGGATGGGAAGAAAAGAGTGAGGGGTCCGGGGTTCAGGGGTCAGGGTTCAGGGAACAGGAGCCAAGGGGGCAGGGGACAGAAGGCAGGGGTTCAAGCGGGCCCCACGGCCTTGCGCCGTGGGGGAGCCAACTTTGCTTCCCACGGCGCAAGGCCGTGGGGGAGCCCGTCGTCCGGCACTTGCGGGACGGGGCAGGACATGGCAGGATGCGGCGCGGATTCCCCCTTGGAGGCGCGCGGATGAGCTGGAAGATTTTCATGGCGACGTTTTGGCTGGTGTTCCTCGCCGAGCTGGGCGACAAGACCCAGCTGGCGGTGATGCTCCAGAGCGCGGTGCACGGCCGGTGGGTCGTGTTCGCCGCCGCCAGCCTGGCGCTGGTGCTGTCCACGCTGCTGGGGGTGTATCTGGGCGGGCTGATCTCCAAGATGGTCTCCGAGCGCCTGATCCACGGCGTCGGCGGCCTCCTGTTCCTCGTCTTCGGCCTGCTCATGCTCTACTCCGTCTTCAAGCCTGGGCCGGATATCGCGCCCGTCATCCAGGCGGCCGAAAAGCCCGCCGAGACGCCGGCGGAATAGGGGCGGAAACAGCGTTTTGCGGCCTACGCCTCACCAGGTCGGGGGTTTGTGGAAAGTACCTTGCTTGTCCGTCAGGACGGGTGGGAACTGGCTGACTTGCAACGCGGGTTCGCGGATGTGCTTGTAGAAGCGGGCAACGCCTTTCAATGCCTTGCAATCGATTTTCTGGGGATTCAAAACGCCGACCGCCTTGTGAAACTTGTTGGCGACCATGAGTACCGGGGTTTGCAGATCGGAGTCACCGCTGATGATCACCGCGCACTCGAAGGAATTATCGAAGGCGTCCATCAACAGATGCGAGGCGATATTGACGTCGGAGCCTTTTTCCTCTGTTTTGATGACTTGGACAAACGGATTTTGGTCCGGTTGGGGTTTGGCCCGGGGCATCCAGGTCACGTGAGTGAGATAATGCCCGAAAATGAGTTCGATGTTAGGCAGCGTCTGGAGGGCTCGGAAATAGAACATTTGGCGCTGGGGTTGGGAGGGGTCGTCCGCCCGGGCTTGGACGCGGGCGGTGAAGTATTTGATGCGCGACACGGTGTTCTGCGGGATCATGGCCCGGCATAATGCCATCGGATCCAGCCACTTGTAGGGGGTGTCCTTGAGGGCGCCGTAGTAGAGGTTGAAAGCGTCGATATAGACGATGGTTTTCATATGCCCCCTGAAGAAAAAGCAAGGACCGGATTTTGCAACCCGGCCCTGCACCCTTTCGCCGAAGCTACCGGGGGTGTTTTGTACGGGTAACATACCAGCCCCGGGGCGGGAGTCAACCCCCAAGATTTGAACCCGCGACCCCGGCCAAAGGGGGGCTTGCGGAATCCAATGGGCGGCAGGGGGAAGGAGTTCATTTTTCCGCGCCTTCCACCAGCGCGATCTCCTCCGGCGTCAGGCCGTACAGCTCGTACACCAGCGCGTCGATCGCCCGGTCCGTCGCCGCCACCGCGTTCTGCAGCGTCGCCCGCTCCGTCTCCGATTTCGCCGCGCGCAACTTGGGTACGAGGAGCAGCATCTTGTCCACCAATCCCACCAGCTTGTCGTGGCGGACGCGATCGGAGAACATAGGAATGGGCAACCGTCTGAGTTCTGCCAAAGTGGTTTGGCGAAAGTCATCTTTTGTCGCTATGGCAGAAGTGTTCACATAAATATATGAAATCAATCGACTGTTGATAACGCCAAGAATGTATTTTGGGCTTACTTCTGTTGTAGTGATAACAAAGGGATTAATATCCTTCTTGAAAACCAATTTTTCATCGCAATAACAGGCATCGAGTCGGTCCTGTCGATTGATTATCCTGCGGATAAGAATCTTTGGGTCAGCCTCGTAAAATTGCCGCAATGACTGATAATCGCGCATGCAAGCGAAACTTCTTTCGTCCGCAACAAAGTCATAGCGATGCGATTTGGCAGCTTCATCGAACGGGTAATATTCAGGAGATTGTGCATTTGAAGAACGCTTGAATCGATTAGCGGCCAAGCCCTGTGTGGATTTTGACATGGAGCCCAAAGTCTGGGCGCCCTTCATGTTTGCAGCGCGGATAAGAATATTCATCGCCGTTGGATCAAGGACAATTCGATATTCTGGCCCCTGAACGAGATTCGCCGGGACCGTTATTGAGACGGCATCATTAAGGGAATCAATTTTTTCCTTCTTGGGATACGGTATATGCGATATGACGGTGAAGGGGTTCCACTAAGAATGTAGATGCCGGTGTCAACATACGCATCGGCAAATGTGTTGAACGGCAGGTTAATTATTTCAACAACGCCGTGTTTCACAAACATGGTTTCGCGCAACTTAGAGAAATTTTCGCCAGTTTCCCAAGTGATGGAAGAAATATAGCCGACAAACCCGTTGGGTTTAACTAGTCGCAATGCCTGCAAAATAAAAACGACCCCAGTATCGAATTTTCTAGATAATTGCGAAAATGTACGCTGGAAATACCTGCGGTCCGCCTCATCCATGGTCTCTATTGGAATGTACGGCGGATTGCCGATGACGGCGTCGAAGCCGCCGTTCTTCATGATGTCCTTGAACTGGACGTCCCAATCGAAGGCGCGGACGCGGACGAGGTCGTCGGGGTTGAGGGAGAAATCGGAGGCGATGAGGGAATTGCCGCACTTGACGTTGTCCTGGAGGGGCGGGAGGAGGGGGACGTCGGGGCCGAAAAGTTCGCGGTTCTGGGCGAGGGTGGCGCGGGATTCGCCTTCGAGCATCTTGAGGTAGAGGGAGAGCTGGGTGACTTCGACGGCGCCGGGGTCGATGTCCACGCCGTAGATGGAGGCGGTCAGGATGCGCCGTTTGAGGTCGGTGGTGAGGTGGAGGTCGCCGGTGGCGGGGTCGGTCCAGCAGTCGGTCTTGCGGCGGAGTTTTTCGTTTTGGGTGAGGGCGGACTGCCAATGCTCGCAGAGGCGTTCGAAGGCGCGGATGAGGAAGGATCCGGAGCCGCAGGCGGGATCGAGGACGCGGAGCTTCAGGGTCTCGAGCGGCGCCTTCCCGTCGATCAATTTGCCGAGGGTCTGCTCGACGATGTAGTCGACGACGTAGCGCGGAGTGTAGTAGACGCCGCCGGCCTTGCGGACTTCGGGCTTTTCCTCGATGACGACGCCGCGGCCGTGGGGGCGGACGGTCTTGCCCAGAAAGCGTTCGTAGATGGTGCCGAGGATTTCGACGGGGATGACGTTGAAGAGGTAGGGGGATTCGTCGTCGCCGATTTCGTCGAGGAAGCCGGCGAGCCAGTCGTCGCCGACGGCGAGCGATTCCGAGAAGTGTTCCTTGAAGAGGTTGCCGTTGAAGTAGGGGACGTGGGAGGCGGGGCGCCGGTCGAGGGCGCGGAAGTGGGCGACGATTTCGCGCCAGAGGGATTCCGGCGGGGCGGGTTTGGCGGCGGGCGCGTATTCGGCGGCGGCTTCGTGCAGGGGCAGGGCGGGCGCGCGCAGCTTGCGGGGCGGGGGATTTTCGGCGCGGTCGCGCCAGGACTTGAGGATGTTGGCGAGGGGGCGGCCGGTATCGATGTCGCGGTCCTCGCAGATGCGGAGGAAAAGGAGGCGGTCGAGGATGCGCTGGACGGCCTCGTCGAGGCGGGTGCCTTCGAGGAGGTCGGCGCGGTCGTTGCGGCGGATGAGGTCGGAGGCCAGGCCGCGGCGGGCTTCGTCGAGGAAGTCGAGGAAATCGGCGTCGATGGCGCGGGCGCGGTCGGGCTTGAACAACCACAGCTGCTTGGCGCGGGTCTTGCCGGCGGGCTGGCGCGGGAGGGCCGCGACGAGTTTCTCGATGGACCCGCCGGCGACGGCGTCGCGGGAAAGAAGATTCCAGATTTCGGGGGCGTGCCGGACGTATTCGAGGTAGTGCCAGGTCTGGAAGTGGCCGGTGTCGGGATCGTCGGCGTGGGGGCGGGCGCCGACGAGGTAGATCTTGATTTCCTCGAAGTCGGAGAGGACGGCGAGAACGAGGTTCTTGTTCCAGGCGTAGCGCTTGGCCTGGAAGGCGTGTCCGGCGTGGAGGGTTTCGGCGGGTTTCTTGGCCTCGCAGACGAATCGGTCGACGCGGTCGGTGCGGAAGAGGTAGTCGGCGCGCTTCTGGCGGCCGGAGATTTCGGTGCGGCTTTCGATTTCGACTTCGCGGTGCTGGGGGATGAGGCCGAGGCGGTTGCCGACGTCCCACCCGAGGGCGCGGAAGAGGGGGTCGAGGAAATCCTGGCGGACGCTGGCCTCGCTGTAGGCGGGGCTTTGGTAGAGCTTGAAGTTCTTCTCGAACTGGGCGACGAGGCGGACGAGTTCGGCCTTAAAGCGATCGCAGCCGGCGGCATCCGTCGGCGGGCTTTCCGGTGGCGGGGCGGTCTTCTTCACGGGTGCCGAGTATAGCGCAAGTTTTCCACGACGGGGAAAATAGTTTTACGTAGAACGTAAAAAGTTTCGCGAAGTTTTACGTAGAACGTAAAAACTTTGCGGGGCGATCCCGGCGGGCCGTTTCCGGCTTGTCGGGGGCGGGCGGATGGGGCATCTTGTTCCGCCATGGTCTTCAGTTCGCTCACCTTCTTGTTCGTGTTCCTGCCGCTGACGCTGGCGGCCTATTACGCCAGTCCGAACCGCGGCCGGAACGCGGTGGCCTTGGCGGCGAGCCTGTTTTTCTATGCCTGGGGGGCGCCGCGGTTCGCGCTGGTGCTCATCGCGTCGAGCCTGGTGGATTACGCGCTGAGCCGGCACCTGCCGGCCGGGCGGTTTCCGGACGGCCGCCGCCAGGGCCTGCTGGCGCTGGCGACGGCGCTGAACATCGGGCTGTTGCTCTATTTCAAGTACGCGAATTTCTTCGTGGACAACCTGAACGCCTGGCTGGGGCGGTTCGGAGCCGAACCGCTGGCCTGGGCGGCGGTGGCGCTGCCGATCGGGATTTCGTTCTTCACGTTCCAGAAGGTGAGCTATCTGGTGGACGTCTACCGCGGCACGGCCCGGCCGGCGCGGAACGCGGGGGACTACCTGCTCTACGTGGCGCTGTTCCCCCAGCTCATCGCGGGCCCGATCGTGCGCTACCACGACGTGGCGCTGCAGTTGATCGCGCGCGACCATACCCGCGCGCGCTTTTTCACCGGCATCCTGCGGTTCTGCCAGGGGCTGGGGAAAAAGGTGCTGGTGGCGAACACGATGGCGGAAGTGGCCGACGCCGCGTTCGGCGCCGCGCCCGGATCGCTGGCGTGCGGCTGGGCGTGGCTGGGCGCCGTGGCCTATGCCTTCCAGATCTATTTCGATTTCAGCGGCTATTCGGACATGGCCATCGGGCTGGGCCGGATGCTGGGCATCGAGTTCCTCGAAAACTTCAACCGGCCGTACGTGTCGCGCACGATCACGGAATTCTGGCGGCGGTGGCACATCTCGCTGTCGAACTGGATGCGGGAATACCTGTACATCCCGCTGGGCGGGAACCGGCACGGGGCGGCGCGGACCTACTTCAACCTGTGGCTGGTGTTCCTGGTGTCCGGGTTCTGGCACGGGGCGGCCTGGAACTTCGTGGCGTGGGGCGCGTTCCACGGCTTCTTCCTGTGCCTGGACAAGGCATTCAAGAACGTGCGGATCGCGCGCGCGCCGGCGTGGGTGGGCTTGCCGGTCACGTTCGTGCTGGTGCTGTTCAGCTGGGTGCTGTTCCGGGCGGAGACGCTCGCGCACGCCGTGGCGTACGCGGGGCGCATGCTGGACCTTTTCGGCGCGGCGCCGGAGGCGGCCGCGGCCATCGAATTCGGCCGGCGGCACGCGGCGACGCTGGTCGCGGCGGCCGTGCTGTGCTTCGGGCCGGCGCTGAAGCCGCATCCGTTCGACTTCATGCGCCTGGAGCCGGCGCGCGCCACGGTCGGCCAGGCGGCGGGGCGGTTCGCCGTGGCCATGGTCCTGCTGGTCTGGTCGGCGGCGACGCTGGCGACGAGCAGCTTCAATCCCTTCATCTACTTCCGATTCTGAGGCGATGGCGCCCTTCCTGCTCATCGCGACGATCCTGTTCTGCCTGGCGCTGGCGTTGCCGTTGGTCCAGCTGGCGACGGGCTGGCCGGAGGACGCGCCGCTGGCGGGGATGGAAGCCGCGGCGGCGGCGCCGGCGTGGCGGCGCGCGGCCTGGTGGCAGGGCGCGTTCCAGAAGGATTTCGACGCGTGGTTCGCCCGGCGCGTCGGGTTCCGCGGCGCGCTGGTGCGCACGGCCAACCAGATCCGCTATGCGCTGTTCAACGAACTGGCCACCACCGGCGGGGACAAGGTGGTGCCCGGCCGCGCCGGCTGGTTCTATGAAAAGGTCTACGTGGACGCGTTCCGGCGCGGGGGCGCCGCGCCGGAATCCGAGTTGCGCCGGCGCAGCGCGGACGTCAAGCGCCTGCAGGACCGGCTGGCGCAGGACGGCATCGCGTTCCTGCTGGTGATCGCGCCGAGCAAGGCGGAAATCTATCCGGAATTCCTGCCGCCGGAGGCCGACGTGGCCGGCCGGCCCGCGCGGCGCAGCGACTACCAGAATTTCATCGAGCACCTGCGGCGCGACGGCGTCCAGGTGCTGGATGCGCACCGCCTGTTCGCGGAACGGAAACGCGCGCCCGGTTCGCCGCCGCTGTTCGCCCGCAGCGGCACGCATTGGAACCACTACGGGGCGGTACTCGTCGCCGCCCGACTGCTGGAGGAACTGGCCAGACTGACCGGGGCGAAAGAGCCCCCGGCGGTGGCCGTCGTCGGCGCGGTCACCAACCGCCAGATCGCATCGCCGGACAACGATCTGGGCGAACTGGCCAACCTGTGGCAGCGCCGTTCCCTGGCGGGCCGGCAGGTCCATCCGCAGGTGGAGATCCGCCCCGGCCCGGACAAGCCGGCCGTGACGTTCATCACCGACAGTTTCGGCGCGCAGTTGATCACGTGGCTGCAGCGGCAGCGTTTGCTGGCGCGGCACGACAGCTATTGGTACAACCAGCGCCATTACGGCTGGCCGGGCCGGGAACCCGCGGCCGGATCCGCGCCGCGCGGCGCCGGACCGGAACGGCTGGCCGGCTGCGACGCGGTGGTGGTGGTGCAAGTGGAAGTCCTGTTGCCGGACGTCGGCTTCGGCTTCGTCGAGGAAACCCTGGCCGCCTACGACCGGCTGGATGCCGCGTTGGGCGCCGAGCTGCGGACGGAGGCGACGCCATGAAGCCTCTGCTGCTGGTTGCCGCGCTCCTGTTCTGCCTGTTCCTGGCCCTGCCGCTGGTCCAGATGGCCACGGGCCGATTGCCGGACGTTCCGCTGGCGGGGGTGGAGACGCCCACGGCCGGGCCCGCGGTCGGCGCGCGGGCGTGGTGGAACGGGACGATGCAGACGGACTTCGACGCGTGGCTGGCCCAGCGGGTCGGGTTGCGGGGCGCGCTGGTGCGCACGGCCAACCAGATCCGGTACGTCCTGTTCCGGGAGCTGCCGAAGCGCAGCGGCACGCAGGTGCTGCTGGGCCGGGAGGGCATGCTGTACGAAAAGGTCTACGTGGACGCCTACAACGCCAACGGCCAGCGGCCGGCCCGGGAACTGGCGAACGTGAGCGCCTCCACCAAGCGGCTGCAGGACCGGCTGGCGCGGGACGGCATCGCGTTCCTGCTGGTGATCGCGCCGAGCAAGGCGGAAATCTATCCGGAATTCCTGCCGCCGGAGGCCGACGTGGCCGGCCGGCCCGCGCGGCGCAGCAACTACGAGAACTTCATCGAGCATCTGCGGCGCGACGGCGTCCACGTGGTGGACGGGCACGCGCTGTTCCAGGAGTGGAAGCGGGAGCCCGGCGCGCCGCGGCTGTTCGCCAACGGCGGGACGCATTGGAACGAATACGGCGCGGCGCGCATCGTGGCGGAAATCACCCGGCGCCTGCGCGACCTGACCGGCAAGGACCTGCCGACGGCGGAGATCGTCGGCGCGGTCACCAACCGGACGATCGTCGGCGAAGACAACGATCTGGGCGAGCTGGCGAACCTGTGGTCGCCGCGGCTGCTGGCGGGTCCGCAGGTGCACCCCGTGACGGAAGTCCGGCCGGGCGCCCACGTGCCCGACCTGCTGTTCGTCGGCGACAGCTTCGTGTTCACGCTGACGAACTTCATGGACCGGCACGGGCTCTACCGCAAGCGCAACACGTACTACTACTACAACCGCGAATACTTCTGGCCCGCGGCGCCGAACGCGCCGCTGGACAAACGGCAGCTCGACCTGCTGGCGGAACTGCAAGGCCGCGACGCGGTCGTGATCGAGGTGGGGGAATACTGGCTGCCGCGCGTGGGCTTCGGGTTCGTGCGCGACCTGCTCAAGGCCTACGACCGCTACGACGCCGCGCAAGCAGCGGCTGCCGCTCCCTAGAGCATATTCTGACATGCGATAGCCATTGATCATCCCCCGACGGGGTCGTCGGGGGCTCCAAAGATGTGGATGATCAGGCTGTTTGGAGCCGGCACGACCTCGTGCCGGTCTTGTTCGGCGGCTGCAGAATAAGCAAATCCGCTCTAGCGCGCGCGGGCGGCTTCGATCAGCTTGCGGGCGTTTTCGCCGGTCAACTGGCCGCTGAGGCAGCGGAGGCTGCCGCCGAGATCGGCGACCGGACGGGCATCCACCGGGACGATTGCGCGGTCGCTGCGGGCGCGCAGGAGTTCCAAGGCGGCGGCATCCTCGGGAATGCCGAACGTGGGCACGTAGAGGTGGCGCGCGGTGACGACGGCGTTCACGTAGAGGCCGTGGGCGGAGCCGAACGCGGCGT
Organism: uncultured Verrucomicrobiota bacterium; assembly: GCA_938003985.1. Classification (GTDB taxonomy): domain Bacteria; phylum Verrucomicrobiota; class Kiritimatiellia; order CAIQIC01; family Lenti-01; genus Lenti-01. The sequence continues at coordinate 90,112 of CALKWZ010000073.1, read as the reverse complement.
CGGCGGCCGGCGGGCCGCCGGCGGGGGATTCGATTTCGACGATGTCGACGTCCGGGAACGCGGCGCGCAGCTCGCCGAGCACGGCCGTTCGGAACGGTCCGTCGTAGCGGGTCACCGCGATCGCGTTGGAACCAATGAACGCGGCCATGCCGTCGGCATGGCCCAGCCGGTCTTCGGGATCGGCCGGCAGGACGGCGACATGCTTTGCGCCCAGCGCTTCGCGCAAGACGTCGACGGCCTGGTCCTTGTCGAAGCCGTTGTCCGACAGGAAGCGGTCGGTCACGATGGCGCGGGCGTCGCCGTCGTCCACGAGGTTGCCGCCGTCGAGGACGTAGGGGCTGCGGCGGAATTCCAGGCCGGTGGATTTGGCATAGCGGGTGAACCCCGCCTGCACCCAGTCCGCCTCGAGCTGCTTCCCGGCCTGGGCGGCCGCCGAATAGCGGAACAGCACGGGGCGGGCGGGCAGGACGGGGGCGAAATCGCGCATCCAGACGTCGCGCATGGGGCCGACGAGCAGCACGTCGTCGGGCAGTTCGCCGGCCAGTTCGGCCAAGGTCGGGCGGTCGCACAGGACGACGACGTTGTCGCGGCCGAGGATCGCTTTGGCGTAGGCAATCTGGAAGTCCAGGACGTCGCGGCGGCGGGCGCGGTAGTAGGCGTCGGCGGCGCCGGGCGCGGCCAGCACGATCAGGGCACGGCCGGGGTCGTGCTCGTCGTTGCTGGGCGGGGACGGTTCCGCCGCGCCCGCGCCCGGCAGGGCCAGCAAACCGGCGAGCAGGGCGTGGGGGAAAAACCGCATGGGCCTAGGGGGTCGCGAGCAGGGATTGCTTGAGGGATTCCTGGGCGGGGACGTCGCCGAGCCAGATGGCGAAGAGCGCCTTTTTCAGCTCGAGGCCCGGGATGGTGCCCAAGGGGGTCTCGGCGCCATCGGCCGTGCGGTAGATCGTGGCCAAGGCGCCATCGGCGTAGCGCATGAGGACGAAGTCGCCCTTCTTGAATTCGACGGCGGAGAACTGGGCCAGGAACGCCTGCTTTTTCGGGGCCGCATAGCCGGAGCGGGCGGCTTTCTCGAAGCCTTCGGTCGTGACTTCGACGAACCGCGCGCGGGTGATCAGCCGGCTCTGGATTTCCAGGAGGAATTCCATGGGCTGGTCGGCTTCGATCAGGGCCTTGGCGTCCGCGGCCTTCAGCGATTCGGGCACGGAGAGCGTCAATTCGTACACGGCGCCGAGGATGGGCTTGGTGCGGACGCCGGAGCCGCGGCGGACGAGGGATTCCGAGGCGCTGGCGGCGCTGGCGGCGGCCAGCAGGAGGACGAGGGCGAGGATCGCTTTTTTCATGGGTTTTTCCTGGGTTCGCGGGCGGGGTTTCAGACGATCAGATTCCGGGCGATGGCGTCGCGGGCGGCGTCGGCGAGCTTGTGTTCGTCCGTGCGGGCGGCGGCGGGGATGGGCGGGAGGAAGCGCACGGTCACGCGGGTGAAGAAGCGCGGCAGGCGTTTGCCGCGCGGCAAGGCCCGGAAGGCGCCGCTGATGGCGACGGGGATGACCGGGACCTGGAATTCCGTCGCCAGGGCGGCGAAGGTGCCCTTGAACTCGCCGAGCTGGCCGTCGGGCGAGCGCGTGCCTTCGGGGAAGATGAGCAGGTTGCCGCCTTCGCGGAGGGCCTGGGCCATCATCTGCAGCGAGAGCTGCACGTCGCGGCCGACTTCGACGATGATGACGTTGCTGTTGCGCGCGAGCCATTCGAAGAGGCCGTTGACGACGTGCTTGCGCTTGGCGTAGTAGAACATGCGGCGCAGGAACGCGTTGGTCAGGAACATCGAGACGAACAGTCCGTCGATGTAGGACTGGTGGTTGGCGACCAAGATGCAGGGGCCCTGCGCGGGGATGTGTTCCCGGCCCTCGGCGCGGACGCGGAACAGCAGGCGCAGCAAGGCGCCGAAGAGGTTTTTCAGGAACGGGTGGACCCAGCCGGAGCGCGGCAGTTCCAGAGGCTGTTCGCTGGGCTGCACCTTGAGGAGGGTGTCCCAGCTGCCGGCGTTTTCGCGGAAGAAGATCCGCTTTTCGTCGGCGTGCTTGGCGAGGGCCAAGACGGTCGGAAATTCCTGGAAGACGGATTCGGGCAGCTTGACGCCGAAGGTCTTCTCGATGAAGACGAGGACGGACAGGCGCGCGAGCGAATCGAGCGCGAGATCCATTTCCCAGTGGGCGGTGGGGGCGACGCGCAGGCATTCGAGTTCGGCGCGCAGGAAGCGGTCGAACGCCGCGTAGGCGGGGCCGAGATCCTCGGGCTTGGGCGCGGGGACGGAATCGCCGCTGAAAGTGCCGACGGCGAGCGCGGCCAGTTCGTGGCGCTTGAGCTTGCCGAGGCGCGTCTTGGGCAGGTCGTTCGACACGATGGTGAGCTGGGTGATTTTCTTGGCCGGGGGCGCGACGCGGTTGTAGGGCTCGAGGAGGTTCCAGCGGAAATGCTCGGCCTGCTGGGCGGGCACGCCGCCGAGGAAACCGGCCACGGGCTGGATCAGCGCGTGCAGCAGGTCGTCGCGCAGGACGACGGCGACTTCCTTGATGTCCGGCGACAGGCTCGCCAGTTTTTCTTCCAGCTCGACGGGATTGACCTTCTTGCCGTTGGGCAGGACGATGATTTCCTTCTTGCGGCCGGTGATGAAGAGGAAATTGTCGCTGTCGAGATAGCCGAGATCGCCGGTGTGCAGCCAGCCGTCCTGGATGGCCTCGGCGGTGGCTTCGGGATTCTTCCAGTAGCCGGCGAAGACGTGGGGGCCGCGCGCGAGGACTTCGCCTTCCTCGATGCGGACGGAATCGGGCAGGCAGGGCTGGCCGCAGGCGCCGAGGCGCACGGCGTCGGGGCGCGGGAAGGTGATCATGGGGGCGCATTCGGTCATGCCGTAGCCTTCGAGGACCTGGAAGCCGCAGACGACGAGATCGCGGGCGACCGCGCGGTCGAGCGGGGCGCCGCCGGAGACCATCTGGCGCAGGTGGCCGCCGAATTTCTTCTGCACGGGGAAGAGCAGGACGCGCGAGACGGGCAGGCGGCCGATGGCGGCGGACAGGCGGTAGAGCAGCCGGCCGACGGGCGACTTGAACAGGTTTTCGACGATGGCCTTGCGGAACAGGGCGTAGAGGCGGGGCACGCCGATGAGGATGGTGGCGCGGTGGCGGCGCATGGTGGCCACCATGTCGGCCGGATCGAGCGAGTGGGCCATGATGATCGTGCCGCCGGAATAGAGCGGCGCCAGGATGCAGCCCATCAGCGGCAGGATGTGGTGGAACGGCAGCAGGGCGAACGTGCGCGATTCGGGCCGGAAGATCGGCACGCGGTCGCAGACGGATTCCAGGTTGACCTTGAAATTGCCGAAGGAAAGCATCACGCCCTTGGGCGCGCCGGTGGTGCCGGAGGTGAAGAGGATGGCGGCCAAGGCGTCGGCTGGGCCCGACACCAGCGGGGCGTCGGCGACGGCGCCGGAGGGCAGGGCCGGAAAATCCTCGGCGTCGAAGCAGATCTGCCGCGGCGCGAGACCCGCGAGCGACCGGAGCGCCTCGGCGACGACGGGCTGGGTCTTGGCGGAACAGAACACGGCGACGGGCTCGGTCTGGCGCAGGATGTAGGCCAATTCGGCGGCGGGGCTGAAAGCGTCCACGGGCACGACGACGCAGCGGTTGCGCCAGATGGAAAACAGCGCGGTGACCCATTCCGGGCGGTTTTCGGAAAACACGACGACGCGCTCGCCGGGAGCGGAAAAGTACAGCGACGCCAAGGCGGCCGAATGGGCCAGCAGGTCCGCATAGGAGATTTCCGAGTCCTTCCAGAAGACGGCGGTCTGGCGCAGGGGCTGCAGCAGCGTGAACGCGGGAACGGCGGGGGCGTTGGGGGTCATGCGGGTCCTCCTCCGGTCGGTTGGGGGTCAGCGGATCAAGTTGAAAACGAATTCCCCGCCGTCCGTCCGGCGGATATAGCGGCGCGGCAGATTGCTGAAGCGTTCGGGATGCCAGGAGTGCGAAACGTGCGGGCCGTCCGTCCAGACCAGATGCGCGGTTTCGAGATGCTGGCGTTCGAAGGTGTCGCTTTCCTGGTTGCTTTGGATGAGGACGGGCCGGACTTCGCCTTGGGCGATCGACAGGACGCGCGCCGGGGAGTTGGTGGGCAGGAAATCGGCCGGGGCGCGGCCGTAGAAGACCAGCGAATGGAAGTCGTAGTCGGCGCGGGCGACGTAATTGGTGGTGGTGCCCTCCATGCCGGTCCGGACGACGCGCAGCGTGCCGTCGCCGTCCCGGGCGCCGGAAACGACGGTCTGGACCGGGCCGTCCCGGAGGCGGGCGCCAAGGCGCTCGACGGCGCCGTCGGCGGGCCGGTACGTCACCGACAATTCCTCGGAATAATGGTGGATGGCGACGAAAACCGGCAAATCGGCCGCGAAGGAGGACGAAATCGTCGTCAGGCCGGCGGAATGGACGATGGAAACGGATTGGGTGGCCACGACGTCGCCCTTGAAGGCGACGGCATAGCGCAGGGTGAGCGCGGCGGGTTCTTGGGCGGCGCCCGCCAGCGGGATCCAAGCGCCGGCCAGCGCGAGTAGGAAGCTGCGTTTCATAGAACGGAAATCCTACTCCATCGCCGCGGGGGGGTTCAACTGAAACCCCCAAGAAAAGAGGGCCGGGATTGAACCCGGCCCTCGGCGTCCCATCGGCCGCGCGGCTTACTGGGCGGGGATGCTGATCCGGAAGAGCAGCATCGCGTTGGTGGCGTTGCCGACGGGCAGGACGCCGTTGGTGCTGCTGTTGGTGCCGAGCACGGTCCAATCCCAGCCGCTGCCGACCAGTTGGCGGGCGGTGTGGATGACGTAGGCGCGCGGCGCGGCGGAATCCTTGTCGAGCACCAGGTTCGCGTTGGCGCCGGAAATCGACAGGCTCCGGAGCTGGAGATAGGACGTGTCGTCGGTGGGATCCGTGTCGGCCCAGTATTCTTGCTCGTTGGTGTAGCCGTCGTTGTCGAAGTCGTCGGTCAGGCCGCCGTTGGCGCCGTTGGGATCGAAGCCGGACGAGGCGTAGGCATCGGCCCAATCTTCATAGGGGGTTTCCTGCTGCGGGAGCACGGTGATGGTGATCAACTCCTCGTCGTAGCCGTCCCGCCCGGTGGCGGTGAAGAGGAACGAGTGCACGCCCAGCTCGTTCGTCGTGGGCGAGAACGAGAATTCGTTGGGCGCGGTGAAGCTCCAGGTGCCGGGGGCCAAGGTGCTGGCGCAGGAGAGTTCCACCGTGTCGCTCGCGTCCTTCGTGAAGTTGACCGCGAAGGCGAGCGTGCCGCCGGCGGCGACGGTGCGGTTGGAGAGGCCCGTCAGCACGGGCGCCGCGTACCGGTCCGCGTTGGCGAACATGTCGTTGACGTTGGTGGCGGTCATGCCGGCGGTGATGTCCAGCAGGCGCAGGAACTGGGCCTGGCCGCCGGACCAGGTGGCGTTGCTCTGGAAGCCGACGTACAGGCCGTTGGCGATGAGGGTGTTGCCGGTGAAGCCGGGCGCCGGCCAGAGCATCGTGGTCGGATTCGTCGCGGCCAGATCCACGACGTTGTAGACGTGCGTGGGCTGGATGCCGAACCAGTTGGCGCCGGCCGCGTTGGTGGCGTTGAGCCGGAAACTGCCGGCCCGGGCGTAGTCGCCCCGGAAGTTGTTGTTGATGAACGCGAAGACCACGTCCTGGGTGGCGGCGGAGACGGCCGGCGACTGGATCTTCGCCACGGCGAAGATGTCGGGGTTCCAGCTGCCGCTGGTCGTGTCGGCCAGGAAGTAGTTCTGCTGCGAGCGCAGGGCGGGGGAGTTCGCGCGGGCCTGGTTGAGGCGGCCGTAGGTGGCGCGGATGTCCGCGGACCAGCCGGCGTTCCAGATGTTGGTCATGTGGTTGTAGCGCTTGAAGTGCGGGATGGACTTCCCGAAGTTCGTCTCGTAGCGCGCGAAGTTGTTGTTGGAGGAAATGCCGAAGTCGGAACGGGCGCTGTATTCGCCGGCGTTGTTCTGGGCGCCGTTTTCCTGGCCGTAGAACATCATCGGCACGCCGTCCATGGCGGCGTTGATGGCGTAGGCGTAGACCAGCGACCACTGGTCGTCGGTCGGGAAGATTTCGTCGTGCGAAATCAGGTTCAGGAGCACCGGCGACATCTCGAAGGCGTTCTTGCGGTTGTCGAAGGCTTCCCAGATGAGCGCCGTCGAGCGGTTGGGATTGTTTTCCGTCTGGTCGGCGTAGGTGCGGTAGTCGAAGAAATCGTCGCGCCACAGATAGAGGATGTTTTCGTTGAGAACGTCGAAGTGGCGGGAAGAGCGGTAGCCCACGCCGTGGCGCTTGGTGCCGGCGACTTCGCGATAGCCGTCGAGCGATTCGGCCATGAAGAGGAAGTCCCACTTCACGCTGCGGGTCTTGTTGATGGCGTATTCCCAGAAGAGGCTGGGGAGGCCCTGCGCGAAGTCGCAGCGCAGGCCGTCGATGCCCTTGTAGGACTGGTTCTTGGGGGTGCCGGCGGGGTGGCCGGTCTTTTCGAGCCAGTAGGCCGGATAGGCGGCGAAGTATTCCCACAGCTCGCGCGTGGCTTCGGTCTTGAAGCCCTCGAAGAGGTCGTCTTCGCGCAGGTAGCGGCTGTACCAGGCGCTGCTCCAGGTCCAGTTCGTGTTCGCGGCGGGTTTCTGGACGAGGCAATCATAGGTGCCGAAGAAGAACTCGGCGGCGTCCGACCACTTGCCGAAGTCGATGCGGTCGGGGGCCACGGCGATGTCGGTGTCGTTGGTGGTGTTGAAGTAGGTGGCCGGGTTGCCGTAATCGTTCCGCTTGGAATACCACGCGGCGCGCACGGACGAGATCAGGCTGGTGGAATTGACGGTGACGCCCTGCGCGTTCTTCAGATCCATCGTCACGCCCATCTGGCCGATCTGGCAGTCCCAGGCGGAGTGGTTGAACGTGCCGTCGAGCATGACGCCGATGCCGTGGGCGTCGTAGCTGGCGACGAAGTTGGTGAATTCGCTCATGGCCTGGGAAGGCGTGTTGGGGTTGCCGAGCACGGGGTTGACCTGCCAGTAGTCCTGCACGGCGTAGGGGGAACCCGGATCGTAGGGCTGGCCGGTGGTGGCGTCGATTTCGCGGCCGACGGTGCCGATGGGGTGGATGGGCTGCAGCCAGATCATGTTGACGCCGAGCTGCTTGAGCTTGTTGGTGCTGATGCCGTTGGGCCGGTCGCCGTCGTCCAGGACCATGTTGCGGAAGGTCGAGCGGCCGGAGAACTGGTCGGTGGTGGCTTCGGCCGTGAGCGGATTGAGCTCGTAGAGCGAGGTGTTCAGCGCCTTCTTGGGCGAGACGACCACGGCGCAATCGCGGCGCAGGCCGTTGTCGGTGTAGTAGTACCAGGTACTGCCGCCGTTGATCTGCCAGCGCGCGTTGATGCGGTAGGCGCCGCAGCGGTTCACGGGCAGGGTGGCGGCATAGACCTCGCCGCCGGCGTTGGTCATCGTATAGGCCTTGTAGTAGGTGTTCAGCGAAGTCGTGGTGACGTCGTCGGGATCTTCGTCGCCCGGCATCTTCACGTAGTCGCGGCGGTTCAGGTTGCTGAACAGTTCGACGGCGGTGACCTGGTTGGTGCCGCCGGGATTGGGCTGGACGCGGACGGTGATCTGTTCCTGGTCGCCGGCGACTTCGTCGAGGAAGAAGCGCCGCAGGCCGTAGTTGGCGTCGGCGGAATTGCCGTCGACGACGGTCCACATCTGCGGATTGCCGCCGTCGAAATAACCGTCGGCGTTCTCGTCGCGGATGGAGGCGGTCGGCACGCGCAGGATTTCGGTGATTTCCAGGTTGTTGCCGCCGTCCCACATGGCCGGCACCTGGGCGTAGAGCGGATCGCCGTCGTTGTTGCCGTAGACGCCCACGGCCACGTAGACGGCCTCCGGCACGCCGCCGAAATTGTCCGCCAGATCGATCGTGCCTTCGAGGTAGTTGTAGGTGGCGTTCAGGTTCGAGTTGCTGGTGGCGGTGCTGTCGGCCGCGACGTTGAACCACCAGCTGCCGTCGTTGCCGCCTTCCGCGCCGAGATACGGGAAATTGGAAGGCAGGAAGACGTAGCCCTGCTTGGCCCACGGCTGCGCGGTGGCATCGCCCAGATTGGTGTGGATGCAGATGAAATGGTCGTTCGTGATCTCGGAGTGGGAGCCCGTGCCCCAGGTGGCGAGATAGAGCTTCGTGCCGCGGAGGGCGGCCCACAGCTTCATGCCGCTGTACTCGGCGATTTCGAAGTCGGGGCTGTCGAGCGCGGCGTCCATGACGAAGTCGGGGCCTTCGGCGCCGAACACGGTGAACTGCCAGTCCCGGCCGTCCCAGGTGGTGCCGCCGTCGAAGAAGGTGACGTCGATGGACGTGGCGTTGGAGGGCACGCTGTAGTTGGCCAGCCAGCTGGTGCCGTTGTTGGTCATCGGAATCTGGACCACGTCCTGCCAGGAGCCCAGGGTGCGCTTGGAGTGGCCGATATGCATGACGACCTGCGCGGCGTTGGAGAGCGTCCCGCCGTTGGGGACGTAGGTGATCTGGGCCACGCTGCCGGTCAGCGGCGGGGTGGGGAAGCAGGAGGCCGCGGACGGCACGATGCTGGGATCGCCGGAAGGTTTCGAGGCGGCGTTGTAGATGTCGTACTTGTAGACGTTGCCGTCTTCCATGAAACCGGCGTAGACCTCTTCGTAGTTCGTGAAGCCGTCGCCGTCCATGTCGCCGCGGTCGTCCCACTGGGCGGAATAGAACGTGGAATGGTTGTAGGGATTCAGGCGGGTCCAGGTCTCCCACGATTCGGGGATGAAGTTGTTGTTGGAGTCGCCGGGCCAGGGCTGGTCGGGACCGGGCGCGCCTTGGTCGAAGAAGGGCATTTCGACGTTGTCGGGCAGGCCGTCGCCGTCGGAATCGACGTGGTTGGCGCCGTAGAGATTGAAGACCACCCGGCGGACGGCGCGGCTGGTCACGCCGCCGTCCACGCGCTCGGCCTCGAAGTAGTGGGGGCCGTTGACGAAGGCGCCCCACAGGCGGTTGGTGACCACGCGGCCGGCGTCGTCGCGCTGGACGACTTCGCCGTTGAAAACGTTGGTGCGGGTGCCGCCGTTGAACGGCAGCTCGTAGCCGTTCCAGTAGAGGCGCAGGGAGCCATAGGAATCGCTCCCGCCGGTGACGATGGTCTTGAAGAAGGGCACCATGTTCGTGGAGTTGGCGACGTGGTTGAGACCGATGCCGTTGGCGTTGCCGACGATCTGGAAGACGCGGACGACGGTGCCGGTGTTGATGATCTGGCGCGGGCTGGCGTAGTTCGCCTCGGTGGCGACGACGGTCGCGGTGTGCGTGCCGGCGGACAGGCCCGTCACGGGGAACTTCCACAGGCCCTTCATGATCTGGTCCGCGGCCTGCGCGGGTCCGCCGTTGATCGAAACCGTCATGCCGTAGGCCGTGTAGTCCGCGTTGGTGATCGTCAGCACGAACTCGCCGGTCATGGCTTGGTTCGGGGCGACGCTCAGGCCCAGTTCCGGCCCGTGGCGGTCGACGTAGATCGCCTTGGAGAGCGTGTTGTAGATGGCGGAATAGGACGGATCGCGCTGCGTGAAGGCGCGGGCCTTGACGACGTGCAGGCCTTCCGCGAGGTTGGTGGTGGAAATGGTCAGCGCGTAGTTCGTGGAATTGACGCGGTCCGTGTTGTGGAAACGGCCCGAGACGCGGCCGCGGCCTTCGTCGAAGAAGTTCGTGACGGGCAGATGGATGCCTTCGCCCCACTGGAGCATGACGTTGTCCACCGTGATGCCCGCGGGCACCTGCGTGACGAAGACGTCGAGCGTGGCGCTGTCGGCGGTGATGCGGGGCAGATACTGGGTGGTCGTGGCGGCGTGGGTCCCGCCCGGGACGGTCCAGGTGACGGTGCCGACCGGCGCGCCGCCCTGCTTGACGGCGAGCTCGACGCCGTCGGCGCACTGCGGGGCGTAGACGACCCAGCCCTGGCCGCCGTCGCCGAAGCGGGACGTGCCCGGCACGCGGATCGTGACCTGGCCGCCGCTGACGGTGGCGGTGTCGCCGTTGTTGCCGGTGAAGTCCTTCAGGACGGTGCCGTTGGGGAAGGCGCAGGAGAGGGTCTTGGTGATGTCGCTGCCGGAATCGTTCAAGGCCAGGATCATGATGCCGTCGCCGGCGTCGAGGCCGTTGCCGTCCGCGTCCTCGTAGCGTTCAAGGGCGAAGAAATCGCCGTCGCCTTCCCAGCGCTTGATTTCGGAGCCGCGGGCGAAGTTCTGGTTGATCCAGACGAGGTTGGGGATGGCGCCGTTGCCGCCTTCGCCGAGGACGTGGCTGTCGAAGCCGGGGATCATCCAGGTCTTGTTCTTGTTGGGGTCGGACGGATTGTAGGGATTGCGGCCGTAGTTTTCCCAGGTGATGTTGTTGCCGGTGTAGTAGACCATCGGCACGCCCACGTGGCCGAGGATGTAGGCGTAGGCGAGGATGGGCTTGCTGGCGTTGAGCGCCTCGTCGTGGCCCCAGACGTAGAGCAGGCCGGTGGAAGGACCGAAATCGGAGCCGTAGGCGCCGAGGCCGGCCAGGTTGCCGCCGAACGCGCCGTCGGCGGTCTTCTTCATCTGGTAGTCGAGGAAGCGCATCGGATTGCCGGTGCCTTGGCGGTACCAGTATTCGATCTCGGACCAAGGCGAGAGGATTTCGGCGAAGATGAAGGCGTTGGTGCGGTCGCGGTCGTTGGCGAAGAGATCGGGGACGGTGTTCGTGAAGCCGTAGCCGCGGCGCTGGGTGTAGTTCCATTGGGCTTCGTGCAGGAAGCCGTTGCCGCGCCAACCGAAGAACTCGTAGGGCGTGTGCTTGCCGGCGTCGAGGCGCAGGCCGTCGTAGTCCATCGCGTTGCCGAGCCAGGCGATCCAGCGATAGAGCATCTGGGCGGCGTTTTCGTTGGTGTAGGCGTAGGGATAGCGGTCGTACTGGCCGACGTGGCGGACGTAGGAGGTGCCGTCCACGAAATTGAAGCTCTGGCCGTCGGAGTCGGTCTTCTGGCCGGTGAAGCGCTTGGGGTCGCCGTTGAGCGGGTGGTCTTCGGTGCGGATGTCGACGAGGTTGGCGAGGTCGGACCACATCGTGGCGCCGTAGCCTTCGTGGTGGTACCACCAGTTCATCCGGGGCGCGCGCTTGAAGTTGAGCGTGTTGGCGTAGCCTTCCTGCCAGCCCACGTGGAAGTCGGTCGCCGCCATGCCGGGATATTCGCGGAAGTCCGGCCCGTTGCCGTTGTGGTTCATCACGATGTCGGGGATGATCTTGATGCCGAGGCGGTGGGCGTTGTCCACCATGGCGCGCAGCGAACCGCGCGTGCCGTAGCGCGTGGCCAGCGATCCGCGCTGGGGCACGTCGCCGAGATCGAAGCGGTCGTAGAGATTGTAGCCGACGTTGGCCCACTTGGTGCTTGTGCCCACGGGCCCCTTGGTCGGCGGGGGAATCCAGAAACTGTCGTAGCCGATTTCCGCCACCTTCGGCAGCTTCTGGTACATCTCGTCCCAGTCGCTTTCGAACCATTGCAGGAGCACTTCCGCTTGGGCGACGCCGGCAAAAGCGAGCAGGCTGAACACCGTCAAGGTGCGGATGAAGGTGGCGGCAGATTTCATGGACACACTCCTTACGAGGCAAGTTGAACCGGACGGCCTTCCGTGGGCGAAAACCTACGCTATAAATCTGATTGAAACAAAATCGCGCGTTCGAGTAAAGCGTTTTTTGTCCGCAACCCGCAAAAAGTGAAGCGCTTTATCTGGCCGGCGCCCCGGCGCGCGGCCACAAGCAAAAGGAGCGGGCGTTGCCGCCCGCTCCCGCAAGCCCATTGAGGGGGCGTTTATTCCAGCGCCGGCGCTGCTGCGGGGGCGCCGGCGTCGGCCGGAGCCGCTTCCTCTTCGGGTTCGGTCGGGGCGGCGACCTCATCCAGCGCGGGGGCCGGCACCGGCAGCGGTGCATTTCCGTAGGCGCGCTGCGCCTTCAGCGCCTGGAGCTTTTCGGCGGCGGCCGAAATATCGGCCAGGCTGAACCGAATGCGGGTCATGAGGCCGTCGAAGACGTAGGCGCAGGCCTCGAGATTGCCGGAGGTGGCCGGCACTTGCTGGGCGCGCTGGCCGCCATCGGCGGCATCGGCCAAGGCCAGATAGGCCCGCACGGCGTCGAACAGCGCCACGTGCGCCGTATCCACCAGCCGGGCGTCCGGTTCCGGATAGAGGGCTTGCCAGGCCGGCCAGGCCGTCAGCGGGGCGCCGCCGCCGGCGAGCGCGCGGTCCACGAGCGTCTCGGTCAGCGCGGCATCGCCCACCGCCGCCAACAGGCCGCCGGGAAACCAAGCCAGCTCGATTTCGAACTTCGTCGGAATGGCGGCTGGCCAGATCGCGCCCATCTGGCCGTCGAGTTGGAAAGCATAGGTCAGGCGGTCGACGGCGATGCCGCGGTACTCGCGCGGTTCGCCCAGGGACAGTTCGATCTGGAAGGGGAGTTCTTCGCCGGATTTCGCCAGGGTCGCCGTCATTTCGTTGGCGCCGCGGACCAGTTCCGGCAGCAAGCCGCGGACGACGGCGGTATCCTTGAGCGCGGCGTACTGGACGAAGCGCAACGGGGCGGCCTGCGTCGGCGGCAGCAGGGCGAAGCCAACGTCGCCGGCCAGTTGCGCGTAGCTGGCCTTTTCGTTGTCGAGGTACGGCTGGAACGCGGCCGGATCGGCGCCGGTCGGCAAGAGCGCCAGCATCTTTTCCGAGAACCGGAAATAGGCCGGCAGCACTTCCTGCAAGTCGCCCAGGTTCAGGATTTCGACGGCCAGCGCATCCGGCAGGGCCACGACGTTCGCGGCTTCGGCCGGGAGCCGGAGGGTGGCGACCCAGCGGGCGAAGGCGGTGTCGGGCCGCGGGGCGACGCGCGAATGGACGTTCAGCCGGCCGTCGGCGACGCCGATCCCCAGCGTGCACTCCTGGATCTGTCGCGCAGCGGCCAGATAGGCTTGGGCATAGAGCGTTCCCATGGCCGCGGCGTGCGCGGGCAGCTCGGGACTTTGGAAAGCGCCGCTCATTTGTTCGGTCATCTGCGGCCCGAACGCGTCCGCCAGCGCGGCGGGCCGGATCTGCAGGACGACGTCGCCCTCCGCCGGCAGGATGGGGGGCAGGGTCGGGCGGAGCGCCTCGGCCCGGCGGACGTCGTCCGCGTTGCCGGCCGCGACCAGCGTCGCGCCGCGTTGCAGGAAGTAGACGTCCGGCGCCGGGACCAGGATGCCCGGCGGCGCGATGAAATGCTGGATCCCGTCGGCGGCCTCGGTTTCGTTTTTCCAGCCGTTCTGGGCGAGCGATGAAAAATAATCCGCGCCCTCGTTTTCCACGGGCAGCAGCAGCGCCCAGCCGCCGCGGGGCTGGTCGGACCGGAACGCCACGGCCCGGACCGTGCTCTCCGGCGGAATGCCCAGGCCCGGCATCGTGCCCAGCGCGCCGTAGAGCCCCATCGAGATCATTTCTTTGGGCACCGGATTGCCGGCCGCCTTGCTCAGCTCGAAGCCGGCGGCGGCCAAGGCGTCCAGGCCGCGGATTTCCAGCAGGCCCAGCACGGCGGGCGTTTCCGCCGCCGGTGCGGACACCAGCAAGGCGCCGAGAAGCAGGATGGACGACAGCAGACCAGGGATGCGTTTCACGTGACTTCCTCCGCGGGGTTGGGACCGGATGGCCATTTGCCCTAACTATAGGCGGAAGAACCGTTCCGGGAAAGAAAATCCGCAATCGACGAAAAAGACGCTTGCAATCTGAACGGAAGTTCAGTTTATTGGAAGATGAAAGAACGAACCGCCCCGGAGAGGAGCCTGCCATGCCCCGCGACATCCAATTGACCGAAAAAGTCCGCCTGTTGCGCCAATTCTGGCGCCAGGAGCGCCGCGCGCCCACCTACTCGGAAATGCTCGATCTGTTCGACTACCGGTCCAAGAACGCCGTGTTCGGCCTGCTGGACCGGCTGGAGGAGACCGGCTACGTCGCCAAGGACGCCAACGGACGCATCGCGCTCCTGCCCAAGCTGACGGGCACCGTCCGCCTCCTCGGCTCGATCGCCGCCGGCTTTCCCACCCAGGAAGAGGAGCAGGAGGCCGACGCCGTCACCCTCGACGAATACCTCGTCAAGGACCCCGACCACAGCTACATGCTGACCGTGCGCGGCGATTCGATGATCGATGCCGGCATCCTGCCGGGCGACGTCGTCCTGGTGGAGAAGGGGCCCCGGCCCAAGCAGAACGACGTCGTCGTCGCCTGCGTGGACGGCGAGTGGACGCTGAAATACTACGTGCGCGACGCCGCCGGGGTGCGCCTCGAGCCGGCCAACCGCAAGTACAAGTTCATCCGGCCGCAGCATTCGCTCGAAATCGGCGGCGTCGTCCGCGCCGTCATCCGCAAGTATTGACCCCTAGAAGAAGCGGCGACTTGGGCCAAGTCGCCCTACCTTCGTGGATCCGCAGGGTAGGGCGCGTTGGCCCAACCCGCCGGGCTGTTTGCCCCCGGACCCCCACGGGCTTGTCCCGTGGGTGAATCCGTTCGGACCGACCGAGAAGGCGCGCTCGCGCCGCGGGCCCCGCGCGAATTCCGGGCTTGCTTTGGAGGCTTTCAAGAGGGTACTTTCTCCCGCATCATGCTGGACATGCGTCCATTCCGCCGACGCGGGCGGAACGGACGCGGCGATTGAAGGAGCAGCCCCTTGACTTCGAACGACGACTATATTCTGGAGATCCTGGAAAACGTGGGGCTGATTTCGCGGGAGCAGGCCGTGGCCGCCCGCCAGATCGCCGCCCAGGACGACGAACCCGTCATGGACGTCCTCGCCCGCGACGGCGGGGTGTCCAAGCTCGACATGCTCAAGGCCCTGGCCGGCCAGTTCGGCATGGAAACGATCACCCTGACGGGCCTCGACATTCCCCGCGAAGTGCTCGACATGGTTCCCGGCGACGTGGCGCAACGCTACAAGGTCGTCCCGGTCTTCAAGCACGAAAGCGTCCTGACCGTGGCGTTGGGCGATCCGCTGGACGTCGACACCCTCGACGGCCTGCGCTACGTGCTCAAGTGCAACGTCGAAGGCGTGGTGGCCCCGCCGGAGGAGATCGAAAAGGCCATCGCCAACTACTACGGCCGCGCGACCGGCGCCGTCGAAGGCATGCTGCAGGAGATCACCGAAGGCACCTTGGCGCTGCCCGAGGACGTCAAGAAGCAGCTGGTGGGGGACGAGAACGTCACCGAATCCGACGCGCCGATCATCAAGCTGGTCAGCTTGATCATCATGGAAGCGTTCCGCAGCCGCGCGTCCGACATCCATCTGGAACCCATGCCCAAGAAGTTCCGCGTGCGCTACCGCATCGACGGCGTGCTGCACGAGGTGGACAGCCCCCCGAAGCGCCTGCAGTCGGCCATCATCAGCCGCGTGAAGATCATGGCCAACATGAGCATCGCCGAAAAGCGCGTGCCCCAGGACGGCCGCATCCAGATCAACGTCATGGGCCGCGATCTCGACCTGCGCGTGTCGTCCATCCCCACGAACCACGGCGAGAGCATCGTCATGCGTATCCTGGACAAGGCGGGCATCGCGCTGGGCCTGCCCCAACTGGGCTTCTTCTCGGACGACCAGCAGATTTTCGAGCGCCTGATCACGCTGTCGGACGGCATCATCCTGGTGACGGGGCCGACGGGCTCGGGCAAAACGACGACGCTGTACGCCTGCCTCAACACGATCAACAAGCCGGACCGCAAGATCATCACCGTGGAAGACCCGGTGGAATACCAGATGAGCGGCATCAACCAGGTGCAGGTGCGCTCGGACATCGGCATGACGTTCTCCGCGGCGCTGCGCGCCATCCTGCGCCAGGCGCCCAACATCATCATGATCGGTGAAATCCGCGACCTGGAAACGGCGGAAATCGCGGTCAACGCTTCGCTGACGGGCCATCTGGTGTTCAGCACGCTGCACACGAACGACGCGCCCAGCGCCGTCACCCGCATGATCGACATCGGCGTGAAGCCCTTCCTCGTGGCGTCGTCCACCCGCGCCATCATGGCCCAGCGCCTCGTGCGCAAGATCTGCGAGAAGTGCAAGGAGCCCTACGAAGCCCGGGAAGCCGAACTGCGGTTGCTGGGGCCCGCCGCCAAGCAGCTGGCCTCCGCCCAGCTGTTCCACGGCAAAGGCTGCGCCGACTGCCAGTTCACCGGCTACCGCGGCCGGCTCGGCATCTACGAGATCTTCCAGATCGACGACCAGGTCCGCAACCTGATCTTCGAACAGGTGTCCTCCACCGAGCTGCGGATCAAGGCGCGCGAGCTGGGCATGCGCACCCTGCGCGAGGACGGCCTGCGCAAGGTCGTCGCCGGCATCACCACCCTCGAAGAAATCCTCCGCGTCACCATGGGAGACAACGGCTGATGAGCACGATGAAATCTTCCGAAGTCCAGATGAACGACCTGCTCGACTTGGCCGTGGCCGAGGGCGCGTCGGATCTGCATCTGGCCGTGGGCCTGCCGCCCGTCATGCGCCTCCACGGTTCGCTGGCGCCGCTGGACGCCGAACCGCTGACGCCGGAAGACACGGACCGGCTCATGCGCAGCTTCACGCCCGAGCAGCATATCCGTTCGCTCGAAGAGCACGGCGGGTCGGACTTCGGCTTCGGTTTCGGCGACGCGGCGCGGTTCCGCGTGAGCGTTTTCCGCCAGAAAGGCCACGTCGGCATCGTCCTGCGCCAGATCCCCACCAAGATGCTGACGCTGGAGGAAATCGGCCTGCCCGCGCAGATGAAAGATCTGCTGTTCAAGCCCCGCGGGCTGATTCTGGTGACCGGCCCGACGGGCTCCGGCAAGACGACCACCCTGGCCAGCATGCTCAACATCATCAACCAGGAACGCGATTGCCACATCATCACCGTCGAAGATCCCATCGAGTACTACCACCAGCACAAGAAGTCGGTGGTGACCCAGCGCGAAATCGGGGTGGACGTGCCGACCTTCAAGGAAGCGCTGCGCCGGGCCTTGCGCCAGGATCCCGACGTCATCCTCGTCGGCGAAATGCGCGACCTGGAAACCATGGAAGCGGCCATCACCGCGGCGGAAACGGGCCATCTGGTCTTCGCCACGCTGCACACGACCGGCGCCGCGCGCACCGTCGACCGCATCGTGGATGCCTTTCCAACCAACCAGCAGGAACAGATCCGCACGCAGCTCTCCACGAGCATCGTGGCCGTGATCTCGCAGATCCTGATGCCCCGCAAGGACAAGCCCGGGCGCATCGCGGCGTTCGAAATCATGATCGCCACGCCGTCCATCCGTTCCCTGATCCGCGACAACAAGACCTTCCGCATCACGTCCGACCTGCAGACCGGCGCGAAGTGGGGCATGCAGACCCTCGACTCGCACCTGATCGACCTGTGGCAGGCGGGCAAGATCGCCTACGAGGAACTCGTGACCAAGGCCCAGGACACCGAAGAAGTCATGCAGCAAATCCGCGGCAAGCAACCATAGACAGGACACCGCCATGGCCGAATATCCCGACATGTTTCTGGAGGAGCTGGTCCGCAACGGCCTGATCGACGACGGCCAGGCCGCCGAGATCGTGGACGAGCACGAACGCACCGGCAAGCCGACCAAGGACGTCGCCCAGGAAATGGGGCTCATCACCGAGGAGCAGGGGCTGGACCTGATCTCGCAGCTGCTGGGCGCGGAGCGGGTGGATCTCGAGCACATGAGCGTGCCGGCCGAAACCCTCCAGGCCGTGCCCGGCAGCGTCGCGCGCATGTACAACGTGATGCCCGTCGCCGTCGACGCCTCGTCCATCACGCTGGCCGTCGCCAATCTCGTCGGGCCCGAGACGAGCGACGAAATCCGCTTCGTGCTGACGAAGGACGTCCAGTTCATGGTCGCCTCGGCCGGCGAAATCGCCAACGCCATTTCCCGCTATTACGGCTCCGAAGACGAGTCCATGAAGGACATGCTCTCCAGCCTGGAGGGCGAACTCGCGGACGCCGGCGATCTGCTTGAGAGCGGCGCCCGCGGCGACGACATCGCCTCGATGGAAGCCGCCGCCAACTCGCGCCCCGTGGTGCGGTTCGTCAACCTCGTGATCTACCAGGCCGTGCAGGACCGGGCCAGCGACATCCACTTCGAGCCCTTCGAGAACGAATTCAAGATCCGCTACCGCGTGGACGGCGCCCTCTATGAAATGGCCCCGCCGCCGCGCCATCTCGCCTTGCCGGTCACCTCGCGCCTCAAGGTGATCTCGGGCCTCAACATCGCCGAACGGCGCGTGCCCCAGGACGGCCGCATCCAGCTGCCCGTCGCCGGCCGCATGATCGACTTCCGCGTGTCCACCCTCCCGACCCAGTTCGGCGAGAGCGTCGTGCTCCGCGTGCTGGACCGCAGCGTGGTCTCGCTGGACCTCGAGAACATCGGCATGCCCGACGACGTCTACCAGTACTTCTGCGAAGACATCGACAAACCCAACGGCATCGTCGTCGTGACCGGCCCCACGGGCTCCGGCAAGACCACCACGCTCTATTCCGCCCTGCGCCGCCTCAACACCATCGAGAACAAGCTGCTGACGGCCGAGGAACCGGTCGAGTACGACATCGACGGCATCGTGCAGGTGCCCATCCACGAAGCCATCGGCGTGACCTTCGGCAAGGTGCTGCGCGCGTTCCTCCGCCAGGATCCGGACATCATCATGGTCGGTGAAATCCGCGACATCGAAACCTCCGAAATCGCCATCCAGGCCTCGCTGACGGGCCACTTGGTGTTCAGTACCCTGCACACCAACGACGCCGCCGGCGCGATCACCCGGTTGATCGACATGGGCGTCGAGCCGTTCCTCATCGCCTCGACCCTCGAAGCCGTGCTCGGCCAGCGCCTCGTCCGCACCATATGTTCCAATTGCAAGACGGAGTACCAGCCCACGCCGGACCTCCTCCAGCAACTGGGCATGACCGAACAGCAGGTCGGCGGCCGGCCGTTCTTCTACGGCGCGGGCTGCTCCTATTGCAACCAGACCGGCTACAAGGGCCGCCGCGGCATCTACGAGTATCTGCGGATCAAGGATCCCGTCCGCGAGCTGATCAACCTGCGCAAGCCCACCCTCGTCATCCGCGACAAGGCCGTGGAACTGGGCATGCGCACCCTGCGCGAAGACGGCATCCGGTGCATCCTCGACGGATACACCACGGTCGAAGAGGTCTTGAAGTACACCTGACGGAACGCGAACCCCCGACGGGAAGAACAGAGGAAGGAAAACCCACCATGGCGCGGTACAAATTCACGGCATTGGATGCCAAAGGCAAGGAAGTGCACGGCGAGATCGACGCCGATACCCAGGCGCAGGCCGTCGCCCGCATCCGCGAGAAACAGTATTTCCCGACCAAGGTCGAGGAACTGGCCGGCGGCGGCGCCGCCGCGCCCGCCAAGAAGGGCGGGGGCAAGAAGGGCGCCATGCAGATGGAGATCAAGCTGCCCAAGTTCCTCCAGGGCGGCGTCAAGGCCAAGCAGCTGACGACCTTCACCCGCCAGATGTCCACCCTCGTCAACGCCGGGCTGCCCCTGATGCGCGCCCTGCGCGTGCTCCAGCGCCAGGAAAAGAACCCCGCCCTGCGCGACGCCGTCGTCCAGATGGCCGAAAGCATCGAATCCGGCAGCACCTTCGCCGAAGCGCTCGCCGCGCATCCCAAGATCTTCGACCGCCTGTTCGTCAACATGGTCAAGGCCGGCGAAATCGGCGGCGTGCTCGACGTCGTGCTCGCGCGCCTCGCCGAATTCCAGGAAAAGGCCGAAAAGATCAAGGGCAAGGTCAAGAGCGCCATGACCTATCCGATCGTCGTGCTCGTCATGGCCCTGTCCATCCTCGGCTTCCTGATGACCTACATCGTGCCCAAGTTCGCCGACATCTTCGGCGACCTGATGGGCGGCAAGGGCATGCCCGCGCTGACCCAGTTCGTCATGAACGCCAGCGATACGATGGTCAACCGGTTCCCGCTGGTCCTGATCGTCCTCGTGGTGATCGTGGTCGTCCTCAAGCTGCTGGCCAAGACCGAAAAGGGCCGCCTGGGCATCGACCAGTTCAAGCTGCACGCGCCGGTGTTCGGCACGCTGATCAGCAAGAACTCGATCTCCCGCTTCACCCGCACCCTCGGCACGCTGATGTCCGCCGGCGTGCCCGTCCTGCAGGCGCTCAACATCGTCAAGGAAACCGTCGGCAACGAGGTCATCGCCAAGGCGGTCACGACCATCCACGACGCCGTCAAGGAAGGCGAAAACATGGCGCCGCCGATCGCCTCCTCGAAGGTCTTCCCGCCGATGGTCGTCAGCATGGTGGAAGTCGGCGAGGAAACCGGCGCGCTGCCGGACATGCTGATGAAGATCGCCGATTCCTACGACGACGACGTGGACAACGCCGTCGCCGCCATGACGTCGATCATCGAGCCCCTGCTGATCATCTTCCTGGCCCTGGTCGTCGGCACGATCGTCATCGCGCTGTTCATGCCGCTGGTATCGATCATCGGCGGTCTCAGCGGGTAGTCCCCGCGGCGGTTCCCGCGCGCCCGGCCCCGGCCGGGCGCGTTTTTTTCCGTTCCGGCGAAATCAAGGCTTGATCCGCCGCGGGCCGGACGGTACAAAGCGGGCCGTTTCAGGTGTGGAGGTCCGATTTATGTCGACGAGCGAAATGCGATTCACGCGTGCCCACTGCTGGGTCCGCCTCGAGGGGGGCCAGGCGGTCGTGGGCATCACCGACTATGCCCAGGAACAGATGTCGGAACTGACGTTCGTCGAGCTGCCCGAAGTGGGGGAAGAGGTCGAGGCGGAAGACGAAGTCGCCGTGGTCGAATCGGTCAAGGCCGCCAACGACGTCTTCGCGCCCGTCGCCGGGACCGTCGTCGCGGTCAACGATGCCCTGCTCGAACAGCCGGAACTGGTCAACCAGGATCCCTTCGGCAAGGGCTGGCTGTTCAAACTCAAGCCCGCCGATCCGGCCGATCTCGACGAGCTGCTCGACGCGGACGCCTACGAAGCGCAACTGCCGCTCGACGACGACGAATAGCTTGGCGCCGGGCCGGCGGCGGCCGTAGGATGCGTCCCGAGCAATGGAAACCCGGCTGTCCCAATTCACGACCTTCCGCCTCGGCGGCCCTTGCCGCGAACTCGCCACGGTTGCCGATGCGGCCGCGGCGGCGGACGCCCTCCGGGACTGGAACGCCGCCGGGCGGGCGTGGCGCGTCATGGGCGGCGGCTCGAACCTGCTCGTAGCCGACGCGGGAATTCCCGAATGCGTGCTGCGGATCGCCGCGGAGTCTCCGGATTGCCGTCTGGCGGCCGACGGCACGCTCGAAACGTCCGCCGCGGCGCCGCTGGACGCGCTGGCCGAATTCGCCGCGGCGACCGGCCGGGGCGGGGTGGGTTTCGCATCCGGCATTCCGGGCACGGTCGGCGGGGGTCTGTGCGGCAATGCGGGGGCTTTCGGCCGTCAACTGGGCGACGTCTTGGACCGCGTGGAAATCCTGACGCGCGCGGGCGAATCGCGTCAACTGCCGCGTTCCGCCTTGGACTTCGCCTATCGCGCGTCGTCGCTGCCGCAACTGGGCGCCGTCGTCGTGCGGGCTTGGTTCCGCACGGAGGCGGGCGACCGCGCGAAGCTTCGCGCGGAGCGGGAGGAAATTCTCGCCCTGCGCCGCGAGAAGCATCCCGATTGGCGCACGGATCCGACGGCCGGAAGCTTCTTCAAGAACCTGCCGCCGGCGCATCCCGGCGAACCCCGCCGCGCGGCGGGAAAATATCTGGAGCAGGTGGGCGCCAAGGGCATGCGCGCGGGCGCCGCCTACGTGTTCGCCAAGCACGCCAACATCCTCATCGCCGGTCCCGGCGCGACGGCGCGCGACGTGGCGGCGCTGGCCGGGCGCATGGCGGCCGCCGTGCGGGAGAAATTCGGTTTCGATCTGGAACCGGAAGTCCGGTTTTGGGGCGCGGTCTGATCAGCCCCGGATCCGCGCGAGCACTTCGTCGCGCCGGGCTTCCATTTCGGCCTTCGTCTTGGCTTCGAGATTGAGGCGGACGAGCGGCTCGGTGTTGGAACAGCGGACGTTGAACCACCAGGTGGGGTATTCGAAGCTGAGCCCGTCGAGTTCGAGGACGTCGGCGTCCGCGTATTTCGCGCGCAGCTTGGCGAGGACGGCGGGGGCGTCGGCCACGGTGGAATTGATCTCGCCGCTGGCGAAATAGCGCTGGATGGGCGCGATGAGCTGCGACAAGGGCTGGTCCGACTGCGACACGAGGTTCGCGATGAGCAGCACGGCCAGGGCGGACGACTCCGCGAAGGAGTTTTCCTTGAAATAGTAGTGCCCGGACAGTTCGCCGGCGAACAGGGCGTCTTTTTCGCGCATCTGCGCCTTGATGAACGCATGGCCCACGCGGCTGCGGTTGGGCACGCCGCCGTTTTCGAGGATGACCTCCTTGACCGCCCACGACGAGCGCAGATCGTAGAAAATGTTGGCGCCCGGATTCCGCGCGAGGATCGTCTTGGCGATCAGGGCGGTGATCATGTCCATCGGAATGATGTCGCCCTTCTCGTCGAGGAATCCGACGCGATCGGCGTCGCCGTCGAAGCAGGCCGCGAAATCGTACTTCCCGGCGCGGACGGCCTTTTGGGCGGCCGCGAGGGTATGGGTGTCCAGCGGATTGGCCTCGTGGTTCGGGAACGTG
Source organism: uncultured Verrucomicrobiota bacterium (assembly GCA_938003985.1). Lineage (GTDB taxonomy): Bacteria > Verrucomicrobiota > Kiritimatiellia > CAIQIC01 > Lenti-01 > Lenti-01. The sequence continues at coordinate 67,347 of CALKWZ010000073.1, read as the reverse complement.
CCGTCGAGTTCGTCGAAGAGAGGGGTGATCTCGAACAAGCCGTCGAAGGTCTTGGCCTCGAGAATGCCCATGGCGTTGGCGTAATCCACGAGCACGCGCAGCGGCCGGCGGACGTCGGCGAAGGCGCGGAAGTGCTCGGCGTATTCCGGCAGGACGTCGAAAGCGTAGATTTTGCCCTTCGCCGGGGCTTCGGGCGCGAAATCTTCGGTTTGGACGATGCGCTCGATGTCCAGGATGCCGGTGGCGCCGGACAGCGGGATGGCGTTCGCGCGGCAGATCTTGAAGCCGTTCCAAGGGCCGGGATTGTGCGAAGCCGTGATCATGACCGACGCGTCGGCGCCCAGCACCTTGTTGGCGTAGTAGGACATGGGCGTGGAGCACATGCCGAGGTCCACGACGTCGGCCCCGTGCAGGGCCAGACCCCGGGCCAAGGCCTCGAACAACGGCTTCGAATGGGGGCGCATGTCGCGGCCGACGACGACCTTCTTGCAGCCGAGGAACGCGAAGATGGCCCGCCCGATCTTGAAGGCCAGGTCGTCGGTGAGGGTTTCGCCGTAGATGCCGCGGATGTCGTATGCCTTGAAAATGCCTGCCATGATCTGGTTCTCCTGTCGAACGAATGGGCCCGAACTGTAGCGGGCCGGCCGGCGCGGGGGAAGCGAAATCCGCGCGGAACCCCGGTCTCCCGCGGAAAAGGGCTTGCCAACTCCGCGAGAAATCCAGACCTTGGAGCAGATGGCATTGTCGGCAGGAGCAAGCATGAAATCCAGTACCGTCAAGAACTTGGAACCCGCGTCCGCGGCCGTTGCCGCCGCGCCCGGCTGGAGCCGCGGCTGGGCGTGGGTGGTGGGCGCGATCGTTTCGATCCATCTGGCGATCGCGTTGACGCTGATGGCCAACCACGTGCGCCATTCCGAGATCGTGGCGGGCTCGGACGCCTGGCACATGCACTACTTCCATCAGTTTTCGCAAGGCGGGCACAGCTATTATCCCCGCGGCGACGTGGAGCACGTGACGGACGGCTACACGCCGCTGGCGTCGCAGATTTTCGGTTGGACCATTCGGTTGTTCGGTCCGGACATCCGTGCGGTGCGAATGGTCGCCAGTCTGTTCGGCTTGGCCGGCATGGCGCTGGTCGGCGGGTGCGCATTCCGGCTGACGGGCAGCCGGTTTCTCGGATTCATCGCCGCGGCGCTGGCCGCCGGGTTGGAGGTGAAATGGTTCGTGGACGTCGGGCCCAATACGGTCCATGCGACGTTTTCCATTCTCGCGCTCTACCTGTTCCTGCGCGATCCGCAACTGTCCTGGAAGACGGTGGTGCTGGCGGGCTTGGCGCTCTTCGCGTCGTTCTGGAGCAAGCAGCTCGGCCTGGCCTACATGGTGGCCGGCACGGTCTACGTGCTGGCGAAGGACTGGCGCAAGGGGGCGGCGCTGGGCGCCGGCCTCGCCGTTTTGACCTTGGCGGGCATCGTCTATTTCGAGAGCCGGGCGGATGCCCAATTCCTGTATTGGGTGTTCGAAATGAACCGGAACCAGCCGATCATCTGGTCGCGCCTCTGGACGGTGGTCTTCACCGAAATCCTGACGCGGAAATACGCGGTCTCGGTGGCGTTCATCGCCGCGGGCCTGCTGGCCTACGAGCGGTCGTGGAAAGGACTGTTCCGGCCGGAACTGCTGCTGTTGGGCGCGGCCGCCGTCGCCGGCGGCTTCGCGAACGGCAAATACGGTTCCGGTTCGTCGCAAATGTGGTTTTTCTACATGGCCATGCTGGTCGTCGGCTTGGGCTACGCCCATCGCTTTTTCCGCGACGGCCGCCTGGCGGCGCCGGTGTTGGGCGCCCTCGTCGCGCTGCAAGGTCTCGCGCTGATCGACGATCCGCGGCCGCATTTCATCAACGACGAAGACGTCGGCCGTTACCGGCAACTCATGGGCATCCTTTCCACGCCGGGCAAGAGCAGCTATCTGGTCAACCGGGGCTTCATGAGTTTCCTGGCCGGCCAGAAAGCCTGGCCGCAAGCCGGCGAGGATTCCTGGAACAAGAAGCGGTTCGATCGCAACATGCTCTCGCAGGAGCGGCGCAACTTCCTGGCGCGAGATCCGTGGGACATCGTGATCATCGACATTCCGCTGGAAGACAATTCGTACGCCCTCTACGAGCGTTTGGAGCAGGCCTATCGGCCGCTGTACGAAATCCCCGCCGCGACGAAATTCCCCACGGCCTACGACCTGCGCTACAAGAAGGTCGTGTTCGAGAAGAAGAAATAGCCCCGGGCTCAATGCCGGCGGTAGTCGCCGCGCGCAAGCGTGCGTTCCAGCCAGGCGTACAGCACGATGAACAGGTAGCGGCTGCCCATTTCCTTGATCTTGAGTTTGGACTCGCCCGTCGTGCGGTTGGTCCAGGAAATGGGCAGGATCTTGTAGGAATAGCCCCGGACGATGGCCTTCAGGGGCATTTCCACCGTCAGGTTGAAATGCGCCGACAACAGCGGCTGGATGCCCGCGATCACCTCGCGCCGATAGCACTTGAAGGCGTTGGTGACGTCGTTGTAGTCCAGGTGGAACAGCAATTTGATGAACGTGTTGGCCAGGCGGTTGAGCCACAGCTTGTGGGGCGGATAATCGGTCACCCGGGAGCCCTTGATGAAGCGCGAGCCGAACACGCACTCGGCGCCGGCCCTCATTTCGCGGTAATAGGCGAGGATGTCGTCGGGCGAATCGGACAGGTCGCCCATGACGATGCAGGCGCAATCGCCGGCGAAGGACTCGAGCCCCTTGCGGATGGCGAACCCGAATCCGTTGGGCGGCGCGTTGTTCACGTAGCGCACCGCGGGCAGCCGCGCGGAGAGTTCCTGCAAGATCGCCTCGGTGCGGTCGCGGCTGTTGTCGTTGACCACGCAGATTTCATAGTCGGCGATGCCCTCGCGGGCGAACCGCGCCGCGATGGCTTCGCAGGTCGCCGCGATGCCGCCTTCTTCGTTGTGGGCCGGGATGACGATCGAGAAAAACGGAGCAGGCGCGGTCATGCGGGTTTTCCGAACAGGGCGGCTTCGAGATCGGGGTGGGCCTCGAGCCAGGCGTGGATATCCCGGAGGATGGTTTCTGCCGAGCGGGTCGGGCGCCAACCCAGCCGCGCCGTCGTGGGCCGGTTGTCGGTGATGAACCAGGCCACGTCGGCCGGACGGTTTTCGGGCTGCGCGGTCATCGGCAGGCGCCGGCCGGTGATGGCCTGGCAAAGCTCGGTGGCTTCCCGCAAGGAAAGGTTGGAGAACGTCGAGCCGCCGGCCGGAAAGACGTCGCCGCGGAATTCCGCGATCCGCCGGCTTTGCAGCAGGACGAGCTCGACGAGATCGTCGATATGCAGGAGATCCCGCACCTGCTTGCCCTGGCCGCCGAACCCGATATAGGCCAGCGGGCGGTTCAGGCGGTGGCTGACCAGCCAATGCGTGAACACGCCTTGGTCCTGCTTGCCGAGCTGCCACGGGCCGGCCACGACGCCGCAGCGGTCGATGACCGCCGGCAAATCGTATTGGTGGCTGTATTCCTGCAGCATGATTTCCGAGGCCAGTTTTGTTGCGCCGTACAGCGACCGCGCGCCCTGGAGGGGAAAATCGACGCCGACGCCGGCGGGGCCGAAGCCCGCGCTTTCCCGCGCGGGCACGAACCGGGTGGCTTCTTCCCGGTATTCCTGCCGGTTGAGGGCGTCGTAGGGATACACGCGGGACGTGGAGAGGAAGATCACCGGCGCCCGGCGCTTCCGCGCGAACTCGAAGCAGTGCAGCGAGCCCACCAGATTGTTCTGGACCATGAATTCGGCGTCGTCGCCGTTGACGCCGACCAAGACGGACGGTTCGGCGCTGCATTCGATCAGCAAATCGACGGGGCCAGCCACCTGTTCGAGATCGGCCGGATGCCGGATGTCGCCGCGGACGAATTCGGCGCCGGCTTCCTGGACGCGCCGGAGCAGGATCTCCGAACCGCGCCGCGAAAGATTGTCGAAGACCACGACGCGAGCGCCCTGCTGCCGGAACGCCACGGCCAGATTCGAGCCGATGAAGCCGCAGCCGCCCGTGATGAGAATCCTCGCCATGATGCGCGGATGTTGGGCCAATCCGGGGGGCGATGGCAAGCGCGAAGATGGCCATGCGTTTGGGGTGGCGCCGCCGCGAGGGATCGAATAGGATCGCCGCATGATCGGCAATCGGGCCATCTGGACCTGGGGCGGAGCGTTGTTCCTGGCCGCGGCGGCGCTGGCGACCGAACCGGCGGCCGCGCCGCCGCCGCTGTTGACCCTGAGCACGCCCGCGTTGCGCGCCGGCATGGAGCGCCTGAGCCTGGCTTGGCTCTATCCGGCCCAGGCGCCCGACATGCGCCTGAAAATCGAACGGCCCACGCTGGCGGAACTGTCGACGTGGGATGCCGATCCGCGCGTGCGGGGGGTGGAATTCCGCTTGCCGCAGACCGGCATCTGGATGGGCTACGAAACGTCGATGGAGGGCGAAGATCCGCGCGCGACGCTGTCGATCCAGCGGGGGTTCTAGCCGGCTACCAGGTTTCGCGGTGGACCCGTTCGGACGCGAAACGCGTGCGGGGCGGCGGCGTTTCGGCCGGATAGCCGGCGGCTACCACGCCGACGGGCACGATGCCTTCCGGGAGTTGGAACAACCGGCGCACGTGTTCCAAACGGTCTGCGCGCGGATGCACCCCGAGCCAAACTCCGCCCAGTCCCAACAGCGAGAGCGCCACCAGCAGGTTTTCGATGCAGGCGGAGCCGTCTTGCAGCAGATAGGATAGCTGTTGGCCGTTGGCGCGCCGCAAGTCGCCGCAGACGACGAACCCGACGGCGGCTTCGGCCAACATGCGGCCATACGGCAAGCCGGCCGCCATCTTCGCGAGGGTGGCGGGCTCCTGGACGACGATGATTTCCCATGGGTCTTTGGCGTTCGCCGATGGCGCGGCCATGGCGGCTTCCAGCACGTCCTGGATCAAGTTCGCGGGAACGGGACGGGGCTGGACTGGCGGACGCTGCGGCGGGCGAAAAGCGGATCGAGACGGGGATTCATGCGCCGCCCGGAATCAAGCCCCGTGCATTTTCTCCAGCGTCTCATCCCGGAGCTGCCGGAGTTTGGTTTTCACCGCGAGTTTCTTGACGTAGCTGAAGCGATCGACGAAGAGTTCGCCGGCCAAGTGGTCGATCTCGTGCTGCGCCGCCCGGGCGAAAAATCCGTTTAGTTTCGTTTGTCGCGGACGACCCTCGCGATCCAGGTGCTCCACCACGACGCTCCAGGCGCGCTCGACGTTGCCGCGGACGTCGGGAAAACTGAGGCACCCTTCCTCCATGGAACAGGTCTCGTCCGATTCCTCGACGATCTTGGGATTGATCAGGACCAGGGCGAGGGGCACGTCCGGATTGAGCCGGGGGCCTTCCTCGTCTTCGCGGTCGTAGGCCTCGGGCAATTCGACGACGCAAATGGATTCCGTGCGCCCGACCTGCTGGGCGGCCAGGCCCACGCCCTGCGCCGCGCGCATCGTCGCGAACAGGTCGTCGATCAACGTCTGGATTTCCGGCGTCAATTTCGCGACGGGCCGGGCGGGCTCCCGCAAGACGGGATCGCCGTAGGTTCGGATGGGCAGCACGTGGCTCATGGATTTCCCAACATACCGCAGCAAACGGCGAAAACAACTGGAAAAACTTGCGGGGCGGGCGCCCCGCGCTAGAATGCCGCTCAATGGAACCGCAACCGCACAGACGCTTTTCGTACGCCTGGAAGGCGGCGGCTTGGGTCGCGCTGATCGCCCTGCTGGCCGGCGGCGGGCTTTTCGCGCTGCGGCTCTGGCACGGCCGCGCGGTGCACCAAGCCGCGGCGCTGGCCGTGGGTGAACGCGGCCAGTGGTTGGCGATGAGCCTCGCATTGCGGGCGGCCGCGGCGGCCGAAGCCGGCGCCGCGGACGCCTGGCGGGATTTCTCGGCCCAGTTGCGCACCGTGCGGGAGGTGGAAAACGACCTCGAATACGTGGCCGTCCGCCGCAGCGGCGTCACGCTGTTCCAGGAACACGCCGATGCGATCGGCGCCGCGGCGGATCCGGAGGACATGCATTTCGACGGCCCGGTGGCCATCGGCCGGCAACTGCTGGCGACGGGCGCCGGCGCGGTGCCGGTGGTGACGTTCACGGTGGCGGTCACCAACCCGCGCGCCGAATCCATCGCGCTGGAACTGGGCCTGCGCCGCGGCGCGGTGGAATGGGAAGAATGGCCCGCGCGCCGCGCGATCGATTCCTTCTATCGCCTGAGCCTGGCGACCATCGCCGGCTGCTTCGCGGTATGTCTCGCGCTGGTGGCGGGCATGGTGCGGCGCGAGGAACGGCGCGAGCGGGCCCGCCGCCAGGAGGAACATCTGGCGTTTTCCGGCGTCTTGGCCAACGGCATCGTGCACGATTTCCGCAATCCCATGTCCAGCCTCCGGCTGGACGCGCAGATGCTGGAAAAAGAAACCGCCCGCGGCGCGGAAGCACGGTCGGCGCGGATCGCCGAACTGGCCGGCCGCATGCGGCACACCCTCGACCGCATGGAGAAGGTGTTCCAGGAATTCCTGGCCTTGGCGCGGCCGGCGACCGCCGCGCCTGAACGGTTGGATCTGGGCGCGTGCGCGCAGGAGTGCATCGAGATGCTGGCGCCGCGCTTCGAGGCCTCCGGCGTGGGTGCCGACGTCCGCCGGCCGGCGGAACCGGTGTTCGTCCGCGTTTCCGCCGCGGCGGTCAAGCGCGCCGTCCTGAACGTCCTGCTCAATGCCACCCAGCACGCCGGAACCGGCGGCCGGGTGGCCGTGGAGGTCGTTCGGGACGGCCAGCGCGCGCGGCTCGACGTGCGCGATACCGGCCCGGGCATCCCGAAGGCGGACCGGGAACGGATTTTCGAGATGTTCTACACCACGCGCCCGCAGGGGACCGGGCTGGGCCTGTTCCTGGCCCGCACCGCCGTCGAACAGAACGGCGGCACGCTGGCCGCCATCGAGCCCGCCGGCTCCGGCGCGTGCTTTCGCCTGGAATTTCCCCTTGCCGAGAAGGAACCGACATGAATCCCAGCCGCATATTGATCGTTGAAGACGACGTGGACAACGGCCGTTCGCTGCAGGAGGCGATCGGCGATCTGGGCTACGAGACGGAATGGACGGCGACCGGGAACGCCGGCATCGCCGCGTTCCGCGCCCGGGGCGCGGACGTCGTGTTGACGGACCTCGTGCTGCCCGACGTCGACGGCATCGAAGTCATGCGGCAGATCCGCGCCCTCGATGCTGGCCGCACGCCGGTCATCCTGATGACGGCCTACGGGTCCGTCGATTCGAGCGTGCGCGCCATGAAGGAAGGCGCCTACGACTATCTCCAAAAGCCGCTGGACGTCGACGATCTGCAGGCCAAACTGGCGCGCGCGCTGGAAGCCGCCCGCCTGCGCCAGCAGGTGGAGCAGCTTCGCGCGGAAGCCCGCGGCGGCTGGTCCGCGAAAAGCTGGGTGGCGGAGTCGTCCGCGATGCGCGAAGTGGTGCGCCAGACCTTGCTGCTGGCCCAAACCAACGCCACCGTGCTGGTGCGCGGCGAAAGCGGCACCGGCAAGGAACTGGTGGCGCGCGCGCTGCATGCGGACGGGCCCCGCGCCGACGGGCCGTTCGTCGCCGTGAATTGCGCCGCGTTCGCGGAAAGCCTGCTGGAAAGCGAACTGTTCGGCCACGAGAAGGGCGCCTTCACCGGCGCGGTGGCGCGACATGCGGGCGCCTTCGAACGGGCGCGCGGCGGCACGTTGTTCCTCGACGAGATCGGCGACGCGCCGCCGGCGGTCCAGGTGAAGCTCCTGCGCGTGCTCGAAGACCGCCGGATCATGCGCGTCGGCGGTCAGGAAAGTTTCCAGGTGGACGTGCGCCTGGTGTCGGCCACCAACCGCGATCTCGATGCGCGCGTGGCCGCGGGCGATTTCCGCCAGGATCTCCTGTACCGCTTGCAGGTCGTCGGTCTGGCGCTGCCGCCGCTGCGCGAGCGGCGCGCGGACATCCGCCCGCTGGCCGAGCGGTTCGTCGCGCAGGCGCAGGCGGATCACGGCAAGCGGATCCGCGCGGTCGAACCGGAGTGGTATGCCCGGTTGGAGACCCATGTTTGGCCCGGCAACGTCCGCGAGCTGCGCAACGTCGTCGAAGCCGCCGTGGTCACCGCGCCGGGCGAAGTCCTTGAAGCCGCCCGGCTGCGCCTCGGGGGCGGGCCAACCCCTGCCGCCGCGCCGGCGACGTGGTCCGTTCCGGAAAACCTGACGCTGGAACAGATCGAAAAGAAGATCCTGGAAGAAGCCTTGCGCCGCAACGGCGGCAACCGCAGCCTGACGGCGGAACAACTCGGGCTTTCCCGCCGCACCATCCAGCGCAAGATCCAGGATTACGGGCTGCCGTTCTAAGCCCCGGCAGCCCGCGCGCTCAGAAAAACGAAAACGCCACGCCGGCGGTCGCCGCGCCCAGCATCAAGAAAGCCGGGTGGGGGTTTTTCCACAGGACAAGCCCGAAAGCGCCGGCGAAAATCGCGAGCGCGGGGAATCCGGGTTGCGCCGCACCGGCGGGGACGAGCGCGAGCGCCAACCGGATGGCGGTGGCGGCGAGCAGTCCGACGAGGGCGGGCATCAGGCCGCGCATGGCGGCCCGGAACGCCGGCCGCTCGCGCAGATGCAGGGCCAGGACCCCCAGCGCCAGCAGCAACAACGCACCGGGCAGGCACACGCCCACCGTCGCGGCGATCGAACCCGGCAGGCCGGCGACCTGGTAGCCGGCGAACGTCGCCAGGTTGACCGCGATGGGTCCCGGCGTGATTTCCGATACCGCCAGCACGTCGAGAAACCGCTCGGGAGTCAACCAGCCGCGGGCGGCCACTTCGTGCTGCATCAAGGGAATCATGTTGTAGCCGCCGCCGATGCTGAAGAGGCTGATGCGGAAAAACGTCCAGAACAGCAGAAGCAGCGCGTTCATGGCGACACCGCATCCTTCCGGCGCGCGACATGCCCAATCAGCCCCGCCGCCGCGCCGAGCAGGATCAACGGGATGGGCGGCAGGATTTTCGCGAGCATCAGCGCGGCGCCGCCGGCGGCGGCCAGCCACGGCAGCGGCGAGCGCAACTGGCCGCGCCCGAGCCGGATCGCCGCGCCGGCGACCACGGCGACGACGGCCGGACGCAGGCCGGCCAGAGCCGCCGCGACCCAGCGGTTTTCCCAGCGGCCGGCGAACAGGGCGGCGAGGGCCAAAATGATGAAATAGGCGGGCAGGGCGACGGCGAGCGCGGCGAGCAGCGCCCCGCGCTTGCCGCCCAGGCGCAGGCCGGTCAGGACCGCGAAATTGACGATGATGACGCCGGGCACGGACTGGGAGATGGCGTAGGCCTCGGCGACGTCGTGCGGCGTCAACCAGCCGCGGCGGGTCGCCAATTCCGCCTCGAACACGGGCAACGCGGCCATGCCGCCGCCGAAAGCGCCGGCACCGATCCGGAGAAAACTCCAGAAAATGGAATGGCAAGGCGCAAGTGCCATGGCGGGAAAACTAGCATGATTGCCGCAGGGCGCATAGGTCTAGGTTCGGAAAACTCCGTCCCGGCTGCCCGCCGGCCGGATTAGGCTTGGTTTTGCCGATCCGCCCTCCTATCCTTTCGATTTGGGCTGCGAAGCCCCAGGCGAAAACGAGCCCGAGGGAACGATGAAATGCTCCATCCCAACTTTCCGCCGCGCCCTCTTTCCGGGTATCGCGCTTGGCTGGCTGGCGCTGTCGATCGGCGGGTTTGCCCAGGCGCCAGCCGTCACGCGCTGGATGGAACCGCAGGGAAGGCCGAAGTCGCTCCACGCCGTTGCGGACGGCAAGGGGCCGCGGGATTTGTCGAAACTTGTTCCCGTTGCCGGCGTACGGGCGACGCCGCGCGATGCCGCAACCAACCGCCTATGCGTGATCGTCCATTCCAACGCGTTGGCCGGCGTCGGCGCCGCAACGACCCATTTTCTGGCCGATCTGGAGGCGGATGGATACGACCCGCTTTTGTACGCCTACTCCGGCGGCAGCGCGGCAGACCTGCGCCAGCTCTTGGCCGCTCTCTACGCGGAGCCGGCGTCGTTGAACGGCGCGATCCTGATCGGAGATCTGCCTCACGTCGTCTATGAAATGTACCAAGATTGGGGCTGGGGGCTGGAATTCGAGGATTTTCCGTGCGACCTCTTCTACATGGATTTGGACGGTACCTGGGCGGATACCAACCAAACGCCGCCCTTCGCCGCCGGCAAGTACGATACGCGCGGCGGCAACCTCGATCTGGAAATCTGGGTGTCGCGGCTCAAAGCGGACGATTTGCCGTTGGCGGGTGCGGAAAGCGCCTTGCTGAACGCCTATTTCGGCAAAAACCATCGCTATCGGACGTTCCAGCTCCTGCCGGCCAAGCGGGCGCTGCTTTACAACGACGACGATTGGTCCTACATGATGGCCGACGATGCGGAGACGATCGGGTTGAATTACGGCGCCGACCATCTCCGGGTGGTGCAGGACGCGGAGAACACCACGGCGAACGATTACCGGCAGCAGCTGACCAATGTCTACGAACTGATCTTCGTCCGTTCGCATGGATATTCCCAGGGCCATGGGTTCTACCAAGACAACCGGAATGAATTCAGGTACCTTTATGCCTCCAACTACCTGGCCTGGATGCCTCCGGCCTTGTTCTACTCGTTCTACGTCTGTTCAGGGTGCGATTACACGGAAACCAACAATTTGGGCGCTTTGGTCGTGCACAACCCCGGCGATTCGGGCTTGGTGGCCTGGGGCAGCACGAAAACAGGCGGGATCTGGGAAGATCGCCATTTCTACGAGCCGCTTGCGCTGGGCCAATCCATCGGCGAGGCATTCGTGGCCTGGTTCAACGCCGTCCAGGCGCTGTATCCGACCTACGCGCCGCCGTGGTGGTACGGCATGGTCATTCTCGGCGACGGGTCCCTGCGCTTCAGTTCGACCCAACCGGTGGTGCGTTTGGAGCCGGGCGCGGGGGGGGCGTTTTCAATCCGGTTCAACGCCCAGCAAGGCGATCGGTACGAGGTGCGCCGTACCGACTCCCTGGATTCAGCGAATTGGACCAGCGTCAGCGGCGAATTCGCAGCGACGAACTACGCTCCGTCTTTCGTGGACGGCGATCCCGCGGATTCCGCGGCGTTCTATGCCGTGGCCCGAATGGAAAACGAACCGAGCAACTTGCTCGGCAACGCGAGCTTCGAAGTGTCGGGGTCGTCCGATTCGCGCGCGCGGCATTGGGAGTCCACCGGCGAAGACGTCCATGGCGATGCTTGGGGCAGCGCGGCGCGGGTGGACTGGCGTTGCCGCCAAGGGGCCGTCGCTGCCGCCGTCCGCGGTTCCTGGTCCGGCGACGATTTCGGGGGCTGGTGGCAGGAAGGCGCGGCCCAGCCCGGCCAGACCTATCAGGCTTCGGCCTGGTTCTGGGCCGACCACGTCGATAACAATTGGACCGCCGCCGTCCAGGAACTGAAAATCGAATTCTACAACGGCTCGTTTTCCTTGCTCGATTCCCTCCGCGTGGATTTGAGCGACGTGGTGGAGATCTGGACGCAGAAAACCGTCCGGGCGACCGCGCCGGCGGGTTCTTCCTGGGCGCGGTTCGTCGTGAACGTCAGCGGAGCGAGCGCTTCCGGCGCGCTGCAATTCGATCGGGCCGTCTTGGCCCCCGTGCCGGATCCTTGAGTTCGCCGCCGGCGCGGCCGTGGGAAATCGAAGGTTGCGGGGCGGGCGCGACGTGGCAGAATGGGCGGCCCGATGAAGATCCAACGCTCCACTTCGGCCGAATGGACGGCGGCGGCCTGCGCCGCCGCGTCCGGCCTGCTGTTTTTTGCGGCGTTTCCGCCGTTGGAATGGACCTGGGCCGCGTGGGTGGCGCTGGTGCCGCTGTGGATCATGGCGCGGCAGGTGCCGGCCCGCCTCGCGCTGAAAATGGGGTTCGCGGCCGGTCTCTTGTTCTGGCTGTTGAGCATGAGTTGGTTGACCAACGTGACGGTGCTGGGCTGGCTGGCCGTGTGCGCCTATTGTGCGATCTATTTCCTGCCGGCCACGCTGGCCGCGAATCGCTGGCGCGGAGGCGCGGCCGGGTTCGCGGCGGCGACGACGATCATTTGGACCGGTAGCGAATTCCTGCGCGGCTGGATCTTCGGGGGATTTCCGTGGAACACGCTGGGCGCGGCGTTGACGCCCTGGTTGCCGGCGGTCCAACTCGCGGAATTCGGCGGCGTGTGGCTGGTCACGGGCCTGGCGGCGTTCGCCAACGCCCTGCTGGCCTGGGCGCTGGCGGAGCGGCGCGGCTGGCGCGCGCTGGCGGCCGGCGCCGGGCTGGTGGCCTTGGCTTTGGGCTGGGGGGCGTGGACGGCCCGCGGGGTGGAGGAAGCGGACCGCATCGTGAAAATGGGGTCGGGCCGGTCGATCCGCGTGGCGCTGGTCCAGCCCTCGATTCCGCAGGACGAAAAATGGGTGCGGGCGAAAATCCTCATGATCTACGAGCGGCTGGCGGATTTGACCCGCAAGGCGCAGGCCGATCCGGCGGTGGAGCTGGTGATTTGGCCGGAAACGGCCTTGCCGGACGACGTGCGCAACAGCTCGAACAGCTACGACCTGGTGTGGAGCCTGTGCACCAACGGCACGCCGATCCTGACCGGGTCGCTGGACACCGCCGTGCGGGAATCCGGCGAACCGGAATACTTCAACAGCGCGTTCTTGTTCGACGTAGACGGGCGCATCGCCGGGGAATACGACAAGCGGCATCTGGTGATCGGCGGGGAGTTCATCCCGCTGGCGGGACTCGTGCCGGCGGCCTGGCAGGTGGCCTGGGGCTGGCCCGCCACCATCACCGCCGGCACGGAGAGCGCCGTTTTCCGGGCGGGGAAGGGCGACGTGCCGCTGGCGCCGCTGGTCTGCTTCGAAGACATCCTGCCGGATTTGGCGCGGGCCGACGTGCGCGCCGGCGCGCGGATGCTGGTGAACGTGACGAACGACGCCTGGTTCGATGCCCGCGTGCAGCCGCGCCAGCACATGCGCAACGCGATCCTCCGGGCCGTGGAAAACCGCGTGCCGCTGGTCCGCGCGTGCAACACGGGCGTGACCTGCGTGATCGAACCGTCGGGGCGCGTCGCGGCGTTCCTGTCCGACGGCGCGGGCGGGACGGACGGGCCGGGCGTGCTGTGGGCGACGGTCCCGGTGCCCGAGGACGCGGCGTCCTTGACGTTCTACGCCCGTTATGGAGATATCTACGGCGTCGCTTGCGCCGTCGCGACGGTTTTGTGGCTGGCGGCGGCGCTTCGCAAGCGGCGGACAACGCAAAGGGTACCATGTTAGACGAGCTTTCCACGCGCATCGCGTTCGTGAAAGAACACCTCGCAGGAATGCGAGGCTATCTTTGACGTCGACGGCAAAAAACGGATCATCGAGGAACTGACGCAGCGGATGGCCGCGCCCGATTTCTGGAACGACCAGAGCGCGGCGCGGGCGACGATCGACCGCAAGAACGCGCTGGAGGCGGTGACGGGGCCGTACGACCGGCTCGTCGCCCACCAGGAAGAGCTGGAATTGATGGCCGGCCTGCTGGCGGACGAAGGCCACGTGGCCGAAGACCATCCCGACGTGGTCGAGATGGCCAAGCAGGTCGCCGGGCTGGAAAAGCAGTACGAGCACGTCGAACTGCAGTCCCTGATGACGGGCAAGTTCGACGCCAACAATGCGTTCCTGACGCTGCACGCGGGGGCCGGCGGGACCGAATCGTGCGACTGGGCGGCCATGCTGCTGCGCATGTACGACCGCTATTGCCAGAAACAGGGTTTCGAGGTCTCCACGGTGGATTACCAGCCCGGCGACGAAGCCGGCGTGAAGAGCGCGACGTTGATGGTGAGCGGACCGTGGGCCTACGGCTTCCTCAAGGCCGAACGCGGCGTGCACCGGCTGGTGCGCATCAGCCCGTTCGACGCGGCCAAGCGGCGGCACACGTCCTTTGCCTCGCTCGACGTCGTGGCGGAAATCAGCGACGACGTCGAAGTGGAAATCGACGAGAAAGACCTGCGCGTGGACACGTTCCGGTCCGGCGGCGCGGGCGGCCAGCACGTCAACAAGACCGACAGCGCCATTCGCCTGACCCACCTGCCGACGGGCATCGTGGTGGCCTGCCAGGCCGAGCGCAGCCAGCATTCGAACCGCGCGCGCGCCATGAAGATCCTGCGCGCCAAGATCTACGAACTCGAGCAGGACAAGAAGAAGCGCGAGATGGACAAATTCTACGGCGAGAAAGGCGAAATCGCCTGGGGCCACCAGATCCGTTCGTACGTCCTGCAGCCCTACACGATGGTGAAAGACCACCGCACCGAGGCCGAAACCGGCCAGGTGGACGCCGTGCTCGACGGCGACCTCGAATTGTTCATCGAGGCGTGGCTCAAGCAGAACCGCGGCGAAGCGGCGCAGTAAACCGTCTTCCGGCGGGGCCGCCGCTTGACTCCGCCGGAATGCGGCCTTAAGAATCGCCGGAGATCGATTCGTTCCACCATGCCGGACGCGCCAACCCATCCTCGCCGCTTGCGAAACTACGTGATCCCGCACGGTCGTTCGATCTTCGGGGGCGTTTTCCTGTCGCTGTTCACGGTGGCGTTCAGCGTCGGAATCCCCTTCATCTCGCGCGTCGTGATCGACGGCCTGACGGCGGGCACGCTGGCGCGCCGGGAACTTTGGGCCTGGCTGGCCGCTTACGGCGGGGCCACGCTTGTTTCGTCGGCGCTTTCGTTCTGGATGCGCCAGCTTCCGCTCCGCGTGGGCCATGCCGTGGAAACCAGCATCCGCGGCGATTTGTTCGACCACCTGACCCGGCTGGACCGCGGCTTCTACCGCGCACAGCATACCGGCGACCTGATGAACCGCTTGTCCTCGGACGTCCGTTCCGTGGGCATGGGCATTGGCCAGGGGCTGATGCAGAACGCCCGCATGGTTTTCGTGTTTCTCCTGACCTTCGGCGTCATGTTTTCCCTCAACGCTCCGCTGGCCGGAATGGTCCTGATCCTGGTGCCCCTGATGATCGGGAGTTTCACGTGGTTCGCGCGGCGGATCAAAAAGGGGCATCTCGCCGTTCAGGATCAGCTCTCGGAGATGGCGAGCTTCAACCAGGAAACCTTCACGGGGATCCAGACGCTGAAAGCGTTCGCGGTGGAGCCGCGCTGGCTCGATCTGTTCCGGAACAAGAACGAACGGCTCAGGACGGAAAACCTGCGCTTGGCCTACGTCCATGAAGGCACCCATCCGTTTGCCGCGTTTTGGTTCACCCTGAGTTCGGTGCTGGTCTTGCTGGCGGGGGGGCGCCTGGTCATCCAGGGGCGCCTCACGCTGGGCGAATTCGTGCAGTTCAACCAATATCTCCTCTACATGCAGTGGCCCTTGCTTTCGCTGGGCTGGGTGATCAGTCTCCTCCAGCGCTCGTGGGCGAGCTGGGAGCGCATCCGCGAGGTTTTGGAGCGCGAACCGGCCATCGCCGATCCGGCGCCGCTACGCGGGCAGGCCGCGCCCGCCGGCGGCGACGTCGCGTTCGACCACGTCACCGTGAAGGCGGGGGCGGCAACCCTGCTGGACGACGTGTGCCTGGCCGTTCCGGAGGGAACCCGCGTGGGCATCACCGGGCCGACCGGCAGCGGCAAAACCGTGCTGGTCTCCCTGCTGCCGCGCCTGTGGGACGTCTCGTCCGGCGCGGTCCGCATCGGCGGGCGCGACGTGCGCGAGGTCCCGCTGGCGGACCTCCGGGGCCGGATCGGCATGGCCGAGCAGGAACCCATGCTGTTCTCCGATTCGATGGCCAACAACATCGCGTTTGGGACGCCGGACCCGACCGAGGCAACCATTCTGGCGGCGGCGGACGTCGCCCATCTCCATGCCGACGTGGAGCAGCTGCCCCGGCAGTACGAGACGCTGGTGGGCGAGCGGGGCGTCTCCCTGTCCGGCGGCCAGCGCCAGCGCACCTCCATCGGCCGCGCGCTCGCGCGCAATCCGGATCTGCTCATCCTCGACGACGTGCTGGCGGCGGTGGACACCGAAACGGAGGCGGCCATCCTCCGCAAGCTGCAGCCGGTCTTTTCGACCCGCACCACGCTGCTGGTCAGCCACCGGGTGAGCACCCTGGTGGCCATGGACGTGATCTGGGTGCTGGAAAACGGACGCGTCACCCAGCAGGGCACCCACGCGGAATTGATCCGGCAGCCCGGCTACTACCGCCGCCTGCACGAGATGCAGCAACTGGCCGCCGTTCTCTGATGCGATGAACCCCACCCCGGAAACCAAGATCCCGAGCGCGCGCGAAACCGTCCGTCTGCTTCGCCGGCTGCTGGTCTATACCCGACCCTACCGCGGCGCCATGGGGGGGATTCTGGTCCTGACCATCCTGGGCAGCGTGGGCATGAACGTTCCGCCGGTCCTCATCCGGAACGCCGTCGACCGCTGGATCGGCGACGCGACCTTGGCCCTGGACGTCCGCTGGAACGGCCTCCTGCGGACGGGCGCGCTCATATTCGGCATCAGCCTGGCCGGCATCGTTCTGCGCTATCTCCACGCGATCGTCGCCGCCAAGATGGGGCAGGGAGTCGTCCGCGACGTCCGTCACGACGTCTTCCGCCGGGCGCTGGACTTGCATCTCCAGTACTTCGACCGGACGCCCGTCGGCCGCCTGATGACGCGGGTGACGTCCGACGTGGATACCCTGCAGCGGTTCGTTTCGGACGGCGTCGTGGGGGCCGTGGCGGACGTGTTCCAGATTCTCGGCGTGTTCGCCTTCATGATCTACGTCAGCCCCGTCCTGTCGCTGGCGCTTTTCCTGATCCTTCCGTTCATGGTGGCGGCGTTCCTGTTTTCGAACACGCGCGTGCGGATGGCCAACCGCGCGATCCGGCGGGCGCAATCGGCCCTCAACGCCAACGCCCAGGAAGCCCTCGCGGGGATGGCCACCATCCAGCTTTTCGGCCGCGAACCGACCATCCGCGAGCGGTTTGCCCGCATCAACGGGATCATGCGGGATGCGTGTTTTCTCGAAGTCCGCTGGTTCAGCTTCTATTTCCCCGTTCTCGACTTCGCCCAGGCCGTCGCCACCATCCTGGTGCTGGGCGTCGGCGGCGCGTGCATCCTCTCCGGATCCGGGGCGGTCACCCTCGGCGTGCTAATCGCCTTCCTGACCTACGTCCGCGACTTCTTCCGGCCTCTGGACGGCCTGTCCAACCGCGCCGGCACGTTGCAGCAGGCGCTTGCCGCCAGCGAACGGATCTTCGAGCTGCTCGAGGAACCGCAGCGGATTCCCGATCCCCCCGCGCCCGTCCCGCTCCCGGCGGCGGGCCCGATCGCGTTCGACCACGTGCAGTTTGCCTACGTGGATGAAAACTGGGTGCTCCGCGACGTCTCGTTCCGGATCGAGCCCGGCGAGACCGTCGCCATCGTCGGCGCCACCGGCTCGGGCAAGACCACGCTCATCAACCTGCTCCTGCGGTTCTACGACGTCCAGCAGGGCCGCATTTCCATCGGCGGAACCGACGTCCGTTCCGTCCGGCGCCACGACCTGCGCCGCCGGATCGGGGCCGTCATGCAGGAGCCGTTCATCTTCTCGGCGTCCGTCGCCGACAATATCGGGCTGCTGGATCCCGCCATTTCAAGGAAAACCATCGAAGAAGCTGCGCGCTACGTGAACGCGGACGGCTTCATCCGCAAGCTGCCCCGCGGCTACGACACGGTGCTCAACGAGCGGGGCGGGGGGCTCGCCGCCGGCCAGAAGCAGCTGCTGGCGCTCGCGCGCGCCATGGCCCAGAACCGCGACGCCCTCCTCATCCTCGACGAAGCCACCGCCAACGTGGACAGCGAAACCGAGGCCTTGATCCAGGACGCCATCCGCCGCGTCATGCAGAACCGCACCGGGATCATCATCGCCCACCGGCTCTCCACCATCCGCCATGCCCACCGGATCCTGGTGCTGTACCAGGGTAAGCTGGTCGCTCAGGGCACCCACGAGGAACTCCTGCGGCAGGACGGCTACTACCGCCGCCTCTACCGCTATCTGGCTCTCAACAACGGCCAAGCCCCCGCGCCGGAATAGAACCCGATGCGTTCAACCGCGGGTTTCGCGTTTTCCGCAGTTGGGTCTTAGTCATCCAGCCCGAGTTTCTTCAACTTGGGCTGGATGACGGCGCGGCAGTAGGGGGCGCGGCGGTTGTTGCGGTAGTATTCCTGGTGGTAATCTTCGGCGGGATAGAATTCCGCGGCGGGCACGATTTCCGTCACGAGGGGCCGCGCATGGCGGCCGGAAGCGTTTTCGGCGCTCTTGGCGGCCTGCGCCGCGGACGCCTGCGCCTCGGAATGCGTGAATATGGCCGACCGATACTGCGTGCCGACGTCGGCGCCCTGGCGGTTGAGTTGAGTGGGATCGTGGGCTTTCCAGAAAACCGCGAGCAGATCGGCATAGGCGATCCGTTGGGGATCGAACGCAATCTGGATGGCTTCGGCATGGCCGGTGTCGCCGGCGCACACCTCGCGGTAGGTGGGATTCTTCGTTTCGCCGCCCGTGTAGCCGGAAACGACTTTCAAAACGCCGGGCTGCTGGCGGAAGATTTCCTCGATGCACCAGAAACACCCGCCGGCGAACGTGGCGGTTTCGGTCGGGGCGGAAGGATTCATGTCGTCTCCGGATTGGGCCGGCGCGGCCAGCGCCGCGAGCACGACCATGGTAAGCGCCAGCGATTTCATGTCCGCAAGCTACCCCACGGACCCCCGATCCGCAAAAATCAGTATAGAAGATGGGGGATATCGAAGCGCGTCCAAGGCGGGGCGGGGGTGCGGGTGCCCCAGAGCTGGGCATAGAATTCCGGCCGGCTGCCGGGAAACTCCCAGAGCGCGGGACCCACGTGGTTTTCCACCGCGGAGATCAGCGCGAAAGCGGCGGCGGCGGGCCGGTAGGCGGCGGGGTCGACGACCTCGAAGGCGAAGCCACGCAACGTCTGGCCGTGCTTGTCGGGATATTCGCACGGTGCGGCGCGCACGCCGGGCAGCGGCGGCAAGACCAGGCCGGACAGGTCGACGTGGGCCGAGCCGATGCGCTGGAACGCCAGCGGCGTGCCGCGGGCGTGGTCGATCATGGGCAGCGCCTCGAAGAAGACCGTCAGCGGGAAGCACAACGCGTTTTCGAGGGAAACGATGGCGGGCGAGGTCGCCAGCCACGTCGGATAGATTTGGCGGAGCGCGAGCGTTCGCGACAGCCCCGGGCAGGGCGCGACGCGCAGATCGAGGGTTTCGAGCGCGAGCGCGGCGCGCAAGAACAGGGCCGTTTCGCCGGGCGTCATGCCGTAGCAAAATGGGGTCGGCACCAGGCCAACGAACGAAGCGCACGCCGGATCGAGTCGGGGGCCGTCGGGCGGGGTCCGCATGAGGGGATCCGGCCGGTCGGCGACGACGAGGGTCTTGCCGGCGGCCGCGCAGGCCTCCATCAGCAGGCGCAGGGTGGACACGTAGGTGTAGGCGCGGCAGGCGATGGTCTGGACGTCGAACACGAACACGTCCACGAGATCGAGCATCGCCGGCGTGGGTGCCCGGGATGCGCCGTAAAGCGAGAAAATCGGGATTTGCCAATCGGCGTGGGCGGCGTCGGCGATAGCTTCGCCCGCGCCGCCGCGGCCGAAAAAGCCGTGTTCAGGGCCGAAAAGGGCGGTCAGCCGCACCCCCAATCCGCGGAGGTATTCGGCCGCATGGCGGCCGTCGGCAACCCGGCTGGCGGGATGGGCCACGAGGCCGACGCGCCGCCCGGCCAACCAGGCGGGATCGAGCGCTTCGAGACCGGGACGCATGGACTGAGTTTCCACCATGGCGGCATCCTAGCAGAAGGCCGGCGCGGTGGGAATCGCGCGGTCGAATCCTTTTCCGATTTGGGCTTTCGCGCGGAGCGTTTCCGGTGTATTCTTCCCACAAGCGAAAGGAGCGGCCATGGATCTGCGCAAAGTCCTGTGGATGGCGATCGCGCTGGGGACGCTGGCGGCCCGGGGGGAAGACCTGACGACGTTGCAGAACGCCACCTACACCAACGTCAAGGTCCTGCGCCACGACCGGCAAGGGCTGTTCATCCGGCACGACGGGGGCGAAGCCACGATCCCGTTCAGCGCCGTCCTGCCCGAGTTGCGGGAATACTACAAACGCATGGCCAGCGACCTGACGCCGGCCAAGGAGGCATCCGCGCCCGAACCGCCGGCGGGGCCGGATGATTTGGAAGTCCGGGGTGGGCGGATTTACCGGAACGTCGTGGTCCGGAAAGTCGAATCCTACGCGGTCCAACTCGACCACGACGGCGGCTCGGTCAAAGTGTATTTCACGGACATTCCCGACAAAGAAGCGCGCGACCGGGTGCGGACGGCCACGCCCGTGCCGATCGAGCCGCCGGGCCCCGACGACATCATCACCGTGGACGGCCAGATTTTCCGCAAGGTGGAAGTGCTGCAGACGGAGCCGGACGGGCTGACCTTCCGCCACGCCGGCGGCGTGACCAAGCGGCGGTTCGTGTCGTTGCCGGAGGACGTGCGGAAGCGGTACGGCTTCGATCCCGCGGCCGAAAAGAAGTATCTGCGCGACCAGGCGGAAGCCAAGAAGCAGGCGCAAGAAGACGAGGCGACGCGCCGGGCCCTCAAGAAGTTCGATCCGCAAAGCGCGCCGACCGGCGTAGCCGAGCCCCTTGCCATCGTCGGCGTCAAGACCCGCAAGCTGCCCAACAAAGAATTCCAGGTGAGCCTCACCGTCGAGAACCGCACCGACCAACTGTTGTTCATCCGGACGATTCCCTACGACGCCAAAATGAAAGCGCTGGCCGGCGGAAAGAAATTCAAGATCCAGCCGCACGCCAAGGGCGAGCAGATGGAACTGGTCGTGCCGCTGGTGCCGCCGAGCGAACTGCGCATCTATTGCGGGGATTTCCAGACCAACCGCACGTTGCGGTGGTGACGGCGGCCGGAGCAAGCGGCACCCCGGAGAGGGATCGAACCTCCGACCTACGGTTTAGGAAACCGCCGCTCTGTCCAACTGAGCTACCGGGGCATGGGTCGGCTCTGCTTCAACCACAAAACGCGGGGGCGTTCAAGTCCGCTGTTGCCGGAACGGCGGCCGGACGGTAGATTCGGACTTCAAACCAAGGAACGCGCATGAGCTTCAAATATCTCGCGGTGGCGTCGAAACTGCACGACCGGCACAGTCTGTCGAACGCGTTGGCGGGGCATGAACGGGCTTTGGCGGAAGCCGGCGGCAAACGGATCGACGGCGCGGTGGCGGACGGCGAGGAACTGGCGTTCGTCTTCGTGCAGACCGGCGGCGTCGAAAGCGAAGTGATTCGGCGCTACCGCTCGCGGCGCCAGCAGGGCAAGACGGGACCGCTGCTGCTGATCGCCCACGCGGCCCACAATTCCTTGCCGGCGTCGCTGGAAATCCTCGCCCAGGTCCAGCAGGAAAACGGAACGGGCCGGATCTATTTGTTGCGCGCGCCCGACGACGTCGCGACCTTGGAGGACATCCAGCAAACCGCCCGCTGCCTGGAGGCGAATCGCCGGCTGGCGGACGATCGGCTCGGCCTGGTCGGAGCCAGCTCGGACTGGCTGGTGGCCAGTGCGCATCGGCCCGAGACGGTGGCCGGGCGCTTCGGCCTGAAAATCGTGCCGCTGGCGGTCGAGGAGCTGCGCGCGCACGTCGCGCGGGATCCGACGCCGGTCGCCGGACCGGAATACGCGGCGTGGGAACGCGCCCAAGCTCGCGAAGGCGTCACCCGCGAGGCGTTTGCCCGCGCCGTCGGCGTCTACCGCGGCCTCAAGGCGTTGGCGGAAAGCTACCGATTGGGCGCGGTGACGGTGCGCTGCTTCGATCTCGTGACGCAAGACGGCACGACGGGCTGCCTGGCGTTGGCGCGGCTGGCCGACGAAGGCATCACGGCGGGCTGCGAGGGCGACGTGCCCTCGGCGATCCTGCTGCGCTGGCTGTGGCACCTGACGGGCAAGGCGGGCTGGATGGCCAATCCCTCGGATTTGGACGCGCGCAAAGGCGAGCTCCTGCTGGCGCACTGCACGGTGCCGCTGGGATTGGTCGGGGAACACCGCCTGAAAACGCATTTCGAATCGGGGCTGGGCGTCGGGATCGACGGCACGTTTCCGCCGGGGCCGGTCACGTTGCTGCGGCTGGGCGGCGCGGAACTGGACCGCTGGTGGGGCGCCGAAGGCACGCTGCTGGAAAACCGCCACGCGGGCGATCTGTGCCGGACGCAGGTCCGGGTGCGGATTCCGCCGGCGTCCGCCGGACAATTGCTGGAGGCGCCGCTGGGCAACCATCTGGTGCTCGTGCCGGGCCACGTGCGCCGGCTGTTCCAGGAAGCGTTCGAGCTGGTCGGGCCGGCGCGATAGCCCTTGTCGAACGCCCCCCCGATGGATAGGATGCCGGGCATGAAACGGTGGATGGTAATCTGGTCCGTGTTGGCTGGCGCGACCGCCTGGGGGGCGGAACCGGCCGTGCGTCCGTTCGCGGACTATCAGGTCATTCTCGACCGCCAGCCGTTCGGGACGCCGCCGGATGCGCCGGCGGAGCCGGAGCGGGTCATTCCGGTGGGCGAATCCTTCGCGGCCAGTCTCCAGCTCTCGGGCATCTACGAGCTGGAAGACGGCAACCTGCGCGTGGCCATCACCGACAAGAAGGACAACAGCTATTTCACGCTGGTGCTGGGCGGCGGGCCGGAACGGGGCATCGAACTGCTCGACGTCGATTACGACCAGGAAAAAGCCGTGCTCCAGAAGGACGGCCAGGCGGTGGAGCTGTCGATGAACGACGTGGCGGGCAGCGAAGTGATTCCTCCCAGCGCGATGGAGGAACGGAAGAAGCAAGCCGAAGAGCGGCGCCTGTCCTACGCCGAGCGCCGGCGCATGCGGATGCTGGAACGCCAGAAGCCGGTCGAGGTGCCCAAGCCGGTCTACACGGGCGAGGCGCTCGAAAAGCATTTGCAGGAATACCAGATGGAAATCCTCCGCGGCGGCACCATGCCGCCGCTGCCGGTGCAGCTGTCGCCGGAAAACGACGCCAAGCTGGTCGAGGAGGGCGTGTTGCCGCCCGTCGACGAGGAAGGCTACGAGGTGCTTCCGGCCGCCGAGGAAGACGTGGAATACTACGACGAGTAGCGCCGGCGGGGGGGGGCGGGCTAATCGCCGATTTCGAAGACGACGTGGATGTCCACGGGTTTCTTGTGCCCGAGCGGCAGCGCCCGCAGCGCCTTGACGGAATTCACGGCTTTCATGACGGAGTCGTCCATGAGTTCATTGCCGGATCCGCGGATCTTGGCGCGGTCCGAGATGCGGCCATCGGGCGCGACGGTGATGCGCACTTCGGCGCTGAGGCCCGGCAGGGATTTCAGCTGCGCCGGTTGCTGCCAGACGGCGTACATGCGCTCGTGGACGTGGTTGTAGTAGGCCCCGAGCGCAAGCTGGCCGGCATCGGGAATCGACGTGGTGTCGCCGATGCGCGCGCCCATCTTGAGCAGGCGGGCGATTTCGGCCTCGGACAGCGGCTTGTCCTTGGGTTTCGGCGCCGGGGGGAAATCCTTGCGGACGATGCGGTTGGTCTGGCGGATATCCTTGGGCTTTTCCGGTTCCGGCTTCTTTGCGACTTGGTCGGGCACCGGAATGTCGTCCTTGGGTTCGGGCTTGGGCGGTTCGGGGGACGGCGCTTCCGGCGCGGGCGGCGGGGGGACGGAAACGGTGAATTCGACGAACATCAGCTTCTCGTTGGGCCGGCGGCGCTCGCAGGCGCGAAGGATCCACGGCAAGACGAGCATCAGGACCAGCGCGATGCCGTGGAGAACGAGGCTGACCCGCAAGCCGGCGCGCTGGAAGTCCCGCGTCATGGCCTACCGGGGATCGGTGACGAGCGCCATGCGGGTGATGTTCGCCTCGTGCATCAGGCGCAGGACGGCGACCACCTTGCCGTAGGGAATCGCCTCGTCGGCGCGCACGAGGATGGTCACGTCCGGATCGGCCTCGGCCTTGGCTTTCAGGTCGTTCGCCAGCAGTTCCGGCGTGGTGGGCAGATTGTCGAAGAACAGCTCGGCCTTGTCGTTGAGCGCGATGGAGAACGTGCGCGCCGTGTCCAGCTCGCTGGTTTTGCCCTTCGGCAAGCGGACGCGGATGCCCTGCTCGACGAGCGGGATCGTGATCATGAAGGTGATGAGCAGCAGGAACGTCAGGTCGATCAGCGGCGTCATGTTGAGCTCGCTGATGAGCCGGCTGCGGTTGAGGGCGGTGCGGCGGGCCACGGCGGCTCCTTATTCGTAGAGGAAGGCTTGCTGGAGGCTCGTGGCGAACTTGTCGGCGAAGTTCTCCATCTGGATGCCGAGGAACCGGATCTTCTCGTTGAGCTTGTTGTTGCCGATGGCGGAGGGGATGGCGACGATCAGGCCGACGACGGTGGTCAGCAGGGCGCTGGCGATGCCGGGCGCCACGGCCGTGATGTCGGCGCCGCCCTGCTGGCCCATGGCCTCGAACGCGACCATGACGCCCCAGACGGTGCCGAAGAGCCCCAGCATGGGCGCGACCGTGTAGGCGGAACCGAGCCAGGCCATCTGGTCTTCCAGCAGCAGGATCTGGTCGGCGGCGGCGCATTCGGCCACCTTGCGGATCGCGTCGATCTGGAGGGCCGTCAGCCGCTCCTGCGACAGGTCGATCTGGCTCAGGGCCCGGTTCTGCTTGCTGGCCTGGGCTTCGAACTCGCGTTTCACGGCGACGCAGGCCGCGGCGTACACCTTGGCCATCGGGCTGTTGGGATGGGCCGGTCCGCGCACGAAGATCTCCAGCGGATTGATCTGCCGATCGAAGGCGCGGCTGAAATCCCGATCGACCCGTTCCGCCCGCAGCAGTTCGAGATGCTTGGCGAGCATGATGGTCCAGACCCAGACGGAGGCGAGGATCAGGAAGACCACGATGCCCTTGCCGACGTTGTCGGAAATCTGGAAGGAATAGAAGACGCCCGCCACCGGCAGGCTTCCGGCCATGAAAAGCAAACCCATCTGAAACCTCGCTGCAATAGATCTGGAAAACGCGCGCATCATACGGCACGGGCCGCGGCGGGGTCAATCTCGCGGCGGGCCCGCCGGCGCGGTCCGCGGCGGGGGTCGCGCGGGCCGCGGGCGGCTTTGTGCCGGAGGCGCGCGCTTTTCGCTTGCGCGGGGCGGGGGCGGGGGCTATAGTTCGCGCACTTTTTACGAGGAGAGAAGAATGTCCACAGTATGCCAGATTTGCGGAAAAGGTGCGGCCTCGGGGTCGCGGATCGTGCGCCACGGCTTGGCCAAGAAGAAAGGCGGCATCGGGTTGCACACGACGGCCGTCACGAAACGCGTGTTCAAACCCAACCTGCAGAAACTGCGCGCGCAGGTCGGCGGCGGGGTGAAGACGCTGACGGTGTGCACGTCCTGCATCAAGGCCGGCAAGGTCAAGAAGGCGGGCAAGGCCACCAAGAAGGCGTAGGGCGCGCGGAGACTCGCGCCGCCCAGCGGAGCCGGCCAGGCTCCCCGCAAACACCCCGCCGCGCATGCGCGACGAGGTGTTTTGCTTTCCAGCCAAAACAGGAAGGGAACAAACCCATGAGCGAAACCAAGAAAAGCCCCACGGCGACCCTGAGCGTCGACGGCAAGACCGTCGAACTGGAGGTGCTGGAAAGCACCATGGGCGAGCGCGCCCTGAACCTGAGCCGCCTGAAGGCCGCCACGGGTTGCTACGCGTTCGATCCGGCGATGGTCAACACGGCCGTCTGCCGCAGCGCCATCACCTACGTCGACGGCGACCGGGGCATCCTGTCGCACCGGGGCTACGCCATCGAAGACCTGGCGGAGAACTGCACCTTCATCGAAGTGGCCTATCTGCTGATCCACGGCGCGCTGCCGACGGCCGACCAGCGGCAGAAGTTCTCGCGGCTGCTGAACGTCCATTCGATGCTCCACGAGGACATGCGCAGCTTCTTCGGCAACTATCCGGAAGGCGCGCATCCGATGGCGGTGCTTTCGGCGATGGTCGTTTCGCTCTCGAGCTTCTATCCCGAACTGCGGCTGGACAGCGAGAAGGAGGAGATCGACATCACCGTGACGCGCCTGCTGTCCAAGCTGCGCACGATCGCGGCGTTTTCCTACAAGAAATCGATCGGCGAGCCGTTCGTCTACCCGAGCCACAAGTACAGCTACTGCGAAAACTTCCTGAACATGATGTTCCGGTCGCCGGTGTCGCTCTACGAAGCGGACCCCTACGACGTGGCGGTGATGAACAAGCTGCTGATCCTGCACGCCGACCACGAGCAGAACGCCTCGACGACGGCCGTGCGCATGGTCGGCAGCACGGGCGCGAACCTCTACGCCTGCGTGTCGGCGGGCATCTGCGCGCTGTGGGGCCCGCTGCACGGCGGCGCCAACCAGGCCGTCGTCGAAATGCTCGAGAAAATCCAGAAGGACGGCCTCACGCTCGAGCAGGTCGTCGCCAAGGCGAAGGACAAGAACGATCCGTTCCGCCTGATGGGCTTCGGGCACCGGATCTACAAGTCCTACGACCCGCGCGCGAAGATCGCCAAGCAGCTGTGCATGGCGGTGCTGAACAAGAAGCGGATGACGGACCCGATGGTGGACATCGCCATGGCGCTCGAAGAGCGCGCCCTGAAGGACGACTACTTCAAGGAGCGGAACCTCTACCCGAACGTGGATTTCTACACGGGCCTGATCTACCGCGCCCTGGGCTTCCCGAAGGAGATGTTCACGGTGCTCTTCGCCCTCGGGCGGTTGCCGGGCTGGATCGCCCACTGGCAGGAAATGCGGCAGGATCCCGAACAGAAGATCATGCGGCCGCGCCAGATCTACGTCGGCCCGACGAAGACCGACTACGTGCACATCGAAGCGCGGAGCTGACCGGCCGCCGATGCGGGAGACCCGTCCAGACGAAACGCCCGGCGAATCCGCCGAAGCCGCCGCCGCCCGCGCGGCGGCGGAGGAACGCGCGCGCCGGCTCGAGGTGGAATTCCTCGAAGGCGTGCGCGCGCGCCTGCCCGACCATCCCGCGGTGGTGGAAAGCCTCGGCTGCCTCTACACCGAAATGGGCCGCTACCAGGACGGCCTGGCCGCCGACCGCCAGATGGTCCAGATGGATCCCGCGTCGCCGACCGCGTGGTACAATCTCGCCTGCAGCCTGTCGCTGACCGGGCAGGCCGAGGCCGCCTTCGCCGCGCTGGAAAAGGCCGTCGCCCTCGGCTACGACGACGCCGAATGGATGCAGGACGACGACGACTTCGCGCCCATCAAGCAGGACCCGCGCTTCGCGCGGATCCTGGCCCAGCTCCTTGCCCGCAAGGCGTAGGTCGACGGCGACCGGTTCCGGCAGCGCCGGCTATTTGCGGGCGATCACCAGCATTTCGAAGTCGTCCGGCGTCAGCGGATCGTTGCGGCTGTAGGCCCCCAACCTGGCGCCGAAGATCTCCGGGGCGGCGAAACCGGCCGTTTTGACCAGCCAGGCGATTTCGGAGGGGACGTAGTAGCGTTCGTCGCAGGCCAATTCCGTCCGATGGCCGTCGTCGTCTTCGATCGCGGTGACGTTGCGGTCGCGGAAGGTCATCAGGTCGAAGGTGCTGCGGAGGGTGGCGGCCTGGCCGGGCCGGGCCGCCGCGTCCAGGAAATCCTTCACCGAATGGAACAAGGGGAAGAGGCCGTTCAGGGTGGTGAAGATCAGCTTGCCGCCGGGGCGCAGGGCGCGGGCGGCGCCTTGCAGGATCCGGAAATTCATGTCGTCCGTCTCCATCAGCGGGAAGGCGCCTTCGCACAGCATGAGCGCCAGATCGAATTCCGCGGCGAACGGCAGTTCGCGGGCGTCGGCCGGACGGAAATCGACGGTCAGGCCGCGCTCGGCGGCCTTGGCGCGGGCGCGGGCCAGTTGCGCCGTGGACAGATCCACGCCGACGACGGCATAGCCGCGGGCGGCCAGTTCGATGGCATGCCGGCCGGTGCCGCAGCCGATATCGAGAATCCGAACGGACCGGTCGCCCCCGATTTCCGTTTCGATGAAGTCGCATTCGCCCGCGGTGCCTTGGGTGAACGACTCCGCGTCGTATTTCCGGGCGTAGTTCGCGAACAGCGCTTCGTACCAGGGTTTCATGCGGCCATTCTCGCGGCGGCCGGCGCCGGCGTCAAAGCCTTTCGGCGGCGGTCAGGGCATCCGGACGCCGGTGCGGTACGTGGCGGCGTCCAGGGCGTTCGTGACGCGGAAAACGACGGCGGTGCCGGCCGCGGTGCCGGGGCGGCCGAGGTTGAGCGGCGTCCAGACGATCTGGCCCAGCAAATTCGTGGTGCGCCACACGTCGTAGATGCGGTTGGTGAACGTGGGCACGGGGGACTGGATTTCCCAGACGTCGTTGCCGAGCGGCATCGGTTCCGGGACGTCTTCCGACAAGGCGGAACCGGAGCTGTTCGGCAGGGTGTTGGCGACGTATTCCTGGAGGTTGTTCAGCCAGTCGCCGTCGAGGTTGGCGATGGGGTTGGCGTTGGAAAAGCCCCCGAAATAGGCGATTTCCCACTCGTTGGGCAGGCCGTCGCCGTCGGTATCGCCGCCGGTGTAGGTTTTGACCTTGAAGACGTTGGTCGCAACGGTGGTGCGCACGTTGCCCTGGGCGTCGCGGGTTTCGAAGACGAAGACGTAGTTGGTGTGCATGTCCCGGAAGCCGACGGTGAACGGCACGGTCTGGTTGGCGGGGGTGTTGGCGCGGTTGGTGGCGATGGTCTGGACGAACAGGTTCGAGTAGCGCGCGGGGGCGATGAAGATGGTGTGGGTCAGGTTGGTGATGAACGTGTCGTTGTCCCAGAAATCCTGGTAGCGGAAGGCGAGGGACAGGTTGCCGCCGACGTCGTTGGTGACGGTGGCGGACGGGGCGGACGAGAAGGGGCTGTCGGCGCGGAAAGGCGGGACGTCGTCTTCGTGGCCGCCTTGGAGGAGGGCGAAGTCGAGGAACTGGAGTTCGTCGCGGTCGAGCTCGCCGGTGGGGGCGAGCGTGCCGTGGGCGGCGATCAGGTTGGTGCGGATGGTGGCGAAGGTGTGCTGGCTGTATTCGAGGAAGGGATGGACGACGGCGATATTGAGTTTCTTGGCCCGGCCCTTGACGGTGACGCTTTCGCCCGCCACGCCGAGAGCGGACATGAGGGCGGGCTCGCCGTAGCGGGGGGTGCCGTCCACGACGGTCAGCAGGACCTGGGGCGGGCGGGCCTGGATGAGGGACAGGTAGGGATCGGCGACGTCGCCTTCGATCACGCAGAGCCCGGCGTTGTAGCCGACGGCGATCTTGCCGTAGCGGTGGTCGAGACCGGCGCATTTGGCGCCGTTGATCGTGACCATGTCGGTCATCTCGCGCGCCGTGAAGGCGTTCGAAAAGACGGTCTGGTTCAATTGCCAGGCATAGCCGAGTTCCTCGAGGATGTTGTAGCAGCCGCTGGGCGTCCAGTCGGGGGAAATGGCGATGGTCACGCCGGCCTGCTTGGCGGCCTTGACGTTGGCGGTGCCGGCATAGAGCTTCATGTTCGACATGGGCGACCAGATGAGCTTGGCGCCGACGGCGCCCATCTGGGCGAAATCGGCGGCCTGCAGGGCGGCGCCGTGGATGATGGCGACGGTTTCGTTCAACATGCCCCAATCGCGCCAGGTGGCGAACTGGGCGCGCGCGACGGTGTCGGTGCCTTCGCACAAATGGATGATGCTGGCATTGACGGCGCCGCCTTCGATTTTGGCGAGGAGGTTGGTGCGCTCGGCCACCGTGCTGGTCCACGGGAAAATGTCGTTCCAGGTCCGGGCGGGGAATTGCTCGACGTTGAACAGGAGGACGTCGGGATGGGTATGTTCCGTGTCCGCATTGCTCTGGCCCTGGATGGCGACGCAGCCGGCGATGAGTTCGAGGATTTCGCCGTATTTGGTGATGCTGTCCGTGGTGCTGTCGCTGGCCGCGGTGCGCAGGGACGTGCGCACGGATTTCCAGGCGTCGTATTCGCTGTCCGACTCGCCCCATTCGTCGCGGTGGCCGTAGGGGAAGTTGTTGAACATGAGGGTGGGAAACGAGTTGTAGGCGGGGTGGTTGTGGACGTCGAAGAGGCCGGGATAGATGATGCCGCCCGTATCGAGGTTGGTGACGCCGGGGATGGCGGCGTTGGTGACGGCGAGGATTTCGTCGTCGCGCACGTGGACGGTCCAGTTGGTGCGGGGGCCCTCGGGGGTCATGACGAGGCCGCGCAGGGCGTATTCGAAAACGGGGCGGCCTTCGAAATCGGCGTCGAAGCGCGGCGAGATGAAGTTGGTGAAGGACAGGCCCCGGATGGCGGTCAGCCGGGCGTTGTTGGTCCAGACGTAGCGGTAGGGCGCGCGGGTGCCGACGAGGAAACTGGCGGAGCCGTCGGAGACCTGCCAATAGGTTTTGCCGCCGCTGTAATTGGTGTTTTGGACGACGGTATTGGTGATCCGGACGAGCACGCCTTCATAAGCCTCGGTGGCGAGCTGGTTGCCGCGGATGGTCGTCACGGGCACGGACTGGTTCGTGGCGAGCACGACGTAGTTCGAGACGGTGGTCAGCTGGGTCAGCCCGCTGGATTCCTGCACGAGGGCGTTGAGCCGGACGTGGTCGCCGGGATTGGGCCGGTGGTAGAGGTCGTTCACGTAGATGCCGCTCCACGGTCCGCCGCCGGCATCGGCGAGGGCGTAGCCGCTGGGATCGGCATAGGTGGCGATGCCGGAAATGGTCACGCGGTTGCCGGCCTGGGGGGAAGCGCCGGAAACGCTGTATTGGATGTTCGAGATGGTGAGCGACGCGCCGACGGTGGAACCGGAGAAAACGATCGGATTCGTGGGCGTGGAAGGATCGCTGGAAATCAGGTTGAAGGTTGCGGAATGCGCGACGCCGGTGACGGCACCGGGGGTGTAGACCACGCGGATGTTCGTCGAAACGCCGGGCGCAAGCGACGCGGGCAGGGCGCCGACCGAAAACTTCGCGGTGTCGCCGCTGGCGGGGCTGAACGAAGTCAGGTTCAGGACGTTCGACGCGCCGGTGTTCGCGAGGGCCAGCGTCTGCGTGGCCGCGGTGCCGGGGGCGAGGGATCCGAAGACCAGCGTGGCCGGCGCGGACAGGTTGGGGTCTTCGCCGGCGCCTTGGACCACGACGTCGTCGAAAGCGCAATTGACGACTTTCGTGAAGGTGAAGCGCAACTGGGTGGTCGCCGCCGGCACGGTCACGGTGTAGGTGCCGTCGTTCTGGGCGATGGACACGGAGTCGAGCGTCGCCCAGGATCCGCCGGAGAAACCCTCGACGGCGATCGTGCTGCCGGCGCCGCCGTTGCCGTAGGCCCAGAACTGGACGCTGGCCGCGCCCGTGGCGAACGCGGGGCTGGTGAGGGTGTTGCCGGTGGCCGAAAATTTGAACGCCGGCGCGGCGACGCCAACGAAGGGTTCGCCCGTGTAATCCAAGTCGGACGGCTTGCTGCTGGTCCAGCCCGCGGGAAGGGCCGTGTCCGTCAGCGTGGCGAAATCCTCGGCGAGGATGTCCGCGGCCCAAGCGCCGGTGGCGCTGAAAACCGTCCACGCATAGACGAAAAGCGCGCGGAAAAGGGAGCGTGGAGAGTTATGGTGATTCATGGAATGCCTCGCGGGGTAAGGAAGAAGATAACGATTTGATTAAAGCCTCTGCGACCGAAAAAAGGGGATTCTGGTCAACCGTTTCGTTTCGGGTTGGCCTGCGTCCGCGGCGGGGGTAGGATGATGCCATGAACCGGGCCGTGGCAGGATCGTTCGTGACGCTGGGCGTTTCCGCGCTGGTCGGCCAGGTGCTGCTGGTGCGGGAGTTGGCGTTCGTCTTTTCGGGCAACGAGTTTTTCATCGGCTGGACCTTGTTCGGCTGGCTGTTCTGGAGCGCGCTGGGCGCCGGGTTCGGGGGGCGGATCGGCCGGGCGGAGAAAGCGCCGCGTTCATTGGCGCTGGCCCATCTCTGGGCGGCGGCGGCGTTGCCCGCCGTGTTCTTGCTGATCCGGGCCAGCCGGAGCCTGCTGGGCACGCTGCCGGGAGCCGTGCCGGATTTGTTGCCGGCCATGGCGTTTTCGTTCGTTGCGCTGGCGCCGCTGTGTTTCGGGTTGGGCCGGCAATTCGCCGTCGGGGTCCGCGCGTGGGAGGCCGGGCATTCGCCGGAGCCGGGCCGTTCGGCGGGTTGCGGCTACGCCTTCGAAACGGCCGGCTTCGTGCTGGGCGGGCTGCTCTTCAGTTGGATTGGGGTGGTTCTCGATCCCGTCCGGGTGGTGGGATGGCTGGGATTCCTGAACGTGGCGGCCGGCTACGTCTTGTGCGCCGTCGGCGGGCGGCGCGGCATCGGGCTGCGCCTGGCGCTGGTGGCGGCGTTGCTGGCGCTGGCCCCCGCGGCGCTCCGCGGCGAGCGGATCGGCCGCCGGCTGGAGGCCTGGCGCTTTCCGGGGCAGGTCCTCGTGGAGTCGCGGCAATCCATCTACGGCCATCTGGCGGTCACGGCGCTGGACCGCCAGCTCAACTACCACGAAAACGGGCTGCTGCTGGGGGCCGAAAACGAGCCGCAGGCCAGCGAAAACCTGGCCCACCTGGCGTTGCTCGCGCATCCGGCGCCGCGCCGCGTCCTGTTGATCGGCGGCGGCTTCAACGGCGTCCTGGGCGAGATCCTGAAGCACGCGCCGGAACGGGTGGATTACGTCGAACTCGATCCGGCCTGGATCGCGCTGGCGCAAAAACACGGCGGCGCCGCGCGCCGCGCGGCGCTGGCCGATCCGCGCGTGCACGTCGCGTTCGACGACGGCCGGCATTTCCTGAAACGCGCGGCGCCGGGCAACGTCGACGTCGTGCTCGTCAACCTGCCCAATCCGGCCACGACGCTGATCAACCGCTACTACGTCCGGGAATTCTTCCGCGACGTCCGCCGGCATCTGGCGCCGGGCGGGGTGCTGGCGGTGCGCTTGGCGTTCGCGCCGGACTATCTCGGCCCGGAACTGGAACGGCTGGGGGCTTCGATCTACCGGACGTTGAGCGCGGAATTCGCGGCGGTGGCGCTGCTGCCCGACTACGAGATCCTCTATTTGGCGACGGCCGAACCCGCGCCGCCGCCGGCCGCGGACGAATGGCTCGCGCGCTACGAGCAGCGCGGGTTGGACAACGACTTCGCGATCCCGCCGGCGATCCGGTTGCGGCTGGAAACCGACCGCATCGAAAAGGTGCGCGCGGCGTTCGAGTCCCAGACCGCCGCGCAGATCAACCGCGACGGCCGGCCGATCGCGTGCCAGTACCAGTTGGCCTACTGGCTGCGCTCGTTCCATCCGCGCGCGGCGGCCGCGGCGACTCGCCTCGGCGAAACGACGTGGCCCTGGGGCGCGGCCGCGGCGGTCGCCGTCGCGCTGGCCATGGCGTTTTCCGTGCGCGGCCGGCGGACGCCGCGCCTCGGCGCGTGGGGCATGGGCCTCGGCAGCTTCTCGCTCATGGCCGGGGAACTCGCGCTGCTGATCGCGTTCCAGGCCCAGTGCGGTTTTCTCTACTACAAGCTCGCGCGGATCCTGGCCGCGCTGATGGCCGGCATGGCCGCGGGCGCGGCGCTGGCCACGCGCCGCCTCGCGCGCGCCGGGCCGGGCACGCTGGCGGCGATCCATTTGCTCGTGGCCGTTGGCGGCGCGGCGGCGATTCCGTTCCTGCGCGGGATCGAAACGGCGGGCGCCGGAGCGGGGACCGGCCTGCAAATCGCGTTTTTGGCGTGGGCCGCGATGCTGGGCGGCCTGGCGGGCTACGAATTTCCCGTCGCCAACCGGATCTATCTGGCCGGGCGGCCGGCGGGCCGGCATTCCGTCGGCATCGTCTATGCCGTGGATCTGGCCGGCTCGTGCGCGGCGGCTTTGCTGGCGGGGTTGTGGGCCATTCCGGTCCTGGGCACGCAAACGACGCTGGGATTGGTGGCCGGGTTGAATCTGGCGGCGGCGGCGATCGCGGCGCGGCCCATGCTTGCCGCGGCCGGCGGCGCGTGCGATGATGAAGAAGAAGAAAGGCCGAGGGCATCATGAAAAGCAAACTGGCGCGGTGGATCGGATGGGGATTGGTTTTCGTCGCCGGCGCGGCGGTCGCGGCGCCCCCGGTGCGGATCGGCGCACCGGCGCCCGCCCCGACGTTGCTGACCTCGGCCGGCGACAGCTACAAATTCCTGGCCGAAGTCTACGGCACCGATCCGCAATATCCCGACGCGCGCCGGTCGGCGGCCGCGCTGCTGTTCGTGGATCCGGAAGCCGAAACCGGCGATCCGGCCGTGGCGGCCTTCGTGGAAGTGGCCCGGAAGGTGGCGGACCGGCCGGCGCTGCGCGGGCAAATCCGTTTCTATCTGGTGCTGGTTTGTCCGAAGAATGCGGGCTTCGCCTTGGCGCGGTTCCTGGAACAGCAGGACCGGGCCTTGCCGATCGACGTGCTGCTGGATCCCCGCCACAAGGCCGCCGTGGCGTTCGGGGTGGGCAAGCTGCCGCGGATGTTCGCCGTCGCGCGCGACGGGACGCTGGCGGCCGACGTGGCCGGCGTGCCGGCCGACGTCCGCAAGCAAATGGCCGAAGGCGTGGTGGCGGCGATCCGGGCCGGCCGCGCCGCGAAGTAGTCCGCCGACTTGCGCCGGCCGCGGCGGGGCATGAAAAAACCCGCCGGGAAAACCCGGCGGGCGGAGGGGGCGGGGGAACCTTAGTTCTTGCCGCGGCCCTTGATGCCGACCGTGCTGGTCTTGGCCTTCTCGTGCGGGCGCAGGGAGCGGACGGCCGCGCCAGCGCGCCACATCTCGGAGTTGCCCATGACGGCCAGTTCGGCGTCGAGCTTCTTCTTGTAGTCGGCGGCGCCGCAGACCTTGATGACGCGCTTGGCTTCCGCCTGGCTCTTCACGGCCTTGTACAGGGCGTTGAAGACGGGCAGGACGGCCTTCTTGAAGCGGGGCTTCCAATCGAGCGCGCCGCGCTGGGCGGTGGCGGAGCAATTGGAGTACATCCAGTCCATGCCGTTTTCGTCCACGAGGCGGATGAGGCTCTGGGTGAGTTCCTCGACGGTCTCGTTGAAGGCTTCGGAGGGGCTGTGGCCGTTCTTGCGCAGCACGTCGTACTGGGCTTCCATGATGCCGGCCAGGGCGCCCATCAGCACGCCGCGCTCGCCGACGAGGTCGGAGGTCACTTCGTGCTCGAACGTCGTCGGGAACAGGTAGCCCGAACCGACGGCGATGCCGACGGCCAAGGTGCGCTCGCGGGCGCGCTTGGTGGCGTCGCGTTCGACGGCGAAGCTGGAATTGATGCCGACGCCGGCCAGGAAGTTGCGGCGCACGGAGGTGCCGGAACCCTTGGGGGCGACCATGATGACGTCCACGCCCTTCGGAGCATCGACGCCGGTCAGCTTGCGGTAGACCCAGCCGAAGCCGTGCGAGAAGTACAGGGCCTTGCCCTTGGTCAGGTAGGGCTTCACGCGCGGGAAGACGTACTTCAGCGCGCCGTCGTTGACCAGCATCATGACGATGGTGGCCTTGTCGCAGGCTTCTTCCACGTCGAACAGGCTGACGCCGGGCTTGAAGCCGTCCTTGATGGCGCGGGCCCAATCGCCCTTGAAGCGGGGGTCCTGGCCGATGATGACCTTGACGCCGTTGTCGCGCATGTTCAGCGACTGGGCCGGGCCCTGCACGCCGTAGCCGATGACGGCGATGACTTCGTCCTTCAGGACCTGCTGGGCCTTCTTCAGGGGGAATTCCGCGCGCGTGACGACGTTTTCCTTCGTCCCGCCAAAATCAATCTTGGCCATGATTCATTGCTCCTTCTTGTGCTTTTGAAAACAAACGAGGGACAATAGGACTCTTGCGCAGGCGAGGCAAGCCTATTTCTGGAGAAACGGCGCCAGCGGGGCGGCGGGGACCGCGCCCGAAGCGGCGCCGTCGCGCGCGGCGGTTGCCACGACGTGCAGGAAAAAAGGTTCGAGGGCCTGGCGCGGATGGTCGACGTCCGGGTCGGCGCCGAGCGCGGCGCGCGCGGCGGCGAGCACCTGGCGCAGCGTGGCCGGATCGGCCGGAGTCGGGAACGTCAGCGTGGTCTTGTCCTTCTGCGCGAGGAGCGCATCGAGCGTGCCCTGCGCGAGGAGCCGGCCGTTGAAGAGGATGGCCACCTGCGCGCAGACGTCCTCGACGTCGGCCAGCAGGTGCGACGTCAGCAGCACGGTCTTGCCGCGCGCGGCGAGGGCGAGGATCAGGTCCTTGACCTGGCGCGTGCCCTGCGGGTCGAGGCCGGCGGTGGGTTCGTCGAGGATGACCAGGTCCGGATCGTTGAGCAGGGCCTGGGCGAGGCCGATGCGGCGGGCCATGCCCTTGGAGAATTCGCCGACGGGGCGGTTGCGCGCGTGGGCCAGGCCGATCATCTCGAGCAGTTGCTCGATGCGGTCGCGCGCGACGGCGCGCGGCAGGCGGAACAGCCGGGCGTAGAACGCCAGGGTTTCGGCCGGCGTGAGGTGGGGATAGAGATAGGATTCCTCGGGCAGGTAGCCGATGCGGCTCTTGACGGCCACGGCCCGCGGCGCGTCGCCGAGGACGTCCAGCCGGCCGGCCGTGGGGAACAGCAGGCCGAGGATCATCTTGATGGTGGTGGATTTGCCGGAGCCGTTGGGGCCCAGCAGCCCGAAGACCTGGCCGGCGGGCACGGCGAAGGAAATGCCGCGGACGGCTTCGACGCGCGGCCGGCGCCAGAAGTCGCGGAACGTTTTCCGGAGGTCGGTCGCTTGGATGGCGGGCGGGTTTTCCATGGCACGCAAAGGGTTTTAGCGGATTTTACGTGGAACGTAAAAACTTTGGGGAAATTTTACGTAGAACGTAAAAACTTTGGGTCGGGTTTTACGTAGTACGTAAAAACGTTCGGCGGGATTTACGTAGCACGTAAAAAGGCTCATCCGGCGATCTCCAGGCGGCGGAAAGACGCGCAGCCGAGGGCGAGGGCGGCGGCGGCCCAGGCGGCGGCGTAGGCGGCGGCCGCGGCGAGGTAGTCGGCCGGGACGTGCGCGCCGCCGTCGAGGGCGTCGAGCAGCCAGAAGGCCTGGACGTTGGGCAGGAGGGCGTAGGCGGCGCGCGCGGCGCAGGAATCGGCCAGGTGCGGGCCGAGGAAGTAGTCGGCCATCAGGCCGAACAGGAACAGCCCCGCGCAGAGCAGCAGCACGGGCGTGACCGGCAGGCGCGTGGCCAGCGCGGCGGCCAGCGCGACGGCCATGCCGAGGGCGAAGTACAGCAGCAGGCCGACGCCGAGCAGCGGCCAGGCGAAGTTGGCCGGAAACGCGAGGCGTTCGAGGGGCGTCGGGAAGAACGCGGCGACGGCCAGCGCGGCGAGCAGGAACGCCAGCAGCAGGAAGAACGCCGCGGAGGCGAACGGCCGGCCGGTGCGGTGGTTCCAGGCGCCGGCGACGGCCGGCGCGAGCGTCACGGCCAGCAGCGCGGGGCCCTCGGCGGCCCAGTCGAGCCGCAGGTCGTCGGCGCCGGCGCGCGCGGCCAGCAGCGCGGCGGCCCAGGCGGCGAGGGAATACAGGAACAGCGCGCCGGCGACGCCGGCGGTCTTGGCGAGGAAAAACGTGGCGCGCGAAACGGGCTTGGCCAGCACGGCGGCGGCGGTGCCGCGGCGCAGTTCGCGCGCAAGCGCCTCGCCGGCGGCATGGGCGGCCAGCAGCAGGCCGCCGGCGAAATAGAGCGCGAGGGCGCTGTCGCGTACCATGCGGGCGGAATCGCCCAGGGTGTAGTTGAGCAGCAGCGGCAGCGCGACGATGCCGACGAGCACGGACAGGCTGACGAGCAGGAAGACGGGCCGGCGGATGGCCTCGAGCGCGGCGAGGCGGGCGATGGCCCGGAACTGGACGGCGCCGCCCATGCGGCCTAGAAGAGCGTCTGGTAGGCCGGCGTGCAGCGCCCCTTGAGCGCCTCGAGCACGACCGGCACTTCGACGGGCTTGGGCCGGCCGCCGCCTTCGGGATACTCGAACACCATCAGGCGAAACGGCATCGTCTCGCCGGGTTTGACCACGAAGATGGACGGCGTGCGCATCACCCGGAACTGGTCGACCAAATCCCGCACCGCGGAAGGCCCGGGCAGGGTGATCTCCAGTTTGATGAAGTACTTCATCGCCTTGCGCCAGTCGATGTCGGTGGTGATGCTTTTCTCGAACCAGCTGCACAGGCCCTTTTCGTTGGGCACGGACGGATTCTTGAAATAGACGAGCATGCAGGCGCCGGTTTTTTTCTGCAGTTCGCGCAGTTCGGGGTAGTCCTTGGCGTTGTTGAACCATTTGCTGGGCACTTGGTCGAACAGCGGCGCGTCGATGGCGGCCCGTTCCTCGGGCGTGGCGCCGGCGGGATAGGACGGCGGCGGGCCGGCTGGGAACGCGCCGCCGGGAGCGGCGCCGGCGGCCGGCGCGGCCGGGGCGCCGAACTCGGATGCCGGCGCCGGGGTTCCGAATTCGGACGTCGGCGCCGGGGCGGGCGTTTCCGTGGCCATGGGGGCCGGAGTCCCGGCGGCAACCGGCGGGGGCCACGTGCCGACGGGTTCGGCGGCCGGCGCGGCGGGCGCCGGTGCCGGCTCGGCGGATTGTCCGGCCCGCTCGAACCGGGAACGGTCGAATTTCTGGCGCTGGAATTCGATGCGTTGCTGGGCGGCGGCGCCGGCGGCGAAGAGCGCGGCGAGGAGGAAAACGGTACCGGAGGTCAGTCGGATCTGCATGGGGGATTCCTTTCGGATCAGGTCGCGGGCAGGTGCACGAACCGCAGCACGGCGTTGGCGATGGAAAAATAGATCAGCACGCCGAGGATGTCGGCCATGGAGGTGATCAGCGGCACGCTGGCGGTGGCGGGATCGAGCTTGAGCCGGTTGAGGACCATCGGCAAGACGGTGCCCATGAGGCTGCCGGCGATCACGACGGTGGTCATGCTGATGGCGACCACGAGCGCGACGCGCAGATCGCCGAGCGCCCAGCCCAGGAAGAACGCGGCGCAGGACATGGCCAGGCCGATGGCGGTGCTGACGCCGATTTCCCGCAGCAGCAGTTTCCACCAGTCGCCCGAACCGATTTCGCCGGTGGCGATGGCGCGGACGACGAGGGTGGCCGCCTGGGCGCCGGCGTTGCCGCCGCTGCCGATCAAGAGCGGCATGAGGGCGACCAGGGCGGCGACGGCCACGATGGTTTCCTCGAACATCTTGATGCCCATGCCGGTGAAGATGTTGACGACCACCAGCCCGATCAGCCAGCCGATGCGCTTGCGGAACAGCAGGCCGAGCGTGGCGTCCTTGAAGCTGATCTGCAGCGGACTGACCGTGGCCAGCTTGTGGAAGTCTTCCGTGGCCTCCTGTTCGGCGACGTCGAGGATGTCGTCCACGGTGACGATGCCGAGGAGCACGCCGTCGGCGTCGACGACGGGCAGGGCGTAGAGGTCGTATTTGCGGAACACCTGGACGGCTTCCTCGCGGTCCTGGAGGGAGTGGAGCGAGGCATAGTGGCCGTCCAGCAAATCGGCGACGGGCGTTTCCGGCGGCGCGAGGATGATCTTGCGCAGGCGCAGGTCGTCGGTCAGGCGGCCCTTCTCGTCGACGATGTAGATCATCGTCATGGTTTCGGAATCGGTGCCGACCCGGCGCAGATGCGCCAGGGCCTGGGCGGCGGTCCAGCCGGGCTCGACCGTGACGTAGCGGTCGGTCATCAGGCGGCCGACGCTGCCTTCGGGATAGCTGAGCAGGGTCAGGGTTTGCTTGCGGTCCTGGTCGTCCAGCAGGCCGAGCAGGCCTTTGGTGACGCGGGCGGGCAGCTCCTCGAACAGCGCGGTGCGGTCGTCGGGCGACAGGCCCGAAAGCACCTGGCGGACTTCTTCCTGCGCCATGTTTTTCAGCAGCAGGTCCTGGAACGGCAGTTCGAGGAGGGAAAAGACTTCGTCGGCCAGATGGCGCGGCAGGAGGCGGAACAGCAGGACGCGGTCCTTGTCTTCGAGGGCGGTGAGCAATTCGGCGATCTCCGGCGCCGGCTGCATGGCCAGGAACTCGCGGACGTCGTTGAGACGGCCGGATTCGACGAGATCGAGGATGTCGGGCAACAGCAAGTGGCGGAGAATCATGCGCTCACCGAATTTGGATCGAAAGCATGCGGCAAGGCCGGGGGGAAAACAAGGCCGAAGTTGGGTCGTTGGCGCGGCGCCGCGCGGCGCGGGCTGGACAAACCGGGGGCGGCGATGGCATATTCCGGGGCGTAATGAGCGCCGAAGCCACCAGTGCCGTCACCGCGGACGTCGTCCAGTTGCGGATGAAGATTTTCCTGCGGTCGCCTTTGCGCCGCAAGCTGCTGGCGCGGTCGATGCGCCTGCTGGACAAAATCAACGGCCAGGAAGTGCTGGAGACGACGGCGGACGACGCCTTGGGCGTGGCCATGCAGAACGCGGGCGGCGGCGGCGGGGCATCCTGGAGCAGCCTGGCGGCGGGGGAGACGCACGCGGAGCTGCTGGCGGAAGCGGGCGTGGGGCGCATCCATTTGGCGGATCTGCCGCAGTTGCCCTTCGAAGATGCCGCCTTCGACGCCATCGTGGCCAGCGATCTGCTCGAATACGTCGAGAAACCCGCCGAGCTGATGGCCGAACTGCATCGGGTCATGCGGTCGCGGACGCGGCTGATCCTGCACGTGCGGCGCAAGCGGCGCACGCTGGTGGAGCTGTTCCGGAAATGGGCGGGCCTGACGGATCCCACGCGGCCGCTGGTCCGGCCGGGCTTCACGCCGGCGGAACTCTTCGACGTGCTCAAGGACGGGTTCGACGTGCAGGAAACGAGCGGCTACGGCCGGTTCTTCACCGAATTCGCGAACCTGCTGGCGGAACTGTTCGCGGGGCTGATTCCGGCCTCCTGCGAACCGGCGGCGCTGGACGTGCGGCGGCTGAAGCGCGCCGCGGCCGTTTTCGCCGCGTTCGCGCCGGTGTTCTGGCTGGCCGGGGTGCTCGACGGGATTTTCTTTTTCCTGCCGGACCACCACATGGTGCTGCGGGCCAAGCGGCGCATGATGTGGGTGCCGCGCGTGACGCCGCGCCTGCGCGACGGGCGCAGCATCGCCGAGGCGGCGCTGGGCTCCAAGATCGGGACGGCGGCCGGCTGAGATTTCGGCGCGCAGCGGAACAAGAAAGGGGCCGGGCGATTGCCCGGCCCCGTTCGTTGCGGGTGCGCGTTGCGCGGCCTTACGGCGCGTTCGGATCGGTCAGCAGCCAAGGCGTGCGGTCGACGCTGCCCGCGAACTGGCCGGCGACGGGGGCGACCGTGCCCCACCAGTTGTTTTCGGCCATGGCCGTGGCACCGCCGCCGTTGTTGTAGCGGAAGTCGCGGTTGCCGTTGCCGAAGATCGAGCTCTGGCCGACGCTGCCCAGGAGGCCGCCGCCGAAGTCGATCACCGGCACGCCGCCCAGGCCCGAGAGGACCAGCCGCACGCCGTTGCCGACGTTGTTCTGCGAAACCAGGTACTGGCCGCCGACGTGCACCGTGCCGTTGTAGGTGTCGTCCACGGTGATGCCGTTGCCGCCGTTGCCGCTGGTGCCGACCGCGTCGAACCAGGCCGAGGCCATGGGGCCGGCGCCGTTGAGCGTCAGGTTGACGCCGCTGTTGCCGTTGTTGTCGGCCGTGGTTTGGCCGAAGAAGCTGGCGATTTCGCCGGCCAAGGCGTTCAGCGTGACGTTGAACCCGTTGTTCGCGTTGATCGAGGCTTCGGCGCCGTCGACGTCCAGCCAGACGTTGCCGCCGGTGCTGGTCAGGTCGGCGTACAGGCCGCCGCCGCCGTTGTTGTTGAACTCGGCCGAGCCCTGCGGAATCACGTCCCAGAAGGTATCGAGGATGCTGGCGCCGAGGAACCCGCTGAATTCCATGTCGAACAGCGGCAGGGCGTTGGTGCCGACCAGCAGGGCGGCTTCGTCGCCGGCCGCGAGGGTGAAGCGGGCGCCGCGGCCGTCGTTGTAGTTGGCTTCGACTTCGGTGGCGCAAATGGCCGCGTCGCCGTTGGGCGCCGTCACGTCGGCCCAGAAGCCGACGCCGCCGTTGCTCCAAGCCTCGGTGTTGGCCAACAAGGAAAACGCATCGGCGTTGGCGCTGTTCTGGACGAGGTGGAGGCCGTCGTCGACGTTGTCGTCCACGTCGGAGAACAGGAGAGCGCTGATGGCGTAGCCGTCGGCGGCGAGGCTCAGATCGATGCCGTCGTCGCCGTTGCCGGCCGCGTCGGCGTCGACCAGGATGGCGTAGGCGTCGCCGGCCGCGGAGGTCAGCGAGGCCTGGATGCCGTCGCCGAGGACGTTGTTGTCGGCGCGGATGCCGGCGAGAATGGCGTAGGCGCCGTCGTTGCCGTTCTGGTTGAGCACGATGCCGTTGGCGCCGTTGCCGGAAGCCGAGACGTAGCCGAGCGGATCGAAGACGATGGGCTCGGGCAGCACGCCCATGTCGTTGACCAGGTTCAGCACGACGTCGCTGGAGAGGATGGCGGCGATCGAGGGACCGTTGGCGGAGGCGACGGTGAGATCGAACCCGTTGTTGGAGTTGCCGTCGGCCCAGGTGTCGAGCAGGACGGCGGCCGCGAAGTCGTTGCCGGTGACGTTGGCGGTGAAGCCGTTGCCGAGGTTGCCGGACGCCACCACGGGACCGAAGGGGGCGCCGGGGACGTCGAGCGGCGCGCCGAGGAACATCTCGCCCAGGGAATCGCCCAGGGGGCGCAGGACGTCGGTGGAGAGGGACGCGAGGACGGCGAAGCCGTTGGGGCTGTCGACGGAGGCGGTGATGCCGCTGTCGCCGTTGACGTCGGCGAAGACGTCGGCCAGGAGGCCGATGGCCCCGACGTCGAGGCCGTAGACGTCGAACAGGAGGCCGGCGCCGACGTTTTCCGCCGTGTACAGGCGGGCCAGGGCGGCGATGGAGAGGCTGTCGGAATACGTACCCAGCATCGTGCCGAAGCCGCCGTTGCCGAGGGTTTCCAGGCCGACCACGGCATTGATGGCGGCGCTGTCGCCGATGGTCTGCATCATGAAGCCGCCGGCGCCGTTGCCGTTCGCTTCCATGTGACCGCCGCCGGGGATGGTCAGCGGCAGATCGAGGCCGAAGAGTCCGGCGACGCTGTCGCCGAGCCGCAGGATTTCCCGCAGGTTCTGGGACGAACCGGCCAGGCCGACGGCGACGCCGTTGGGGCTCTGGTTGATCGCCTGGATGCCGAAGACGCCGTTGTTGTTGGCGGTGATGTCGAAGAGCGCTCCCAACGCCAGGCCGGAATCGGCCGTGATGATGGACTGCACGCCGAAGACGCCGTTGCCGTTGGCCGTGACGGGGCCGGAGGGGGCCAAGAACATGCCGACTTCGGGCGGGAGCG
Organism: uncultured Verrucomicrobiota bacterium; assembly: GCA_938003985.1. Lineage (GTDB taxonomy): Bacteria > Verrucomicrobiota > Kiritimatiellia > CAIQIC01 > Lenti-01 > Lenti-01. The sequence goes on along the minus strand of CALKWZ010000073.1, from coordinate 23,868 downwards.
GGAACCCGATCAGCGAAGCCAGGCTCGACGCCAGCGTGTCCAGCCCGTTCGGCATGCCGATGACGCCGACGGAAACGAAGCCGGCATTCTGGACGTTCTGGATGCCGAACGCCAGATTGTCGTTCGCGGCGCTGTCGGAAATGTTGGCGAGGGCGAAATCGACGTTGTCCTGCACGCTCTGGATGCCGATGGTGTTGCCGTGGGCGTTCAGGCCGGACAGCAGGGCCATGGCGAACGACGAGTTCTGCTGGATCGATTGAAAGCCGGCGCCGGGGTTGTCCAAGGCCTGCGAATCGCGGATGCGGACGAAGGAACCGCCATAGCCGTTGGCGGAAAGCAACAGGCCGGAATTGCCGTTTTGATCGAAGGAACTGCCGGAAACGTCCGCGTCGAAGAGGCCGCCGCCGGCGCCATCGGCCCAGATCTGCAAGCCGTCGACGTCGTTTTGCGAGGCCTGGTTATTGCGGTAGGTCAGGCGGAAATCGCCGACCCGGCCCAGCAGGACGCCGATCTCGTTGCCCATGGCGATGCTGTCGAGGATGGTCAGGTCGGTGGCGTCGGCGCCGTAGATGCCGACGCGGCGGACGTTGTAGGTGGGGAGGCCGGGGAGGATGACCATTTGGTCGGGACCGCCTTGCTCCGTGTTGCGGACGCCCATGCCGCGGACGGTGGTGCGGTCGGCCATGGTGATGGCGGGGCCGCGGCTGAGGCCGTCGACGATGGGGTGGATGCCGCTGCCGAACGTCTTGCCGCCGTAGCCGAGGATCAGGCTGCCGCTGCCCCAGAGGGTGGTGTCCGGCAGCAGGACGACGTTCTCGTTGTAGGGGCCGGACGCGTTGTAGACGTAGACGTTGCGCGAGCCGTAGACGGCGTTGGCGCCCTGCTGGATGGTCGTGAAGGGCCGCTCCGCGGTGCCGTCGCCGGACACGCCGGCATCGCCGTGCACGAACTGCACGTCGGGCAGCAGCACGAAGGTTTGGCCGGAGGAACTTTGGCTGGAGCTGGAGCCGTCCTGCTGGAGGGCTTTGTTTTCGAGGAACTTGGACTGCTCGAGGCGGACCTGCGGATCGCGCAGGACCATTTCGGTCAAGCGGGCGGAAGCGGCGCGGGGTTCGCCGCGCAGGCGCGCCTTGGCGGATCCGAACGGATTGCGGCCGCGGGCCAGTTGGCCGAGATCCAGCGGGGTGGACCAGCGCGCGCCGGCGAACCAGTCGCTGCCGGTCAGGTCTTCGTTCTCGTACAGACCGGCATCCAGGAAGAGGCTGTTGCGCACGCGCAGTTCGGCGCGGGTTTTCCAGCCGCGGGCATCGTCGCCGAAATCGCGGTCGAAGTCGTAGTAGCCGCCGAACAGCCGGGCTTCGACGTGGTCGGACCGGATGGGCAGGCGCAGGCCGATTTCCCAGTCGTAGCCGCCGAGGGCCTGCTCGTATTGCTCGAAGGTCTTGGTGCTGGTGGACGTGGTCAGGGTGCGGGTCGTGACGAAGTCCTGGAGGACGTAGTGGTCTTCGGCGTACGGATCGCGCCATGCGGACGACGTGCGGACGGTCTGGCTGACGGTGGTCTGGGTTTCGCTGGCGACCACGTTGCGCTTGTCGTCGGGATCGTAGTAGTTCGCGCGCGCGTCGACCCAGGGGCTGAGCAGTTCCAGGCCGAAGCCCCACTGGTCGTAGTTGAACGAGCCGGTGTCGCGGTAGTCGTAGTAAAGGTTGGCGCCGAGGATCGTGTTCAGCTTGGGCAGGAGTTGGCGATAGCCGAGGCCGAGGTTGCCTTCCTGTTCGTCGTGGTCGACGATGGCCGTGCGGGGATTGAGGAACAGCAGACCGGTGCCGCCGGGATTCCAAACCGGCACGAGCAGGTCGCCGATGCCTTCCGTTTCGGAATCGCGGACCTGGAAGCCCACGGTCAATTCGGCCGGAGGCAGGCCGGCGGTTTCCGTTTCGACGGCGGCCGGAGGCGGAGCTTCCTGGGCCTTGGGTTTGGCTTTGCTCTTGGCCGCGAAGGCCGAAGAAAGACCGAAGGAGAAGAGAACGAACAGCACCAGCAACGAGCGAACCCACCGAGCACTCATGCGACCTCCGTTAGGGCAATGCCGGCTCGCCGTGAATGGCCGGGAAACCCGATCCCGACCTGGCGTGCCGCCATCACGCGGGAAATCCTCGCTCTGCACGCCGCCGGTTGGCAAACATAAAATGGGCTTCTGGCCCAGATTTAACAAAAACCAAATGTCGATTTCAGGACACCCCGCGCTTGACGCCGCAACCGGGCTTTGTGACGATTCTCGTTACTATGAATCGGCGCATTCACGTGGGCGTATTGGGCGGGCTGTTCTTTTGTCTAACGCTGGCCGGCGGGCGGGCGGAAGGTCTGGACGAACCGGTCCCGGCCGGTACCGAAAACCAGGTGGCGGGGCAAGATGCCTGGGACGAAACGGGCGTGGACGTGGCTCTGCCGGAAATTCCGGACGTCGCCGAAACGTCGCCCGCCGTGGCGCGCGCGCGCAGCCTGGCGAAAGCGACCGCGCTTGAAATGGGCGCCACGGAAGAGGAGGCCGAGCAGGCCGCCTTCGTCGTGCCGGAATATTTGGCCGACTGGAAGAGCCCGCTCCAGATCGCCTTCGAGGAACACCAAGGCGAAACGCCGACCGATTTCGATCCGACCGCCAAGCCGTCCCGGCAGCCCAAGCCGACCGTCCAGCCGCTGGCGGCGCCCAAGGCCATCGCCGCGGGCAAGCGCGTGCTGGGCTGGCATCCGTCCTGGGCGACGATGACGGATATCCAGAACTACCAGTACACGAACCTGACGACCATCGCCTACTTCTCCTATGCGGTGAATTCCACCAACGGCAACGCCGACAGCATGGGCTCGTGGGGCACGTCGCCCGTGGTGGAGTGGGCGCACAGCAACGGCGTGAAGGTCGTGCTGACGGCGACGCTGTTCGGCGACGCCGCCACGCACCGGTTCCTGACGAATTCCGTCGCGTGCAGCAACCTGATCACCCAGCTGCTGATCGCGATGACCAACCGCACGCTGCCCGGCGACGGCGACGGGGTGAACATCGATTTCGAAGGCGTGGGCTCGTGGACGGGCGCGACGGCGGCGCTGACGACCTTCATGAGCAACCTGACGACGCGGTTCCACGCGGCGAATCCGAACTACGAGATCTCGATCGCGCTGCCGTCGGTGGATTGGTACGCGAACTTCGCGGTGTCCAACTACGCCGCCTTCGGCATGGATTACGCGATCGTCATGGGCTACGACTACTACTATTCCGGCAGCGGCACGCCGGGCCCGGTGGCGCCGCTGACCAGCAGCGCGCAGTGGATCGGCGCCAGCTCGTGGTGCTCGGTGAACTACTCCATGAACTACTATTTGGGGAAGGGCATCGCGACGAACAAACTGATGCTGGGCGTGCCGTACTACGGGCGCCGCTGGGCCGCCGCCAGCACGAACCTCGGCGCCGCCAGCCTCGGCAGCGCCTATTCCGCCGCGCTGACCTACGGCGCCTGCGAATCGGAAGCCGCCAAGTACGGCAAGAAATGGGACAACAACGGCAGCGTGCCGTACTACGTCTACGTCTCCAACAGCACCGCCTACCAGTGCTTCTACGACGACGTCGCCAGCCTCGGGATGAAGTACGACCTGTCCAATACGAAGGGGATGGGCGGCATCGGCATCTGGAACCTCACGCAAGGCACCGGCAAGACGGAACTCTGGCAGCTGATCGACGAGAAGTTCGGCGCGGGCGCGGCGCCGCCGCCCGATCCGGATCCCGGCGAGACCGGCGGTTCCTCGGCGACCGCGCCCTGGACGAACCGCGTGTCCGCCCATACGGCGAATTTCTACGGCGTGGGCAGTCGCGCCGGCCTGCACGTGGCCAGCGGGGCCGGCGGGGCGCTCTACACCTCCACCAACGGCATCGACTGGACCGCCCGCAGCAGCGGCAAGAGCGGCCTGCTGATGAACGTGAACGGCGACGGCCCGCTGTGGGTGGTCGTCGGCGAAAGCGGCGCCATCGTCACCTCCACCAACGGCCTCGACTGGACGTCGCGGACCTCGCCGACGAACGCGCTGTTCCGCGGCGTGGCCTACGGCAACGGCACGTACGTGGCCTGCGGCGACGGCGGCGCGATCGTGCGCTCGACCGACGGCGCGACCTGGTCGGCGGTGGCGTCGGGCACGAACGCGTCGCTGCAGGGCGTGGGCTACGGCATGGACTTCGTGAACGCGGGCGACACGAACGAAGCGTCCGCGGAATCCCCGCTCTTCGTCATCGTCGGCCAGAGCGGCCTGATCCTGACGTCGAGCAACGGCCTGAGCTGGACGCCGCGCACGTCCGGCACCTCCCAGTATCTTTCCGACGTGACGTACGGCAACGGCTACTACGTGTCCGTGGGCAACCAGCGGATCCTGCGTTCCTCCGACGGGCTTTCCTGGAGCTTCACCACCAACAGCGTCTATTTCTACCGCTCGGCCTACTGCTCGGGCCTGTTCAAGGCGGCGGGCGCCAACGGGTCGATCTGGAGTTCCACCGACGGCCTGACCTGGGAGGCGGAAACCTCCGGCACGACGAATCTCCTGCGCGGCATCAGCTATGCCGAAGACCAGTTCGTGGCCGTCGGCTACAACGGCACGATCCTGACCAAAGGCACGATGGGCGCCGCGGCGGAAGAAGGCGGCGGCGAGACGGGCGGGGGCGAAGGCGAAACCGGCGGCGGCGAAGAACCGCTGGGCACGCCGGACGAAACCGGCCTGCCGCAGGTCGCGGCGGCCCAGCCGACCGGTCCGTTGTCCGGCGTGGTGGTCTACACCAGCGCCGGCCACGGCTTCGGCGCGAACGAGGCCTTGACCGCGTGGATCCCCGAACGCCCGCTGCTGTTCGCCGTGAACGAGGACATGGGCAACGTCGACCAGATGAACCGGTTCGCGGAAGCGGTTTGGAAGGCCGGCGGCACGGTCGTCCCGATCCGGCCGCTGGGCTACCAGACGAACGAAGTGGTGCTCGACAACATGGACACCAACCAGACGGCCCGCGGCAAGGTCACCTTCGGCGGCACGTGGTACAACTCGACGCAATCCATCTATTACGGCAACGCCGGCGACGCCGTGCCGTACCGCTACGCCGCGATCAGCACCAACGGCTCGACGTCGTGGGCCTCCTACCGGCCGAATCTGCCCGAAGCCGGCGAATATCCGGTCTACACCTGGGTCCGCCACGGTTCCGACCGCGCCAACCAGCTGTACCGCGTGTACCATTCCGGCGGCGTGACGGACGTGCGCGTGAACCACCGCGACGTCGGCTGCGGCTGGGTCTGGCTGGGCAACTACCACTTCGAAGCCGGCACCAACGGCTGCGTGAACATCGGCAACTACGCGCCCGGCGGCGCCGAGGGCTCGTCCGTCTTCGCCGACGCCATCCGCTTCGGCAACGGGCGCGGCAACGTCGCGCGCGGCACGGCCGGGATCTCGGGCTTCGAATCGGAACTAGAATCCGGCCGCTTCTGGACCATCAAGTCCATGGGGCAGGGGATGGACGCCACGCTCTACGACCTGGCCGGCTACGACGACCGCAGCGACAACATCGGCCAGCCCGCGCGCATGGCGGCCTACATGTGCCGCTCCAACGACGCGGCGCGCTGGCAGCGGGTCTACGTGGGCTTCCACTCCAACGCCGGCGACGGCACCGGCCGCGGCGCCATCGGCCTCTACGACACGCGCATCCAGTCCGGCTATCCGTCCCTTTACGCCGCGCAGACCAACCTCGCCGCCGCGCTGGCCCGCCAGTGCAACGTCGACCTGCGCGCCGGCACGAACAGCGTGATCCCCAGCTGGAGCACGCGCACCGGCTATCTCTACGGCAGCACCTACGGCGAAATCTACAATTCCAGCGTGTTCCTCAAGATGGACACCACGATCAACGAAGTGGCGTTCCACGACAACTCCAACGACTGCGCGGTGCTGAAGCTGCCCGCCGGCCGCGAATGGCTGGCGCGCGCGACCGCGCGCGGCCTGATCAAGCACCTGGCCGGCTACTACGCCAGCGGCATCGTCAACACCAACGCGCCCGATCGGCCGACGGACCTCAAGGCGGTCAATTCCGGCAGCGGCCAGGTCACGGTGTCGTGGGCCATGCCCGCGCGCGACGCCGCCAGCGGCGGCTTGCCGCAGGGCTTCGTCCTCTATACCTCCACGGACGGCCAGGGTTTCGGCAATCCCATCCCGGTCTCCGGCGCGAGCGCCACGAACAAGGTGGTCACCAACCTGAACGCGGGCGCGACGATCTTCTTCAAGGTCTGCGCGACGAACGCCGGCGGCGAGTCGTTCGATTCCGCCGTGGCCGGCGTGCGCGTGACTTCCGGCGGCGCCAAGGCGGGCGTGCTCGTCGTGGACGGCTTCACGCGCAACGACGCGGGCCTGGCGCCGACGCGCTACTTCGCCAACGGCCTCAACGGCAACGTGACGCTGGTGCGGCCGCGGATGATCAACCACTTCGACTACGTCAAGGAACACGGCCTCGCGCTGGCGGCGGCGGGGCAGACCTTCGACTACGTCGGCGCCGCGCTCGTCTCGTCGGCGCTGCTGACGAACTACGCCAAGGTCGTCTGGATCCTGGGCGAGGAATCCACGGTGGACGAGACCTTCGGCTCCGCCGAACAGACCGCCGCGACGGCCTACCTGAACGCCGGCGGCCGGCTGTTCGTTTCCGGCGCGGAAATCGGCTGGGATTTGGGCCGGGCGGGGGTGTCCTCGGCCGCGGACGTGAATTTCTTCACCAACGTGCTGCGCGCGGTCTATTCGGCCGACAGCGGCGCCACCGGCCAGGTCACGGGCACGGCCGGCGGCTTCCTCAACGGCGTCTCCATCGCCTTCAACTACACGAACCTGCTGCCGCAGGTCTACGCGGCGAACTATCCCGACGTGCTGCGCGTCGGCAGCGGCGGCGTCACCGCCGCGGTGTACGGCGCGAGCGCCGCGGGCACCAGCGGCGCGATCGTCCAGTACAGCAACGCCACCTACCGCACCGTCGTGATGGGCTTCCCGTTCGAAACCATCACCAACGCGGAAACCCGCGCGACCGTGATGACCAAGGCCATGCAGTTCCTCGGCGATTCGGCCGTGCCCGGCGCCATCCGCGTCGTGCTCTCGCCGGCGGCCGCGACGAACGCGGGGCGGTGGATCGTCGCCGGCACCACGAACGTCAGCGGCAGCGTGCGCACGGGCCTCAATGCGGGCACCTACCAGGTTTCCTTCGGCGCCGTGGACGGGTATCTCACGCCGGCCGCGACGTCCGTCGTGGTGACCGCGGGCGCGACCAACGTCTTCACCTCCGTCTATGCCTCGGCCTCCGGCTCGCTGACCGTGACGCTGACGCCGGCCACGGCCGTGGCCGACGGCCGCTGGAGCGTGGACGGCGGCGCCGTCTGGCGCACGAGCGGCACCACGCTCTCCAACCTGACCAACGGCACCTACGCGGTGACGTTCCAGGACGTCGACAGCCATACGACGCCCGCCGCGTCCAACGTGACCATCGCCGGCGCCGCGGTTTCCATCACGGGCGCCTACGTCGCGCTGGTGGGCGACCTGACGGTGAACCTGAGTCCGGCGGCGGCCGTGTCCGCGGGCGCGCAGTGGAGCGTGGATGGCGGCAACACCTGGTACGACAGCGGCGCCACGGCCTATGATCTGCTCGCCGGCCGCCAGTATTTCACCTTCAAGACCGTCTCGAATTACGTGGTGCCGGATACGGGCTACACGACCGTCTACGCCAACAGCAACGTGGTCCGGTCCTACAGCTACACGGCGCTGCCCGGCTCGATCACGGTCGCGCTGGCTCCTGCCGGCGCCGTGGCCGCCGGGGCCGCGTGGAGCGTGGACGGCGGCACCAACTGGAACGAGAGCGGGGCCACCGTCCAGGATCTGACCGTCAAGACGCACACGATCAGCTTCCTGGCGGTGAGCGGCTATGCCGCGCCGGCGGCGACCAACTACGCGTTGTCCGCGGGCGAGGCGGCGTCCTTCACGAAGACCTACGCCGACCTGCCCGGGGCGCTGACGGTGAACCTGACGCCGGCGAGCGCGCAGTGGAGCCTCGACGGCGGCGCGAGCTGGATCGCCGCGGGCGCCACGACCAATCTGGCCGCCGGTGGCTATACCGTGACCTTCGGCCCCGTTGCGGGCTACGCTACGCCCGCCGCGACCAACGTGACGGTCGTCTCCGGCGCGACGGGCACCGTGACGCGGACCTACGTCCTGCAGCCCGCCGGCGCGGATTGCATCGCGTCGCAGGGTTTCGACGGCGCGGACGTGCATCCCTGGAGCTGGAGCTACGTGCCCCTGAACGGCAGCGGGCTGGCGACCAACGAAGATTTCGGCGCGGCCGCGGCGACGAACGCGGACAAGGTGCTGTCCGGCGCAAGCGCGGTGCGCCTGCGCGGGTCCACGAACGGGGCGGTCAATCCGGCGGTGGTCCTGGGCAACGTGGACATCAGCGGCTATACGAACGTGACGCTGACGATCCCGTTCGCGGCCAACGGACCGGACAGCGGCGACGACCTGCACGTGTCCGTCAGCTACGACGGCGGCGCGACGTGGTCGCCGTCGGCCATCGGCACGCAGATCGCGGACGGCCTGAGCAACCTGCAGCTGGAGTACGGGACGCTGGTCGACACCAACCGGCAGCCGCAGGGCACCCCGTACGTGCTGGCCATCGCCGACGTCCGCACGCAGATCATGGCGCGCGTGGTCTTCTTCGACGCGGCGAGCGCCAACAACACCAACGATTTCTACTACCTGGACGAGATCCAGCTCAAGGGGCAGGCGGGGGCGGCGCCGCCCACGACCGGCGCCCTGTCCGTCACGCTGCAGCCCGCCGAGGCCGTCGCCGCCGGCGCGCAATGGCGCGTGGACGGCGGCGCGTGGCGCGCCAGCGGCGCCGCCGCCACCGGCCTGACCGCCGGCGCGCACACGGTGTCGTTCGGCGCGGCGACGGGCTGGATCGCGCCGGCCGACGTCGCGACGGCCACGACCAACGGCACGACCAACTCCTTCGCCGCGACCTACGTGGCCGAGCCGGACACGAATTCCGTCACGCTGATCGACGAGCCCTTCGACGTCACGCCCGCCGTGCCCGCGGGCTGGACGTTCAGCGGCGTCACCACGAACTATCCCGCCACCTACTACGGCCGGGCGGCGCCGTCGGTCAAATTCGACAGCGACGGCGACGCCATCGCCAGTCCGACGTTCTTCGGCGCGACGAACGTCTCGTTCTGGATGCGGGCGGTCACGACGGCGGGGACGGGCACCTTCGAGGTGGCGCAGTACGTCGGCGGGAACTGGGCGACGGTGGGCGTGGTCACCAACCCGTCGAACGTCGGTACGACCTACGCCTTCGATCTGTCCGAATCCGCGACGCAGCTGCGGTTCACCTGGAACAAGGTGACGAGCAACATCGCGCTCGACGACGTGATCGTGACGGGCGTGCAGACCGATCCGGACGCCGACAGCGACGGCGACGGCATGCCGGACGTGTACGAAAGCACCTATTTCAGCGGCGCGACCAACGGCGTGCCCGCGGGCGACGACGATGGCGACGGCCGGAGCAACTACGACGAATTCATCGCCGGCACGAATCCGAAAACCAATTCGTCCGTGCTGGCGCTGGCGCCCTACGCCACCAACCAGACCGCGACGGCGAACCTGGTTTTCCGCTGGCCCAGCGTGACCGGCCGCGTCTATTCGATCTGGCGCGCGACCAACGTCGCCGGGCCCTTCACCCAGCACGTCGGCAACATCGGCGCCACCGCCCCGACCAACGGCTACACCAACGCCGCCCCCGCCGAACTCGGCACCTACTTCTACGGCATCGGCGTCCAGCGCGCGCCCTGATCCGCGGCAAAGCCGTTCGGGCGGGCCCCATGGCCTCGCGCCATGGGGGAGCCAACTTCGCCTCCCACGGCCAAGGCCGCGGGGGGGCTTATCCAACAACTTGCGCCGCCGCGCGGGCCGCCAGGCGCCGCAAACATTCCGCCGGGTGCGCGCGCGATTCGGTCTCCGTCGCGACGTCGGGCACGATGGCCCACGCCGCGAAGTCCTTGGCGCCCCCGACGACCCCGTCGGGGGAGGGAACGCGGAACGACGGCGAAATCCGCCCCGCCAGGCACAGGCAGCGCTTGCCTGCGCGCGCGGCCAGATCCGCGACGAATCCCGTGCCTTTGCCCATCCGCGATTGCTCGTCCAGCGCGCCTTCGCCGGTGATCACCAGATCCGCTTGCCGGATCTTTTCATCCAGTCCCGCCAGTTCCGCGAAGATGGCCGCGCCGGGCCGGAATGCGCCGCCGACAAAAGCCTTCAAGCCGTAGCCCAGTCCGCCGGCGGCGCCCGCGCCCGGTTCCTGTTCGGCGGCGGGGCCCTGTTGCGGCTTGAGCGTTGCGGCCAGCCGGGCGAGGCAGCGTTCGGCCCGGTCCAGGTCTTCCGGCTTCAGGCCCTTTTGCGGACCATAGACCCGCGTCGCGCCCGTGGGACCGAGCAGGGGATTTGCGACGTCCACCGCGACGACGATCTGCTCAAAACCGAGCGGACGCGGCGGGGGTTCCGCCGCAGCCAACCGGTCCAGCTCGGTCCAGGACCGGATTTCCGCCCCGGCGCCGTCGCGGAAAATCCAACCCAAGGCCCGCGCCAGGCCGAAGCCGCCGTCGTTCGTCGCGCTGCCGCCCAGGCCGAGGATCAACCGGCGGAGACCGGCCTGTTCGACGTCGCGCAGCACCGCGCCGATGCCGAACGTGTCGAGCTGGTAGGGGTGGAATTGCCCGGGCGGCAGCCGGGCCAGACCGTTCACCTGCGCAGTCTCGAAGATCGCCGTGCCGGCCTCCGGTGCAGCCCACCATTCCGCGCGGCAAGGCCGGCCCGCGGCATCCACGGTGGCGCAGGTCCGCCTCGCGGCGCCGAGCCGCGTCCCCAGCAATTCGCCGAAGCCCTCGCCGCCGTCGGACATGGGCACGAGTTCAAGAACATCCTGCGGCCGCGCTTCGCTCCAGCCGCGGGCGATCGCCGCCGCGGCCGCCGGGGCCGCCAGCGTCCCCTTGAACTTGTCCGGTACGATCAACACGCGCAACGCCATCGGGATTCCTCACCGCGGATTCGTAGCGCAATTTCCGCGCCGGTTCGAGGTCAATTTCGATATTCCGCCGCTTTACGGCTTGCAGGGATCGAACCGGGCGGAAGCGCGGAGCAGATCGAGAAAACGCCGGTCTTTCAGGAAGGCGGCGGCGGGGATGGGGAGCGTGCGCTTGGCCTTGGCGGTGCCTTGCAGCAGCCGCGCGGGATCGGGCAGAAACGCGCCGTGGACGAAGCCCACCAGGACTTGGCCGCGCCAATGATAAAGCTGGCAGATGCCGCCTTTGATCGCGCCGTCCGGGTCCGGCTTCTGGTAGGAGAGCGCGCCCCATTTGACGTGCTCGTGGCAGGCCGGAACGGCCTTCAGAATCGCCCGCCGCGCCGCCAGCAGCAACCGCAGCTCCGCCTTCGAAGCGTCCGGAAACAACCGCGCGATCTGATCTACGTAGAGGCGGAGCATGGCGATTATGGGAATGGCATTTTCATGGACCGGTCACCAAATCCAACCATCGCGCCATTTGTTCTCCGGCAACCAGGTGATTTGATCCGGTTCGACCGCAGCGACGGCGCCGTTCCCAACATGTTGCCGCACGGCGGGTTCAAGGTCGCGGAATGAATCGGCGTGGGCGCCGAGGCGGGCCCCGATGCGGTTGTTGTGGCCGTCCATGCGATTGGAGTCCTTGCCCTTCGATTCAAACAGGACAGTGATGAGGTCAACCGCCGACTCGTTCAACGTGTACGCCACCACCGCGCTGGCGAGAGCATGGCGATAGGCATCGAGCGGGCCATGCCGGCCGCCGCGCAAATCCGACCGCAGCACGCAACTCCACGAGTAGCCGAGAACAAACGCCGGATAAACGCCCAGCAGGATGGCCAGCGCGCCAACCTTTCGCAGCAGTTTCCGGTCGTTCTTCATCGCACGTCACGGGTCAGGGGACCCGACACCTTGTGGAGGGTACCCTGGACCCGCTTGTTCGACATTTTTTTTGTGGCCCATCTAATGGGATCCGTGCTGCGCTCGATGACCGCATTTGTCGGGATATTGTTGGTTCCCTTGACTCGAATGAACCCCGAGGCTTCGTCACTCAAGACATAGACCGTATTGGTATACAAGCCCTCGCCATATGTGATGGCCAAGACTTGGCCCGCATTTGTTGGCGTTACGATGATCGAAGAAATGTCGGGCGATCTGAAGAAGGGATAAGGGGCAAAGATTTCGTTTGGACCAAGGATGTAGAATCCTCCGATATCCGGAGTGACCGCGACATTGTATGTACGCCCTGATTGAGACAAGGGGGCAGAGGTGTCATACAAGACCAAGGCCGAGCCCGTTCCTTGCACCCAATCGGATACGATGGCTCGCTCAACCCCGCCGGTGGACCCCACAGGTTCTCCTTCGTATGCCTCCAGGGCGAAATAATATGGTGACCAGGTATTGGTTACATTGATGGACACATAAAAGCTGGTTGGATTCAGGCTGATGTTCTCAAGCGTAATCCAAGGAATGTCGTCGGACATGGCGGAAGTGGCGATAATAGCGTTGCATGCACCAGCTATGATGGCCGCGTATCGGTGATGTGCCATTGTGCGCATAATCATTTTATTCGTCGAACGTCACGGGTCAGGGGATCCGACACCTTGTGGCGGGTACCCTGGACCCGCTTGTTCTGCGCATTATTCATTCCGGTATTGGTATATCGTCAATATTAACCCTAGTAATGTTTACGCCTTTGCTGGCGGCAAATGCAAAGCTGCGCATATCGGCCGTAAGGTCCGACGTCTCAAGATATTTTCCCGATGTACTAAAAACATATGTGCGCGGCCCGCGTGAGCTGTATCGCGCATTGTCATTGTCAATGTAGTAGTTGCTAGACCAGCCGAAAGTAATGAGATGCGCAGTGGTAAAAGTAGGGCGCCAGGAGCGAAAATCGGAAATGGTCTTAACTGTCGGCGGGGGGATGTCCGCATGTGCAGCGCTCATGGATTGCAGACCAATAAATACCGTTGCTCCCATAAGCGATAATACAACGACTACGCCGAGTGCTATCATTAAGTTGCTTTTCATATTTCCTTTTGCAGAACCGTTTTATTCACCCTCCTTCAAGGAGGTTTTACGTGGCGGGGTGAATCTTCCTGAGTGGCAAAAGGATAGCGGAAAGGCGGGGGTGGGTCAATGGCGCAACGGGCTGCGGGCTTGGGGAATAGGGCGCGGGCGGGCGGGCGTGAACCGAGCGCGAAGGAGGCTTTATGCCGGTTTCGGGGCGCCGCGCAATGCCTCCTTCGCAAAAGGAGGCTCTCGGGAGGCATTTTTCGGACGAAAATGACCGCGGAGGGCGTTTTCAGGGCCGAAAATGGCTCGCAACGGGCCCGAAACAGGTCCCAAACGGGCCACAAACCACGAAAACGGCCGAAAATCGGCCTAAACCCGTGAAAACGGGGAATTTTAGAAGGAAAACAGGAAGGGATGGGGGCTTGATCCTGTTTTCCTGTGTGTTTCCTGTTTTCCTGCTTAATCGGGGGTTTTTAGGGCTGGGCAGGCGCTTGGCGGGTCCGGAGAGGCCTGCGGAGGCAATAAATCGCCAAAAAAAATGCCTCGCAAACGGGCTTGGGCGGGCAAAAAAGGGGATTTTCAACTGATCAAGTGGCGAGGGGCCAGGCGAGGTCGAGCTGCAGGCCTTTGCGGGTGGCGAAGGGGTATTCTTTGCCGTCGAAGACCAAGGTGGCGGTTTCGCCGGCGGCGCGGAGGGTGAAGGAAGCGGCGGGGGCGCGGGCATGCAGGATGGCGGCGAGGACGAGGGCTTTTTCGAAGCCGTCGCCGCGGTGGGCGTTCCAGACTTCGTCGGGCTGCGCGGCGCGGGTGGAGTCGTAGATGGATTCGTCTTCCATTTCGCGCAAGCAAGCGAGGATCATGGACAGTTCCATGGTCTTGGCGGCTTCGACGCAGACGGGCGAGCGTTCGATGGCGGCCTTGAGGAACGGGCGCGGATCGGTGCGGGCCAGATCGCGGAAAGCGTAGAACGCGAGATCGGCGACGGGATTGGCGGCGCGCTGCGCTGCGAGGGTCGCGATGATTTCTTCGCGGGTCAGGCCGGGCGGCAGGTCGATCGCGGGGCCGCGGACGAATTGGCGCGGCTGGCCGGCGTCGGGCCAGCGGGGTTCGAGGTGGCAGAAGGCGCGCAGTTCCTTGATGATCTCGCAGGCGCCGGCGTGGTAGCAGTCGACTTCGCGCGCGAGGCGCTGGAGGTCTTCTTCGTTGTCGAGATCGACCTGGCCCTGCTTGAAGAATTCGTCGAACTTGTTGAGGGGGATGCGGTCGGGCAGGGGCTCGGCGAAAAAATCGTCCTCGTCCATTTCGGCGAGGAGCTTGTCGCGGGTGCGGTCGGAGACCTTGAAGGAACAGGAGTTCTCGAAGGCATAGGCGCGTTCGGCGGGGATCCAGCGGCGCTTGCCGCAGCAGGCGTGTTCGATCTGGAAGCATTTCTGGCGCGCGGGATTCTGGCGCAGGAAATTGAACAGGATTTCGGAGGTGACGGGCGTGCGCACGAACGCGCCCAGCTTGGCCCGGAAGCGCTCGTAGGCGGCGTGGTCGATGGAGGCCTCGGGATAGACGGCGTGGACCCAGCCGGTGCGGTGGGCGACGATGGTCACCTGCTCGTGTTCGAGCGCGCGCCGGGCCTTGGCGGAAAGTTCGGTGCCGTTGAACCACATGGCCTTGGTGACGAGCCGGCGGTTGTTGGTGAGGATGCCGTCGTGGACGTCGACGAAGTTCTGGGAGTGGAGCGGGGTGGCGACGAGAAAGACGTCGTCGAGGGAAATGCCGCAGAGGATATAGAGCGCCGCGGCGTAGAGGGTGGAGAGGGAGACGCATTCGCCGGCGCCGGTCCGGTGCCCGGGCTTGTAGCGGAAGGCGTCCATGGCTTCGACGGTTTCGGTCTTCCAGTACGGGATGACGTCGCGGGTGTACTTGTCCAGGCCGAAGTGCCGGCGGATGTCGAGGGAGAAGTAGAACTTGTCGCCTTCGTAGCCGAACAGGGCGTTGCTTTGGGCGATGGTCTCCGGCGCGAGGTACGGGGAAAAGCGCGCCATCTCGCGTTCCTGGGTGGTGAGGCCCCAGGTCTCGAGGTCGAGGTTGAAGGCGTAGTGGTCCATGACGTACTGCTTCAGACGCAAGATGCGGCGGTACGGCGTGAGCTTGGCGAAGTTGGCGAACCACGGGTCGTCGCGCCATTTCCAGATGGCGGGCGACATCAGGTTGGCGAGGACGAGGGGATAGAGCAGGGACGGAAAAACGAAGATTTCCATGTCCGAGAGCGTGCAGGCGGAGGAGTATTCCTCGAGGCGCGCGGCGGGGACGGGGGCGAAAGAGGGTGGGTTCATGGGCTTCACGATAGCGCGGAGCCCGCTGTCCGGCAACCATTTTGGGGTTGCGGCGGGCGGGGGCTTCGGGCAACAATCGGCGGCCATATGGAAGCAGCAAGCAAAGCGGCCGAACCGGCGGGGCGCGCGTGGCGCTGGGGGCATCTGGCGCTGGCGGCCGTCGTGATCGCCGCCTGGCTGGGCCTGTCGGGCATCAACGTGTGGATGGGGGAACTGAACCAGGACGAGGGCTGGTACCTCTATGCGGCCAAGCAGATGGCGGCCGGGCTGGTGCCGTACCGCGATTTCGCCTTCACGCAGGCGCCGATGCTGCCGCTGGTCTATTCCTGGGCCGAACCGTGGGTGGGGCGCTTCGGGCTGCTGGGCGGCCGGGGCGTCACCTGGGCCTTCGGCACGCTGGGGCTGCTGTTCGCCACTTGGCTGGCGATGCGCGCCGGACCGCGGCCGGCGCAGCGCTTCACGGGCGGGCTGGCCTTCATCCTGATCGCCACGAACGTCTACCAGTCCTATTTCACCACCGTGGTGAAGACCTATTCGCTGGCGAGCCTGTTCCTGAGCGCGGGGCTGCTGGCGCTCTCGTTCGTGGGTCCGCGCAAGGGCTTCCGGGCGGCGACGGCGGCGGGCTTCCTGCTGGCGTGCGCGGCGGCGACGCGGATTTCCCTCGGGGCGGCGCTGGCGACGGGCGGGCTCTATCTGCTGCTGTTCCGCCGCCGCCTGCGGCCGTGGGCCTGGCTGGACTTCGGGCTGGGCGGCCTGCTGGGCCTGGGCCTGACGATCCTGCCCTTCGCGATGCTGGGCCGCGACGGCTTCCGCTTCGGCGTGATCGAGTACCATTCCCTGCGCGAAGCCGGCACGGCGTTCGCGCAGATCGCCTTCAAGATCGGCTGCCTGTCGCGCCTGGCGCAGGCCTATTATCCGGCGGCGGTGGCGGGGCTGTTCCTGCTGATCCTGGCGGTCCGCTACGTTCTGCTGCGCGCGGGCGCCGACGAGCCGACCACCGAGCTGTCTCCGGAATATCCGGGTCCGGGCGACATCGCGCCGCGCTTCAACGCCTTCCTGTGGTTCACCGTCGGCGCGCTGGCGCTGGTGCATCTGGCCGCGCCGTTTCCCTACGACGACTACCAGGTGCCGGTCTATCCGATCTTCGGCGCGGCGCTGGCCGCGACGGGCGCGCGCTGGTGGCTGCGCGAGGAACACCGGCGCTACGGCGGTTCGCCCGAGCTGCGCAGCGCGCGGCGGCTGGCCATCCTGACCGTGGCGTGGCTCACCTGCGCGCTCTTCGCGTTTTCCTCGCCGCTGGCGCAGAGCTGGGTCGTGGCCGGCCGCGACCGCATCTGGTGGCGCCTGCGCGAGCAGAGCCCCGTGGCCCAGTTGCGCGACATGGCCAAGTGGGTGCGCGAGCTGACCGTCGCCGAGGGCGGCACGCACCTGCTGACCCAGGACGTCTATCTGGCCGTGGAAGCGAACCTGCCCGTGCCGCACGGCCTGGAAATGGGCCCGTTCAGCTACTATCCCGACTGGGAGGGCGCGAAAGCCGAAAAAATCGGCGTGCTGAACCGCGACATGCTGCTCGAACTGCTCGCGACCGAAACCAACGCGCCCATCGCCGCGCTGAGCGGCTACAGCCTGAGCATCCGGTCGCCCGAGGTGGCCGAAGTCTCGCGCGAAGACGGGCTGGCGTTCGCGGAAATCCTGGCCACGCGCTTCGAGCGCGTGGAGGTCGTGCCGGGCTTCGGCCAGGCGGGCACGGATCTCGTGCTGTGGCGGCTGAAGAAGGAAATGCCGACGTGGACGCCGCCGGCGGAAACGGCCGAGGAATGAAGCTCTCGATCGTCGTGCCCGCCTACAACGAGGAGGCGCGCATCGGCAAGATGCTCGGCGCCTACCTGCCGTACTTCGCGGAGCGCTACGGGAACGACTTCGAGATCGTCGTGGCCGTCAACGGCTCGACCGACCGCACGGCCGACGTCGTGCGCGACCTGCAGGCGCGCCATCCGCAGCTGCGCGTTCTGGTGGAGCCGCGGCCGATCGGCAAGGGCGGCGCCATCATGGCCGGCGGGGCGGTCGCGACGGGCGACTTCATCGGCTTCGTGGACGCGGACGGCGCGACGCCGCCGGCCGCGTTCGACGATCTGGTGAAAAACGTCGGTTCCGCGGGCCTGATCATCGCGTCGCGCCGCCTGCCGGGGGCCATCGTGAGCCCGCGCCAGCCGTGGCGGCGCCGCTTCGCGTCGCGCGTTTTCAATTTCCTCGTGCGGACGCTCTTCAAGCTGCCGATCACCGACACGCAGTGCGGCGCGAAGCTGATGACGGCCGCGGCCTGGCGCGCGATCGTGCCGCACATCGGCCTCACCAAATGGGCGTTCGACGTGGACATGCTCTTCAAGACCCGCCGCGCGCGCTACGCCATCCGCGAAATCCCGACGCTGTGGAGCGACGTGGGCGGCTCGAAGCTGCGGGTGGGGCGGGTGTCGTTCCAGATGCTGCTGGCGATCGTGCGCCTGCGGCTGCTGTATTCGCCGCTGAAATGGATCGTGGCGCTCTACGACCGGCTGCTGGGCCGCGTCATCGAACTGCCGCCGGCCACGCGATGAAACGGTGGCTGGCAGCGCGGGACGAAGGCGGGCTGTTGCGGCACGGCGCGCTGCTGGTGGCCGGCACGTTCGTCGGCGCGCTGTGCAACGCCGGCTTCCACATGGCGGTGGGGCGGACGCTGCCGAACGCGGAATACGGCACGCTGGTCGCCATGCTGGGCATCATCCTGGCCGCGAGCACGCCGCTGCTGGCGCTGCAAAACACGCTGGCGCATTACGCCTCTGCGCTGGCGCAGGCCGGCCGCCGGGAAGAAATCCGGCCCATGTTCATGCACTGGGTCCGGATTTTCCTGGCGCTGTCCGCCGCGATCGCCGGCGGGGCGTTCCTGCTGCGCGGGCCGTTGGCGGCGTTTTGGCGCGTGGACGCCGCGCTGGTCGTGCTGACCTTCTCGGTGCTGGCCGCCAGCCTGTGGATGAGCCTGTTCTACGGCTTGCTGCAAGGCCTGCAGTCGTTCGTCTGGCTGGCCTGGGCGCCGCAGGCCTGGGGCGCGACGCGGCTGGCCCTCGGCGCCGCGTTCACGATCCTTCTTTCCGCCACGGCGTTCGCCGCCGTGGTCGCGCAGGGCCTCGGCGTGCTGGCGGTGCTGGTCCTGTGCCTCGTGGCCGTGGCCCGGCTGCGGCTGCCGGCCGGCACCCGGGCCGCGCAGCCGCACGGCACCTACCGGTATCTCGGATCCGCGCTCGTCTGCCTGGCCGGCTACGCCATGCTGATGAACCTCGACACCACGCTGGCGCGGCACTATTTCGACGCCGAGACGACGGGCCTGTTCTCGAAAGCCGCCACCATCGCCCGCACCGCCGTTTTCCTGCCGGTGCCCATCGCCACCGTGCTGTTTCCCAAGGTGACCTCGTCCGGCGCCCTGACGGACGACAGCTGGAAGCTCCTCGGCCGCGCCATGGCGTTCGCGGGCTTGCTGGTCGCGGCGGCGGCGGGCGTCTGCATGGTCTTCCCGCAGCTGCCGTGGACGATCCTCTACCGGGCATGGCCGGTCGCGGACGCGGCGACGGCCGCGCTGCTGACGCGCGCGATGGTGCTGGCGATGTGCCCGCTGGCGCTGGCCTACCTGCTGCTGAACTTCGAGATGGCCCAGCACCGGTTCTTCTGGTGCTACGGCATGATCCCGTGCGCGCTGGCCTACGTCGGCGGCGTGGCGCTTTTCCACTCGCAACCGCTGCGGATCGCGATGGTGCTCGGCGCGCTGAATCTCGTCGCCGCCGCCTTGCTCGTCGCCGGCATTTTCGCCCAGCGCCGCCGCGGCTGAGCAAAAAGGGCCCTTGCGCCCCCCACGGCCTTGCGCCGTGGGAAGCGAAGTTGGCTCACCCACCACGCAAGGTGGTGGGGCCCGCCGAACCGAAACCGCGCAAACCCGCCCGGACCGGGGCAAAAAAAAGCGCCGCGGCCAAAGCCGCGGCGCGGATCGAACCGGGGTTCGACTTAGTAGCGGTTGCGACGGCCACCGCCGTTGCCGCCGCCGTAGCCGCCGCCGTTGCCGCCGCCGAATCCGCCGCCGCCGCGGGGACGATCCTCGCGGGGCTTGGCTTCGTTGACGACGAGCGCGCGGCCGCCGACTTCCTTGCCGTTCAGGTCCGCGATGGCCTTGGCGGCTTCATCGGCCGTGGACATTTCCACGAACGCGAATCCGCGGGGGCGGTCGGTCATGCGGTCCATGATCAGGTTGCAGCTCGTGACGTTGCCGAAGGGCGTGAACAGATCGCGCAGTTCGCCTTCCGAGAGGCTAAACGACAGATTGCCGACGTACAGTTTGGTAGCCATGTTGTTGTTTCTTTCTGCTCCAGGGGGATCGTTCTCATGGCTGTCCCGACTCGTTCGGGTTCAGATGTCCCCCCGCCGCCGATGCGGCAATGGACTACCTTCCAACGCAAGCTAACTACTCTCACTAAGCGGGGGCGCACTCTACGCGGGCGCCGCGGAAATGCAAGCGCAATCGGAAAGATTCCGCGGCGCCCGGCGGATTCAGTCCGCGGCGTCCGCGTAGCACGCGGGCAGGAAGCGGGGCGTGCAGACGGCGAGGAAGACGAGATCGTCGGCGCCGACGTTGGCGATGCGCTGGCGGCAGCCGGGCGGAATGAGCACGACGTCGCCGGGGCCGACGGCGCGCGGGGACAGGTCGCCGATCTCGACGCGCCCGCGGCCGGCCAGCAGCACGTAGCGCTCGGCGATGCCCGCCAGCCGGTGCCAGCGCGTGGTCGTGCCGGGCGCGACGCGGGCGCGGGCGATGGAGCAGTCCGGATCGTCGGGGACGTTGGCCAGCTCGAGCACGTGGCAGCCTTCGGCGAAGTAGTACTCGGCGGCGGGATCGGCGGAACGGATGGCGGGATTCATGGGCGCCAGTGTAGCCGCGGCGCCGCCGCCGCGCAACGAAATCGGGCATTGATCGGGGGCGGCCGGAGGGCTAAAGTGGCCGGCTGAATCCATTTTGAGGTGAATCCATGGCGTATCCGCATTCCGAAATCGAAGCGAAGTGGCAGAAGTACTGGGAGCAGCACAAGACGTTCCGCACCCCGGACGACGTCGATCCGTCCAAGCCCAAGTACTACGTGCTGGACATGTTTCCGTATCCCAGCGGCGCGGGGCTGCACGTGGGGCACCCGGAGGGCTACACGGCCACGGACATCCAGGCGCGCTTCAAGCGGATGAAGGGCTTCAACGTCCTGCACCCGATGGGCTACGACTCGTTCGGCCTGCCGGCGGAGCAGTACGCCATCAAGACCGGCAACCATCCGCGGAAAATCACCTACGAGAACATCGCGACGTTCCGCCGCCAGCTCAAGATGCTGGGGTTCTCCTACGACTGGGACCGCGAGATCGCCACGACGGACGAAGACTACGTGCGCTGGACGCAGTGGATCTTCCTGCAGCTCTTCAAGCGCGGGCTGGCCTACGAAAGCGAGCTGCCCGTGAACTGGAGCCCCGACCTGTGCGCCGTGCTGGCGAACGAAGAGGTCGAGGAATGGCGCGCGAAGGGCTTCAGCGTGGAGCGCCGCTCGATGCGCCAGTGGGTGCTCAAGATCACCGCGTACGCCGAGCGGCTGCTGGCGGATCTCGACGGCCTCGACTGGCCCGAGAGCATCAAGGAAATGCAGCGCAACTGGATCGGCAAGAGCACCGGCGCGGAAGTCGATTTCGCCATCGGCGGCGAGACGATCCGCGTGTTCACGACGCGGCCGGACACGCTCTTCGGCGCGACCTACATGGTGCTGGCGCCGGAACATCCGCTGGTGGCCAAGATCGCCACGCCCGAGCAAGCCGAGGCCGTGGCGGCCTATCGGACCGCCGCCGCCGGCAAGAGCGACCTCGAACGCACCGAACTGGCCAAGGAAAAAACCGGCGTCTTCACCGGCGCCTATGCCACGAACCCGGTCAACGGCAAGCAAATCCCCGTCTGGGTGGCGGACTACGTGCTCTGGGGCTACGGCACGGGCGCGATCATGGCCGTGCCGGCGCACGACACGCGCGACTTCGAATTCGCGAGATCACATAATCTGCCAATTAAATATGTAGTTACACCTCCTCTTTTTCCACCGAGCGTAGAGCCGGCAGATGTTCCCGGATGGATGAAAGATCCCGACGCAGTTGCGTTAATGGAAAGTCAACTTGAGGCTCGAAATGACGCCTATGAAGAGGAGGGAATTGCCTTCAACTCCGGCGAATACGACGGTCTACCGACGACGGAATTCAAGAAGAAGATCACGGCGTGGCTGGAAAAGACGGGGAAGGGGCAGGGCAAGACGAACTACAAGCTGCGCGACTGGCTCTTCAGCCGCCAGCGCTTCTGGGGCGAGCCGTTCCCGCTGCTGCACTGCGAGAAGTGCGGCGTGGTGCCCGTGCCGGAACAGGATCTGCCCGTGCGCCTGCCGGAAATGAAGGACTACCGCCCGACGGCCGACGGCCAGCCCCCGCTGGCGCGCGCGACCGACTGGCTCCAGGCGACGTGCCCGACGTGCGGCGGCCCCGCGCGGCGCGAGACGAACACCATGCCGCAATGGGCCGGCTCGTGCTGGTACTATCTGCGCTACATCGATCCGCAGAACGGTTCGGCGCTGGTCGATCCCGCGAAGGAAAAATACTGGATGCCGGTGGACCTCTACGTCGGCGGCGCGGAACACGCCGTGCTGCATCTGCTCTACGCCCGGTTCTGGCACAAGGTGCTCTTCGACTGCGGCGTCGTGTCCACCAAGGAACCGTTCCGGAAGCTCGTCAACCAGGGCATGATCCTGGGCGAGGTGGAATATCTGGCCTACCGCGACGCGGCCGGCGCCTGGGTCTCCGCGGAACGCGTGGACGAAAACGGCTGCGACGCGCGCACCGGCGAGAAATACGCCCCGGCGCACGTGCCCGAAGCCGACCTGCAAAAGCAGGGCGACGGCTTCGTCCTCAAAGGCCAGCCGGAAATCCGCGTGTCCGCGCGCGCCTACAAGATGAGCAAGAGCCGCGGCAACGTCATCAATCCCGACGACATCGTCCAGGAGTACGGCGCGGATTCCCTGCGGCTCTACGAAATGTTCATGGGCCCGCTCACGCAGGTGAAACCCTGGAGCATGAAGGGCGTGGAAGGCGTCTCGCGCTTCCTGAGCCGCGTGTACCGCCTGGCGGTGGACGAAGAAACCGGCGCGCCGGCGCCGAAGCTCAGCGACGCGACCCCGACGAAGGACCAGCTGCGCGCGCTGCACGCCGCGATCAAGAAGGTCACCCACGACGTCGAGGGCATGGAATACAACGTGGCCATTTCCGCGATGATGATCTTCGTCAACGAGGCGCAGGCGTGGGAGACGGTCCCGCGCTCGCTGCTGTCGACGTTCGTCCTGATCCTGAGCCCCTTCGCGCCGCATCTGGCGGAAGAGTTGTGGAGCCGCCTGGGCCACGCCGAATCCCTCGCGCGCGAACCGTGGCCGACGTGGGACGAAGCCGTTCTGCAGCAAGACGAGCTGGAAATCCCGGTGCAGGTGAACGGCAAGGTGCGCGGCCGCATCCGCGTGCCGGCCGAAGCCGGCCAGGACGCCGTGATCGCCGCGGCGCTGGCGTGCCCCGAAGCCGCGCCGTTCTTCGCCGGCAAGGAAATCAAGAAGCAGATCTACGTCCCGAAACGGATGGTGAATCTCGTGGTGGCCGGCTGACGGCCGCGAGCGGAGGGAACGGGCATGGGCGAACTCACGAACGCGCTGCAAGGCAAGCTGAACATCCGGAAAAGCCACGTGAAGGATCCGGGCGAAAAGCAGCTGGACCTGTTTTCGTCCCTTGCGGACCGGGAAGGCGCCGCGCCGAAGATCGTGTTTTCCAAGCCCGACGCCCCGGCGGCGCCGCGGCCGGAACCGGAATGGGTCTTGCCGGCGGGCGGCCCGCCGCCCGACGTGGCCTCCGAAGTGCGCGCGGTGCTGTCCGATTCCGGTCCGGCCCGCCCCGTGGAAGAGGCCGGCGCCGGCGGCGCGGAAAAGCCGCCGCTGCGCACGGGCGTGTACCACCGGCCGCAACGGACGGCGGCTCCGCTCGCGCCTCCGGCACCGCCGCCGCCGCGCGCGCCGGCGGAACCGCGGATTCCGCTGCTGGCGCGGATCCGCGAGTGGTTCGCGGGCGTCGAACTGGATCGGCGGATGATCGCGCTGGTGCTCGTGCTGTGCGCGCTGGTGGGGCTGATCGGCTTCTGGAGCGCGTCCCCCCGGGGCGAAACCGCGCAAACGGAACCCGTGCCGGAAGCGGCGCCGGAAACCGTGGCCGCGCCGGCGGCGCCGCCCAGTCCCGCGCCCGGGCCGATGGCGGCGGCTCCGGCTC
>CALKWZ010000072.1 GCA_938003985.1 uncultured Verrucomicrobiota bacterium | reverse complement strand
AGCGTCGAGGTGCTCGACGGCCTGGCGCCGGGCGCGCGCATCGCGGCGGCGGGCGTGGCGATCCTGACCGAAGGGCGCCGGGTGCGCCTGCTGGATGAAGCCGC
This sequence comes from uncultured Verrucomicrobiota bacterium, assembly GCA_938003985.1. GTDB lineage: Bacteria > Verrucomicrobiota > Kiritimatiellia > CAIQIC01 > Lenti-01 > Lenti-01. Next base: position 2,963 of record CALKWZ010000072.1, on the reverse strand, counting down.
GGCGGCGGAGATCGCTCCATGAGCATCGCCCAGTTCTGCATCGAGCGGAAAATCCTCACGTACGTTCTTTCGGCGGCGCTGCTGCTGGGCGGGACGTGGGCCTATACCCAGATCGGGCGGCTCGAAGATCCCGAGTTCACCATCAAGAACGCCCAGGTCGTCACCGGCTATCCCGGCGCGACCGCGCAGGAAGTGATGGAAGAGGTGACCGACCCCATCGAGGTCGCCATCCAGCAGATGGGGCAGGTGAAGAAGGTGACGAGCGTGTCCTATCCGGGGCGCTCCATCGTCATGGTCGAGATGAAGGACCAGTACGGCAAGAACGACCTGCCGCAGATCTGGGACGAACTGCGCCGCAAGGTGGGCGACATGCGGGCCAGCCTGCCCCCCGGCTGCGACGCGCCGAAGGTCGTCGACGACTACGGCGACGTGTTCGGCGTGTTCTACGGCGTCTACGGCGACGGCTATTCCTACGCGGATTTGAAGGCCTACGCCAAGATCCTGCGCCGCGAGCTGCTGCTGTGCCAGGACGTGGCCAAGATCGAGATGCTCGGCGACCAGCCCGAAATCGTCTATCTCGAGATTTCCCGGGCACGCCTGGCCACCACGGGCATTTCGCCCAAGCAGATCCAGGACGCCATCGCCGGCCAGAACAACGCGGCCGACGCCGGGTCCATCGAGATCGGCGACAAGTTCATCCGGCTGGCCCCGACGGGCAAGCTGAAGTCGGTGGAGGAACTGGGCGAACTGCTGATCGTGCAGGCAGGGGCGGGCGGCGCGGGCAGTTCCGCGATCCGCCTGAAGGACGTCGCGACGGTTCGGCGCGGCTATCTCGATCCGCCCCGGAATCTCCTGCGCTACGACGGCAAGCCCTGCATCGGGTTGGGCATTTCCACGGTCAAGGGCGGCAACGTGGTGGTGATGGGCGAAGCCATCGACCGGCGCCTGGAGGAACTGCGCGCCGAAACGCCCATCGGCATCGAATTCGGCGTGATTTCGCACCAGGCCGACAGCGTGAACGTCGCGGTCGGCGGCTTCCTGGTCAACCTGATCGAGGCGGTCGTCATCGTGGTGGCCGTCCTGCTGCTGACCATGGGCATGCAGAGCGGCGTGCTGATCGGGGTGGTGCTGGTGGTGACGGTGATGAGCACGGTGCTGATCATGCAGAACCTGGGCATCCTGTTCGAGCGGATCAGCCTGGGGGCGTTCATCATCGCGCTGGGAATGCTGGTGGACAATGCCATCGTCATCACCGAAGGCGTGCTGATCGCGGCGCAGAAGGGGGAGGACAAGGTCAAGGCCGCCCTGGCCGTCGTGAAGCAGACCCAATGGCCGCTGCTGGGCGCCACGGCGGTGGCGATCCTGTCGTTCGCGCCGATCGGGGCCTCGCAGGACAGCACCGGCGAATACTGCCGCTCGCTGTTCCTGGTGCTGCTGATTTCGCTGCTGATGAGCTGGGTGCTGGCGATCACGCTGACGCCGCTGCTGGCCGCCACGTTCCTGAAGAAGAAGGGCGCGGCGACGGAGAACGCCGATCCCTACGCGGGCAAGTTCTACCAAGGCTACCGGGCGTTCCTCGTCGCGTGCATCCGCCACCGCTGGCTGACGTCGGCGGCGCTGCTGGCGCTGCTGGTCGCCGCCGGCTACGGCTTCACGAAGGTGAAGCAGAACTTCTTCCCGGATTCCACCCGGCCGCAGTTCATGGTGCACGTGTGGATGCCGCAAGGCACGTCGATCCACGCGACCGACGCGCGGATCCGGCAAATCGGCGCCTTCGTGCGCGGCCTCGACGGCGTGAAGGGCGTCACCGAAATGACGGCGACGGGCGGCCTGCGCTTCCTGCTGACCTACAGCCCCGAGAATCCGGATTCCGCCTACGGCATCCTGCTGGTCGACGTCGAGGACTACCATCTCGTGGACGGCTTGGGCGCGCGCGTCGTCGAATTCGCGCGCGCGGAGACGCCCGACGCCCTCGTCTACTACCAGCGGTTCGTGTTGGGGCCCGGCGACCCGCAGAAGATCCAGATGCGCATCCTGGGGCCCGATCCGACGGTCCTGCGGCGCTACGCCGACCGGGCCATCGCGATTCTGCGCGCGGACCCGCGCCTGGTCGAAATCCAGGCCGACTGGCGCAACCGCGTGGACCTGATCCGGCCCGTGGTGTCCGACGTGCGCGCCCGGAACCTGGGCGTGACGCGCGCGGAAGTCGCCGCCGCCGCCAAGGCGGCCACCCTCGGCGCGCCGATCGGAGCCTACAAGGACGGCGACGAAAGCCTGCCGATCCTGCTGCGCGCGCCGGAGGCCGAGCGGTCCGATCCGGATTCGCTGCTGAGCGCGTGGTTCTGGAGCGCGCGCCTCAACCGGCCGATCCCGCTGGCGCAGGTCGTGGACGGCTTCGAAACGGTTTCCGAGGAAGCCCGCCTGCAGCGCCGCAACCGCACGCCGTGCCTCACCGTCAAGTGCAACACGTCGGGCGGCGAGATGGCGGCGACGGCCTTCAAGCGCATCGCGCCGCAACTGGCGGCGGCGATGGCTTCGCTGCCGGAAGGCTACCGCATGGAGTGGGGCGGCGAGCACGAGAGCTCGTCCAACGCCAACGCCGGCCTGGCGGGCAAGATCCCGCCGGTGATCCTGATCATGATGCTGATCGTGGTGTCGCTCTTCAATTCCATCCGCCAGCCGGCGGTCATCTTCATGACGGTGCCGATGGTGCTGGTGGGGGTGACGGTCGGCCTGCTGGCGTTCGGCCAGCCGTTCGGGTTCATGGCGCTGCTGGGGATGCTGAGCCTGGTGGGCATGCAGATCAAGAACGCGATCGTGCTGATCGACGAAATCAACGCCCAGTCCGCCGCGGGCGTGGATCCGTTCCACGCCGTGGTCAACGCGGGCGTGTCGCGCCTGCGGCCCGTGGCGCTGGCGGCGCTGACGACGGTGCTGGGCATGCTGCCGCTGGTGACGGACGC
>CALKWZ010000071.1 GCA_938003985.1 uncultured Verrucomicrobiota bacterium | reverse complement strand
GGCGCAGCTTCCGCCCGAAGCTGACAAAGGGCAACTGGATCGGCGCGGGCGCCGAGGAAATGGCGGACGCGCTCACGGCGCTCGAAACGGAGTGGGGCAACGCCGGCGCGCCGACGCTGCACGTGTTCCATGGCGCGGATTTTTCCGCGGCGGACGTGGCGGCGCTGCGGGACGCCGCGGGCCTGGAGGCGGCGTTCGCGCATCCGCTGGAGGGCTTGCCGACGGCGTCCGAAGGCGTCGCGCGGCGGCAGGCGGCGGCGGCCCGGCCGCTGGCGATGGATCTGGCGCCGGAATCCTGGCGCACGGCCGACGCCGAGCGCCGCACGCGCCGCAAGCTCTTGCGCGCGGCCGCCGCGTTCGCGGCGGTCTGGCTGGTGGCGCTCGGCGCGTTCATGACCCTGCTGCATCTGCAGCGCGGCCGCTTGGCGCGCCTGCAGGCGGAAGTCGAGGCGCTCGAAGGCCCGGCGCGGGAAATCCGCCGGCTGCAGGCCAAGTCGCTGGAATTCGCGCAGTACGCGGACCGCACGCATGCGGCGCTGGAATGCCTGCGGGTGGCGGCGGCCACGTTGCCCGACGGCGTGGATCTCACCTCGTTCGTCTACCGCAAGGGCGCCACGCTGGCGCTGCGCGGCGAGGCCGACGCGGCCGACAAGGTCTACGCGTTCATCCAGGCCCTCGAGCAGGCCGCGCTCTTTCCCGAAGTGAAGTCCGAAGGCATCAGCACGCGCAACACTCCCGCGGGCACGCGGTCGCAGTTCGGCGCGACCCTGACCTTGCCCGCCGCGGGCGGGGAGGGCGAACCGTGAAAATCGCCGCGCGCGAACTGAATCTGCTCGGGCTGACGCTGGGGGTGGTGGTGCTGGCGCTGACCTATCTGGCGCTCGAACCCCGGTTCCGGGAGTGGGCCGAGTTCCGCGACCGGCGCGCGGACCTGCTGGCGCGGCAGGAACTGGCGCAGCGGCGGCTGGACAGCCGGCCCGAAGTCGAGGCGCGGCTGGAAACGTTCCGCCGCGGCCTGCCCGTTTTCGCCCCCGGCAAGAAGGCGGAAGCGGAACTGCTGCAGGCGCTGGAGAAGACGGCCAGCCAGCACGAACTGCGCTTGACGCGCCGGGAAGCGGACGCCGAGCGGCAGGCGGGAGATCTCTACGAAACGGCCATCACCTGCTATTGGGAGGGCCATCTCGAGGCGCTGGTGAATTTCCTCTATGCCCAGCAGTCCCAGGGCGCCGTGTCGGACGTGCGCCAGCTGTCCGTGCAGCCCGTCGCCGGCCGCGACGTGCCCGCCGGCTTCCTCAAAGGCACGTTCACGATCGATTTCGCCTACCGCCGGGAAGCCGGCGGGCCGGAACCCAAACCCGCACCCGCGCCGGCTCCGCCGCCGGCGGAAACGGATCAACCCTAACGGAACCGAGCATGACGTCCATCCGCCTGAATCCCTTCGCCTGCGGCACGACCTGGCTGCTGGTCGCCGCCTTCCTCCTGGCCTCGCTGCCCGGAGGCGCGTTCGCCCAGGACGTGCCGTCGGTCGACGAACGCGCCCGCGAGCGCATCGCCCAGTTCCGCGCGGCCCGCGCCGGCCAGCCGCCGCCGCCCGCGGCGGAGGGCGAGGCGCCGGCGTTTTCCGCCCAGTCTTCGGAGGCGGGCGAATCCAGCCTGGAAACGTCCACGACGACCGAAGGGGAGACCCTCTACCAGCTCAAGCTGAGCAACGCGTCGCTGGACGTGCTGCTGGACGAGTACTACGCGCCGCTGACGGGCCGTACCATGATCAAGGCGCCCGGCGTCGCCGGCACGTTCAATTTCAAGGCCCGCGAAAAACTGACCAAAGCCGAGATGATCCAGGCCATGGACAGCCTGCTGTCCATGAACAACCTCGCCCTGGTGCCGCTGGGCGAACGCTTCTACCGTGTGGTGCAGATCGACAAGGCCCCCACCGAGGGCCTCGCGATCCAGCGGGACGGCCTGCCCGCGGGCCCCGACAGCGACGCGCTCGTCAGCCAGCTGATTCCCCTGAAGTACCTGGAGATGGAGGACGCGAACACGATCGTCCAGAGCATGCTCCACGGCTTCGGCAAGGTCCAGCGGTTCGACCGCATCAGCAGCCTGCTGGTGACCGAAACCGCCACCAACCTGCGGCGCATCCACGAGATCCTCGAGCTGGTGGACCAGCCCACGGAACTGAAGGTCGAAACGCGCGTCTACGAAATCCAGCACGCGAAGGCTTCCGAAATCGCGGCGCGCCTGAACGAGCTGGTCAGCGACAGCCAGGGCGAGAAGAAGGAAGAAGTCGCCCAGGTCGCGCAGCCGGCGACGACGGTGCGCCGGCCGGCCGGCATGATCCGCGCCCGGCCCGCCGCCGCCCCGGAACCGGCGCCGTCGGCGGACACCGCCGCCGCCCTCGAAGCCGCCATGGCCGAAAAAGGCATCCTGTCGGGCAAGGTCAAGGTGCTGGCCGACGAGCGCACCAACATCATCATCGTCATCTCGCGGCCCTCGAACTTCACGTTCTTCGACAAGATCGTGGCGGTGCTCGACCGGCCCGTGGATCCGGAAGTCGTCGTGCAGGTCGTCGCGCTGGAATTCGCCGACGCCGAGGAAATGGCCGGCCTGCTGAACGATTTCATCGGCGCGGCCAAGGCCGAAAGCGAAACCGCCGCGCCGGCGGCCGGCGCCGAGGCGGGCGGGACCGACGGCCGGGCGCGGGCGCTGGAAGATTTCGTGCGGGCGCGCGCGGCGGCCGCGGACCGCGTGCGGCAGGCGGCCGGCGACGAAGCCGCCAGCAAGATCGGCCAGCTCTCGGCCAACACGAAGATCCTGGCGGACAAGCGCACCAACACGCTGCTGCTGATGGGCACCAAGGGCGACATCGCCGCGCTGCAGGACGTCGTCAAGAAAGTCGACATCATGCTCGCGCAGGTGCTGATCGAGGCGGTCATCCTCGAAGTCAACCTGAACAACAACGTGGCCTACGGCGTCAACTGGCTGCAGAAGTCCATGACAGCCTACAGCCAGCGGTCCGCGGGCGCCAACGGCGGCGTCAGCCTGCGGGAGCCGGTCGCCTCCTGGGGCGGCGCGTTCGGCAACCAGAACTTCGGGTCGGCGGCCGGCGACACCATCACGCGGGCGTCGGCCAGCGCGCTCAATTCGGGCCTGAGCTACTTCTTCACCTTCGCGGACCTGAACATCGACATGGTGCTCGACATGGTCGCCTCGTCGGGCGAGGGCCGCGTGCTGGCCACGCCGGTCATCCTGACGACGGACAACACCGAGGCCGAGATCATGAGCGGCCAGCAGATCCCGATCCGCACCGGCGACACGACGTCGGGCGGGACCATCCAGTCGGACTACGAATACAAGGACGTGGGCATCCAGCTGAAGGTCAAGCCGCGCATCAATCCGTCGCGCTACGTGACGCTGGAAATCACCCAGTCGGCGGACACGCTGGGCGATCCGGTCGACGTCGGCAACAACGGCAAGATGTACGCGATCAACAAGCGCGAGATGACGGCGTCGATCTCCGTGCCCAGCCGCGCGACGATCGTGCTCGGCGGCCTCGTGCAGACGGACTACCAGAACCTCAACACGCGCGTGCCCATCCTCGGCAGCATCCCGGTGCTCGGCAGCCTGTTCCGCAGCGAGGACACCACGCGCAAGCGCACGGAACTGCTCGTGCTGATCACGCCCTACGTGCTGATGACGCCCGGCGAGGCGCGCGAGGAAACCGAACGCCTGCACCGCGCGTCCAACGTCGCCGCGGAAGATTGGTACCGCGGCTGGTCGGACAGTTCGCTCGCGCCGTTCTCGCCCCAGAAGCTCCGCGAACTGGAGCAGACGGAGAAGCGGTCCGCGCCGGGTGCGCAGCGCGCCCGCGTCCAGGTGCCCAACGCCCCGGATTCCGCGCCGCCCGTCGCCTTGGTCGCGCCGGCCGCCGCCGTTTCCGCACCCGTCGCGCCGGCGCCCGCCGCGCCGCTGCCGGCGCCCGAAGAGCCCACGCCGACCGCGCCCTTCGCGTTCGATCCGGCCGTGCCCGCCGCGCCGGCGGAACCGCCGGCGGCCGCAACGGAAAAATCCGCCAAGAAGTCCCGCCGCAAGGCCAAGGCGGACGAGGCCAAGCCATCCATGTTCGCCGCGCCCGAGGCGGCGCCCGTACCCGCAGCCACTGGAGAAACCCCATGAGCGAAGACCCCACCCAGATCATCGACACGTCGGAAGTCCGCGAGGGCGACATCCTGTTCGATTGCCCCTACTGCGGGAAGAATCTCGCCATCGAGGCCGCCGGCGCCGGCCTGATGGTGCCGTGCGTCGGCTGCGGCAAGCCCGTGCAGGTGCCCATCCCCGACGCGGCCACTCCGGAAGCGCCCGTCGCCGCCGTTCCGCGCCCCGTCGTCCTCGAAGGCGAAGACCCCCGGGACACCATCCGGCAGCTCGACGAAGCCCTCGCCATGGCCAACCAGCAGATCGACCGCCTGACGGCCGAAAAAGAAGCCCTGCAGGAACGCCGCGCGTTCCTCGAGCAGATCCGCGTGACCGGCGCCGCCCGCCTGGAACGCATCGCGGCGGAACTCGCGACCCTCCAGGACGCGCTCGACCGCGCCTTGGTCCTGCTGGCCGAAATCCGGGCCGAGAAGCCCGTCTAGGGGCTTATGGCCGGAGCCGCCTCCAGTCGGTGGACGTCCTATCTCGCCGCGACGGGTCTGTTCACCCCGTCGCAGATCGAGGAACTGTCCATCAAGCAGCGGGAAAACGAAGGCGTGCTGACCGCCACCGTCGTGGCGCTGGAATACGCCCGCGAAGACGTCTTCCTGCCCGCGCTGGCCAAGGCCATGGGCGTGCCGTTCCTGCGGGTGGGCGACCAGCCCATCGCCGGCGAAATCCTCGAGAAAGTGCCCACCAAGGCCGTCTTCCAGTACAACGTCGTGCCCGTCGGCATCGAGAACGGCACGCTGCGCGTGGCCACCAGCGAGCCGTTCCGGCCCGGCCTGGCCGATTCCCTGCGCCTCGCATCCGGCCTGCGCGTGAAATTCGCGCTCGCGCCCGCGGCCGACGTCGAAAAGGCCGCCAAGAAGTTCTACGGCGTCGGCGCCGACACCCTCGACCGCCTCATCGCGGACAACCAGATCGATCTCGACGCGGATGCCGGCACCGCCGTCGGCGACCTCAGCAACCTCGACCAGGAAGCCAGCGTCGTCAAGTTCGTCAACCAGATCATCTGGGAATGCCACCACGACCGCGGCACCGACATCCACATCGAGCCGATGGAAAACGACCTGCGCATCCGCTACCGGATCGACGGCGTGCTGCATCCCACGCCGCTGCCGCCGCAGATGAAGCGCTTCCAGTCCGCCATCATCAGCCGCATCAAGGTCATGGCCGGCATGGACATCGCCGAAAAGCGCCTGCCGCAGGACGGCCGCATCAGCCTGCGCGTGAAGGGCGAGGAGATCGACGTCCGCGTTTCCACCATGCCCACCGTCTACGGCGAAAGCGTCAGCCTGCGCCTGCTCATGCGCTCCAGCGGCATGTACGGCATGGACCGGCTGGGCCTGTTCCCGGACGACGAGGAAATCCTGCACCGCCTGATCCGCCGCCCGCACGGCATCCTGCTCGTCACCGGCCCGACCGGTTCCGGCAAGTCCACCAGCCTATACGCGTGGCTGCACACCATCAATTCCGTCGACAAGCGCATCCTCACCGTCGAAGACCCCATCGAATACGAGATGGCCGGCATCAACCAGATCCAGATGAAGCCGGAAATCGGCCTGACCTTCGCCGTCGGCCTGCGGCACATCCTGCGCCAGGATCCCGACGTCATCATGGTCGGCGAAATCCGCGACCAGGAAACGGCCGACATCGCCATCCGCGCGGCGCTGACGGGCCATCTGGTGTTCAGCACGCTGCACACGAACGATTCCGCCGGCGGCGTGACGCGCCTGGTGGACATGGGCATCGAGCCGTTCCTCGTGGCCAGCTCGGTCGAAGCGCTCGTGGCCCAGCGCCTCGTCCGCCGCCTGTGCCCCAAGTGCAAGCGGCCCTGGACCGTGGACATGCCGTTCCTCGAAAGCCTCGGCTTCCCGATTTCCAAGCTGCTGACCGGCACGATCTGCGAGCCGGTCGGCTGCGAGGAGTGCCGCGGCACCGGCTACGCCGGCCGGACCGGCATCTATGAAATCCTGCTCGTCTCCGACGCCATCCGCCAGATGATCGTGGAGCGCCGGTCCTCCGCGGACATCAAGATCCACGCCCTGGAACACGGCATGCGCACGTTGCGCATGGACGGCTGGCGCAAGGTGCTCGGCGGGGTGACCACCCTGGAGGAAGTGATCCGCGTGACCTCGGAGGACGAGGCCTAGCGCGGCGCGCGGCCCGGTTGCCCCATGGCGCAATTCCGCTACGTCGCCAAAAGCCGCACCGGCGAGCGCCAGGAGGGCGCGCTCGAGGCGTCCGACAAGCGCGCCGTGCTCGCCCAGCTCGGCCGGCTCGGATTCGTGCCGATCTCCGTGGTGGAAACGTCCGCGAAGGCCGCGCCGCCGGCGCCGGATAAATCCAAGGGCGCCGCCCGTCCGGCCGCCAAGTCGCCCGCCGCGCCGCCGTCCGCGGCCAAGCCCGCGCCGGCCGGCTCCGCCCGCAAATGGTTTCGCTTCGAAAAATCCATCCGGTCCCGGTCCCGGATGAAAATGGGCGACTTGCTGCTGTTCACCGGCGAACTGTCCGACCTGCTGGCCTCGGGCATGACGCTCGGTTCCGCGCTGCACGCGCTGGCCCAGCGCCTGACCGGCAAGGCGCAGGACGTCATCGTGACGAACCTGCGCGACGAAGTCGTCTCGGGCTCGAGCCTGTCGGCCGCCCTGTCCAAGTGGCCCGACAGCTTTCCGGCGCTCTACGTCAGCATGGTGAAGGCCGGCGAGGCCAGCGGCCAGCTGCCCGGCGTGCTCGAACGCCTCGTCAAGCACTACGAGCGGGCCCTGGCCGCGCGCGAAAAAGTGGCCATGGCGATGGTCTATCCGCTCATCGTGACGCTCGTCGGCTTCGGGGCGATGATCTTCATGATGATTTTCGTCATTCCGCGGTTTTCGGCCATGTTCGAGGAGCTCGGCGGCACGCTGCCGCTGCCGACCCGCATCCTCATCGGGCTGAGCAAGGGCCTGCTGAAGTACGGCTGGGCGCTGGCGATCGGCGGCGTCTTCGGATTCGCCGCGCTGCGGCGCCTGCTCCGGACGCCCGCCGGGCGCGACTGGAAGGACCGCGCGCTGCTGCGCCTGCCGGTGGCCGGCAGCATCGTCCGCGCCAACGCCTTCGCCAATTTCGCCCACACGCTGGGCACCTTGCTCGCCAACGGCGTCCAGGTGCTCCAGGCCCTCGCCATCGTCGAGCATACCGTGGACAATTCCATCATCGCCAAGGCCATCCGCGGCGCCAAGGACCGCGTCACGGACGGTTCGACCATTTCGCGGCCGCTCGCGCAGGACGGCGTCTTTCCCCGGCTGCTGACGGACATGCTCGCCATCGGCGAGGAATCCGGCGACATGGCCGGCGCCCTCGAGCACATCGGCAAGCGCTACGACAACGAACTCGACCGCGCCGTGAAGGTCTTCACCACCATCCTCGAGCCGATCATGATGTTGTTGATCGCCGTCGGCGTCGGTTTCGTCGCCATCAGCATGCTGATGGCCGTCTTCGAGCTCACCAGCGGCCTCAACACCTGACCGCGCGCGCGGTCGCCCACTCCGGACTTGTCTTGGCGCACCCGCTGCGGCATCCTCGCGGCCTAGGATGCAATCGTATCGGTATCTGGTCGTCGCGACCTCCGTCGACCGCCCCCATCTGGCCCTGTTCGCGGGCTTGCGGGACGCGGGCGTCGCCGTGCGCATCCTGTTCGATCCGGCCAGCCCCCGCCGCGAGGCCATCCTGCGCGAATTTCCGGACGCCGGCTTCCTGCCCGTGCGCCACCGCTTGGACTGGAAAGCCGCGCGCGCGCTGCGCCGGATGCTCGTCGCCGATCCGCCCGACCTGCTTTACGCGCCGGACAACCGGCCGCTGTCGATTGCCCTGATGGCCGCGCGCGGCTTGCCCGTGAAAGTCGTCGCCTACCGCGGCACGGTCGGCCACATCAGCCGCTGGGATCCCGCGTCCTGGCTGACGTATCTGCATCCGCGCCTCGCGCGGATCGTGTGCGTGTCGGACGCCGTGGAAAGCTACCTGCGCGACGACGTCCGGATTCCGCCGGAACGCCTGGTCCGGATCTACAAAGGCCACGATCCGGCGTGGTACGACGGCCCGCCCGAGCGCGTCGCGACGCGCGCCGAACTGGGTTTGCCGGAGAAAGCGCCGGTCATCGGTTTCGTCGGCCGCATGCGCCCGGTCAAGGGCGTGGACGTCCTGGTCCGGGCCATGGACGCGCTGCCCGCCTCGGCGCACCTGCTGCTGGTGGGGGAAGTGGCCGATCCCGATTTGGAGCGCCTCGCCGCGGAAACGCCGGAACGCCGTGCCCGCATCCATTTCGCCGGCCCTTCGACGGACGTCCTGGGCCTGCTGGACCTGTGCGACGTGTTCGTCATGCCGTCGGTTTCCCGCGAAGGCCTGCCGCGCGCCGCGATCGAAGCCATGTGCCGGCGCCGGCCCGTCGTGGCCAGCGCCGTCGGCGGCCTGCCGGAACTGCTGGACCATGGAAATTGCGGCCTCGTCGTGCCGCCGCGCGATCCTGCCGCGCTCGCCGCCGCGCTCCGCCGGTTGCTGGACGATCCCGATCTGCGCCGACGTTTCGGCGCGGCCGGCCGGAAGCAGATCGAAACGAATTTCCACGTGCGCGAAACCTTGCGCCGGACGCTCGAATTGCATCGGAAGTTGCTGGGGCGGCCGGCGGATTCATGAATTCGCCCCATCCAGAACCGCGCCGGATCGTGCCGCTGGATGCGGCCGGCTGGCGCTGGGCGGCCGGGCGACTTTCTCCCGCGGATCCGGCGGCGCACGCGGCGGGCGAATCCGTCGCGCTGCCGCATTGCTGGAACGCCGCGGACGAATACGTCGCCGGCCGCGAAGCGCGGCGCGGCTGGGCGACCTATTGGCTCGACTTCGATTTTCCGGCGGCGGAACCGGACCGCGACGTCCGCCTGCGTTGCGGCGGGTTCTACGGTATCGGCCGCGCCTGGCTCAACGGCCGGTCCATCGGCCGCTTCAACGGCGATTACCTGGGGTTCGATCTGGACGTCGCGGGGGCGCTGCGCGCCGGCGCCAACCGGCTCGTCATCCAAGTGTCCAATCGCTATTCCCGCGCGATCCTGCCCGGCATCCGCGATCCCGATTTCCATCTGTACGGCGGTTTGGGCGGCGGCCTGCATCTGGCCATTCTGCCGCGCGTGCGGCTGTTGCGACGCGAGTGCCGGGCGACGCTGGAAGATGCCGCGACCGGCGCCGTTGGCATCGAAGTCGGGTTGACGAACCGCGACGGTCCTTGCACGGCGTTGTCCCTGCACGTCGCCGTCCGGGATCCGGCGAGCCGGACCGTGGCCGAACCGGCGGCGGTGGACGTGGCTTTGCCCCCCGGCGAAACCGCGCGGCGGGAAATCCGCTGCGCGATTCCCGCGCCGCAACTTTGGAGTCCGGAAACGCCCGTCCTGTACGAAGCCGAAGCCACGGTGCGCTGCGGCGCGACGGTCATCGACCGGATTTCCTGGACGTTCGGCCTGCGCACGGCGGAATTCGATCCGCAGCGGGGATTCGTTTTGAACGGGCAGCCGTTGCTTTTGCGCGGCGTGAACCGGCACGAAAACCTGCCGGGCTTCGGCTTCGCCCTGCCGCCGGCGCTGCACGCGGAAGATGCGCGGCTCATCAAGGAACTGGGCTTCAATTTCGTGCGCCTGGCGCACTATCCGCAGTCGCCGGCGTTTCTCGACGCGTGCGACCGGCTGGGACTGCTGGTCTACGCGGAACTGTGTTCGTGGAAGAGCGTCGCCGGCGGCCGCTGGCTGCGCGCCGCCGAAACCCAGTTTGCGCGCATGCTCCGCCGCGACCGGCACCATCCCGCGATCATCCTGTGGGGGCTGGGCAACGAAGGCCGCCATCGCGGCGCCTACCTGCGGTTGCGGACGCTGGCGCGCGAACTGGATCCGTCGCGGCCGACCATCTACGCCGAAAACCACGCGCGCCGCGCGCGCCGGAAGAACACGGCCGGCCTGACCGACGTGTGGGGGCTCAACTACGAATTCGAAGAGCTGGATTTCGCCCGGTCGGCCGCGCCGACCGGCTGCGCGGTGGTGTCCGAATGCGCCAATCTGCCGTATGCCCGGCGCGGACATTGGGCGGCGGAAGACCAGCAGGCCGCTTTGATGCGCGAAGCCGTGCGGCGCACCGAAGCCGCGGGCCCGGGCGCCGCCGGCTGGACGCTGTGGAGCTTCGCGGACTACGCCACGCCGCGGCGCCAGCGCTGGTTCCGCGAGTGCGGCGTCGTGGACGGCTGGCGCGCGCCCAAGCTGGCGGCGGACTGGGCGCGGGCCCGGCATCGCCCGGAGCCGTTCCTGAGCGTGCGCGGCGATTGGTCGTTCGGCGCGGGTCTCCGCCGCCGCCTGTACGTGGCGACCAACGTCCGCGAAGTCCGCATGATCCGCGCCGCCGGCGCAGGCGAGCTCCTTGCGGTGCCGGAGCCGGGTTGGATCGAAACGGACGTCGAGTTCGACGGCGGTCCGCTCCGCTTCGTCGGCGAGGGCGTCGAAGCGGCGCTGGAACCGTGGGGCGAAGCGACCGGGTTTTCCGTGCGGACCGAGCCGCTGGCGCCGAATCTGTTCCGGTGCCGGCTGCAGGTCTTGGACGAGCGCGGCGCGCCGGTGCTGGGTTTCGAGGGCGAGGCGTTGGTCCGCTTGCCGGCCGGTGCGCGGGCGTCGCTGGTCGCCGGCGAGGCGGCGCCGGTGCACGCGGGCCAAGCGACGTTCTACGTCGAAACGGCCGGCGCCGGTACGGACGTTTCCTTGGAATGCCACGTGGCGGGGTGCGGACAGCAATCCATCCGTTTGCCGGCCGGGGAGGGGCGGCCGTGAACGTGCGGGTGGCCCATCTGCACGCCAACCGCAACTGGGGCGGGGGCGAAAACCAGTTGCTGGCGCTGGCGCGGCGGCTGCATGCGCGCGGGATTTTCACGGTGCTGGTCACGCCCGAGGATGGCGCGCTTTATCCGCTCGCGCGCCGCGCGGGCCTCCGGACGCTCGCGTTTCCGGACGATTTCGCCGCGCGCCGCCAACTGGCGCTGGACCTGGAGGAATTCTCCCTGACCCATCTGAATGCGCACGATTCGGGCGCCACCGCGCTCGGGCTGGACCTGCGGCGGCGGCTGGGAATCCCGCTCGTCCTGACCCGGCGGATCGCGTCGCCGTTGCGGCGCAATCCGCTGTCGCGCCGGAAATACTCCCCGCGCCGGCTGGACGGCGTCATCGCCGTGTCCGAAACCGTCCGCGACGTCATGGTCCGCGGCGGCTATCCCGCCGCGCGGATCCAGGTCGTCGGCGACGGCGTCGACGTCGCGGCCTTGGCGCGGATTCCGGCCGAACCGGAATTCCGCGCGCCCTTCGGGACCGATTTCCTCGTGGGCGGGCTCGGCAGCCTGACGCCCAAGAAAAACTGGATGCTGATGGTGCGCGCGGCGGAAATCCTCGCGCGGGAATCGTTCCCGGTCCAGTGGCTGCTCGCGGGGGACGGCCCGGACCGCGCCGCACTGGAAGCGGCCATTGGGCGCGCCGGCCTGGCGGACCGTTTCCATTTGCTGGGATTCCGCGCGGATGCCGCGCGGCTGTTGCGGCAGCTCGACGCGCTCTGTTTCCCGTCCCGCATGGAAGGCGCCTCCGTGACCGTTCGCGAAGCCATGGCGCTGGGCGTGCCGGTCGTCGCGGCCGACGCGCCGGGCGTGGTGGAATCGCTGGCGGGCCACGGGTGGGTTTCCGGCGCCGACGATCCGCAGGCGCTGGCGGACCACGTCCGCCAGGCGCTGCAAGACGCGGGCCTGCGGCAGGCGCGCATCGCCGCGGCGCGCCGCCATGCCCAGGCGCATTACGACTACGAAACGACGGTGGCGGGCACCTTGGCGGCCTATGCCGCGCTCGGGGGACGGCGATGAAGCTTTTCGACACGCATGCGCATTTCGACCCGTTCGCGGCCGATGGGACCGTGGCGGCGGTGCTGGCGCGCGCCGCGGCGGCGGGCGTGGAACGGATGTGCGCCGTCGGCAGTTCGGAGGCCTCGAACGAGCTCGTCGTGCGGCTGGCGCGGGAGCATTCGGCCGCGCTGGTGGCGGCGGTCGGCTACGACCGCGACCAGCTCGAGAAGCCGCGCGACATGGAAAAACTGGCGGCGCTGGCGGCGGATCCGGCCGTGGTCGCGGTGGGGGAGATCGGGCTCGACTACTACTATTCGGCGGAGACCGCGCCCGCCCAGCGCGCGCTGTTCGGCCAGATGCTGGAATTCGCCGCGGCGCGCCAGCGGCCCGTGATTGTCCACAGCCGCTATGCCGACGACGACACCGTCGAGATGCTCGGCGAGTTTTCCACGGCGTGGAAAAAAGGTTTCCATAACGTGGAAATTGCGCCTCCGCCGGGCATCCTGCACTGCTTCACGGGCGACGCGGCGTTCGCGGAAGAACTGCTGGCGCTGGGATTCTACGTCAGTTTCAGCGGGATCGTCAGTTTCAACAACGCCGGGCCGTTGCGGGAGGTCGCCAGGCATATCCCGGCCGACCGGCTCCTGGTCGAGACGGATTGTCCCTATTTGACACCCAAGCCGTTTCGCGGGAAAGTAAACGAACCGGCGTTCGTGGCGCGCGTGGCCGAAGTGTTGGCCGAGGCGCGCGGCATGGAGGCCGCCGCGCTCGCGGAAACGACCTTCGCGAACGCCCGGCGGATTTTCCGAATGGAAGGATGAACATGGACGAGAGCAAGAAGCGGTGCGCGATCGGCGTGGATTTCGGCGGGACCTTCGTGAAGATGGCGCGCGTGGACGAGCGCGGCGCGATCGGCGCGCGGGCGAGCTTCAGCACGGCGGGCCTGAAGGGCGTACCCGGTTGGCTGGACGAGGTGGAGCGCCACGTCGGCGCGCTGCTGGCGGACATCCCGCGCGACGCGGAATGGGCCGGCATCGGCGTGGGCGTGCCGGGCTTCGTGGACTACGCCAAGGGCTTTGTCCACGACTTGACCAACGTGCCGGGCTGGACGGCGGTGCCGCTGGCGGAACTGCTGGCCAAGCGCTTCGGCAAGGTGGCGCGCGTGGACAACGACGTCAACGCCATGGCCGTGGGCGAATGCACCTACGGCGCGGGCCAGGCCTACCAGCACGCGGTGTTCCTGACGCTCGGCACGGGCGTGGGCGGCGGACTCCTCATCAACAACAACCTCTATCGCGGCGCCTACTCGATGGCCGGCGAGATCGGCCACGTTTCGATCGACATGAACGGCGTCGTTTCGCCGACGGGCCGCGGCGGCGTGGAACAGTACGTCGGCAACAGGCGCATCGTCGAACGCGCCTTGCGCGAAATCGACGCCGGCCGCGCCAGTTCCATCCTGGAGCGGGCGGGCGGCAAGCGCGAGGCCGTCAGTCCCAAGATCATTTGCGAAGCCGCCGAAGCCGGCGACGAACTGGCCAAGGATATCTTCGATTTCACGGCCGATTGCCTCGCCACGATGATGGCCTCGGTGGCCTACCTGCTGCAGCCGCAGGCGTTCATCGTCGGCGGCGGCGTGTCGGCGGCGGGGCCGATCCTGTTCGATCCGCTGCGCAAGCATCTGAACGCGCGGCTGAGTCCGTATTTCGCCGAGCGGCTCGTGATCAAGCGCGCGGAACTGGGCAACGATGCCGGCGTGATCGGTTCGGCCACGCTGACGTTCCTGGAGTAGCGGCGGCCAAGGGCGCATGAGCCGGTTCGGAAAGCACAAGCGGGTCGGACTGGCGCTGGGCAGCGGCGGGGCGCGGGGCTGGGCCCATCTGGGCGTGCTGCAGGCGCTGCGCGAAAAGGGCATCGCGGTCGAGTTCGTCGCCGGCACCAGCATGGGCGCCGTGATCGGCGCCTTTTTCGCGGCCCGGCGCGAAGACGTCCTGCGCGAACTGGCGCGGGATCTGGATTGGAAACGCCTGCGGCCCTTTTTCTGGGAAGTGACGCTGTCGCGCTCGGGACTGACGGACGGCCGCAAGCTGCTGGAAGAGTTCCGCAAAATGCTCGGTTTGCGCGAATTCCGGGAGCTGGACCTGCCGTTTCGCGCGGTGGCCACCGATCTGGACACGGGCGGGGAAGTCGTGCTGAGCGCCGGCAACCTCTTGCAGGCGGTGCGGGCCAGCATTTCGATCCCAGGGCTGTTTTCGCCGGTGCGGGTGGGCAAGCGCCTGCTGGTGGACGGCGGGCTGGTCAATCCCGTGCCGGTGAGCGTGGCGCGGGCAATGGGGGCGCAGACGGTTATCGCGGTGGACGTCTCGCAAGGCATCGTGCCGGAGCCGCCGCCAGCGCCGCGTAAAAGCAAGAAAGCGGAATCCGCGCGCGGTCCGTTGGCGTTGCCGAAGCCGGCTTCGGCGGAAGAACGAGCCGGTGCGACCGGACTGTTGGATGCGTTTCGCGTGGAAATCGAAAAGAAAGTGAACCGCCTGCGCGCGGCGGCGGCCGATGCGGCGGCCCGGCCCGCGGTGACGGACGTGCTGGTGCGGTCGGTGCGGATCGCGGAAGCGCGGATCGCCTTGGCCCGGCGGCAGACCGAACCGCCGGATGTCCTGATCGAACCGGCGGTCGGCGGCATCGGCACGCTGGAATTCCACCGCGCCCAGGATGCCCTCGCCGCCGGCTACGCCGCGGCGCTGCAGGCGCTGGGTTGAAAACGCGAACGCCCCGCGCGCCGGACGGCGGGCGGGGCGGGGCGTCGGAAGCCGGGAAGATTACTTCGCGGCGGCCTTGCGCAGCATCGCGGCGGCGCGGCTCTTCTTCCGGACGGAGCTGTTCTTCTTGATGATGCCGTGCTTGACGGCCTTGTCCAGGGTCGAGCAGTAGGCGCTATAGGCGGCCGCGTTCTTGGGCGCTTCGTTGGCCGCCAGGGCGGTCAGCAGGTTCTTGCGCAGGGTTTTCAGTTGCGACTTGGCCTCGGCGTTGCGCTGCCGGGACTTTTCGGACGTTTTGGCGCGCTTGGCGGCATTCTTGCTGTTGGGCATGGTCTTGACTCCTCTTCCAATTCAAAAGTCCGGCCAGTGTAGCCGGGGGGCGGGGGATGTCAATGGTTTTCCGGCCGGAGCAACGATTGTCTTGCGTTTTCAGGGGGGAGCGGCGAAGATTCCGGCCCGATTTCGAAACCAAAGGATGGACGACCCATGGACAAGAACATTCCGGACGACGTGACCCCTCCGCAAACGCCCGCCCCCGCCCCGGAGGCGCACGCCAACGACGACGTGCAGCGGTTTTCGACGTGGATGGCGGAATACGGCCGGCCGGCGCTGATCGGGCTGGCGGTGGCCGTGGTGGTGTTGCTGGGCATCCAGATCTGGCACGGCCAGAAGACCTCGAAGGCCGCTTCCGCGGTGCAGGCGCTCTTCCAGAGCCGCAGCCCCGAGGAACTGCAGCAGCTGGCGGCGACGGATTCGCAAGCTCCGACCGCGCCGATGGCGCTGGCCTCGGCCGCCGCCGAATTCTACGCCCAGAACCGCTACGACGAAGCCTTGGCGGCCTACCAGAGTTTCCTGGCGCAATATCCCGCGCACATGCTCGCGCCGCAGGCCGAACTCGGCGCCGCCGCCAGTTTCGAGGCGCTGGACGATTTCGAAGCCGCCGTCGCCGGCTACGTGGCGTTCGCCGAGAAGCGGACGGAGAATCCGCTCCGGCCGCAGGCCGTCTTCGGCGCCGCGCGCTGCCTCGAGCAACTGGACCGCTTCGACGAAGCCCGCGCGCTCTACGAGGATTTCATCGCGGCCAATCCGGACAGCGACCAGTTGGCGCAGGCGGAATCGGGCCTGCTGTTCCTGAAGAAAGCCGAACGCGCGAAAAACGCGCCGGCCCGGCCGGCCGCGCCGGCAGTCGTGTTCGATTCGTCCCGCGACGAAACCGCGGCGGAAGAAGCCGTCGCTCCGGCCGCCGATGAACCGCCGGCGCTCGAAGCGGCACCCGCCGGCGACGAAGAGAAGACGGCGCAGAAAGAAACGAAGCCCAAGAAGAAGTCTTCCAAGAAGAAAAAAGCGGCGAAGAAGCCCGTCGCCGAACCGGCGGCCGCGGAACCGGCCGCCGAATAGGAAAGGCACGAAGCCGATGTCGCAGCGCCGGAATCCGCAAGGGCTCCGGCGTTTGCGTTTTCACGCAGGAGGCAGGCCATGATCGATCGCTATACCCGGCCCGAAATGGGCGCGCTGTGGACCGACGAGCACAAGTTCCAAACCTGGCTGGACGTCGAGCTGGCCGCCTGCGCGGCCATGGCCCAGGCGGGGTTGATTCCACGGCAGGATTGGGCGGCGATCCGCCGCCGCGCGGGATTCGACGTGAAGCGCATCCGCAAGATCGAAGCGGAAGTGCGGCACGACGTGATCGCGTTCCTGACGAACGTGGCGGAGCGCGTCGGCCCGGCGGCGCGGCACGTCCACAAGGGGCTGACCAGTTCGGACGTGGTGGACACGGCGCTGTCGGTGAATCTGGTCAAGGCGGCGGATCTGCTGCTGGCGGACGTCGACCGGGTGCGGGCGGCGGCGGCGCGGCTGGCGGAAAAACACGCCTTCACGCCGATGATCGGCCGCAGCCACGGCATCCATGCCGAACCGACGACGTTCGGGCTGAAGATGGCCCTGATGTTCGACGAGTTCGGCCGGGCGCGGGCGCGGCTGGCCGCGGCGCGCGAAACGGTGCGCGTCGGTAAACTCTCGGGCGCGGTGGGCACGCACGCGCATCTGGACCCGAAGATCGAAGCGGCGGTCTGCCGGCGGCTGGGACTCAAGCCGGCCACGATCTCGACCCAGATTTTGCAGCGCGACCGGCACGCGGAATACGCGGCAGTCCTCGCCTTGGTCGGCGCGAGCGTGGAGCGCTGGGCGCAGGAATTCCGGCATCTGCAGCGCACGGAAGTGGGCGAAGTCGAGGAATTCTTCGGCCGGGGCCAGAAGGGTTCCAGCGCGATGCCCCACAAGAAGAATCCGGTCGTGGGCGAGCAACTGTGCGGCTTGGCGCGGGTGCTGCGCGGCCATGCGCTGGCGGCCATGGAAAACGTGGCGCTGTGGCACGAGCGCGACATTTCGCATTCGTCGGCCGAACGGATCATTCTGCCGGACGCGACGATCCTGCTGGACTACATGCTGGACAAGCTGGCGGCGCTGACGGCGGGGCTGAAGGTGGATGCGGCGCGCATGCGGGCGAACCTGGACCTGACGCACGGCTTGATCCATTCGCAGCAGGTGCTGTTGCTGCTGGTGGAGAAGGGCATCGCGCGCGAAGCCGCCTACCGCTGGGTGCAGCGCAACGCACTGGAAGCGTGGCGGACCGGCCAGCCGCTGCTCGAGCTGGTGACGGCGGACGCCGACATCGCGACCACGGCCACGCGCCGGGAATTGGCGGCGTGTTTCGATCTGAAGCGGCACTTTCGCGACGTGAAGCGGACCTTCCGCGCGCTGGGGCTCTCCGCCGGCTGAAGAAACTCAATTCGCCGGGGTTTCCGCCGACTCGGCGGCGGGGCCCGCCGCGCGCGCGGGGATCACCAGAGGGAGTTCGGCCTGCGCCTGGCACTGCATGGCGGTGCCGTCGCGCACGACGAAGGTCAGCACGTGCGGGCCGGGCGCGAGCGCGGACAGATCGAAGGGATATTCGATTTCGTAATTGCGGGCGTTGCCCAGATGCAGGCTCACCAGACCGCGGCCGGCGCCGTCGGCGACGACCAGGCGGTCGGTGCCGGCGACCGCGCCGAGATATAGCCCCGGCGCGAACCCTTGCGCGACGGAAACGGCGAACGGCAACGGTTGGCCGTCGGTCCCCAGGGGTTCGCGGACGGACACTTCGACGCGGTCGGCCTTGGCGCTGGCCGTGATCCGGCCGCCGCCCTTGGAGTTGACGGCCCAGGCGAGTCCGGCGGCGGCGGCGAACAGGTCTTCGCCGGGCGCGACGACGTAGGTGAATCGGTCGGGGCCGACCTGGACGGCGATTTCGTTGCCGACGGGCGCGAAGGGCCGGGCGATCGCCGCGTGGTGGCGGCCGTCGACGTGGAGATCGAGAAAAACCGGCGGTGCCCCGCGCTCGTGCGCGGCGACGGCGAGTTTCAGCGTGATCTCGCCGTCGAGCTTGGCGTTGCGCGCGGGGTCGAGCACGCGCACGGACGGCGGCGCGGCGAAAGGCGCGGCGAGCGGATCGCCGACCCAGAGACCCTGGTAGGGATGGCGGACGGACATCGCGAGAGCTTCGCCGGCGGTGAATCCGCGGGCGTACCAGAAGGCGATCATCGGATCGGGGAACTTGACTTCGAAGGCGCAAGGTTCGGCCACGGTGCCGTAGGAAGCCGTGGCGCCCAGCCGCATCCAGTCCCACACGCTGCTTTGTCCCAGACACGGGTCGGGAATCTGGCCCGCGCAAGACGTGAGGTGCTCGCAGATCGCGCCGGGCGCGAACGCGGCGCCGGCCAGGTTCGTGGGCAGGTAGGCCAGGCCGGCCATGTAGCCCAGCACGGGGCGGCCGGGCAGCGGATTTCCGGCCGGATCGACGTCCAGCTGCGCCGCTTGGCCGGTCAACGCGAAGTGGCGGGCGACGACGGGATAGGCGCGGTGGCGGATGTTGCGGTCGGGGCCGCCGCCGTACAGGCAAAACGCGCCGGCGGGGAAAGCCGCGACGGAAGCCGCGCCGCGATCCACGACCTGCTTGGCGGTTTCAAGGTCGGCGGCGGTCAGCAGGAAAGGAATGGGGGCGTTGGTGCGGTTCCAGCCCGCCGTGGAGTTGTAGGCGGTTTCGGCGCCGTAGTACTGGTTCACGGAGTTGGACGCGACATGGCACTGCGGCGCGCCGGGAGTGGCCGGCTTGTAGCCGTAGAACAGGACGGACGTGATGCCGTTGTCGTTCTCGACCCGCGAGGGAACGTCCAGGCACAGGACCAGGAAGTGGATTTGCTCCGCGAGCCGGTTGTTCGCGAGATGCGCCAAAATGGGCAGGCGGACGTCGCGCTCGAATTCGGCGAGGGACAGCGACGTCGCGCGGGGATCGACCTTGATCGTGCAGAGCTGGCTTTGGGGAACGCCGTGTTTTTCGAGGTAGTAGGCGCCCAGCGCGCGGGAATCGCGGCTGGAGCCGTTGACCACGACCAGCACGTTCAGCGGGCCGCCGCCCGCCAGCGCGAGGGCGGGAAGCAGGCACGTGAAGAGCCAAAAGATCCGGAACCGGGTCGTCATTTCCGGTAAATTGTCGCGGAAGGCGGGGGAAAGTGCAAGGCGGGAAACGGCCGGAAACGCGCGCAGCGCGGGGCTATTCCAGCTTGAAGCGGATGGCGAGCACGGCCGTCGGAGGGATTTCGCCGCGGCGGATGGATTCGCCGGCGGCCGGAAATGGCTCGGCGCGGCGCACGGCGGACCGCACGGCGTCGCCCAGCGCCCGCGCCGGTTGCGGGGGCTGGATGTCCAAGGCCGCGACGTGGCCCGCCTCGTCCAGCTCCAGCCGCAGGCGGACGGCGCCTTCGGTTCCGCGGCGGCGGGCCAGGGCGGGATAGCGCAGGGCCGCCACGATGCCGTCGCGCACCTCCGTCCAAGCGTCCGGCCGGTTGGTTGCGCCCGCGATTTCGGCGGGCGGCGGCGGTTCCGGCAACGGCTCCGACTCATCGATCGTTTCCGGTTCGGGATCGGTCGGCGGCGGCGGAACATTTTCTTCCGGGAGCGGTTCGGCTCGCGTCGGCTCCGGCGCAACCGCCAGCCACGTGACTTCGGGCAACCAGACCCACTCCTCTTCCTCGGCCGGCCGCTGTCCGAAAACTTCCCGGACAGGTTGGACGTGGAGCAAGAGCACGACCAGCGCGCCGTGCAGCATGGCCGTCCCCAGGGAAGCGGCCAACCGAGCGCGGAGCGGGCATGGAGCGCTTGCGTCGATGGCTCGGTCGATTCCGTCCGGAAATCCTTGGGGCACGACGATCCGCCGGCGCGGGGAGCCCGCGCCCGGAACCGATCGTGGTGCAGTCGTCCTCATCCGACGAATATGAACGCCTCAGATTTCGATTCCGTTCAACGGCGATGAACTATTTTCCGAGATGGCTCGCTTTATCCGGAAATGGCGCAAGGCGCCGACAAGGAGGACGAACATGGCGTGGAGCAAGGGATGGCGCTGGGCGGCGGCCTGGATGCTGGCAACGGTTGGGACGGGCGGGGCCGATGAGCCGAAGACGGCGGCCGTGGCGGAATTGCCCGAAGTGGTGGTGACGGCGTTGCGCGCCGAGACGGCGCGGGCCGAGGTGCCCGGCACGGTTCACGTCGTGGATCGCGAAAATCTCCAAACCGCCGCGCCGCGGACGACGCCGGACGCGTTGCGCGGCTTGCCGTCGGTGATGGTCCAGAAGACCGCCTACGGCCAAGGGTCGCCCTATCTGCGCGGCTTCACGGGCTTCCGCACGCTGATGCTGGTGGACGGCATCCGGCTGAACAATTCCACCTTCCGCGACGGACCCAACCAGTACTGGAACACGGTCGATCCGTGGTCCGTGGCGCGCTACGAAGCCGTCCTGGGGCCGGCGTCGGTGCTCTACGGCAGCGACGCGGTCGGCGGGGCGGTGAATGCCCTGCCCCTGGCGCCGCCGGAGTGGGCCGGCGAACCGACCTGCGAACGCACGCTGGCCGCGCGCGTCGCGACGGCCGACGAATCCCTCCAGACCCGCGCAGGCGTGCGCGGCCGGGCGACCGAGCGGCTTGGGTTCGCGGCCGGCGCCACCTGGAAGGAGTTCAACGACGTGCGCGGCGGCGCCGCCGTGGGCCGCCAGCGGCACACGGGCTACGACGAAACGGATTTGGACCTGCGCGCGGACTACGACTTCGATTCGGGGGCGACGCTGACCTTGGCCCACCAGCAGGTGGCGCAGGACGACGCCTGGCGCACCCACAGCACCTTTTACGGCATCGATTGGAAGGGCCTGAAGGCGGGCGACGACCAGAAGCGTTCCTACGACCAGGACCGCGCGCTGACCTATCTGCGCGTGGCGAACGCCGATCGCGCGGGCCCGGTGGCCGCCTACCGCCTGACGCTGTCGCGCCAGGCGCAGGACGAGCGGCTGCACCGCGTGCGCGCGGACGGCCGCCGCGACGAATCGGGCGTGGACGCGACGACCTGGGGCGCCGCGCTCGAACTGGAAAGTCCCAGCGCGCTCGGGCGGTGGGTGTACGGCGTGGACGTGGCGCGCGACGAAGTGGATTCCTTCGGCCGCCGCTACCAGGCCGACGGTTCGCTGAACAAGGTGGAGGCCCAGGGGCCCGTGGCGGACGACGCGACCTACGACCTCGTCGGGTTGTTCGTTCAAAATACCGTTGCGTTGTTCGGCGAGGCGCTCGAAGCGACGCCGGGCGTGCGCTACACCTACGCGGCGCTGGACGCGGACCGCGTTCTCGATCCGGTTTCCGGCGAGGTCGGTTCCCGCTCGGACGACTGGGACAGCGTCGTGGGCTCGCTGCGGGCGCTGGCCCCGCTTGGCGCCGAACGCCGCCATGCCGTGTATGCCGGCCTGTCCCAAGGCTTCCGCGCGCCGAACCTTTCCGACCTGACCCGGATGGACGCGGCGCGCAGCACCGAAATCGAAACGCCCGTGGACGACCTCGATCCGGAGCGATTCGTTTCCGCCGAACTGGGCGCGCGCTACGACGACGGCCGGCATTCGGCCGAAATCGCGGGCTACTGCACCTGGATCGAAGACCTGATCGTGCGCGCACCGACGGGCGAAACCATCGACGACTTGCAGGAAGTGACGAAGAAAAACGCCGGCGCGGGCTACGTGGCGGGCGTCGAGCTGACCTTGGGCTGGCAGGTGGCCGACGATTGGCACCTGCGCCTGTCGGGTTCGTGGATGGAGGGCAAGGTGGATGCCTATCCGACCTCCGATCCGGTCGCGGTGCGGGACAACGTCAGCCGGCTGATGCCGCCGACCGGCCAGGCGGCGGTGCGCTGGCAACCGGCGGGCCGGCCGTACTGGCTGGAAGCCGTGGTGGATGCCGCCGAAAAGGCCACGCGCCTGTCGGCGGACGACGAACGCGACACGCAGCGCATTCCGCCGGGCGGCACGCCGGGCTACGCCGTGCTGACGCTGCGCGGCGGCGCGACGGTGCTGGACGATCTGCTCTTGACCGTGGCGCTGGAAAACGTGGCCGACGAGGATTACCGGATCCACGGGTCCGGCGTGAACGAGCCCGGCCGCAATCTCGTCGTGCAGGCGGAGTGGACGTTCTAGGCGTCCGCGCGCGGCGGGATGAGCAGGACGGGGCGGGTCGAACCGGCGAGCACCGCCTTGCTGACGCTGCCGAGCAGCAGCGCGCGCAGCGGTCCGTGGGCGCGGGTGCCCATGAGGATGACGTCGGCGCCGAGGCGATCGGCTTCCCGCAGGATCGTCTCGGCCGTCGCGCCCTGGATGAGCAGGGCGGTCGTCGCGACGAAGCCTTCCTTGCGCAGTTCCGTGGCCAGCGCTTCGATCCGCTGGTGGGCGCGGGTGAACTTGTGGGCCACGGCGAGCCGGACGCTTTCGGGACCCGCGCCGTAGCCGATGAAATCCGGATCGGGATCGGCGACGTGGATGAGGAAGAGTTCGGCGCCGAGGCGGCGGGTCCAGAGGCGGGCTTCGCGGAGCACGTCGGGCGTCGTGCGGTCGAGATCCAATGCGGCGAGCACTTTCATGGCGCGTCTCCTCGTTTCCTGTGAAAATCCTACGACGGCAGCCGTCCGGAGGCAAGCGCGGTCGCCAAGCTTCGGAGCGCGGCGCGGACGGGCGGGGACAGGCGCGCGCCGGGCCGGAGATCGGCCGGCTGGATGCCCAGCACGACGACGCGGCCGGCGCAGTCGGCCAGATATTCGGCGAGGTGGCCGATGGAACCGGCGTGGGTGCCGAATTCCCCGGCGCGGATGGCGGCCGGTTCCAGGCGCCGCAGGGTGCCGGGCGGCTGGCCGAGGTCGGCGGCGTCGAGCAGGACGAGCAAGTCCGGATGCAGGCGCCGGACGAGGCCGGTGAAATTCTCGGGGGCGACGGCGGCATTGACGGTGCGCCAGTCGGGGTGGCGGAAGGCGCGGGCGAAGACGGGCCCGAGGGCGTCGTCGCCGTGGCGGGGATTGCCGATGCCGAGGAGGAGGTTCATGCAAAAGCATTCAGAATTCAGGAGGCAGAATTCAGAAGGGGCGGATGGGAACGAAAACGGCCGCCGCGGGGGCGGCGGCCGGTCGGAGGGCAACTCCGGGAATCAATCGACCTTGATGGCCGCGACGGGGCAGCTGCCGGCGGCTTCCTGGGCGGACGCTTCGGCGGCCGCGGGGATTTGGTCGCCCTTGGCGTGGGCGAGGCCGTCATCGCCCATGGCGAAGACGTCCGGGGCGATGTCGCAGCAGAGGGTGCAGCCCGTGCAGGTTCCGGCGTCGACGGTGGCTTTCATCATGTTCGTTCCTTTCGTGGGGTTCGTTTTCTACGGGGAAGGTTCTACCAGTTCTGGCCGAGAAGTTCAAAGTAAGCCTGCGGATGGAGGCAGGCGGGGCAGAGCTTCGGGGCTTCGGGGGCTTCATGCAGGTAGCCGCAGTTGATGCAGCGCCAGACGACCGCGCCGTCGCGCTTGAAGACCTTGCCGGCGGAAAGATTGTTCCAGAGATCGTTGTAGCGCTTCTCGTGCTGCTTTTCGGCGTTGCAGACCTTGTCCCAAAGGACGGCGATCTGCTCGAAGCCTTCTTCGCGGGCGATGCGGGCGAATTCGGGATAGAGCAGCGTCCATTCCTCGTGTTCGCCGCCGGCGGCGGCCTTGAGGTTGTCGAGGGTGGAGCCGATGACGCCGGCGGGATAGGCCGCCTGGATTTCGACCATGCCGCCTTCGAGGAAGCTGAAGAAGCGCTTGGCGTGCTCCTTTTCCTGGTCGGCGGTCTCGTCGAAGATCTTGGAAATCTGGATGAGGCCTTCCTTCTTGGCGGCGGAGGCGAAGTAGTTGTAGCGCATGCGGGCCTGCGATTCGCCGGCGAACGAGGCCAACAGGTTTTTTTCGGTGCGGGTTCCTTTGATGCTCTTCATGGGGGTCCTATCGGAGGGGGTGGGGGGACGGCTTCATCCCGATGTTGTCCAGCCTTATACTGTATCCTCTGGAAGGGGGGGCGGTGTCAAGGGCGGAAGGGCCCCTTCCTTGAAAATTCCCATGGCGCGGAACTTGGCGTAGCGCTGGTCGAGCAGCTGTTCCGGCCCCAGCTTGCCGAGTTGGGCGAGATTCTTGAGGATCGCGTCGCGGACGAAGTCGGCCGCGCCGTCGGGGTCGGCATGGGCGCCGCCGAGGGGTTCGGGAACGATTTCGTCGGCGATGCCCAGTTCGATGAGATCGGTGGCCGTGAGCTTGAGGGCGGCGGCGGCCGTGTCGGCGTGCGACCGGTTTTTCCACAGGATGGCCGCGCAGCCTTCGGGCGAGATGACGGAATAGTACGCGTGTTCGAGGACCAGGATGCGGTTGGCGATGCCGATGCCCAGCGCGCCGCCGGAGCCGCCTTCGCCGATGACGACGGCGAGGATCGGCACGGGAAAACGGAACATCTCGCGGAGATTGACGGCGATGGCTTCGGCCACGTGGCGTTCTTCGCCTTCGATGCCGGGGAAGGCGCCGGGGGTGTCGATGAAGCAGACGATCGGCAGGCCGAACTTGGCCGCGAGGCGCATCAGGCGCAGGGCCTTGCGGTAGCCTTCGGGATAGGGGCAACCGAAATTGCAGGCCAGGTTGCTCTTGGTGTCGCGGCCCTTCTGGGTGCCGAGGACCATGACCCGGCGCTCGCCGATCCAGCCGATGCCGCCGACGATGGATTGGTCGTCGGAAAGCAGCCGGTCGCCGTGGAGTTCGCTGAAATCCTTCACGAAGGCCGCGATGTAGTCGCGGGTGTAGGGGCGGCGGGGGTGGCGGGCCACCATGACCTTCTGCCACGGCGTCAGGTTGGCGTAGAGCTGGCGGCGGGTCTCGGCCAGTTCGGCCTCGAGGCGGGCGGCGTCCTGCGGATCGGCGACGCCGTTTTCGCGGGCGACGCGGCGCAGTTCGTCGATCCGGTTCTCGAGATCGAGCAGGGGTTTTTCGAAGGGGAGGGTATAGGCGGCCACGGGATTCCCTTATTCGGTGATGGTGACGAGCGTGCCTTTGGGCAGGATGGTGTAGAGCTCTTCGATGTCGGGGTTGAGCAGGCGGACGCACCCGGCGCTGGATTGCTTGCCGATGGAATCGGGTTCCCACGTGCCGTGGAGGCCGTAGCCGGGCAGGTCGAGCGCGAGCCAATGGGTGCCGAGCAGGTTGTCGGGATGGCCGTAGGGGATGGCCTTGCCGCCGGGCTTGTGCCAGGCCGGCTGGGCGATTTTGTCGACGATCTTGTAGGTGCCGACGGGCGTCTTGGCGTTCTCGCCGGTGCTGACGCGGTAGCGCTTGAAGAACTGGCCGTCGAGGGTCACGACGAGATCGTTGCGGGTCTTGCTGACGGAGAGCGCGAACACGTGCGCGTTGCCGTCGAGCAGGCGGAGGGTTTCGCCGACGCGGATGTTGGCGCCCTGGACGTTGTTGGCCTTGGCGATGAGGGCGACGGGCGTGTTGTAGGTGGCGGCGAGCTTGCCGAGGTAGTCGCCGGACTGGACGACGTGCTCGACCTTTTCGGGCATGGGGCGCTGCGAGGCCAGCAACGGCATGGCCAGCTCGTTCAGGAACCCTTCGATTTCGGGGTTGCCGGGCTGGGCGGCGAGCGCGGCGAGCGCGGCTTCGCGGGCGCTCTGGTAGTCGCCTTTCTGCAGCCGTTCGCGGGCTTGGGCGAAACTGGCCGCGGCGTCGCCGGCGGCCGGCGCGGCGGCGGGGGCCGATTCGGGCGCGGGCGCGGAAGCGG
>CALKWZ010000070.1 GCA_938003985.1 uncultured Verrucomicrobiota bacterium | reverse complement strand
GCCTGCTCGACGGCCAGGAAGACCTGAACGGAAACGGCGGCGTGGACGGCGGCGAATCCGATCCGCTCGCGGGTGGCGACACCCAGCGGCCGACGGACATCCGGAACCACTCGCTGAACGGCGTGCGCGACCTGGCGGCCGAGTTGATCGCCGACCACGGGCTCGAGCTCTATGCCCGGTTCGACGGCCGCTATCTGTACGTGGCCACGCAGGACGCCGGCGAAGGCAGCGACCATTTCATTTTCGTGTCCACCAATCCGGCGGCGGGCCGGGCCGCCCCGTGGGCGAAATCCGGCCAGACGGCGCCTTGGATCGCCTATCTCGCCGACGAGAACGACTCGGATTTCTCCGGCTGGTTCGATGCGGCCGGCAACTGGATCACCAATCTTTTCCAGGCCCGCAGCGTCACCTACTTCGAGAACGGCGGGCGGCTGGAAGGCGTGCTCGATCTGGCCCCGCTGCTCGGCGCCGGTTTCACCAACGCCCTCTATCTGGCCGCCGCGCCCTACGGCAATGCGGACGGCGGCGCCCTCGTGGCCGCCGCGCAGGCGCCGGCCGGCAACGGCGACGGCGATCTGGTCGGCACCGCCGAATTCGTCCGCCTGGATCCCGGCGACGCGGACGGAGATGGCATCAGCGATCTCGCCGATCCCGACGGCGACGGCGACGGACTCAACGACGCCTGGGCCGCAGCCCATGAATTGGCGGGCGCCGGCGGGGACGACGACGACGGCGACGGCGCTTCCAACGTCCAGGAATACCGCGCCGGCACGGATCCTGAGGATCCGGCTTCGGCCTTCAAAATCGCGAGTTTGACGGCGACGGATCTGGTCTGGGCGGCGGCGTTCGGGAAAACCTATGCGCTCGAAATCTCCATCGACCAAGGCGCCAGCTGGACCGGCTGGACGACAAACGCCGCACCGACGAATTTTCCGGACTCGCTCGTCCGATCCCCCCTTCCGGGCCCGTCTTCCGGCTGGTACCGGGTGCGGATCGCGCCCTGAGCGACGGCCCGCATTCGCCGCCGTTTTTGACATTCACCCGTTCCGCGGTAGTTTTTCAGGTCAAACCGATGCGAAACGTGAAAACAAAACCCGACATTCCGGAAGCGTCGCCGGCGGCAGCCGCGAACTCCCTGGCCGCCCGGTTGGGCTGGGACGCGCCGAACGGACGCCCACCGTCCGTCGTGCTGACCGACCGGGCGTTGGCGGCACTGCGCAAACTCGATTTGCCCGCGGGGGCGTTCGTGCGGATCGGGGTCGTGCCCGGCGGCTGTTCGGGCCACACCTATTCCGCCGCCGTTGACGACCAGGCCGATCCCGCCGACGTCGTGCTATACGAATCCGGGGCTTTGCGGATCGCGACCGATCCCCGGAGCGCAACCTATCTGGACGGCTTGCAGATCGATTACAGCGACGACCTGATCCAGTCCGGATTCCGTTTCCGCAACGCCAAGGCCGGCGGCTCGTGCGGCTGCGGGGCCAGTTTCAAGGCGAATCCATGAGCATGCAACCGCTCGATCTGACCGGCGGCCAGTCCGTCTACTGCCTCAACCAGCAGCAACTCGACCGGGCGTTGGCGTTGGCGGCCGAAGAATCCGCATCCGGCGCGCGCATTCGCGACGCCGTGGCCCGTCTCGAGTCCGCTTGCAGCCGCAACGAACGCGCGGCCATCGCGTTCGTCCTGATCCGGCACTTGCAGGACACGGCCGAAGCGCCGCCGCCAGCGGCACGCTGAATCCGCGCAACCGCGGTTTTCATCGAAAACTAACTCGATTTCCCGGCCGGAATTCCCTACCTTCTGTCGCATCGGCTGGCAAACCGCCGGCTGCGCCGCGAGCAACAGGAGGAGCAACGTGAAACGAGCCGCATCCCGCACCGCGATGATCTTCCTGGCGGCCCTGTTCGGCGGGGCCGGCGCCGCGTCCGCGGCCAGTCTCGACGTGGATTTCGGGCAGACCGTCGTCGTTTCGAACGGCGCGGTTTACGACGACGCGGTGGTGCGCAACGGCGGCGTGCTCATTCTCGACGGGGGCGCCATCGGCACCAACGCCACGCCCAGCGTGAACGTCGAAGCCGGCGGCCGCTTCGTCGTCAACGCCGGCGCGATCAACTACTTCGAAAACCGCGGCACCGTGGAACTCTACGGCGGCCGGCAATCGACGTCTTCTTCCGAAAACCGCGGCTATCTCCGGATCGCCGGCGGCGATCCCGGCATCCAGATCGTCCATCTGGACGGCACCCTGGACGTCTATTCCACGGCCACCAACCGCACGGCGTGGGAAATCGACTCGACCACGACGAACGGCAACCCCCAGATCCGCCTGTATTGCGTTTCCAACTCCCTCGCCCCCGGCAGCTATTCTTACGCGGCGTTGACTCCCGCCAGCCACTACTCCTTCGGCAAGGTCTACCACGACCAGGCGCGGTTCTGGCCCAACACCCAGATCGTGGCCCAAGTGGACATCGCGGTGGCCTCGAACTGGCCCGGGCTCGTCCATTCCTACGCCTATTCCGGCCCGAAATCCCCCGTGCTGCGCACCCGGCCGGCCATCGAAATTTCCTGGACTTCGCAAACCGGCCGCACCTACCAGGTTCAGCGGTGCACGAACCTGGTCGGCGGGATCTGGTACAACC
Organism: uncultured Verrucomicrobiota bacterium; assembly: GCA_938003985.1. GTDB lineage: Bacteria > Verrucomicrobiota > Kiritimatiellia > CAIQIC01 > Lenti-01 > Lenti-01. The sequence continues at coordinate 9,979 of CALKWZ010000070.1, read as the reverse complement.
TCGGCCTGCCGGTATTCGCCCACGGCACGAATTCCTTCGTGCTCGACACCATGCCCGACACCAACGCGACCTACCGGTTGCAACTGCTGAATTAGGCGAAGCCGCCCCCCCTCACCAGCAGCGGTCCGCGTCGATCCCGCGGCCCGGTAAACGCCCCCGCCCCGTCTGCCGGACGGGATTCGCCGCGACGCGTTCGAAATAGGCCGCGCAGGCCGCCACGACGGCCGGCTCGCGGATCGCCACGCAGGTTTCGTTGCGGTTTTCGAGCGCGTCCTTGCCCCAGTTGACGGAACCGATCACCGCGCAGCCGTCGGCCACGATCAACTTGGCGTGGGTGGTGGTTTTCAGCGGATCGTCGAAGACCGCCACCCCCGCGTCGGCCAGGAATTTCTTGGCCGGCGCATTGACCTTGTTCAGCAGCGCGTTGTAGTCGCTCAGATCGATCGCCACCGCCACGTCCACGCCGCGCGCGCGGGCGGCCGCCAGCGCTTCCACCAGCCGGTTCACCTGGCTGCCGGCGTATTTCGGCGAATAGTTGATGCCGTACATGACGACGCGGATCCGCTGCGTGGCGGATTGGAACAGGCCCATGACCTCCGGGAAATACTGGCGGTTCACGATCGTTTTCACCGCGCCGGACTCCACGGCCGGCAAGTCGGGTTCCGCGGCGCTGTCGGCCCAGAGCGCGGCGACGTAGCGGCCGAACGCCTCGGCCAAGACCGGATCGTCCAGGCGGACGTTGGTCTCGTTGTTGTTGCCCATGGAATTGCCGGTCCAGTTGGTGGAACCCAGCAGGACGATCCGGCCATCCACGATCACGAGCTTGCTGTGGGTCATTTTGACCGGCGTGTCCAGTTGCGCCTCCGCGCCGAACGCGCGCAGGCGTTCGACCGCGGCGGCGTTGAAATCCACGCCGTCGTCCAACATCCCCCGCACCCGCACCCCGCGCTTCACGGCGGCGGCCAGCGCGGCCTCGATGGCCTGCACCGCGCGGTCGTCGTGCATTTCCAGTTGCAGGAACTCGATCGAATTCGTCGCGCCGTTGATCAGGTCCAGCACCGCCGGCAGGTATTCCCGGTTCACGACCGGCCGGACCGGCTCCCCCGCCCCGGCGGACGCGCGGACCAGCAGCAAAGCCAAAACGAGGCAACGCAACGGCAGATTCTTCATGGCCGGCGATCCTACGCGCCGCCGCCGCTCGCCGCCATCCGAAAGAACGGCGCGGCGATAATGCTGTCCCCCGCCCTTGAAAAACGATAGGGTTCCATCGTTGGAAAAGGCCACGACCGCAACGGAGGAATCCCATGGGCGACAAAAAAGGCAAGAAAGACAAGGCGCGGGAGCAAAAACAGCACGACGCCAAAGCCGCGAAAATCCAGCAGCAGAAGCAGGCCAAACAGCCGCAGTCCAAGAAACCCTAAGTCCCGGCGTTCGCGCCCCCCCCCCCGCGCCGGCCTCCGTCCGCCGCGGTCTTCCGCCCGTTGCCGATCTGCGGCGCGCCCCCTCTTCCCCCGCGTTGCGCGGACCGGAAGCGCCGCCGGCCGGATCGGCTTTCGAACGGCCGCGCCCCGGCATGAATCCTGCTCTAGACCTCAACCACGGCGTGCAGCCCGTTGCGCGGCTGCTGGCGGAGCACGCGCTCAAGCCGGCCGATCTGGTGGCGGCTTCGACCGAACACGTCACCTTCAAGATGGTGACGCGCGCCTGCAAGGGCCGGCGGCTTACGCCGCACGTCCAGGCCAAGATCCTGCGCGCGCTGAACCAAGCCGCGGGCACGGAATACGGCTTGCCCGACCTGTTTACCTATTGAACGGGCGCCGCGCCGCCCGCCTACGGCGTGGAGCGGATGTACAGGTGGTCGACGAAGACCGTGTCCAGCACGTTCTTGCCGGAGGAACGGTTGGTATCCTGCACCCGGACGTAGACCTTGCCTTTCAGGCTCGCCGGCAGCGTGAAGGACTGGGTCTCGTTGTTGTCCGCCGTCTTCGTCGTCGTCAGCATGGCGACGTAGGCCACGTTGTTCGTGGAATAGGCGAACGTGAAGTTGTCGCCGTCGGCGCTGCCGGTCCGGTGCGCCTGCACGTGGAAGACCACCGACCCGCCGCCGGTCACGTTGAACGTCCACGTGTGGGACAGATAGGAATAGGCCTTCTTCGCCGCGCCGTTGGAGAGCCGCTCCTTGATGGACTGGTAGACGTTGTCGTCCTTGGCCAGCGCCGCCAAGCTGCCGGACGCGGTGCCGGCAGTCGTGCTTTGCGCCACGGCGAAATCGTCCACCGGTTCCGCCGGCGGCGGGGGCGGCGGCGGTTCCTCCGGATCCGGCCCCGCCACGAGCATTTCCTCGCCGATGGCCGCCAGCAAGGGTTGGTTGCCGATGGCCACCGCATCCTGGCTGAGTTCCCAGATCGCGACGCCGGCCAAGCCCAGCGATTTCGCGTACTGGGCCTTGAGGCGGACCGAGGTCGGATCGTCGAACGGCACGATCGTCCCGCCGTTGAGCGGCGAAACCAGATACGGCACCTGGGACACGCCGTCCCAGTGGTAGGCGTAGTTGAGCGCGGCGACGTTGCGGTAGAACGTCGGCGTGCCGCCGCTGGCGACGGCGTACAGTTGCGTGGCGCCCGTATAGGTCAGGCCGTAGAAGGGAATCCCCAACGCCATTTTCTCGAGCGGCACGCCGCGCTTGCCGTGGAAGTATTCCCGGATGCTCTGATCCGCGGACCCCGCCTTCATGGGATCGGCCGGATTGGTGTAGAGCGGAGCGTTGTGGCCGACCCGGCCCGACCACGCGCCGTAGTAGCAGTACGTCATGATGTCCATCCAGTCCAGCAGCGGATGGAGCGCGGCGACGTCGAAATACTTGGCGGACCAGTCGGTGGGCCCGATGGCCATGGTCAGCATCAACTGCGGCGCCACCTGGTTCCAATGCGCGCGGATCTCCCGCACCAGCTGGGTCAGGTTCGTGCCCTCCGCGGCGCTCGCGGGAAATTCCCAGTCCAGATCGACGCCGTCGAAGCGGTTGGACAGGCAGAGGCCCGTGATCAGGGAAACGAACCGGGCGCGGGTCGTTGCGTTCGCGGCCATGGGCGTGAAGCCCTCGGAATCGAGCGCCCCGCCGATGGAGATGAGCAGTTTCTTGCCCGCGGCGTGAACGCGTTTTTCCAGGTCCGGCACGGGATCGAAAAATCCCTGCGGATAGGACAGCGTGCCGTCGGCGTTCGGGAAGGCAAAGCAGTAGATGACGTGCGTCAGGTGCTCGAGAGGAATCGCGGACGGCGGATAGCTCCAGCGCCGCCATTCCGGATAATAGCCCGCCACGATCTGGGCCGGCGCCGGCGCCGCTTGCAGCCACGCGGCCAAGGCAACGCACGCCCAGATTCCCCGGCGCCACGTTCGTTGCGCGACTCGAATCAAGACGGCGGTCGGGGTCGTTTTCATGGGGCGATCTCCGCAGGCTGGATGGGCGTGGTGGAAATTGGATCGGTTCGGCTCTTCATCATGCGTGTACGACAAATTACCGCACAATCCGCGCCGTGCCTATCGCGCATGCGAAAATCCTCCATTTTTTTGCGCATTCTCCGGATAGTGCGCCGGAGAATGCGGGCAATCGCCCGCGCGGCAGGCTTTCCCGACGGGCCGGATTGTGCTTCACTCGCGGCGATGAAGATCGATCCCCACGCGAAATTCCAGACCCGCGAGTGCCCCGGCTGCGCGGTCGAGGTGCCCGCCAACGAGAACCGCTGCCCGATCTGCGGCTACGAATTTCCCGCGCGCGGGCCGCTGCATCGGAACCTGATCTGGATCGTCGCGCTGCTGCTCGTCTTGTTCCTGCTGCCGCTGCTGCTGTCCCTGCGCTGATTTTTCCGCCGGTTTTCCGGCATTTCCAGTCCGTCCGCGGTATGCTTTACTGCCCGGCATGCACAAACGGCGACAGCGCGTTTTGGTTTCGGACTTCGACGGCACGATGACGAAGTTCGATTTCTTCGATTTGGCGCGGCGCGACCTGCCGTCGGCCGCCGACCATGATTTCTGGCAGGACTACGTCGCCGGCCAGATCACCCACTTCGAGGCGCTGGCGGGCATCTTCGGCTCGATCCGCGCCGATTGGAAGGGCATCGAGCAGGTCCTAGCCGGCATGCAACTCGACCCAACGCTGAAAGACTCCGTGGCGCGCCTGCGCGCGGCGGGCTGGGACGTCGTCGTCGCCTCGGCCGGTTGCGGCTGGTACATCGAGCGCCTGTTGCGGCAGGCCGGCGTGGAACTGGAAGTCCACGCCAATCCCGGCGAATTCGCTCCGGAAACGGGCCTGAAGCTGGCGTTGCCGACGGCCTCGCCCTATTTCAGGCGCGAGACGGGCATCGACAAGCCGGCCATCGTGCGCGCGGCGCTGGCCCGCGATCCGAATGCGGTTTTCGCCGGCGACGGCCGGCCCGACCTGGCGCCGGCGCTCCTCGTGCGCCCCGACTGCCGGTTCGCCACCGGCTGGCTCGCCCACCACCTGAAAAACATCGGCGAACCCTTCCGCCCATTCGACGCCTGGTCGCAAATCGCCGCTGCCCTGTTGGAGGAACCGCCATGTTGAACCGCACCCAGATTTCCATTCCCAACCTCGTCCGCGTCAAGGCCGGCGCCGCCGGCCGGGTCGGGATCTACGCGCGCCGCAACGGATTTTCCGAAATCGTCGTGCTGCACAGCGCCGATCTCCAGATGGACCTGATGCACAAGCTCTGCGACGGCTTGAAGGCCGAAAACATCTCCGTCCTGCAGCGCTGGCCGATCCAAGACGCCTCCTTCGAGCAGGCGCGCGAGCTGTTTCCGCAGATTCCGGCCAAGACCCGCGCCATCGTCGGCTTCGGCGGCGGCAAGGCGCTCGACGTGGCCAAATACATAGCGTTCCTCACCCGGATCCCCTATCTGGCCGTGCCGACGTCGCTCTCCAACGACGGCTTCTGCAGTCCGCAGTCGAGCTTGACGCTCGAAGGCAAACGCAAGTCCCTGCCCTCCGCCATGCCTTTCGGCGTGGCGATCGACACGGAAATCTGCCTGGCCGCGCCGGAAATCCTGTGGCTGGCGGGCGTGGGCGACCTCGTCGCCAAGCTGACCGCCGTGGCGGATTGGAAATTGGCCTTCAACGCCGTCGGGACGCCGGTGGACGACTTCGCGGCGCTGCTGTCGGACGCCACGGTGTTCCAGTTCATCGCCCGCCCCCAGCGCGACCTCGAAGGCGTGCGGCTGCTGGGCACGTCGCTGATGCTCAACGGCATCGCGATGGAAGTCTGCGGCTCGTCGCGCCCGGCCAGCGGCAGCGAACATCTGATTTCCCACGCGCTGGATTCCCTCGGCGGCAAGCCGCGGATGCACGGCCTGCAGGTCGGCGTGGCCACCTATCTCGTCAGCCTGCTCCAGGGCAGGAATTCGGACCTGATCGCCGATTTGTTCGAGAAAACGGGCTTTTGGCGCGCCATCGAACAGGCCCCCTTCCGGCTCGCCGACTGGCTTGCAGCCCTGCGCCGCGCACCGGCCATCAAGCAGGACTTCTACACCGTCCTGTCCTCCCGCGACTGCCTGCCCGAAGCCGAAGCGCATCTGCGCACCGATGCGCACCTGCGGAAGTGCGTGGTGGAATAGCCCCCCCGTCCTCCTTTCACGCCCCCGCTTTCTCTAATATAGACATATCGCTATATGTTTATGGATGGGGGGCGAATCGGGCGGAACGGGCGCGGCGCGCGGATTCTTGACGAGCCGGGGGGATTAGCGCATCCTGCGGCCCACTATGAGCAAGAAACTCGACATGGAAATCCTCGCGTCCCTCTGCAAGCGGCGCGGCTTCATCTTCCAATCTTCGGAACTCTACGGCGGCATCAACGGTTTCTGGGACTACGGCCCGCTGGGCTGCGAGCTGAAGCGCAACATCAAAGACGCCTGGTGGAAAGCCATGGTGCGCACCCGCGAGGACGTCGTCGGCCTCGAGGCCTCGATCATCATGCACCCGGCCATCTGGAAGGCCTCCGGCCATGCCGACGGCTTCGCGGACCCGATGGTGGACTGCAAGGACTGCCGCAAGCGCTTCCGCGCCGACCAGCTCTGCGAGGAACAAGGGCTGGAACTGATCAAGAACGGCTCCGCCTTCGCCCTGCCCGCCGGCGCGGTCTGCCCGGCCTGCGGCTCGAAGAACCTGACCGAGCCCCGCAGCTTCAATTTGATGTTCAAGACCTACGTCGGCCCCGTCGAAGACGATTCCAACGTGGCCTGGCTGCGCCCGGAAACCGCGCAGGCGATCTTCGCCCAGTTCAACAACGTCCTCGCCACCGCGCGCCAGAAGGTGCCCTTCGGAGTGGCGCAGATGGGCAAGAGTTTCCGCAACGAGATCAATCCCCGCAACTACACCTTCCGCTCGCGCGAATTCGAGCAGATGGAGCTGGAATTCTTCATCCGTCCCGACGAAGCCGTCGAACTGATCTGCGGCAAGATCACGACGCTGGCGGACAATCCGGACCTGGACGGCGAGCCGCAGGAGAGCTGGGGCTGGGAAGTCTGGCACCGTTACTGGGTCCACCAGCGCCTGGGCTGGTACCGCGCCATCGGTCTGCCCGCCGCCGATCTCGAGCAGTACTGGCAGACCGGCGACGAACTCGCCCACTACGCCCGCGCCTGCGTGGACATCGAATACGCCTTCCCCTTCGGCGTGCAGGAACTCGAAGGCATCGCCGCGCGCTCCGATTTCGACCTCAGCCAACACCAGAAACATTCCGGCAAGGGCATGGACGTCTTCGACGAAGCCCTCAAGCAGGCCGCCGACAAGCTCGACGCCGCCGCCAAAGAAGCGTTCGTCCAGAAGGTCGTCGCGGACTGGACCGGCCGCGGCAAAGCCGCGGAAGACGCCCGCGCGTTCGCGACGAAGCTCCTCGAGGGCAAGTACGTCCCGCACGTCATCGAACCCTCCGCCGGCACCGATCGCCTTGCGCTGGCGCTGCTCTGCAACGCCTACGAAGAGGAAACCCTGACCGACGACAAGGGCAAAACCGACGTGCGCACCGTCATGCGCTTCCACCCGGCCATCGCCCCCATCAAGCTCGGCGTCTTCCCGCTGGTGAAGAACAAGCCGGAACTCTACGGCAAGGCCCGCGAGATCTTCGCCAAGCTCCAGCGCCGCTGGAACTGCTTCTGGGACGAGTCCGGCGCCATCGGCCGCCGCTACCGCCGCATGGACGAGGCCGGCACGCCGTGGTGCGTGACCGTCGATTTCCAGACCCTCGAGGACGGCACCGTCACCCTGCGCGACCGCGACAGCATGCGGCAGGAGCGCTTGACGATTCCGGCCTTGGTCGAGAAAATGGACGCCGAAATCGGTTAGGCGCTGCCGGCGCCGGGAGGTTCGCCATGTTCGTCAAGGTCAACTGCCAGTTCTGCCGCCAGCCGTTCGACTTCGACAGCTCCAGCGGCCTGCCCCAGATCGATTGCCCCCACTGCGGCAAGCAGAACCACGTCGAGCTGCCGGCGCCGGCGCCGAAACCGGAGCTGACGATCCAGCACGGCGCGCCGAACCTCTCGGGCGCCAAGCCGTGCCCGTCTTGCCGACACCAGATCGCGCGCGACGCGACGCTGTGCGTCCACTGCGGCTACAACTTCGCCACCGGCAAGAAATCCGGCGAAAAGGGCTGGCTGGCCTCGAATCTCGGATTCGTGCTGCTGCTGGCCGTCGTGGCCGCCGCCGCCGTGGCAGGCGGACTCTTTTTGTTCCGGACCGAAGAATCTCCCCTCCCGCTTCCGCTGGAGGAACCGGTGCCCGCGCCGGCAGCGGTCGCCCCCGCGCCGGCCGCCCCCGTTCCGGCTGCGGCGGTCCCCTCCGCCCCGGCGGCCGAACCGGTCGCCGCGCCGGCGCCCCCGCCGCCGCCCGCCCCCACGCCCGAAGAACTCGCCGCGCAGAAGGCGGAAGCCGAGCGCGCGGCATTCGCGGCCAAGAAGGCCGAGGCCGAACGCAACCTGCGCCTGCAGCTCGCCGCCCGCGAACCGTTGTTCAAGCTCAACGATCCCGTCGAACTCCGCCGCAAGAACGGGCTGCTCGACAAAGGCACGTTCTCGGGCTACGCGGGCGAAGGCACGAACCGCGTCGCGCTCGTCGCCACTCCCCGCGGAGAAATCGGCGTGCCGCTGGCCGCGCTGGACAATCCCACGCGCCGGCGCATCGACCCCGAATACCGGGAAGCGTTCATCCAGCACCTGCTGAGCACCCAGGCATCCGCCCCCGCCGGCGGCGCGCGCTAAACCGTCCTATCCCCGCGCGTCGGTCCGCCGGCGCAACTGGCCGCAGGCCGCATCGACGGTCTTGCCTTTGGATTCGCGCAAGGTCACCGACACGCCGCGGTTTTCCAGCGTGCGCCGGAACGCCTCGATCGCCGCGCGCGGCGGCGCTTCGCCGGCGAATTCCTCCACCGGACTCAACGGAATCAGGTTCACGCGGCAGGAAAACGGACGCAGATGATCCGCCAGCTCCTCCGCGTTGTCCACGGAGTCGTTGACGCCGCGGATCAGGGTGTATTCGAACGTCACGAAGCGCTTGGTTTTGGCGGTGTAGTCCATGCAGGCCGCCAACAGCTCCGGCAGCGGATATTTGCTTTCGATGGGCATCAGCCGCCGCCGCAGCTCGGAATTGGGCGCGTGCAGGGAAACGGACAGCTCGACTTGCAAGCCCTCCCCCGCCAGGCGCCGGATGCCGGGAACCACGCCGCAGGTGCTGATCGTGATGCGCCGGGCGCCGACGTTCAGTCCGTCGGGATGGTTCAGGATGCGGATGGACTTGAGCACCTCGTCGTAGTTGTCGAACGGTTCGCCCATGCCCATGTAGACGACGTTGTCCGGGCGTTTGTTCTGCATGGCGGCGACCAATTGGAACTGCGCGACGATTTCGCCGGCGGACAGGTTGCGGGCGAAGCCGCACTTGCCGCTGGCGCAGAACGCGCAGCCCATCTTGCAGCCGACCTGCGTCGAGAGGCAGACCGTGGTCCAGTCGCGCGCCGGAATCAGGACGGTCTCCACGCGCTCGCCGTCGTCGAGGCCGACGAGCCACTTGCGCGTGCCGCCGGACTCGCCGGATTCCTTGAGGATTTTCGCCGGTTCGGGGGTATGGGTCGCGGCCAGCGCGTCTTTCAGCGCCTTGGGCAGGTTGCCCATCTGGTCCCAGCGCGTCGCGCCCTGGACCTGCACCCATTGCCAGAGCTGCTGGGCCCGGAAGGCGGGCTGGCCGACTTCCTTGCAGAGGGATTGCAGCTCCTCCGGCCGCAATCCCTGCAAGGCGATCTTCATGCGCCTAGTAGCGGTAATGCGCGGGCTTGTAGGGCCCGTCCGCGGGCACGCCGAGATAGGCGGCCTGCTTGCGGTTCAGGCGGTCCAGCTTCGCGCCGAGGTGCGCCAAGTGCAGCCGCGCCACCTTCTCGTCCAGCTTCTTGGGCAGCGTGTACACGCCCACCGGATACTTCGCGGCGTTCGTGAACAGTTCGACCTGCGCGATGACCTGGTTCGAGAAGCTGTTGCTCATCACGAAGCTCGGGTGGCCCGTGGCGCAGCCGAGGTTCACCAGGCGGCCTTCCGCCAGCAGCAGCAGCGACTTGTCCTTCTTCGTCCAGATGCGGTGCACCTGCGGCTTGATCTCTTCCCAGCGGTACTTCTTCATCGCCGCCGTCTGGATCTCGCTGTCGAAGTGGCCGATGTTGCAGACGATGGCCAGGTTCTTCATCTTCAGCATGTGCTTTTCGGTGATGACGTCGCAGCAGCCCGTCGTCGTCACGAAGATGTCGCCCTGCGTGCAGGCTTCGTCCATCGTCATGACTTCGTAGCCGTCGATCGCCGCCTGCAAGGCGCAGATGGGGTCGATTTCCGTCACGATCACGCGCGCGCACTGGCCGCGCAGCGACTGGCACGAGCCTTTGCCGACGTCGCCGTAGCCGGCCACCACGGCGACCTTGCCGGCGATCATCACGTC
>CALKWZ010000069.1 GCA_938003985.1 uncultured Verrucomicrobiota bacterium | reverse complement strand
TCAACCGCACGGAAGACGTCGTCAAGATGGGCGAGGAAATCTGGGTCAAGGTGCTCTCCGTGGAAGACAACGGCAAGGTTCGCCTCTCCCGCAAGGCCGCCATGGCCGAAAAGGGCGAAGGCAAGAAGTAAGTCCTGCCGCGCTCCACGGCCGCCGGGTTCGCCCGGCGGCCTTTTTCGTTTTCCGGGGTTCGTTTCCCTTGCTTGGCGGCGGCCGCGGGGCTAGGATTCCGGTTTCGCCATCGCCTCTGGATGGCTTCACCCGCGGCGGCGGCCTTTCCGGCGCCGCGGCCGTAAACCATAATGAACCCGGGCGGCCGCCGCCCTGGATGGAGACCGAACCATGACGCTCAAGGAGACCCTCGAACGTTCCGCGCAGAAGCACGGCGACAAGATTTTGATGAAGTACAAGCGCGACGGGGCCTGGCAGACCCTGACCTACCGCCAGTTCCTCGCCCTCGTGCGCAACGTCGCCGAAGCCCTCGTCCGCACCTGCCACGTCCGCCCCGGCGACCGCGTCGCCCTCCTCGGCGCCAACTCCCCCGAATGGTGCGCCATCCACTACGCCATCACCGGCCTCGGCGCCACCGCCGTTCCCGTCGACGTCAAGCTGCAGGACCAGGAAGTCACCCACATCCTCTCCGACTCCGGCGCCTGCGCCCTGCTGATGGATTCCGCCAGCGAAGCCAACGTCTACGGCCTCGCCGGCCGCTGCCCCAACCTCCGCCACGTCATCCTCTTCGGCGACCGCAAGCCCGAACTCGACAACGGCCGGGCCCGCGGCATCGTCATGCACGACTTCGACAAGATCCTCGCCGAAACCAAGGCCCAGGCCGAAGGCCACGGCGCGGCCTACGACCGCTTCCATCCCAAGGAAGAGGACGTCGCCTCCTACATCTACACCTCCGGCACCACCGGCCGCCAGAAGGGCGCCATGCTCACCCACGGCAACTTCACCGGCAATTTCCGCTCCATCGACGCCGCCATCGAGATCCGGCCCGACGACAACTTCATGGTCATCCTGCCCCTCCACCATTCCTTCGCCTTCACCGTCTGCCTCGTCACCCCCATCGCGTCCGGCACCGCGATGAGCTTCGTCGAAAGCCTCCGCACCGTCGGCGAAAACATCCGCGAAACCTCCCCGACCCTCATCCCGGCCGTCCCCCTGCTCCTCGAAAAGGTCTACAACAAGCTCCTCGCCGGCATCAAAGCCAACCGCGTGGCCAACGTCCTCTGGACGCTGGGCATCCGCGGCCCCGTCCGCAAGGGCATCCTCGAAAAGCTCGGCGGCCGCGTCCGCCTGATGATTTCCGGCGGGGCGCCCGCGGATCCCGTCATGCTCCGGGGCCTCGAAGAACTCGGCCTCAAGGCCCGCGAAGGCTACGGCATCACCGAATGCTCCCCCGTGCTCTCCCTGACCCCCATCGACGCCCCCATCCGCCCCGGCTCCTGCGGCCAGATCCTGCCTTTCATCGAGATGAAGGTCTTCGACGCCAACGCCGAAGGCGTCGGCGAGCTCGCCGCCAAGGGCGCCAACGTCATGAAGGGCTACTACAACAACCCCGCCGCCACCGAAGCCGTCTTCCGCGACGGTTGGTTCCTCACCGGCGATCTCGGCTACATCGACTCCGAGAACTACGTCTACATCACCGGCCGCAAAAAAGCCCTCATCGTCAACCGCGAAGGCAAGAACATCTACCCCGAAGAGGTCGAGCTGCAGATCAACCAGTCGCCGCTCATTCTCGAATCCGTGGTGCTGGGCTACCGCCCCGCCGGCGAAGCCGTCGGCGAACAGGTCGGCGTCATCGTCGTGCCCGACGAAGAAGGCATCGCCGCCCTCGAAGCTTCCGAAAAGCGGAAGTTCACCGAACAGGAAATCGAGGCCCGCCTGCGCGCCGAGGTCAAGAAGCAGGTCGCCGCCCTGGCCGACTACAAGCACCCCCGCCGCGTCCAGATCCGCTGGGAGGAGTTCAACAAGACCTCCACCGGCAAGATCAAGCGCTACCTCTACGCCATGACGGAAGCGACGCCGGAATAAAGCGCGCCCGTTTCCGCCGGCCCCGCGGTTCCGCCGCGGGGCCTTTCGCGTTTCCGGCCACGTGGTAGGTTGGAAGGGTGAGCAAGCGCGGCCCCATCCTGTCGGCGTTGGTGCTCCTCGCCGTTTTGCCGCTGGTCGGCGGCGCAGGCCGCGGATTTGCGGAAGGCTTTTTCTCGTTTCCGCCGCTGGTGGCCAGCCCCCCCGCGCACGCGCCGTTTTCCGGGCCCGTCTTCGCCGTTTTCGCGGCGCTTGGCCTGCTCGCCGCCGGCCTCCTGTTCTTTCCACGCCGGTTCGGATTTCCACGGCCGCCCGTCGCCTTCACTCCGGTCCGCGCCGGCTTCCCTCGCCACGGCCGCCTCGGCCTCGTCGTCCTCCTCGGCTCCTGGTTTCTCGCCTGGAGCCGCCTCGATCTGCCCGGCCCCGCGGAGCAACACACCTTCTTCCCGCTTTGGATCGGGTTCATTTTCTTCCTCGACGGCCTCGTCTACCGCCGCGCGGGGCGATCGCTCTTCGCAAACCGCCGCCGGGAATTTGGGCTCATGTTCCCCCTCTCCGCCCTCTCGTGGTGGTATTTCGAATTCCTCAACCGCTTCGTCCGCAACTGGTGGTATCCCGACCGGCTGGATTTCGGCCCCGGCCATTACCTGGTCTACTCCTCGCTGTGTTTTTCCACCGTCATTCCCGCCATTTTCGAAATTCGCGAACTGCTCATGACCTTCCCCGCCCTGCGCCGCCGCTGGTCCAGCGGCCCGCGCCTGCGCTGGCCCCGCGCCGCCGCGACGTTTTTCGTCCTCGGCGCCGCGCTGCTGCCGCTCATTCCGCTTTTTCCCGATCCGCTCTTTTTCGCCGTCTGGCTCGCGCCGCTCGCCCTCCTTGCCGGCGCTCTCGGCCTCGCGCGCGTGGAATCGCCGTTCGATTCCGTCCGCGCCGGCGACTGGACGCCCGTTCTGTCCCTCGCCCTCGCCGCGCTGGTCTGCGGCTTCTTCTGGGAGCTGTGGAACGCGTTCAGTTCCCCGCGCTGGGCCTACGCCGTGCCCTACGTCGACCGCTTTCGCCTCTTCGCCCTGCCCGCCGTCGGCTATGCCGGCTATCTGCCCTTCGGCCCCGTCTGCGCCTGCTTCTGGCTGGCCTGGACAACGCTGCTGCCGGAGAAGGGGTACGACGTTCTTCGGGATTGAACGTTCCCCGCCCAATCGGCTAGGGTGCGCCCATCATGAACAGCACCCCCCACGTCCTCGTCACCGGCGGCGCCGGCTACCTCGGTTCCATCCTCGTGCCCACCCTGCTCGCCCGCGGCTGCGCCGTCACCGCCGTCGACAACTTCCTGTACGGCCAGACCTCCCTCCTCGACTGCTGCGCCTACGAGAATTTCACGGTCGTCCGCGGCGACGTCCGCGACGAACGCCTCATGCTGCCGCTGCTGAAAAAGACCGACGTGGTCATGCCGCTGGCCTGCCTCGTCGGCGCGCCTCTCTGCGCCCAGAAGCCCATCGAGGCCCGTTCCATCAACCTCGACGCCATCCTCATGCTGCTCAAGAACGCCTCGAAGGCCCAGCGCTTCATCTCCCCCACCACCAACTCCGGCTACGGCGTCGGCCAGGCCGGCGTCTTCTGCACCGAAGAAACGCCGATGAACCCCATCTCGCTCTACGGCGTGCTCAAGGTCGAACTCGAACAGGCCCTGCTCGCCGCCGGCGCGGTCTCCCTGCGCCTCGCCACCGTCTGCGGTGTCAGCCCGCGCATGCGCCTCGACCTGCTCGTCAACGACTTCACCTACCGCGCCGTCGTCGACCGCTTCGTCGTCCTCTTCGAAGCCCACTTCAAGCGCAACTACATCCACGTCCGCGACGTCGCCCGCGCCTTCTGCCACGCGCTGGACAACTTCGACCAAATGCAGGGCCAGCCCTACAACGTCGGCCTCTCCGACGCCAACCTCTCCAAGATGGAACTCTGCCAGGAGATCCAGAAGCAGATCCCCGATTTCACCGTCATGGAAGCCCCGATCGGCAAGGACCCCGACCAGCGCAACTACGTCGTCAGCAACGCCAAGATCGAAGCCACCGGCTACCAGCCCCAGGTTTCCATCCAGCGCGCCATCGCCGAGCTCGTCAAGGGCTACCAGGTCGTCCGCCGCAACCAGCACGCCAACGTCTAGCCGCGCGGAGAACCGCGGCATGCGCCTTCGTTCCAAAGTTTTTACGTTCTACGTAAAACTCCGCGAAAGTTTTTACGTTCTACGTAAAATCCGCGCTCGGGACCCCCACGGGCTTGTCCCGTGGGTGAACCAGGTCCCGGCTTTCGCCGGACCGACCTCCTTCACCCACGACGCAAGGTCGTGGGGGTCGAATTCCATTAGGGGTCAGTCCCGTATTCTAGTAATTATCGCCATTCTCGGGGGGCTGCTCGCTGCGCCTCATGCGGTTTCCGCCGCGCGCGCGGTCGAGAATTTCGCTCCCGGCACGGCCGCCGCATGGCAGCCCTACCTGAAATCCCCCGCCGTCGTCGCCACCGCCGACGGCTTGGCCTTCCCCGCGCCGTTTGCGCAGGACGTCGACCGCGCCGCGTGGGACAAGGCGGTCAACTTCGACCTCTCCGCCGCCGTCGCCTTCGAGCTCGACGTCGCCTGTCCCGCCCCCGACGCCGTGCGCGCGCTGGGGCTCTACTTCAAGAGCGGCGCGGGCTGGTACGTCGCCAACAAGCCCCTCGGCGGCCCCGCGCTCCATACCCTCGTTTTCAACAAGAGCGACTTCACGACCGAGGGCCAGCCCGCCGGCTGGAGCCGCATCGACGGCATCCGTCTCTCGCCGTGGAAAGGCGCCAACCCGGTGGATACCGCGCTCGTCTTCCGCCGCCTCGCCACCGTCGAAGGCTCGGCGCTCGTCGTCGTGCGCGGCACGACGTCGTGCCCCGACGCCGGCGCGCGCGCCGTCGCCGACAAAACCGCCGCGCGCGTCAGCGGCCTGCTGATCGAAGCCGGCCTCGGCCACGCGCTCGTCACCGACGACGACCTGCCCAAGGGCGCGCTGAAAGACGCCCGCGTGGCGCTGTTGCCTTACAATCCCAACCCCACGCCCGCCCAGCTCAAGGCGCTGACCGATTTCGTCGCGCGCGGCGGCAAGCTGGGCGTGTTCTACGGCTCGTCGCCCGCGCTGGCTTCCGCGCTGGGCTTCCGGCTCGGACCCTACGTCAAAGGCGACCGCCCCGGCCGCTGGCGGTCCATCGTGTTCGCCGATCCCATGGGCGGCCTGGTCCCGCCGCGCATCTGGCAGGATTCCACCAGCCTCATGCCCGCGTTCCCCGCCGGCCCCGGCGCGCAGGTCGTCGCGACCTGGCACGACGCCCGCGACGTCCGCCAGCCCGAACCCGCGCTCGTCGCCTCGCCGCGCGGCTTCTGGATGGCGCATATCCTGCAGGGCGACGACCTGCCCTCGAAGAAAGACCTGCTCGTCGCGCTGTGCGCGCGGCTCGATCCCGCGCTCTGGACGCCCGCCGCCGTCCGCGCCATGCAGGACGCCGGCCGCATCAACGACTACGCCGGCATCGCCAGCGCCCTCGCGGGCATCGCCCGCCAGTTGCCCCTCGCCGCGCGGCCCGCCGAGGTCCGCGCGCTGCTCGACCAGGCCGCCGTGCTCTCCGCGCAGGTCCATACCGCCCTCGCCGGCGGCCAGTCCCAGAAGGCCCTGCTGCTGGCCCGGCGGCAGCGCCAGCTCCTGTTGCGCGCCGACGCCGCCGTCCAGCCGCCGCGCCCCGGCGAATTCGTCGGCGTCTGGGACCACGACGGCACCGGGTTCATTCCCGGCGACTGGAATTTCACCGCGAATTTCCTCGCCGCCCACGGCGTCACCGCCATCTTCCCCAACGTCGTCTGGGGCGGCTGCGCGCACTATCCCTCCAAATTCCTGCCCGCTTCCCACACCCTGCGCCTCTACGGCGACCAGATCGCCGCCGGCCTCGCCGCCGCCAAGGCCAAGGGCCTCCAGTACCACGTCTGGATGGTGCTGAACAAACTCGACGGCGCGCCGCCCGAATTCGTCGAGCGCATGAAGAAGGAAGGCCGCCTGCAGGTCTCCGATGCCGGCACCACGCGCCCTTGGCTGAGCCCCCACCACAACGCCAACCGCGCGCTGCTGCTGGCCGTCGTCGAGGAAATCGCGCGCAACTATCCGGGCATCGACGGCATCCATCTCGACTACATCCGGCTGCCCGACTCGCTGAGCTGCTATTCCGCGTCCACCCGCGCGCGCTTCGAGGCCGACACCCGCAAGAAGTGCAAGCGCTGGCCGGCCGACGTCCTCGCCGGCGGCAAGCGCAACGCCGAATTCCGCAAATGGCGCACGGCCGACGTCACCCGGCTCGTGGCCGATATCCGCGCCACGCTGCGCCGCGCGAATCCCAACGCGAAACTCTCCGCCGCGGTCTTCGGCATCGCCGCGCCCGACGGCGGCAACATCGCGCAATACTGGCCCGACTGGCTGCGCGCCGGCACCGTCGATTTCCTGACGCCGATGAACTATACCGAGTCGTCCGCCGAATTCGCCCGCCTCGTGCGCACGCAGGTTTCCTATCCGGGCGCCGCCGGCCGCATCTTCCCCGGCATCGGCGTCACGGCCGACGAATCGCGCCTCGATCCCGCGCAGGTCGCGCGCCAGATCGCGCTGCTGCGCCAGGCCGGCTGCCCGGGCTTCCTGCTCTTCGACCTCACCGGCACCCTCCGCGACGAAACCCTCCCCGCCCTCCGCCAAGGCATCACCCGGCCCGTGCCTTGAGCTTTGGATATTGGATATTGAGGACCTACGGCTCTCGATCCGAATATCCAATAACCAATGTTCAATATCCAATGATCAAGTGAACAGCCATCCCGGCAAATGTTAAATTATCGTTTGCCGCCATTCCCGGCTTGATTTTCAACCAAGTCTATACATGATGCATGGCGTGAATTTCAGACGCCAGACGCCAGACGCCAGACGCCAGACGCCAGACGCCAGACGCCAGAAGCTTCGGCGCTGGCGATTTCCTGCTGATGCCAAGCATCTGACGGTTATCCTGTTTCTGCTGGCAAAACCGTTCTCCGCCAGCGCCGATGAAGTGACGATTGCGTTTTCCCCGCGCGGCGAGGCGCTCAATCTGGTCCTGAACGAATTGCGCGCCGCCACCGGTCGCGTGGACCTTGCCCAGTTCTACGTCACCCACCCCGATTTGATCGACGCGCTGTGCGTGTTGCCGGCCAAAGGCATCCGCGTGCGCCTGCTGACGGACGTCACCATGGGCGAGGCCGCCCAACAACCTACCTTGGACAAGCTGACTCGCCACGGAGTGCAACTCTACCTGATCGAACCGCCTAAATCCGGCAAGATGCACATGAAAAACCTCGTGATAGACGGGGAAACCGTCATCGCGGGCACCGCCAACTGGACCCAGCAGGCGTTCGACCTGAATTTCGAGGACACCCTCAAAATCGCCTCGCCCGCGCTGGCTGCGGTCTATTTGGCCAAAATGGATGAGTTGACGGCCTCCGACATGGCCTCCGAAGTCCATGGCTCCGGCGCGAAGCCCGCGCGCCTGACCTTCCCATTGCCCAAACCGCCGGTCGTCCGCACGCCTCCCGGCCGGGTGAATGCGCCCGGAATCCGAAGATTTACGGTGCCGGCTCCCGAGAGTTTTTTTCTGCCCGATCCCGAACCGTTCGACCGCTTGGCCGCGCAAATCCGCTCCGCCACTAGCCGCATCGACGTCGCCATCTTCCTCTTGAACGAAGACCGCATCGTGTCCGCATTGACCGAACGTGCCCAAGCCGGAGGCTGCGCCATCCGCATCCTGGCCGACGTCGGCATGTTGGGCTCGGGCAATCTGGAAGTCCTGCAAAACCTGGCGACCGCCGGCGTCGAAATCCGCACGTTCGGTTCGGATCGCGAAAACCTGCACATGAAAACTTGCGTCGTCGATGGTCGCTTCTTCTGGACGGGTTCCGCCAACTGGACCAAGGGCGCCATGTCCTTGAACGTGGAAGATATGCTCTGTTTCGACTCTCCCGAACTGGCCGCATGGTACGCCAAGTGGATGGATGAATTCGCCAAGGTCTGCCAGCCGTTCGTCCCGCTTCAGGCGCAAGCGGCACCCGTTGCGACCAATGCGGCGTCCGTTGGAAAATGGCCGGTCGGCCTGCCGCCCACGGCCCCCCGCACCGATTGGGATCATCTGGTGGAGCATGTGGATTTCCCGCCGTTGGAAACCAACGCCTGGACCGCCTACCTGCCGGACGAAGCCTACGCCCCCGTGCTGCTCGACCTGATCCGCAATGCCCGCCAAACCATCCTGATCGCCATGTACAAGGTCGCCGAACCCGGAGAGAAAGCCGCGGCGGGCTTCCAGGGTCAAATCGTTTCCGAATTGGTGAAGGCTGCCACCCGGGGCGTATACGTTGGCCTCTTGCTCCATGTGCCGGTTTCGCCGCAAGACGCCCTATACGAAGCCCACTCCCGCTGGGCCGAACGACTGCGCGCCAAGGGCATCGACGTCCGCCTGAGCCTCCCCACCCTGCCGATGCACGAGAAATTCGTCTCGGTGGACCTGTGCAAGGTCCTCGTCGGTTCGCACAACTGGTCGGAAGGCGCCTTGGATGGCTCCCGGGTCTACGAATCCAGCGCCCTCGTCGTTTACCCGCAACAGCAGAAGTGGCTGGCCGACTACTTCTTCAGCCGCCCCGCCGTCAGCGACATGTCCAGCCGCGAGGCTTGGGAACGGGAACTCACCCTCATCCGCCATGCCAAGAACATGGACGCTTCGGATAAATACCAGTTTCTCGAATCTTTCGGCGCGGAAACGGAGGCCACCCCGTGAATACCGCCGTGGCACAGGCTCGTCATGATAGGGCCGTCTCGCCGAGACCGCCGGGCTGTTCTGGAGGGACGACCGCCGTGTCGTCCGGGCTGTTCGGCCGTCCCCTTGGTCATTGGATGTTGGACGTTGGAAATTGGATGTTGAGATTCCCACTCCCGGCACGAGGTCGTGCCGGCTCCAGTTTAGCCATATTTGGCGTGCTCCTCCTGCTTCTGTCCGCCGCTTCCCGAGCCGACGAAATTTCCCTCCGCGATGGCTCCAGTCTTACCGGCCGGGTTCTCATGGTGCAAACCGGCGGCTACGTGTTCCAGGACGGCGCACCCCGTGTTACGATGCAGAACATCCCCAAGGCCGCCGTTCGAACCGTTTTCTACGACGATCCCGCCATGGCCGACCGCGCGCTCGGCATTCGCAGCGCACTGCGCCTTGTGGAAGGGGATTCCAGTTTTGTCCGCCTTCTCCCCACCCGCCCCTTCGGCCAGGCCATCCTCGAAGCCGTACAGAACGCCCAAACCTCCATCTGGGTCAGCGCCTACTACATTTCCGGCAGCTCCACGAGCCCTATCAAGGATTTCTACGCCGCGCTGGCCGAGAAGGCGCGGCAAGGCCTCGACGTGGTCGTCGTCAGCGAATACGGCTCCGGCACCAGCGCCCGCGTCCGCGAAGCCACCTACAATTTCGCCCGCGAGCTGGAACAATCCGGCATCCGCGT
Source organism: uncultured Verrucomicrobiota bacterium (assembly GCA_938003985.1). Taxonomy (GTDB): domain Bacteria; phylum Verrucomicrobiota; class Kiritimatiellia; order CAIQIC01; family Lenti-01; genus Lenti-01. The sequence continues at coordinate 60,500 of CALKWZ010000069.1, read as the reverse complement.
TCGGTTCATGAGCGGCTACCGAATCCTGCACAAAAAGATGATCCTGGTGGACAACCAGATCGCCCTGCTCGGCAGCGCCAACCTCACCATGGCCGGCACCCTCCAAAGCGACGAAATGAACGTCGAAATCCGCCAACCCGCCTTCGTCGCCCGAATGCAAAAAGATTTTGAAAAGATCATGGCGTCCGCCCTCACGACGACATCAACAGCAGGAGAATGAAGCATATGAAATCTACACATACTGCCCGAGTACGCTCTCTCAAGACCCGATTCATAGTAGTTGCGCTTTCCGCCGCACTGTTTCAAAGTAACACCGTAATGGCCTCACAGGATACATGCCCGCCTTGCCACGACTATGACAAGTACTCTGGGGATTGCATACCATGGCAGGGCTATAAATGCTCTGGGCAACCTGGACCATGGAGCCTATGGTCTCCGATTTATGGAGATGGCCCTTGCGGCGAATGCGATTCGCAAACCAGAACTCGCAGCCTTCCATCATGCATCCCCAGCAGCGATCCATGCAGTACATGCACGGCTTCAATTGTAATGGAGTACTCGCAGACCCGCATATTCACCCAAATTCCGCCCTCCGGATGGGACACCTTTTTGTGTTGGGCTGTTGCAGCTCTCGGCGTTGGTGGCGCGGCAGCTGGCACATTAGCCGCCTGTTTTACGGCGGGTGTTTTCACTGGGGGCTTCGCCTGTTATGCAGCAATTGCAGCTGTAATTGCAGCTACACCCGCTGCAAATTGCATGCTCAACGAGTGTCTGGGGGGCACCTGCCAGTATCAGGACACTACAAGTCTTTCAACAACCACATGCAATTAAGAGTAACCATGAAACATATCGCCCTAAGCTTGTTGTCAATATCCAGTCTGTTTTTCACCCATGTCGCGGCTGGCGAGGATGCCGCCATTGAAATTAAGCAGATGCTAACAACCAATTGGAAGGCAGAACGACCTGCTGGACAGGCGTCGTTTATTTGGACCACGCAGATGGGAGAGCAAGCTGATGCTCGAGTAAGTATTGTGCGGTATTTTTATTCCAATGAAATGGTTCGGAGCGAATCTTTCTCGAGCCTTTCACCCTCGCAATTAGTGGCGGTCGCGGAAAACCCGTATTTGATTCACGATCTGCACGCCAGATCAGTAATTATTGACGATGGCTCAAGAAATATTCACAAGCTCTACTCACCCATAGTCTATCCAAGTCAAACGCTTTGGGAGGCAACCGCCTCGATTACCGCCAACAGATTGAATAACCCACCTTTTTATTCTTTTGGCAAGAGCTATCTTGGCCCTAGTAGTGATAACATAAGAACCATTCTCGAAAAAACCGACTGGATCCGCATTGACGCCTCCGAAACAAACGGCATCGTTTCTGGAAATCTTGCGATGGGACCAAGCGTAGTTAAAATATCTCTGGACCGTAACAAGGACTGGGGTCTGTTAACCGCGCGCGCCTATATGAACGGACAGTTGGACACGGAGATATTGTGCGATGACTATACGCAGACTCCCAATGGATATTGGTTTCCTCTTCGAGTTACTTATCGCCAATTCAATTCAAGCGGGAATGGTGCGCTTGTTTACCGAGAGGAATATTGTGCTTTGCCCGGAAGTGTTGATTTCAATATGGGCATAAGTCCATACCTGTTTCAGCCGGATATTACACATGGCACCGCCATAGATGACATGCGCTTTTCTCCGCCGAAAACATATAATTACGATACCAACATTGGCATCCTTGAGCCATAGCAAGCAGCCCTTATATTTTCGCATCGAGAATTGGCGGATATTTTGAGGCGAGTATAGATGTTCGTAGACTGGCCAAATGAGAGGAAAGGCATGAGATAGGAGTGTCTTCCCATGCTGTCCCGGCTGGTGGCATTGAAGGCCAGACGCCTGGAGAGGTGCCCCTCCCTGCATAACCGAATGCGCCTCAGGAAGTCGGGAAAAGGGCTTTTCCCGAAGCCTGCGATAGGCTAAAAACGCGGGGCATGAGCATCACCGCCCAGATCGTCGCCGACAGCGTTTCGCCGCAGGGCATCCGGCTTTCCACGCTGTCCCTAAAATATCCCCGCTGGATCCACGCGGAATTCATGACGCACCGCCTGTTTTCGCGCAACGCCAGCAGCTCGCGCGCCGTGCCGTCGAAACGCCTGCGCGCGCTGGAGCGCGAATATCCCCTCTGGTGGGGCGCCAACATTCCCGGCATGCAGGCCGGCGGCAAGCTGTCCGACGAGCAGGGCACCAAGGCCAAGGCCATCTGGGACCGCATGGCCGACGCCTGCATCGAAGGCGTCGCCGAACTCGCCGAGCTGGGCCTGCACAAGCAGTGGGCCAACCGCCCGCTGGAATGGTTCACGTCCATCTCCGTGCTCGTGTCGGCCACTGCGTTCGACAATTTCTTCGGCGTGCGCTGGCATCCCGACGCGCAGCCCGAAATCCAGGAACTGGCCCGGCAGATGTTCTCGGCCCTGCAGTCCGCCACGCCCCGCCCCCTGGAGCCGGACCAGTGGCACCTGCCCTACGTCTCCGCCGACGAGGAGAAAGCCCTCGGGCTCGACGTCGCCCGGCGCTGTTCGGCCGCGCGCTGCGCCCGCGTGTCCTATCTCAACCACGACGGCACCACGCCCAACGTCGCCAAGGATCTCGACACCTTCGCCAAGCTGGCGGGCGATCCCAACGGGCCGCCGCATCCGCTGCACGCCTCGCCGATGGAACACCAGGCCACGCCCGACCGGCTGCGCGACGCCGCCGACCCCGAATCGTGGCAGTTCCCGGCCCAGCACGGCAATTTCCGCGGCTGGCGGCAGTATCGCAAGATGCTCTCCAACGAGCACATCGCGAGATTTACGCCGCCGGTTTGACGGATGGTTTTCCGGCGGGCCCCACGGCCTTGCGCCGTGGGGGAGCAAACTTTGCCTCCCACGGGACAAGCCCGTGGGGGGGGGCTTAAGACCCCCACGCCCTTGCGGCGTGGGTGAATCAGTTCCGACCGTCAACTGGGCAAGCCCGTGGGGGGGCTAAGATCACATCGGGCCAAACTTCCGCTTTCCTCCCCCCTCCTTTTGCCCTAGAATCCGCCCGAATTTTGCACCGCGTTTTTCCGGAGAACACCATGCCCGAAACCTATCAGCCGTCGCTGCGCGCCCAGATCCTCACCCGCCGCACCTACAACCGCGTGCTCGACGACAAAGGCACCGTGTTCGAGACCTGGGCGCAGACCGTGGACCGCGTCATCGAGCACCAACGCTGGCTGTGGAAACGCCAGATGCGCCGCGCGCTCAACAAGACGCAGGAAGCCGAACTCGAGGAGCTCCGCGGCCTCCTGCTCGCCCGCAAGGTCGGCGTGGCCGGCCGCACGTTGTGGCTCGGCGGCACGGAAATCTCCAAGGTCCGCGAGGCCTGCCAGTTCAACTGCGCCCATCTGGAAATCCAGACCGTGGACGACATGGTGGACGCGCTTTGGCTGCTGCTGCAAGGCTGCGGCGTCGGCGTCACGCCGAAATCCGGCGGCATCAGCGGCTTCACCCAGCCGATCCTCGACATCCAGATCGTGCGCTCCACGCGCCAGGACAAGAACGGGCGCGACAACAACCTCGAGACCTGGGACCCCGAAACCAAGGTCTGGACCATCAGCGTCGGCGATTCCGCCGAGGCCTGGGCGAAGTCCGTCGGCAAGCTGCTCGCCGGCAAGTACGCCGCCGAGAAACTCGTGCTCGATTTTTCCGAAATCCGCCCCGCCGGCACGCGCTTGACGGGTTACGGCTGGATCGGCCAGGGCGACGAGACGATTTCCGTGGCCTACCGGGCCATCGCGGAGATCATGAACCGCCGCGCGGGCCAGCTCCTGCGCAAGATGGACATCCACGACGTCTGCAACTGGCTGGGCACGATCCTCAGCACGCGCCGCTCGGCGGAAATCAGCCTGTTCGAATACGGATCCCCCGAATGGCAGGAATTCGCCGTCTGCAAGAAGGACTACTGGAGCAAGGGCCAGCCCCAGCGCGGCATGTCCAACAACTCCCTCGTCTTCTACGACAAGCCCACCCGCGCCGAACTGCGCGGCATTTTCGACCTCATGCTCGCCGCGGGCGGCTCGGAGCCGGGCTTCATCAACGGCGCGGCCGCGCTCAACCGCGCGCCGTGGTTCTCCGGCGTGAATCCCTGCGCCGAAATCCTGCTGGGCAACCGCGCGTTCTGCAACCTGACGACGATCGATCTCGCCAAGTTCAAGGACAACCCCAGCGGCATGCACCGCGCCATCTCCGTCATCGCGCGCGCCAACTACCGCCAGACCTGCGTCAACCTCAAGGACGGCATCCTCCAGCACTCGTGGCACGAGAACAACGACTTCCTGCACCTCTGCGGCGTGTCGCTCACCGGCGTCGTGCGCCGGCCGGACCTCGGTCCCTACGAACTGCGCCTGCTCCGCAACGCCGCCATCATGGGCGCCTATTCCATGGCCGACGAACTCGGCCTGCCCCGCCCCAAGAACGTCACCACCCTCAAGCCCGAAGGCACCATCTCGAAGTGCTACGACACGACCGAGGGCGCCCACAAGCCGCTCGCGCGCCATATTTTCAACAACGTCACCTTCGTCAAGCACGACCCGCTCGTGCCCGTCCTGCGCGAGGCGGGCTACAAGATCATGCCCCATCCCAACGGCACCGGCGACTGGGTCATCACGCTGCCCGTCGCCTGGGACGACGTGGATTTCGAGAAGGTCGGCGACCTCGAAGTGAACGAGGAAACCGCCATCGACCAGCTCGAGCGGTACAAGCTGCTGATGGACAACTACGTCGAGCAGAACTGCTCGATCACGGTCAGCTACGATCCCTCCGAAGTGGACGCCATCGTCGAGTGGCTGCTGCAGTACTGGGACCACTACGTCGGCGTGTCGTTCCTGCTGCGGGCCGATCCGCTGAAGACCGCCGCGGATCTCGGCTTCCCCTACCTGCCGCAGCAGCCGGTCTCCAAGGCCGAATACGACGCCTACGTCGCCAGCCTCAAGCCCATCGATCTCGAGCGGGTCCAGGCGCAGTCCGAAGACGCCGTGGACATGGGCAACGAATGCGCCGGCGGCGCCTGCCCCATTCGCTGACCGCATGAAACGCCTCGTTCTCGCCGCGGGTCTCGTTCTGGCCGCCGCGTCCGGCGCGCGGGCCGACGGCGGCGTGCTGGCGGCCACCGCGGCCTCCACCCTCGGCGCGCGCGCCGCGAGCGGGTTCGTCAACGTCCCCTACGCCGGGCTCGGCGTTTTCGCCTCCCGCTGGGACAGCCAGGACTACGGCACGCTGACCGGCTACGGCGTCCGGCTCGGGTGGAACGTGATCGAGCCTCTCGGCCTCGAAGCCCGTGCTTCCTGGTACGAATCCAAGGACGACGACGTCGAAACCACCCTGCTGCCCCTCGAGGCCGCCGTCGTCCTGCGCCTGCCGTTCCACCGCCATTTCGTGCCCTACGTCGGCGGCGGCGCCGGCTACTACTTCAAGGACGCCGAATACGAAGACGAAACCGGCACCTGGGATTCGTCGGAGGAAGTCGCCGGCTACTTCGGCCTCGCCGGCCTCAATCTCTATCTCGGCGCGTTCTCCCTCTTCGCCGAGGCCAAATACAACCTCGTCGGCACCGACGACGACCTCGAATGGCGCGGCTCCGACGTCGAAGCCCGGAACTCCCTCGACGGCTTCTCCTTCTCCGCCGGGCTCAAGCTCGGGTTCTGATTCCCCCGTTTTCGCGCTTGCAACTCCTCCGGCCCCGGCCCATCCTCGGGCTGGGTTTTCCCACCACCAAAGGAGTGCGACCATGAAAAAAGCGATCCTCGGCGTTGTGCTGGTTCTCGTTCTCGTGCCTCTGGCCTTCGCGGCCGGCGACGGCGCCGGCGGCGTCGGCGTCTTCGGTTCCTGGTGGGACAGCCAGGACTACGGCGCGCTCTACGGCGGCGGCGTGCGCTTCGGCGGCGAGATCTTCAGCGGCCTCGCCCTCGAGGCCCGCGTGTCCTACCTGACTTCCGAGACCCAGGACGACGTCGTCGAGGGCCGCAACGTCTCGACCGACCTGGAACTCGTGCCCCTCGAAGCGGCCGTGACCTGGACGCTCGACGTCAGCGACGCCATCAAGCCCTACGTCGGCGCCGGCGCGGGCTACTATCTGAAAAACGTCGATTGGAAGGCCGACGACGTCATCGACGAGGCCGACGACAAGGACAGCGTCGGCTACTTCGCGCTGGCCGGCGCCAACATCGTGCTCGGGCGCGTCGTGCTCTTCGGCGAAGCCAAGTACAACGTCGTCCAGAACGACGACGAATGGCGCTGGCAGGGCAGCGACGTCGAACAGAAGAACTCCCTCGACGGCTTCGCCGCCAACGTCGGCATCAAGTTCGCGTTCTAGCGCGGTTGTCAGAGGGCCGGCGGCGCTTCATTCCCCCCGACGAGGTCGTCGGGGGCTGCCAACGATTGCGTTTGCGGCCATTGGGAGCCGGGACGACCTCGTCCCGGTTGGTTCCCGGCCGGGGGCCCGCACGTTAAAGCGTTTCGGCCGCGGCAGGCGCGGCTACCCGGTTTTTTTCTCGCTTCAAGCCGCGCCGGTGCGCTAAAAATGGAAGTTCGGCGGGCGGACGATGCCGCCCGGCCGATCCAGGAGATGCACCCAAGATGAATACCGCCGGCCGCGTCAAGCAAGGCTTCTACTTCGATTCCGTCACCCTCATGCGCGTCGGACGCGAATTGTCCGGGCTCCCCGGCGTCGCCGAAGCCTCCGTCGTCATGGCCACCGAGGCCAACAAGTCCATCCTCGCGATGTCGGACCTGCTGCTGCCCGAATTCAAAAAGTGCGGCGACCAGGATCTGGTGATCGTCGTGCGCGCCAAGGATGCCAAGGCCGCGAACGACGCCCTCGCCAAGGCCGAAGACATGCTCTCCCGCAAGAAGAAGCCGGCCGCCGGCGGCGCCGCGGCCGCGCCCGCGCCGCGCGATCTCGCCTCCGCCGTCGCCCTCCTCCCCGGCGCCAACCTCGCCCTGATCTCCGTCGCCGGCCGCTACGCCGCGCGCGAGGCCCGCAAGGCCCTCGAACAGGGTCTCCACGTCATGCTGTTCTCCGACAACGTCTCCATCGCAGACGAAGTCGCCCTGAAAAAACTCGCCCACCGGAAGGGTCTGCTCGTGATGGGGCCCGACTGCGGAACCGCCATCCTCAACGGCGTGCCGCTGGCCTTCGCCAACGTCGTGCCCAAGGGCCCCATCGGCATCGTCGGCGCCTCCGGCACCGGCACGCAGGAAGTCACCTGCATCATCGCCAACGAAGGCTCGGGCGTTTCGCAGGCCATCGGCACGGGCGGCCGCGACGTCAAGGACGCCGTCGGCGGCATCGCTTTCCTCGACGCCCTGCAGGCGCTGGCCAACGACCGCGAGACGAAGGTGATCCTGCTCGTCTCCAAGCCGCCCCAGCCCGGCGTCCTCAAGAAGGTGAAGGCGCTCCTCCGCAAGATCAAGAAGCCGGTGGTCGCGCTGTTCCTCGGCGAAGCCGGCACCCCCGCCACGCTGGAAGAAGCCGCGCTGCTCGCCGTCGCCCACGCGAAGGGCGAAGCCCCCGCGCAGGCGCTGGCCCACCTGACCCGCCGCGACGAAATCCTCGCGGCCGAAGCCCGGACCATCGTCGCCAAGCGCAAGAAACCCAAAGGCCGCTATCTCCGCGGCCTCTTCAGCGGCGGCACGTTCTGCGCCGAAGCCCAGGTGGTCCTCGACGGCCTCGTCCGCCACCTGTACTCCAACGCCCCCCTCGGCGATTCCCAGAAGCTCAAGAACGCCTGGAAGCCCGAGAAGAACGCCGTCGTCGACCTCGGCGAAGACGAATTCACCGTCGGGCGCGCGCATCCGATGATCGACTTCACGCTGCGCAACAAGATGATCCTCGAGCAGGCCGCCGATCCCGACGTGTCCGTGATCCTCCTCGACGTCGTCCTCGGCTACGGCGCCAACCTCGATCCGGCGGGCGAACTGGTCCCCGTGATCAAGCAGGCCGCGAAGAAGGTCTTCGTCGTGGCCGGCGTCAACGGCACCATCGGCGATCCGCAGAACCGGGCGAAAACGGTCGAAGCCCTCCGCGAGGCCGGCGCCCACGTCCAGCTCACCAACGCCGCCGCCAGCAAGCTCGCCGGTCTGATCGCCGCCGAAGTGGCCCGCCAGAATCGCTGATCGCAAAGGAATCCGCCATGAGCATCCAGAAACTTTTCTCCGCCCCCCTCCAGGTCGTCAACCTCGGCATCGAATCGTTCAAGGAGGCCTGCGAAAAGAACGGCGCGCCGGCCGTCCAGGTCGACTGGCGCCCGCCGGTCGAGGTCGCCCCCGAATCCGAGGCCATCCTGGCCAAGCGCGCCGCGCAGATCGAGAAGGCCAACCGGAAGGTCATGGAGATCATCCTGGCCGGCACGCCCAAGCTCGTCGGGCTCGACGTCGCCCGCAACGTGATCCCCGGCATGACCGAGGACACGATTCTCCACGCCGGCCCGCCGATCACCTGGGACCGGATGTGCGGCCCGATGCGCGGCGGCATCCTGGCCGGCCTCGTCTACGAAGGCCGCGCCGCCACCATCGAAGAAGCGGAGAAACTCGCTTCGTCCGGCAAGATCCAGTACGCCCCCTGCCACGAGCATGCCGCCGTCGGCCCCATGGCCGGCATCGTCACCCCGTCGATGCCCGTGATGATCATCCGCAACGAGAAGTTCGGCAATACGGCCTATTGCACCCTCAACGAAGGCCTCGGCAAGGTGCTGCGCTACGGCGCGTTCGGCGACGAAGTCACGAAACGCCTCAAGTGGATGGAAACCGTCCTGTATCCCGTCCTCAAGGCCGCGCTCGCCCATGCCGGGCCCATCGACCTGAAGAACCTGATCGCCCAGGCCCTGCACATGGGCGACGAAGTCCACAACCGCAACCGCGCCGGCACCTCGCTGCTCTACCGCGCCCTCGCGCCGGCCATCGTCGCGACCTGCGCGAACCAGAACGACGCCGTCGCCGTGCTCAACTTCATCAACGGCAACGACCACTTCTTCCTGAACCTCTCGATGCCCGCCTGCAAGGCCACGCTCGACGCCGCGCGCGGCGTCAAGGGCAGCTCCATCGCCGTCGTGATGGCCCGCAACGGCACCGACTTCGGCATCCAGCTCGCCGGCACGGGCGATTTGTGGTTCACGGCGCCGGCCGAAGTGCCCGACGCGCTGTATTTCGCCGGCTTCACCAAGGACGACGCCAATCCCGACATCGGCGACAGCGCCATCACGGAAACCGGCGGTCTCGGCGGCTTCGCCATCGCCGCCGCCCCCGCCATCGTGCAGTTCGTCGGCGGGTCCGCTTCCGACGCCGTGCGCTACACGCACCAGATGTACGAGATCACCGCCGGCGAAAGCCGCATGTACCAGATCCCCGCCCTCGACTTCCGCGGCACCCCCACCGGCATCGACGTGCGCAAGGTCGTCGAAAAGAACCTCGTCCCCGTCATCGACACCGGCGTCGCCCACAAGCAGGCCGGCGTCGGCCAGGTCGGCGCCGGCATCGTCAGCGCCCCCATGGGCCCCTTCGCCAAGGCCTACGACGCGCTGGCAAAGCTTTTGAAGTGAGAATTCAGAATCCAGTATTCAGGAGTCAGAATGGGAGCCAAAAGCAGAATTCCATCTGGAAGGGAACCGGCACGTCCCCGTGCCGAGGCTCTCTCCGGCCATTCATTCTGAAAACTGAATCCTGAATTCTGGATACTTGCGCTTTAAAACAACAACGAAAGGACCAAGCATGAACAACAACCAATTCATCGACTTCCTGGACAACGCGCAGATGTTCGATCTGACGATGCGCCTGAGCGTGCACACGCCGCCGTGGCCGTCGTACATGCCGCTGGGCATCCAGTACTTCAAACGCCTCGCCGGCGCGCACATGGGCCAGGGCGCCAACGGCCAGATCATCACCACCTCCAACCACGTCGGCACGCACATGGACGGCGAGATCCACTTCTATCCCGCCGGCCGCTCGATCGGCAACGTGCCCCTGCGCGAATGGGTCGGCCCCGGCGTCGTCGTGGACATCTCCAAGGAGGTCTCCGACTACTCGCTCTACACCCCCAAGATGATCACCGACAAGGTCGAGGTGAAGAAGGGCGACATCCTGATCATCAACACCGGCTACCACCGCTATTCGTGGGACCAGAAGACCGGCGACGAAATCCGCTACTTCGTGATGCACCCCGGCCCGAGCCCCGACTTCGACGAGTGGTGCGAGAAGATGCAGATCAAGTGGATCGGCGTGGACTGCGGCAGCGCGGACCATCCCATGAACACGATCATCCGCACCTGGCATCCGGGCCGCTTCCAGGAATGCGACGCCAAGATGAAGAAGGTCTACGGCAAGTCCTTCGACGAGATCTTCCCGCTCAAGAAGTACTACCAGGTCATGCACCTCAAGCTCTTCCCCAAGGGCATCGTGCACGCCGAAAACATCGCGGGCGACATCGCCAAGCTCGGCAGCACCCGCTGCTGGATCGGCTGCTTCCCGCTGCGCGGCATCGAGCTCGAATCCAGCATGTGCCGCATCGTCGCCTGGCTGCCGCCCAAGGCCAAGAAGGCCAAGAAAAAGTAGCCCGGAGCTTTGATGCAAACCGGCGCGGGTTGTCCCGCGCCGTTTTTTTTGATCCGACCGATCCGTCTGATCAGACCGATCCGTCCGATTCCGCGCTCACGCCTCGGTGCGTCCGCGGATCGCGCGGCCGAGCGTGACGGGGTCGGAGAACGCGATCGCGCTGCCCGCCGGAATCCCCAGCGCCAACCGGCTGAGCTTGAGCTTGGGCAGCTTCTGCGCGAGGACGTGCCGCAGGTAGGACGCCGTCGCTTCGCTCTCCACGTCGCAGTTCAGCGCCAGCAGGACTTCCTGCGCTTTTGCCGCGCGCTCCAGCAACGCCGGCAGCCGCAAATCCCCGAGCCCCTCGCCGCGCATCGGCGAAATCTTGCCCATCAGCGCGAAGTAGCGCCCGCGGTATTCCCCACTGCGCTCGATCAGCGCGATGTCGGACGGATCCTCCACCACGCACAGGATCGCATCGTCGCGCCGCGGATCGGCGCAGAGCCGGCAGGGGTTTTCGTCCTTGGCCGTCACGCTGCCGCACAGCTTGCAGGCCGCCAGTTTCGTCCGCGCCCCGTCGAGCGCCGCCGCCAGCTCGTGCGCCGGGCCCGTCGGATTCCGCGCCAGATGCGTGGCCAGCCGTTCGGCCGTGCGGCGGCCGATGCCCGGCAGCTTCGCCAGCGCTTCCGTCAGCTGGTGCAGCGGCTCCATGCGGATCCTAGAAGCCGAAACCCGGCGGCAGGTTCAGGCCGGCGGTCAACTTCTGCATCTCCCGGGCGGCCGTCTCCCGCGCCAGTTCCTGCGCGCCGCGCACCGCCGTCAGGATCAAATCCTCCAGCATGTCCGCGTCGCCCGGCTGGATCGCCTTCGGATCGATCCGGATGGCGGTGATATTGCCGTCGCCGGCGATCTTGACCGTCACCGCGCCGCCGCCGCTGGTGTGCTCCAGCTCCAGCGCCGCCAGCGACTCCTGCGCCTTGGCCATGTTTTTCTGCATGTCTGCGGCCTGCTTCATCATCTTCATGAAATTCGCCATCTGCTGCTCCTATTCCCGAACGTCGAACACGTCTCCGCCGAACAGCTCCGCCGTCTTCTTGACGATCGGATCGTCGGCCAAATTGCGTTTCTTGCCCTGCGCCGCCTTCGCCGGCGGCTCTTGCGCCTGCGCCTTGGGTGCAACCGGCGGCGGCGGCGGCTGCGGCTCGGCTTCGGCCTGCGGCCGCTCCTCGATCGCGAACTTCACCCCCACGGTCCGCTTCAGTTCGTGCCCGAGGGCTTTCTCGATCGCCAGCCGCGTCCGGGACGTGTCCACCTGCTTGAGGTGGCCGCTGAATTCCGGATCGAACCCGAGGATGACGTGGTCGCCCTCCACCCGCAACGGTTCGGCTTCCTTCAAGTAGGGCGCGGCCAGTTGCGACGTCTCGGCGATCACCCCCAGCAGCGCCGGCCAGCGGCTCTTGAGGTGGGCGGCTTCGTCCGCATGCCCCGGGCGCTTGCCATGGACCGGAGGCGGCAGCGCCGCCGCGCGCGCCGGAGGAGTATAGGTGCTGGCGGACGGCGCCGGCGCGCCGCCATCCGCCGGACTCGCCTGGATCTGCGCGATCAGCTCGTCGAGGCTGACCACCGTGGCCGCGCGCGCCGCCTTCAGCAGCGCCACTTCCACCACCGTGCGGCGGGAGAGCGCGAATCGCGCCTGGTTCGCCGCCTCGGTCAGGATTTCCACCACGCGCAGCAGCTTCTCGCCGTCGGCGAGGGCCGCCTGCGCCTTCAGCCCGTCGAGCTGCGCGCTCGTCAGGTCGAACGAATCCGCCAGTTCCGGCGCGTGTTTCCACACCAGGACGTTGCGGAAATGCCCGAGCAGTTCCTGCACCAGGCGCTGCAGGTCGCGGCCGCCTTCGTCGAGTTCCGCCACGGTCTTCAGGGCCGCCGCCGCGTCGCCTTTCAGGACCGCCGTCGCGAGCTGGTCGATCGTCGTCCACGACACCAGCCCGAACGTGCCCAGCACGTCGGCCTCTTCGATCTTCTCGCCCTTGAAGGCGACGATCTGGTCCAGCGCCGATTCCGCGTCGCGCAGGCCGCCTTCCGCGCCGCGCGCGATCGCCAGCAGGGCTGCCTCGCTGATCTTCCACTTTTCCGCCTGGGCGATTTCCTTCAGGCGCCCGACGATTTCCTTGAGCCCGATGCGCCGCAGGTCGAACCGCTGGCAGCGCGAGAGGATGGTCGCCGGCACCTTGTGGACGTCCGTCGTGGCCAGCAGGAACTTCGCGTGCGGCGGCGGCTCTTCCAGCGTCTTGAGCAGGGCGTTGAACGCCCCCGCGCTCAGCATGTGGACTTCGTCGATGATGTAGATCTTGTAGGGCCCCCGCGCCGGCGCGTAGCGCACGTTGTCGCGCAGGTCGCGCACCTGGTCGACGTTGTTGTTCGAGGCGCCGTCGATTTCGATCACGTCGAGGCTGTTGCCCGCGACGATCTCCTTGCAGGAATCGCACCGGTCGCAAGGGTCGGCGTTCTTGCCGCGTTTTTGGCAGTTCAGCGCCTTCGCGAGCAGGCGCGCCGTGGTCGTCTTGCCCGTGCCGCGCGGCCCCACGAACAGGTAGGCGTGCGCCACCCGGTTCGTCTGGATCGCGCGCGCGAGCGTCTGGATGACGTGCTCCTGCCCGACCACCTGCTCGAACTGCTGCGGGCGCCATTTGCGCGCCAAAACTTCGTATGACATGCTGTGCTCTCCGGCGGGTCACCGCGCGCCGCGCTCCGTCCGAGCCGGCCGCCGCGGGCCAGGATTCCCACGGCACCCGGAAGGACCGCCATACCGTTGCTGCCTTCCGGCCCTGGCGGGGTTTTGGCGGCATCCGTCGCATGGGACCCAACCCGCGACGACCGGCCCGGACGGAGCCCGGAACCGCCCGCCGGAACCCGTTCCGGCGAGCGTCGGACAACCTAGCCCCCCCCGATGGCGAACGCAATTCTTTTTGCCGCTCCGCGGACGCTCAGGTGCGGCGGCGGCGGAAGGCCAGCAGGCCGGCCAAGCCGGAAAGGGCCAGCGCGGTCGTGCCGGGCTCCGGAATCACCTGGACGCTGTTGAAGAAGCCGTCGTTTTCGGGATCGGCGCCCGCGTTGAAGTTGTACAGCTCGATGTGGTCGAAATTGGTCGCATCGATCAGGAACGAGCCGTTCAGGGTCGTCGTCGAACCGCCTTGGGACGTGATGGCGACGGAGTAGGCCTGCGCACCGGTCAGCGTGAACGCCACCTGCAGACCGGCCGAGGTAAACGGAACGCCCGTGTCGGTCTGGGTGATCCAGTACATCTGGCCCGTGCCCGTGAAATAGTTGTTCGAGCCGCCCAGGAAATAGAAGCTGAAACGCTCGGTGGAGCCGACGTCGCCGTAGGCCGTCAGCGTGAAGCCGAATTGCCCGCCCGCCTCGACGTAGCCGTTGTCCATGTCGAGGATCACCGACTGGCCGATGCCCAGCGTGCCGTCGAACGGCCGGGTGGCGTAGCTCATGAAGCCGCTGTTCGCATAGAGCCCCCACGACGCGCCGGACACGTCGACGTTGCCGTCGCCGCTGCCGTTGTTCTGCGACGTGCCGACGAAATGGCCGGCGATGTTGCCGTCCGGCGGCACGACGGACGTGTTCAGGCTCCAGGCGCCGCCCCAGCCGGAGCCGCCGGCGTCGCCGGTCTGCCAGCCGTCGGAATAGGCCGCTTCGCCAGCATGATCCCACGCCAAGCCGGCGGCGGCGGCGATGCCCGCCGCGCCCAGCCACGTCGCCGCCAGCGTCCAAATCCATTTTTTGCGCGTGCCGAGCATGGTCGATTCTCCTTCATCGGGCGGGTTCGCAGGTTTTTCCGCGCTCTCCGCCGCGATTTCAGCGGGCATGAACCCAAAACCCAGCGGGCAGGTCAAGCGATTTACTATGCGTTTTTCCTGAATATTTTGGTGATTTTCGGAACTCCAACGGCGACGGCCGGTTGACATGATAGTCCAATGTTGTATTATCCCATCTCGAATAAAAGGAACGGCCATGACGACCCCTCCAGCCCAGCACCCCCTTCGGCGCGACTGCCATCCGCATGACCAAGTGCCCGCCACCAGCATGCTCCCCCTCTGGCGCCGCGTCCACCAGGAGCTGATGATCCGCGGCCAGAAGTGGGGCATCCCCACCAACGTCGCGATGGTCCTCGTCCACCTGCACCTCCATCCCGAAGACTCGGAACCGGCTGCCGTCGCCGCCGCCAATTATTTTCCCCGCCAGACCATCACGTTCATCCTCGACCTGCTGGAGCGAGAAGGCCTCGCCGCCCGCCAGCCCCACCCCAACGACCGGCGCCGCAAACTCGTCGTGCTCACCCCCAAAGGCAATGAGAAGGCCGAGGAAATGGTCCGGGACATGATCGCCTTCGAATCCGCCGCCCTGCGCACGATCGAGGACGTGGACCTGCCCCGCCTGCAATCTTTCCTGACCCGCTACGCCGACGCCCTCGCCGCCCAGAACGACCGCGATTTGAAGTCCTGAAAGGAACCCCCATGCGTTGCTCTCCCATCTTCCTTCCGGCCGCGAGCTTGCTCGTGGCCGGCGTGCTGGCCTCCGGCTGCCGGAGCTTCGATCCGGCCCGCGCCCGCCGCGAACAGACGGATTCGTTCGCCTCGAACCTCGCCGCGCGCGCCGCGGCCGAGCTGGCCAAGCCCCTCGCGCTCGACGATTGCGTCCGCATCGCCATGTCCAACAACTACGCGGTGCGCAAGGCCGATCTCGACCGCGAACTCTATCGCGTCGGCAAGAACGTGGCCTTCACCGCCTTCCTGCCCAACGTCGCCGCGGCCGCCGGCTACAATTCCTACGAAAAGGAAATGCCGCAGCAGCATGAAAAGCAGTTCGGCACGGCGGACCTGACCGTCGCCATGCCGATCTTCATGCCGTCCACGTGGTTCCTGTACGCGGCCGCGCGCCAGGGCTACGCCGCCGCCGGCGTCGCCGCCCACTACGTCCGCCAGGGCATCGTCCTGCAGACCAGCGTCGCGTATTTCAACGTGCTCGTGCAGCAGGACACCGTCGCCGCGCTCGAAACCCAGCTCGAAGCCGCGCGCCAGACCGCCGAGCGCATCCAAGGCCTCGCCGCCGAGGGTCTCGTCGCGCAGTGGGAGGGCGACCAGGCGCGCTTCGCCGCCGAACTGCGCGAAACCGAACTGAACAAGGCCCGCCGCCAGCTCGCCGTGCTGCGCGGCGAACTGCTGCAAGTCCTGGGGCTCTCGCCCACGGCCGCCATCGAGCTCTCCGGCGAAACCGGCGCCGCCGACCGGCCCGCGGGTTCCGTCGACGACCTCGTCCTGAAGGCGCTGGAAATCCACCCCGAACTGGCCTTGGCCGACCGGCAGGTCGTCATCCAGGACCACCAGGTGCGCCAGGCCTTCTGCGACTTCCTGCCGACGATTTCCCTTTTCTCGACTGGCTCGTGGACGGGCAACGAGCTCGCCGCCCACGCCGAAAACTGGGTCACCGGCTTCCAAGGCACGTGGCTGCTGTTCGACGGCCTCGCCAACGTCGCCCGCTTCAAGGCCGCCAAGGTCGAGCGCCGGCAGACGGAACTGGAGCGCGAGAACACCTTCCTGTCCGTCATGGTCGGCGTCGTCGCCGCCGAAGCCGCCGCGCGCGACGCCGCGGAAGGCGTCCGCGTCCGCCGGCTCGCCTACGAAGTCGCCGCCGCCAAATGGGCGGACCTCGATGCCCAGGCCCGCGAGGGCCTCGTGCCCGTCAGCGACGCGCTCGACGCGCGCGCCGCCATGGACCTCGCGCAGGTCGCGGCGGTCCAGAGCCGCTACCAGGAACGCATCGCCGTCGCCAATCTCGAACTGGCCATGGGCCTGACCCTCGTCCCCGCAACCGATTCCGAAACGAAAGCAGAGAAGTAACATGAAAACCGATCGCATCGCCCTTGCCCTCCTCGCCGCCGCCCTGCCCGCCGCGCTCCTCGCGGCCGGCTGCGGGAAAAAGGAATCCGCCGCCGCCGAAACCGTCCGCGCGCTGGCGGTCCGCGCCCAGCCCGTCGCCGCACGCGCCTTCGAACGCCGCCTGACCGTGCAGGGCACGCTCGAAGCGAAGAACTACGCCCACGTGGCGTCCCGCGCCGACGGCAACCTCGACGCGATCTGGGTGGACGAAGGCGACGCCGTCGTCGCCGGCGAAACCGCCCTCTTCCAGATCGATCCCGTCGGCCGCGAAAACGCCGTGACCATCGCCCAGCAGAACCGCGCCGTCGCCCAGGCCTCCCGGGAAGTCGCCCAGGCCTCCGCGAAGAAAACCGCCGCCGAAGCCCGCAAGGCCACGCTCGATTTTGCGCGCTACGAACGCCTCCACCGGGACGGCAAGGTCAGCGACAGCGAATTCGAATCCGCCGAAGTCGCCCGCGCCCAGGCCGAGGCCGGCATCGCCGTCGCCGAAGCGCAGGTGGATCTGGCCGAGCGCCAGGTCAAGCAGGCCGAAGCCCAGCTCGCCATCGCGGAAAAGAGCCTGGCGGACACCAAAATTTTCGCGCCGATCTCCGGCGTCGTGAGCGCCCGCACCGCCGAACCCGGCGAGCAGATGTCCGTCGGCAAAGTCGTCCTGCGCATCGACGATCTGGCCACGGTCGAGGCCGCCGCCTTCCTCCCCGCCCAATACTATCCGGAAGTGCAGACCGGCCAGACGAAGTTCCGCCTCGACGTCGGCGGTCGGGAAGCCGGCACGCACGTCGTCACGACCCGCAGCCCCGTCATCGATCCCACCTTGCGGACCTTCGAGATCAAAGGCAAAGTCGAGGCCGCCGACGGCCTCGCCGTCCCCGGCCAGATGGCCGACCTGACGATCGTCTTCGAAGCCCGTCCAGGTCTCGGCGTTTCTTCCGCCGCCATCCTCGACCGCGGCGGCAAACCGACCGTCTTCGTCGTGCAAGACGGCAAGGCCTTCGCCCGCGAAGTCCAAACCGGATTCCAGAACGACGGCTGGACCGAAATCCTGGCCGGGCTCGAAGCCGGCGAAGCGGTCGTCGTCGAAGGCCAAACCCAGCTCCGCGACGGCCTCCCCGTCGAAGTCCTCTAGTTCCGGAAGTTTCCGCACAGGAGTCCACCTATGTTCCTCGCCAACGCCTCCACCCAGCGCCCGATCGCGATGAGCTGCCTGCTCATCGCCCTGATCGCGCTCGGCCTCAATTCCTACCGCAAGATTTCCATCGAGGACATGCCGGCGGTGGACATCCCCAACATCTCCGTCATCACCCAGTGGGTCGGCGCCTCCCCCGAGGACGTCGAAAAGGACGTCAGCAAGCACATCGAAGACGCCGTCTCCGGCATCGACGGCCTCAAGCACATCGAATCCTCCAGCCTCGAGAACGTCTCCCAGGTCGTCCTCGAATTCAACATGTCCGTGGACATCGACGTCGCCGCCCAGGACGTCCGCGAAAAGCTCGACGGCATCCTCGCCGATCTCCCGGCCGACGCCGAGCGCCCCGTCATCCAGAAGATCAACATCAATTCCAAACCCATCGCCAACGTCTTCCTCTCCGGCGACGCGCCCATCGACGATCTCTACGACTACGCCGACAACGCCATCGCCGACCGCTTCGCCACCGTCTCCGGCGTCGGCGAGGTCCAGGTCATCGGCGGCAACGAACGCGAAGTGTGGGTGGAGCTCGACCGCGCCGCCCTCGCCGCCGCCGGGCTGACCACCGCCGATGTCGCCGGCGCCCTCCAAAAGGGCGTCCTCTCCCTCCCCGGCGGCCGCATCCGCGAGCGAGGCAACGAACTCGCCGTCCGCTTCGACGCCGAATACCAGAACGTCGCCGACATCGCCGGCCTCGAGGTGGCCAACCGCGACGGCGCCCGCCGCAAGCTGGGCGACCTCGGCACCGTGCGCCAGGCCACCGAAGAAGTGCGCCAGCGCGCGATCCTCGACGGCAAGCAGGGCGTCGTGATCAAGGTCGTCAAGAAGGCCGAGGGCAACATCGTTTCCCTCGTCAAGGAAACCCGCAAGCGCTTCGAGGAAATCCGGAAAAACCTCCCCGGCGGCATGGAGCTGACCTGGATTTCGGACGAAGCCGAAAACATCCAGGCCTCCGTCGACTCCGCCGTCGAAAGCGTCTGGCAGGCCGTGCTGCTCTGCGCCTTCATCCTGTTCGTCTTCCTGGTCAACGTCCGCACCACCGTCGTCGTGGCGATCACCATGCCGGCCACCATCGTCGTCAGCCTGTTCTTCATGCAGCTCGCTGGCCAGACCCTCAACACCCCGACCCTGCTGGCCATCGGCCTTTCCACGGGCGTGCTCGTTTCCAACTCCATCGTCGTGCTCGAAAACATCGTCTCGAAGTTCGAGACCATGGACGACCACTGGGCCGCCGCCGGCCTCGGCGCCTCCGAAATGACCGTCGCTGTGCTGGCTTCGGCCGGTACCAACGTCATCGTCATGCTGCCGATCTCCATGATGACCAGCCTGATCGGACGCATCCTCGTCCCCTTCGCGGTCACCACCCTCATCGTCAACGCCTCGTCCATTTTCATCAGCTTCACCCTTACCCCCATCCTCTGCGCGCTCCTCCTCGAGCCCGCTTCCAAGCGCAAGGACAACGCCTTCGCCCGCTTCGGCAAGCGCTGGGATGCCGCCTTCCAGACCTTCGCCGTCCGCTACACCAACGGCCTGCGCCGCCTCGCCGCCAAAAAGCGCTTCAACCTCCCCATCGTCCTCGGCTTCGTCCTGCTCTTCTTCTTCACCATGAAGTTCGGCGGCGGCCAGCTCGGCTTCAGCTTCTTCGAAACCACAGACACCGGGCGCCTCTTCGTCCGCGTCGAAACCCCCGCCTACTACGACCTCGAAAAGACCATCGCCCGCCTCGAAGGCATCCAAGCCCGCCTGCTGGGCTTCTCCGACATCGAGCATGTCCTCACCACCGCCGGCAAGGCCGAGTCCCAGAGCGGGCAGGCCAGCGAAGGCGTCTACATGGGCCAGATCGAACTGTTCTTCAAGCCCAAGACCGAGCGCGCCTGGAAAATCGCCGACCGCCTGGCTGAAATCCGCAACCTCTTGAAGGACGAAACCGACTGCATGGTTTCCGCCTCCGTTCCCGGCAAAATGGGCGGCCAGAACTTCCAGATCGACCAGAACCTCTCCGGCGACGATCTCGAAACCCTCGACCGCGCCGCCCTCGCCATCCAGTCCGCCGCCCGCGCGCTGCCCAGCGTGGGCCAACTCGATACCACCGTCCGCGACACCAAGCCCGAAATCCGGGTCCTGCCCAAGCGGCCCGTCCTCTCCGACCTCGGCCTGCCCGCCTCCCTCCTCGGCGCCATCGTCCGCGGCAACATCGAAGGCATCGAGGCCGCCAGCTACAAGCGCGGCGACCGCACCTACGACATCCGCGTCAAGCTCGCCGAGCAATCCGGCAAAGACCAGATCCGCCAGTTCCTGCTCCCCGGCGCCGATGGCCGCCCCATCCCTCTCGAAACCGTCGCCGACGTCGTCGACGCCCGCGCCAAAACCCAGATCTACCGCGTCGACAAGCAGCGCACCGTCAAGATCCTCGGCGACACCAAATCCGGCGCCACCATGAGCGGCGTTGCCGCCGACATCGACCGCGCCATCGAAGAGAAGAACCTCCTCCCCACCGGCTATACCCTGGGCAACTCCGGCATGTCGGAGATGATGGACGAGGCCATCGCCGACTTCGGCGAGGCCATCCCCCTCGCCGTATTCCTCACTTTGCTCACCCTGGCCGCCATCCTCGAGTCCTGGAGCCGCCCCGCCTTCGTGCTCCTCACCCTCCCCATGGGCCTCGTCGGCGTCATTTGGGCGCTCGTCCTCAGCCATTCCGCCCTCACCATCCTCGTCCTGTTGGGCATCCTGATGCTCATCGGCATCGTCGTCAACGCGGCCATTCTCATCGTGGACCAGATGGCCCGGCACCTCAAGGAAGGCGTCTGCCGCCGCGAGGCCATGCTCACGGCCATGGTCGAGACGTTCCGCCCCGTCCTGATGGTGATCCTCGCTTCCGGCCTCGGCATGCTCCCCATGGCGATCGGCACCGGCATCGGCTCGGAAAACCGCGCCGGCATCGGCATCGCTTCCGTCGCCGGCGTCCTCGTCGCCGGCCTGCTCACCATGACCGTCCTGCCGCTGATCTACACCCTCTTCACCGGCCGGCCCAAGGGCGAGTCGCTTGCGAAATCCGGCCAACCTTGCGAAGATTGACGCTCGAATCCATGTCCACCGCCCCAGACATCCTCGCCGGCGCCCAGCGCTGGGAACTCCTGCGCAAACGTCGCGCCAAGGAAACCCTGCGCTCCGTCTTTCGCGTGGACGAGCGCTACGTCGCCAAGAAGTTCGAGATTCCGTTGGCCGTGCGCCGCTACCGCCGCCCCTGGCTCGCCGAAGACGCCTGCCTGCGCCGCCTCGACGGTCGCGGCGCGCCGCGCTCCTTCGGCTGGTTCGAGGAAACCGCCGGCGACCGGCGCGTCGTCTGGCTGGTGAAAGAATACGTCGCCGGCACCCCCGTCGAAACCTTCTCCGCGGCCGACCTGCCCGCCGCCGCCCGCCTGCTGGCGGGCGTCCACGCCCTGGCCGTTTTCACCGACGACGCCAGCGCCGGAAATTTCCTCCGCACCCCCGACGGCCAGATGGAGTTCCTGGACTTCGGCCGCGCCCGGCCCTATCGGCGCGCCGGATGGCGCTTCGACGCCGCCATTGGTTGCGAACTCGCCAAGCTGCGGCGCGAAGGATTCCGCTGGGACGACGCGCTGTGGCGCGCCTTCCGGCCGCTCTATTTCGAGGCGCTGGGCGCTTCGCGCGGCCGGCAAATCCGCATTCGCCTCGCCTGCGCGGCGGCCGTCGCCTTGCGCAAGACGCGCAAGATCCTGCAAGGGAAAAGCCCACGGAGTTGAGAGCCATGCTGATCATCGGCCTACTGCTTCTGCTGTCGCTTCTCCTTCTGAATCCCGCTTCGGCCGCCGCCCCCCGGTTCGCCGACGGCCCGCCTCTGGTCTCCCTCGGCGTCGGCGTGGCCCAGGTGTTCGACAACCACCAGGAATTTTTCTGGGGCGTCGAATACCGACCGGCCTTCCGGCTTTTCCACGTCGGCCCCTGGTTGCTGTTCGGCACCGGCAAGAACGACGAGTTCTACGCGGCCGCCGGCGTGCTGGCGGACGTCGAACTCGGCCGCGGCTGGGTGGTCACCCCCAGTTTCGGCGCCGGCTACTACAACGCCTCCGACGGTCTGGACCTGGGCTTCGACGCCGAATTCCGCACCGCCGTCGAACTGGCCCGGCGCTTCGGCCGCGGCCAGCGCCTGGGGCTCTGCTTCGCCCATCTCTCCAACGGCTCCCTGAGCGACACCAATCCCGGCACCGAAACCCTGGGCATCTCGTATTCTTTTCCGATCGATTTTCTGTTCCGCCGCACGCCCGCCGCCGCCGTTCCGGACCGGACGGAATGAACGGTCGGCTTTGCCCCGCCGGCCCGCTTGGGGTATAGTGGGCGTTCATGGTGTTCTTCTTCCAGATCCTGTGCGTGCTCGGGCTCGTTTCCGCCGGCTTCTTTGCCCGGCGGCGCGGCCTGCTCTCCGCGCACGGCACCAACGACCTTGCCCACGTCGCGCTCTCCATCGTCTATCCCGCGCTCATCTTCGTCTCGATCCTCGAACTGTCCTTCGCCGATCTGCGCGCGAACCTGACGCTGCCTCTGCTCGTCATGGCCATCGCGATGGTCGGCTTCGGCCTGGGCCTGCTGGCCGTGCGCTTCCTCGGGCGCGTGCCGCCGGAAACGTCCCGGGCCTTTCTTTTCCACTGCCTGATCAACAACTATTCGTTCCTGCCCCTGCCGCTCGTGCTGTTCCGCTACGGCGATTCCGGCGTGGCCCTGCTGGTGTTTTCCTCCGTCGGCTACGAACTCCTGCTGTGGTCGCTCGGCGTCATGCTGTTCTCCCGCGCCGACCGCAAGCGCGACCGGCTCAAGTCCCTCTTCAGTCCCCCGTTCGTCGTCCTGCTCCTCAGTTTGGCCTGCGTCGCCGCGCGCGATCTCCTGCCCTGGCCCGCGCCGCCCGCTTGGCTGGCCTTGGCGGCCAACACCTTCCGCGGCGGCCTCAAGACCCTCGGCGCCGCCACCATCGCCATGTCCATGCTCGTCGCCGGCAGCCGGTTCGCCACGCTGAAGTTCGCGACCATCCTCGGCTGGCGCATCTGGTTCGTTTCCGCCATCCGGCTCGTCGCCGTGCCCCTCGTCATGATCCCCCTGCTCGGCGCGATCCCCATGGACCCCGTCGCGCGCGGCATCCTCTACGTCGTCTCCGTCATGCCCTCCGCCATGGTCAGCGTGCTCTTCTCCGAACGCTACGGCGGCGACACCGATTTCATCGCCGGCGGCCTGCTGCTGACCCACCTCTGGGCGCTCGTCACCGTCCCGCTGTTCCTCGCCTGGGCGTTCTGAACGGCGCCAGCGCCGCCCGCCACGCCGCCAGCTTCTGCGCAAAGGTCCGCGCCGCGTGCGCCGGACTCGTCGACGGCAGCCGCGCGCGGGTCAGCCCCGCCAGTTGCGCCCCGCACGCCGCCGCCACGTGCCGCCGGAACAGCGCTTCCGCCGGGCCGCCGTTGAAGACGATCGCCTCCAGCTCCGGATGCCGCGCCAACAGCTCCGGAATCGCGTTCGCCTCCCGCCGCCGCGGATGGATCGCGGCGTCGAGGCTGCCCGGCCGCTGCGCCGCCCGCAGCACGTCCCACAGCATCACCCCGCGCGCGGCCAGCCGGCGCAAGCGCTTTTCGTACGGCCGTTCCCGCCCCGCGCCGAACAGTTCGCCCATGATCGGCCAGAACGCGTTGCGCGGATGCGCATAATACTGCCCCTGCCGGATCGATTCCGCGCTCGGCAGCGTGCCCAAAACCAGCACCCGCGCCCGCCGCGGCTCCACCGGCGGAAATCCCTCCGCCCAATGTTCATCGCGCGATTCCATGGTTTCCCAAAACACCCCTATCACTTTCCATCGCCATTTTCCACGCCTCCCGCGTGCCCGCCGTCCGCAGGACGTGCAGGTCGGGGATTTCTTTCGGATTCCGGCGGGTTTTCACGCGGAAATAAGCCCCGGATTTTCCGATGGGGCCGCTTTGCGGACGACCCGAGCTGGACTCGTGTCCGCGAGCGGTCGGCCTCGAAGCGGCCACGCGGAAAAAACGGGGTTTGGTTTCCGCGCCGCCGGAATCCGAAAGAAATCCCCGCTTCTCCCCGCGCCGCGCTTCCCCGCCCGCGCGAATCACTTCTCCGTAGCCGCGCGCGGCTCGAACCGCAGCGCGGCGGAATTGATGCAGTACCGCAGCCCCGTCGGGCGCGGCCCGTCGTCGAACACGTGCCCCAGGTGCGCATCGCACCGCGCGCAGAGCACCTCCGTGCGCACCATGCCGAACCCGCGGTCCTCCCGCCGCGCCAGGTGCGCCTCCGCCACCGGCTGGAAATAGCTCGGCCAGCCCGTGCCCGAATCGAACTTGGCCTCCGACGAAAACAGCGGCAAGTCGCAACACACGCAATGGTAGATGCCCGGCTCGTGGGCATCGTGGAACGCCCCCGTGCAGGCGCGCTCCGTGCCCCGTTGCCGCGTCACGCGGTACTGCTCGGGCGTCAGCTGCGCCCGCCACTCCGCGTCGGTCTTGACGATCTTCTCCATGGGAATTCCCTCCGCCGGTTCCGCGCTCCGGGCGACCGGGGCCAACCCCGCCGCCAGGACCAAGCCAATGACGATTTCGCGTTTCATGCCCGCCAATATACCCCACCCGGACCTTTGGCGCTTGCGCCGTTTTGCGTCGCGTGGCAAATTGTCGGCATGGACGGCGCGTGGACAGACTGGTTGCGGCACATTTCCTTCCCGGGATTGGGCGGCCTGCTCGAAATCCTCGTCCTGGCCGTGCTGTTCTACTACACGATCCTCTTCTTCCGCGGCACCCGCGGCGCCCAGGTCCTGCTCGGCTTCGTCACGGCCCTGGTCGCGATGCTGGTGCTGACGCGGATCTTCAGCCTCGACACCCTCAACTGGCTGCTCCAGCAGGTCTCCGTCTACCTCGTCGTCGCCTTCGTCGTCATCTTCCAGCCCGAAATCCGCCGCGCCCTCGCCGAGCTGGGCAAGCAGCACGTGTTTTCCACCCAGCGCGAGCGCGGCATGCTCGACGAAATCGTCAAGGCCGTCTCGCTCCTGGCGGAAGGCAAGATCGGCGCCCTCATCGCCATCGAGCGCGAGATCGGCACCCTCGCCGTGCAGGAATCCGGCACGCGCCTGGACGCCGCCGTCTCCGCCGACCTGCTCGCCACGATTTTCTATCCCCGCACCGCCCTGCACGACGGCGGCGTCATCATCGAAGGCGACCGCGTCCGCGCCGCCGGCTGCGTGTTCCCGCTCTCCTCGCGCGACATCGGCAAGACCGGCACCCGCCACCGCGCCGCCGTCGGGCTCTCCGAGGAGACCGACGCCCTCGTCGTCGTCGTTTCCGAGGAAACCGGCGCCATTTCCCTCGCCTACAAGGGCCGCCTGATCCGCGGTCTCGACGAAGAACGCCTGCGGCGCATCTTGTCGAGCGTCCTCATGCGGAGCGGCAAATCCACCCAGAGCCGCTGGCAGCGCCTGCGCCGCAACCTCGACCTCTCCGCGGAAGGCCTCGCCCGCACCGAAGAACTGATGGAGCGCGAATTTGAAGAGCCCCCGCAAAATCCTTGAGTATCTCGGCACCCGCAACGGCCTCCGCGTGGTCGCCGCCGTCGCCGCCGTCGCCGTCTGGTACGCCATCCGCACCGCCACCAGCAATTCCACGCTGGTCACGGACATCCCCTTGGCCATCCAGCCGCCGCGGGACTGGAGCGTCGTGGACTGCTCCGCCAAGACCATCGACGTCGCCTTCCTCGGCACGCGCGACGACCTGCGCTACCTCAACCGCGAGCTGATCAAGGCCACCGTCGATGCCCGCGGCCGGCAGAACAACGAGCCGTTCACCGTCGTCCTCGGCCCGGCCAACGTCAACATCTTCGGCAACGCCCGCATCGACTTCATCCGCCCGGCCGCCGTCACCGTGCGCCTCGACCGCGAAATCCAGAAGCAGGTCCCCGTCAAGGTCGAGACCCAGAACCTGCTGCCCGACGGCTACGAGATCGAGAAAACCGTCGTGACCCCCGCCGCCGTGCTGCTGTCCGGCCCGGCCCAGATCCTCGACGGCGTCGAATCCGTCAGCACCGCCCCCGTCGATCTCGACGGCCGCATCCGCTCGTTCAACAAGCGCCGCCTGCCGCTCGCGCCCGCCGAGAATTTCGCCGGCGTCAAGCTCGACCCGGCCGCCGTCACCCTCGACATGTCCATCGTCGAACGCTCCGTCAGCACGCGCTTCCCGGACATGCCCATCCTGCCGCTGGTGGCGCCCGGCCGCGCCCACCGCATCGATCTCGAGCCCGACGTCGCCACCCTCACCGTCAAGGGCCGGCCCGAGCTCGTCAACGCCCTCGTGGCCGAAGATCTCCGCCTGTTCGTGGATCTCTCCGAACTCGACGACGCCAAGCCGGGCCCAGCCCTGCCCGTGCGGGCCGTGCTGCCCAACGGCATCATCCTCGTGCGGACCGAACCGGCCACCGTCGAGATCCGCTCCAAGGAATAGCGATGCGCCGCCCGTTGTCCTTTGCCGTCTGGCCGCTGGCCGCGTGGCTGGGTCTCGCCGCCGCTTCCGCCGGCTGGCGCGACGCCTCCCTGCCGCCCGAAGCCGCGCAGCTCAACCGCACCGCCGACAACGCCGCCAGCGCCGCCACGGCCGTCCGGCTCTACGCCCAGTCCCTCAAGTTGGCCCCCGACAACGGCCCCGCCCTCTACGGCCTCGGCCGCGCCCTGCTCGACCAGGACCGCCCCGTCGAAGCCCTCAAGGCCTTCCGGCGGCTCGCCAAGCAGTTCCCCGCCGAAGCCGACGTCCTCGAAGCCCTCGCCGCCGCCATCGCCCGCCAACCCGACCTGCGCCGCGCCGGCGTCGCCGAAGGCCGCGCCCTTGCCGACCAAGCCGCGCAGCTCCAGCCCGACCGCCCCGAGACCTGGCATGTGCTCTCCGTCCTCTGCCACCTCGACGGCGACTACGCCGCCGCCGCCGCCGCCGCCCGCCGCGCCGTCGAACTCGACGCCCAGAATCCTTCCGACCCCGAAACCACCGCCCTCTACCAGCAACAGGAGATCGCATGCACCGACGCCTTGTCCGTCTTCTCGCCCTTGGACTGATCCTCGCCGCCCCCGCCTTCGCCCAGGAGCCCGCCGCCCCTCCATCTTCGGATTCCCTGACTCCTGTCTCCAGTCCCCTGTCTCCTGATTCTTCCCCCAAGATCTACCCCGTCGGTTCCGAGCCCCAGCCCGAGCCCTCGCCCGTCCGCTGGGAAGGCCAGACCGCCATCCTCGGCGCCGTGCGGCTCGATTCCGCCACCAAGACCGTGACCGCCACCGGCTGGGTCAACCAGACCGCGGGCGCCATCGAAGTCCTCGCCTGCGGCCTCGCCGGCAAGGTCCACGAATCCGTCTTCGTCCTGCCCGTCAACGCCCTCGATCTGCAGGCCGCGCTGCTGCTCGCCGGCCTCAAGGGCGGCGAACCCATGCTCGCCATCGGCCAGGGCCCGCCCCAGGGCGCGCCCGTGGACATTTTCGTCGATTGGAAGTCCGGCGACGAAACGAAAACCGCCCGCGCCGAAGCCTTCGTCTGGAACGTCGAGGAAAACGCCGCCCTGCCCGACGCCCCCTGGACCTTCACCGGCTCCGTGGTCAAGGACGGCCAGTTCAAGGCCTTCGCCGAAGAATCCCTCGTCGTGACCTACTGGGATCCCTACGCCATCGTCAACGTCGCCCACCCCGCCGGCGCCAACGACGAGCTCCTCGTCGTCAACACCAACGTCGTCCCCGAAGTCAAAACCCCCGTCGCCCTCCGCTTCGTCCCGCGCTGAGGCGATGATCGCGCAACAACATGCGCATTAACAGTCAAGCAAGTTCAATTCACCGCAGAATGCTGCCTGTCTGTGCATTCTCACTGATTGCAATTACACTCAATTGCGGGTTTTTGCTGCTCGAGCGGATTGTTGAAGTGTATTCCGGAACAACATTTCGCACCAGTGGTGGAACGGTTGTCCGGGCCGTCGCATACGACTCACATGGCGGCACATTCGAACTTATATGTGACGAGCCGTCAGCATCCTCAATTGCAAAAAGTAAATTGCTCGGACAAACCGTTCAGATGTGGCAACGCGGATTCGATCCTTCTGGCACTGAGCTGGTCTCAATACAGGTCCATGGTTTTGATTATGAAACAATGCTGCAGGAAAGCGGAGTTGGCCGAAGGGCTGACGAGCCCTTGGTCGTAGCTTATCAAGATACGCCAAAGCTGGTGGCGCGTAACGCAACGCAGGAAAACGAGGGTATGCCCGATATGCAACACGCCCCGGTTTCGCGTTACGCCCCGACATCGGACGGCAAACTGCCTGAGGCATATTGGCAACACGCATTTAATGAAGTCTTCGCAGATGGCGCAACCGAGGTAATCGTGGAAGCTGGTCGCGCAGACATTGTTAACTCCACATATGCCATTGAAGTGGATAAAATTCAAAAGTGGCACGAGGCCATAGGGCAAGCGTTGCATTACGCAAAGGAAACAGGCAAGCAGCCAGCCATTGCCCTATATGATGACGGGAGCATAAGCTCTGCCGAGGCTTATGCTGAGGCTCAGAAGATATGTGCGGCAGAGGGAATAAAAGTATGGCGCATCAACGATTATGTCTCGCCCAGTTACAGATTAAGGAATGCCGAAAGACCTTCTGTTACAGTTCCAGCCAGTTGGCTTAAACCATCGGCGCCCGTTAATGGGCGCGGGCTTTATGTGGGCCCACGCAACGGAGTTTACTATATCAACAGCTCCGGCAATAAGGAATATGTAACGGATAGATATTAAGGCAATTCTGACTGGATTTGCAGGTGTCCTAGAATATTCATGTGTTTCATCCGCCAAGAAATCCGGCCAGAGGATTACCGGCGCGCGGCTCTTCTGCACCTGCGGCCGCGACCCGTTTTCGGTTTGGCCGGGATCCTGATGCTGGCGCTGGCCGCCTTTGGAGCCGTCCACAAGATTTGTTCGGCCGACACATGGGACCCATCCACGTTCGTGCCTCTGGGCAGTCTGGTATTCCTCGGCGTATACTTTTTCGCCGTGATCCCTTGGCGGGCCACCAGGCAATTCAAGCAAAACCGCTTCTTGGCCCATGTCGCCGAATTCCGAATCGACGCGGCCGGGCTGCGCTCGCAGTCCGACCTCGGCTCGATGGAGATTCCGTGGGATCACCTGCACAAGTGGAAAGAGAGCCCGCGGCTGATCCTGCTGTACCCGACGGACGCGACCTATCTCATCTTTCCGCGCTGCCTGTTCGCGCCCGCGGAATGGGAGGAATTCCGCGCCCTCACCGCCCAGCACCTGAAAAAGATCCGCTGATCCCGCGCCGACGGCAGCCCCAGCGGGGATCAGGCCTTCCGCACGGACAGCCGGCCGATGGGCTTGGTGGCGACGTAGTACCGCTCGAAGTCGGTCTGTTCGTCTTCCGGCGGGACGTAGGGCGCAACGGGCGCGAAGCGGGCGTCGCCCGCGAAAATCGCCGAGAGCTGCTCGAAGTACGGCAGGTGGTCGGTCGCGACGTGGACGACGCCGCCGGGCGCGAGGGTCCGGTGCAGGGCGTCGAGGAAGAGCTGGTTGAACAGCCGGTGGCCTTCGTGCCGCGCCTTGGGCCACGGATCGGGGAAGAAGACGTAGTAGACGTCCACGGAAGCGGGCGGAACCAGGTAGGCCACGGCGTAGTAGCCCTCCACGCGCATCAGCCGCACGTTGTCCAGGTCGAGCCGCCGCGCGCGGTTGTCCACCTTGCGGATGCGCCGCAACATGCGGTCGATGCCCAGGAAATTGGTCTCGGGGCATTTCGCCGCGCGGGCCAGCAGGAACCGCCCCTTGCCGCTGCCGAGGTCGATCTCCAGCCGCCGCTCCGGATGCGCGAACCAGCTTTTCACCGGCAGCGGTCCAAGCCATTCGGCTTCCGTTTGCGGCTCCCGCCGCAGGCTCTCCGCGATCATCGCCGCGCTCAGCCGTAGGCCAGGACGACCGGATTGCGCAGCGTGCCGATGCCGTCGATTTCGCACTCGACCACGTCGCCCTCGTGCAGCACCACGGGCGGCTTGCGCGCGGACCCGATGCCCCCCGGCGTGCCCATGGAGATCACGTCGCCCGGCTCCAGGGTCAGCACCCGGCTCAGGTCCGCCAGCACCATGTCGATGCGGAAAATCATCTGCGAGGTCTTGGATTCCTGGAGGATCTCGCCGTTGACGCGCTGGCGGATGCCCAGCGCGTGCGGCCGCTTGATGTCGTCGCGCGTGACGAGCCACGGGCCCATGGGCCCGAACGAGTCCGCGCTCTTGGCGAAGAACCACTGCAGGCGCGCCTTCTGCAGGTCGCGGTTGGTCACGTCGTTGAGCACGGCGTAGCCGGCGACGTGGCCCATGGCCTCGCCCTCCTGGATGTCGCGCGCGCGCTGGCCGACCACGACCGCCAGCTCGGCCTCGCCGTCCACGCGCTCCATGCCCGGCTTGAGCCGGATGGGATCGTGCGGGCCGCTCAGGGAGCCGGGGCTCTTGGAGAAATAGACGGGGAATTCGGGCACCTTGGCGTCGAATTCCTTGGCGTGGTCGCGGTAGTTCTTGCCCAGGCAGATGATCTGCCGCGGCGGCGCCACCGGCGGCCCCAGGCGCACGCCGTCGGCCGGGATCGTCTTGAGGTTCGGCTCTTTCAGCAGCGCCTGCAGGCGCTCGACGCCGTGCGTGGCCCAGAAGCGCGCGTCGTAGTCGGCGATATCGAAGACCATGCCGCGCACGTCGAGAATCCGCGCGGGTTCCTTCTTCGTCGCGTCCAGCCAGATGCCCGGCCGTTCGGCGCCGGGCGCGCCGTAGCGCACCAATTTCATTTCGCGGGTCTCCGGGGCACGAACGCCTTGCGTTCCGGCGCGGGGGGCAGGTTTTCGCTTCGGCGCGACTTGCCGAGCGGAACGAGCACGTCGTCGGTCGTCTTGAAGTGGCACTTGGCCACGTCGAGGAACGCGGCGCCGCCGTGTTTTTTCGCGATCTCGCCGGCCACCTGCTTGACCTTGTCGGACGCGCCCTTGGGCAGCTTGACGCCGTATTTCTCGCCCAGCTTGTCCATCGCCGTCAGGAAGCCCGACCGCGCGAGGATCGAGGCCGCCGCCACGGCGACGTCGCTTTCCGCCTTGTGGCGCTGCTCGAGCTTGATCTTGCGGCCCTTCTGCTGCAGGGCACGCTGGATCTGCTGCTCGGGGCCGAACTGGTCGCTCAGGGCGCGCGGACACGTCGGCACTTTTTCGAGCAGGTTTTCGATGGCGCGGGCGTGGCCCCACGCCAAAATGCGGTTCACGCTGCCCATCGTCGCGTACAGCCGGTTGTAGGCCGCCGGGCCGATGGACACGACGACGAACTTGTCGCCCAGCCGCGCGCGGATTTTCTTGGCGAGATCCTGCGCCGCCTTGTCGGTCGTGATGGTCTTGCTGTCGCGCACGTTCATCGCCTTCAGGTCCTTGGCGATGGTTTCGTCGACGTAGGCCGCGGCGATCACCAGCGGACCGAAGAAGTCGCCCTTGCCGCTTTCGTCCACGCCCATGTGGGGGGCGCTGGCTTCGGGATTGAGCACGTCTTCGTAGCCCAGGCGGGCCTCGCCGAGCACCTGGGGCTCCAGCACGAACGTCACCCAGTCCGCCGCCCCCTTGCCCTGCACCAGGCATTTGCCGCTCTGGTACAGCACGATCTGGCAGTCTTCGCCCTCCGCCGCCGCAAGGGCGTACTCCACCCGCCGGGGGCGGTAGTTGCCCTCCCGCAGGATCCGCGCCGCCGCGTCCATCTGGTCCGGCGTCAGCTTGATCGTGTACGAATTCTTCTTGTCCGTCATGGTCCGGACCCTAGCAGACCCCACCCCCGCTGGCAACCGCCCGACCATTGACTTTCCGGATTTCGCGGCATAGAGTTCGAGGCGTGGAAACCGGGACGGACGGCTCCGTCCCGCCGATTTTTGGAGACCGCCTATGAAACGCACGATTCCGTTCCTGATTCTGGCCGCCCTGCTGGCCTGGTCCGGCTGCGCGGCCCTCGAAGGCCAGGACCTGTCCGCCGAGCCCACCTCCGACGACGGCGTCGCCGCCGTCGCCAACAGCCGCCTGAACGACGACGCCGTGGTCGGCCGCGCGATGCTGAGCGTGACCGTGGACAACGGCCTCGCCATCCTCTACGGCACGGTGCCCGACGAAGCCGCCCGCCAGCGGGCGCTGCACGTCGTCCGCGGCACGCCGGGCGTCTACGACGTGCTCGACCGCACCCGCAAGCGCTAGGTCGCGCCCATGCGCCGCCCCCGCCCATCGTTCCTGCGCCGGCAGGGCGGCTGGCTCTGGTGCGTCCCCCTGTTGGCGCTGGCCGCCGGCTGCGCCACGCCCGGCCGGCCCGGCGCCGAACGCCTGGCCCTCCAGCGCGTGCCCGCGGTGCCAACGGACCAGCCGCGCGCCGACCGCGCCATCGTCGCCGCCTTCTTCGCCGCCAACGGCGCGCGCCTCGACGCCGCCCAGCTCGACAAGATCCTGCCTCCCGCCGCGCGGCCCGCCCAGATGGACCGCAACGCCCTGCGCGCCGCGGCCCGCGCCAACCACCGCGTGCTGGCGGTCGTGAAGGCCGACGAACGGGAACTGGCCAAGTGGCTCGCCGGCAACCGGCCCCTGCTGGTGCTGCTGCCGCCGGGACTCCGCTACGAACCCAACGCCGCGGCCTTCGTCCCCGTCGCCTGGGACCGCGCCGCGGGCACCGTGGCGCTGCTCGACGGCAACGGGGAAATCCAGACCTTGCCCGAGGAGGAATTCTTCGCCCGCCGCGAGCCGCTCAAGCACGCCGCGCTGTGCCTCCTCAAGCCCGGCGCGCTGGAACGGATGGAACCCACGCGCGACCAGAAACTCGTGCTGGCGGATTTCTGGTTCGACCAGGGGTTCTACCGCCGCGCCCAGGCCGCCTACGTCGCCATCCAGGAGGACGCCTACGCGGGCTCGACCGACGTGGAGGCGCTGCTCGGCCAGGGCAACGTCCTCGTCCGCAAGCGGCGCTACAAGGAAGCGATCCCCGTCTTCCGCGCCGCGCTCGCCCTCGATCCCGACAATCCCAAGATCCTCAACAACCTCGCCTATTGCATGCTCAACGGCGGCGGCGAACTGCTGACCGCCCTGCGCCACGCCGGCAAGGCCGACCGGCTCGATCCCGAAAACCCGCTCGTTCTCGAAACGCTCGGCAGCATCAACCTGAAACTCGGCGACGCCGAAATCGCCGCCCGCTATCTCGAACGCGCCTGGGCCCGCGCGCTCAAGCGGCCGCCGGAAGTCCAGATCGCCATCATGGACCAGCTGGTGCGGGCCTGGCTCGGCGCCCAGCGCCGGGACCTGGCCTGGCAGGTCGCCGAGTACCGCAAGCGCGCCTTCCCCGATTATCGCTTCCCCAAGGATATCCTCCGCACCTTTCCCGCTCTGCGCCAACCGCTTGAGCCCCTGCCCGAAAAAAGGTGAAAAACCGCGGGCGCGGAGTTGACACCCCCCCCTCCGTCCCGTATAGTGACGGAACAAATCGGGGATTTGAAGATTCTCCCCGGTCGTTCTTTCAAACACGATTTTAACAGCTTGCTGCTAACCACGCAGCAAGCAGATGGGACTACGGAGACCCCCCCATACTCCGCCCGTCTGCACTCATCCGTGCCAGGCTACCCCCCCCCGATAACGCCTGGCACGGACCTTTTTTTGCCCTAATGCGGCCACCGTCCGCAGGGGTTCAAGGTTCACCGTTCAACGGTTCAGGGTTCAGGGTTCAGGAATCAACGAACCAGCCCCTCCCGGTCTGCCGCGCATCTTGGCTCCGATACCACGATTGCCCTTGCTTCCCGCGAGGTGCGGAGGCCGAGGATTTCTTCCGGATTTGAACGGGATTCCCCGCAAAAACAAGGCGTGGATTTTCCGATGAGGAGGCTTTGCGGACGACCCGAGCAGGACTTGTGTCCGCGAGCGGTCGGCCTCGAAGCCTCCGCGCGGAAAAGACGCGCCCTGGATTTTGCGCCGGCCAAATCCGGAAGAAATCCTCTCTTCGCCCCCTGCGCTTCCCTCGCTCCCCCCCCTACAGCTGCGCCGGATATTCCCCGGCGGCGACGAGCGCGCGGATCGATTCCTGCACCGTCGCCTTGTCCTCGCGATAGGTCACGCCGAACCACCGCGCCGTCGTCTCCAGCACCTTCACCGTGCCCCGGCCCGACCGGATCAACCCGTCCACCACCGCCGGAATCGTGAATTCCTTCTTCGGCGACTGCCCGCCCGCGCCCCGCAGGAATTGCTCGAACGCCGCGTCCAGGTCTCCGAACACCGACGGCAGGAAGCCCCAGCAATTCATCGAAACCGGCTCCGCGCCCGTCAGCGCCGTCGCCGGCCCGCCGTCCGGTTCGTCCCAGAGCGTCCCGTCCGCGCGGCGCGTGATTTTCGTGCGCTCCTGGATGCCCGTCAGCAGGCGGTCCGGCCCGCACAGGCACACGCCGCGGCTCACGCTGCCGTGTTCCGAGAGCGTCTGGTCCAGGCGGAACGCCACCATGCAGTGCCCCGCCGCGCGCTCTGCGCCGGCCAGGTGCGCCGCCAAGGCGCGGAACGAGGCCGCGCCGTAGAAATCGTCCGCGTTGATCGCCGCGAAGGGTTCCGCGATCTCGCGCCGGCCCGCGCGGATGGCGTGGGCCGTGCCCCACGGCTTGGCGCGGTCCGCCGGCACCGCGAAGCCCGCCGGCACGTCGGCCAGGTCCTGAAACGCATAGGCGCAGGGAATCCGCGCCTCCCACTTCGCCCCGACCGTCGCCCGGAACGCCGCCTCGATGTCCCGCCGGATCACGAAGACGACGCGGCCGAAGCCGGCGCGCGCGGCGTCGAAGATGGAATAATCCAGCACGATCTCGCCCGCCGGCCCCACCGGATCGATCTGCTTCAGTCCCCCGTAGCGGCTGCCCATTCCGGCGGCCAGGATCATCAAGGTCGGCTTGTTCATGCGCGGCACCTTACCAAGGCCGCCCCCCGCAAGAAAACCTTTTCCGCCCGCGCCGCTGCCGTGGTATCTTCGGCGAAAACCAACCGCCCCAGGAGGTCCCCATGAAATCGCCGCTCCGCTTGTTCGCCGCCCTCGTCCTCGCGCTGGCCTGCGCCGCGCCCGCCCTCGCCCAGGAAGCCGATTCGCAGGCGGCGCAGCCCTGGATGAAGCTCGAAAAGGAACTCGGGCTCCAGACCACCTACTCCGTCGACATGGTCATGCAGGCCATGGGCATGAACATGACTTCCCGCACCGTCCGCGACGGCGGCAAGACCCGCACCGAAATGTCCATGCCCTTCATGAACCTCAAGATGGTCGCGCTCGACATCCCGGAAGGCGGCCGGTCCGTCAACTACACGCTCTTCCCCGACAAGAAGAAATACGTCCGCAACGACGAAACCGCCGACGATGCCGCCGCCCCCGCGGCCATGCCCAAGATCGAAGAACTCGGCACGGAACCCTACGAAGGCGAGGATTGCATCAAGCGCCGCATCGCCATGGTCGAGCAGGGCATCGCCACCGACATGATCATGCTCTTCTCCCCCAAGAACAAAAACATGCCCGTCAAGATGACCGTCACCGCCAACGCCCCCATGGGCGCCGGCCAGCCGGCCATGCCCATCCAGTCCGTCATCTTCTTCAAGAACTACGACTTCTCCATGCCGGACGCCGCCCAGTTCGCGATTCCGGCCGACTACGTCCAGGCCGCCAGCCTGCAGGCCGTCATGATGGAAGGCATGGATTTCGGCGCCATGATGCAGCAAATGCAGCAGATGATGCCGACGGAAGAATAAACCCGCCCCCCGCGGCCCCGCGCCGGGAATGAACCAGGTCAGCCGAAAACGGCCGACCTTTTGCTTGCCCTAATAGACTTCCGGCACGAAGTGCTGGTCCGACAGCGGCGGGCGCACGTAGCCCTTGCGCTTCTGCCGCGGCGGCAGCTCGATCTTCTCCGGCGTCAGGTCCTTGTACTTGATCTGGCTCAGGAGGTGGTGGATGCAGTTCAGCCGCGCCCGCTTCTTGTCGTCCGCGTTCACCACGTTCCACGGCGCCTGCGGGATGTCGCACACCGCGAACATCCGGTCCTTCGCCTTGGAATAATCCACCCAGCGCGCGCGCGATTCGAGGTCCATCGGGCTGAGCTTCCAGCGCTTGGTCGGGTCGTCGATCCGCGCCCGGAACCGCTTCTCCTGCTCCTCGTCCGACACCGAGAACCAGTACTTGATGAGGATGATGCCCGAGCGCACCAGCATGCGCTCGAATTCCGGGCACGAGCGCAGGAATTCCTCGTACTCCGTCTCCGTGCAGAAGCCCATCACGTGCTCCACGCCCGAGCGGTTGTACCAGCTGCGGTCGAACAGCACCATTTCCCCCGCGGCGGGCAGGTGCGGCACGTAGCGCTGGAAATACCACTGCGTTTTTTCCTTGTCCGTGGGCGTGCCCAAGGCCACCACGCGGCAGATGCGGGGATTCAGGCATTCCGTGATGCGCTTGATCGCGCCGCCCTTGCCCGCGGCGTCGCGCCCCTCGAAAATCGCCACCACCCGCAGCCCCTTCTGCTTGATCCACTCCTGCAGCTTCACCAGCTCGACCTGCAGCTTGGCGAGTTCCTTCTCGTACTTGAACTTCTTGTCCTTCTTCGCCCCGTCCTTCTTCGCCTTCATGCGCAGTTCCTCCGCGGCGTCCGCCCGCACCCTCATCCTACGCCCCGCCCCCGCCGCCGCCAAGCCCCGATTGGACCGGTTTTACGTAGAACGTGAAAAGTTTGCGCGGGTTTTACGTGGAACGTAAGAACTTTGCGGCGCGCGCCGCTCAGCGCGGCGCGGGCTTTTCGAGGCCCTTGAGCAGGAACGGCCAGACCACGAAGATCCAGACCGGATTCGCCGCCGCCAAGACGTACGACGCGATCTCCAGCCCCAGGAAGGGCGCCAGCAACCGCGGCAGATTGCCGATCATCAGCGAGAGCACCAGCACGCCCACCGCCACCGCCAGGATCCGGTAGCCGCCCAGCTTCGCCGGCTCGTAGCGCACGTGCTTGCGCTCGAAACTCCACGCCCAGAAAAAGCCCAGCACGCCCCAGACCGACCGGAACGCGTCCTTGGAGAAATTCGGATCGCTGCCTTCGGGCATGGGCTTGAAGCGCACGAACGCCCACGCCGCCAGCGCCACCAGCACCGCGCCCGCCAGCACGAGCCAGCGTTTCGACGGATTCCGCTCCGTCCAGTCGTAGAGCGCCCCCATGCCCCAGACCACGGGAATCGCCAAGAGCAACGAACCGGCCACGTCCAGCGGCGTATGCACGCCCAGCACCAAGCGCGAGAACGCCATCAGGCCGATCCACGCCAGCGCCGGCACCCACAGCCACCAGCGGCGGACCGCCGCCGCCAGCCCGCCCCACAGCACCGCGGTGTTCGCCGCGTGGCCGCTCGGGAACGAGTAGCCGAACGCACCGTATTGCGCTTCCGGCACCGGCAGGATCGCCGGGTCGCGCAGCCACGGCCGCGGCACGCAGAGCGTGCTCTTCAGCGCGCCCGTCAGCAGGTCGCCCGTCGCCAGCGCGAAACCCATCCGGTACGCGATGCGCGCCCCGAACAGCCAGAAGATCGAACCGGCGATGGCCAGGATCCAGAAGCCCTCCCCGCCCCGCGTCACCCCGAGGAAAAACTCCTCGATCGCCGGCGTGCGCCACTCCTGCAGCCGCTTCAGGAATTCCAGTCCCAGCGTATTCATAAACCCACCTTCCTCATTCAGGGGGATGCTAGCAGGCCCAGGTTCCCATGTCCACCCGGACACGGACGATGTACAGTTGTTTATAAACATCTGTACACTCGCGGATGGGCATGCCATTCTTCATGTGCATGAAAACCGTCTCGGGCTTCGGCTTGAATCCCACCTTGTGGCGTACCTGCAAAATGCTGGCGGGGCGCAAGCGGATCCAATTGTTGCGCGCGCTTTGCGAACGGCCCGGCCAATGCGTCAAAGATCTGGGCGAGGCGGTCGGGGTGAAGCGGTCCGATGCCAGCCAGGAATTGCGCCGTATTCAATCCCGCGGGCTTCTGAAGGCGCAACGGCAAGGACTCCCGCTGATCTATCGCCTGGAACCGGACCCGCAAGTGCCATCCGCCGCGCCGTTGCTCAAGAGCCTCCGGTCCGCCATGCGTGCGTATCCCCCCGGCCGCGATGCCGACATCGTCCAGATGGCCATGGGGCTTGCGAACGAACGAAGATTGGCCATCGTCAAGGCCTTGTGTGCGCATCAGGGCACGATCGGGGAACTGCAACGCCGCCTCGGCTACTCGCGCTCGGCACTCTCTCAACATTTGCAGATTCTGGTCCAGAGCGGATTCATCGCCAAGCATCGCGGCGTTTACCGTTTCCAGCCCCCGACACATCCGGTCGGCCGCGTCCTCATTCGGCTGCTGCGGCAAGCCTGATAGGCCCACGTCGGCCGTTGTTCGCTCCGACAGTTGTTTGTAAACATCTGACACGGCGAATACGGCGGCGCAAAGGCGGACGACCGCGGGATATTCACAAGCAAAAAGGCGGGATGGCTTGAAACCATCCCGCCCTAGCCTGCCGCGTGTTCCGGCTATTCCGCCACGACGGGCAACTGTTCCGGCGCGATGCCGCGCAGCAGCGTGGCCAGGATCGCCGCCGGCACCAGGCCCAGCGTCGCGCCGTCCGCCGCGGAAACTTCCGGCTCGCCCTGCGGCTTGAGGGTGGCGTCCAGCGCCACCTTCAGCCCCGGCGCGCGGTAGACGTAGCCCGCGCCCTGCGGCGCCAGCTCGTGCGTCGCGTCGCCGAACCGGCCCGCGATCTTCCGCGCCGCGCCCGCGCCCGTGATCCGGAACGCGTTGTCGGCCTGCGCCTCGAATTCGCTCTTCGCGACGTACAGCCGCGGCTTGTCGACGTAGGGCCGGCCCGCGGTCGGACAGAACGTCGCGCAGTTGCCGCACTCGTTGCAGAAGTCCGTCAGCACCGCCGTCTGCGAGGCCTGCACCACGGCGAAGCGCTGCGGCTTGTCGGCCACGCCGCGGCCGCCCCGCACCGTCCAGGTCGCCAGATCCGCCGCGAACGGCTGGCTTTCGTAGGTCAGGAAGGCCTGGTTCGGACACACGCTCGTGCACAGCGAGCAGAACTGGTCGCAGCGCAGGCAGCGCGCGGCCTCGGCCTGCGCGACCGCCGGCGTCATCGTCAGGATGACTTCGTCGAACCCGTTGCGCTTCGCCAGCGGCAGCTCGGGCACGTCCACGCGCGGGACGCGCGTGGCCTGCTGGCGCAGCCGCTCGGGCAGGTCCAGCCCGCCCGTGCAGCGCATCGGCTCCGCCGGCGGCTCGACGCCCGCCACGCGGCGCAGGATCTCGGCCGCGATCTTCTTGCCGTCGCCTTCCGCCTTCACCAGCGAGAGCGGCCCGTCGTTGACCGCGTCGCCGCCCGCGAAGACGTCCGGCACGTTCGTCGTGCAGGTCGCCTCGTCGGCCACGACGTAGCCCTTGCGGTTCGTCGCGATGCCGCTGTCCTTCAGGAAATCCAGGTACGGTTGCTGGCCGATGGCCGCGATGATCACGTCCAATTCCAGCGTGAAGTCGGCGCCGGGCACTTCGACGGGCCGCCGCCGGCCGGAGGCATCCGGCTCGCCCAGCTGCATCGTCGCGCACTTCAGGCCCTTGACCTTGCCGTCGGCGACCACGACCGCCTTGGGCGCGGAGAGTTCCTGGATCGGAATCCGCTCGTGCAGCAGGCTCATCAGCTCTTCGTGGTGCGCCGGCATTTCCTCGCGCGTGCGGCGATAGATCACCGTCACGTCGCCGCCGAGGCGCTTGGCCACCCGCGCGCAGTCCATCGCGACGTCGCCGCCGCCGATCACGCCCACGCGGCCCTTGAGCGACGTCACCTCGCCGTCCCACACCTGCCGCAGCAAGGTGATGCCGTCCAGCACGCCTTGCGCGGTTTCGCCTTCGATGCCCAGCGCGACGCCTTTCATCGCGCCCGCCGCCACCACGACGTAGTCGTAGCCCTGCCGCTTCAGGTCCGCCAGCGAGAAATCGCGCCCGGCGGTCTGGCCGAACTTGAATTCCACGCCCGCGGCTTCCAGGCGCTTCACGTCCTGCTGCACCACGGGGGGCATCAGGCGGTAGGTCGGCAGCGTCATGGTCGCCATGCCGCCGGCCTGCTTGCGGGAATCGAAGATCGTCACGGCCACGCCGCCTTCGCGCAGGAAACCGGCCGCCGAGAGGCCGCAGGGCCCCGCGCCGATCACCGCCACCTTCGTCGCGCGCGCCGGGCCCACCCGGATCGCCGGATCCTTGCCCGTTTCCATGATGAACCGCTTCATTTCGCGGATGGCCAGCGGCAGATCGTAGTGCACGCGGGTGCAGGGCAGCTCGCAGGCGTGGTCGCAGGCGCGGCCCAGCGAGGCGCCCATCACGTTGTCGCGGCGCACGATCGCCGTCGCTTCGTCGAACTTCCCGTCCTTGACCGCCTGCATGTAGGCCGGCACGTCCTGGCTGATCGGGCAGATGTCCACGCACGGCGCCTGCACGCAGTCGAACAGCCCCAGCGGGCGCGTCGTCTTGGTGTCCTGCCGCACGTAGGTGTCGCGCTGGTAGAGCGCGTTCTTCTTCACATCCGCCGCGTACTTCACGAGATTCGCCAGCGCCGCCGCCTTCACGTCGCCGCCCTTCGCCCCGGCCTTGGCCAGGATGAACGCCGGCAGGTCCTTCGCGCCGGCCTTGGCCATCGCCGCCGCCGTCTCGGACACGTATTGCAGCGTGCGCGCGTAGCCGCCCGGCCGCAGCAGGTCGGAGCTGGTCGTGATCGTCGTCATGCCGCACGCCAGCAGGTCCGCCACGTTCCAGCAATCCGCGCCGCCCGCATAGGACATCGGCAAATCGCCCTTGAATTCCTGCGCGAGCTTCGCCGCCAGGTTCACGGTGATCGCCTGCAGGGGCCGGCCCGACAGGTACATCATCTTCTCCTTCTTGGAGAATTCGTTCCGGTGGTTGATGACTTCCAGCGTGTTGGAGAGCTTCACGCCGAACTTCACGCCCTTCTTCGCCGCGCGCGCCCGCAGGTCGTTCAGGATCTTCAGCGCGTCCGGATACTTCAAGTCGTGCCCGAACGCCTCGTCCGGCACCGTCACCTGGCGGAAGCCGAGGTCGCCGTTCAAAATGCCGCGCAGGCCGTCCGGCCCCAGCAGCGTCGGGTTCAGCTTCACGTTCGTGTGCAGCCCGCGCTCTTCGATCAGGTACGCCGCGATGCGCCCGATCTCGTCCGGCGGACAGCCGTGCATCGTCGAAAGCGTCACGTTGTCCGACAGCCGCGAAGGAATCTTCACGTCCCGGATCGCGGGATAGACCTTCGCCACTTCGGCGACCGTCGCCGCCAGCGCGTCGCCGGCGTCGTCCATGCGCTTCAGGAAACTCTGCACGTTGGGCTTGAGGATGCCTTCCAGGTTGTAGCCCACGCTCATGTTGAAGATCAGGCCCGGCGCGCCCTTGAACCCGAACTTGTGCTGCAGCGCGTGGACCAGCACCCAGCCCATCAGGTACTCGTTGAACGACTGGTCGATCTTCAGCTCCTGCGACCATTCGACGTTGTAGCCTTCGTCCTGGATGTCGATGCAGGGCTTGGACACTTCCAGCTCGTCGAGGGTCTGGATCGTCTTCAGCTCGATGAACCGCGAGCCCGTCAGCCACGCCGCCACGATGTTCTGCGACATCTGCGAATGCGGCCCCGCCGCCACGCCGAACGGCGTCTCCAGCGGCTGCCCGTACATCGCCGTCTTGAACGCGTCGCCCGCCGCCGGCCGGAAGAACAGTTCTTTCGGAATCCCGAAGATGCTCCCGCGCTTCTCCAGCTCCGCGAAAACCCACGGGGCGACCTGGCTGATGCTCAACGGCTGAAAACGATCGGACATGGCGAATCTCCTCTGCTCTGGACGGGTTGCCGCGCCGGGCTCTTCCCGGACGCGCGAGGGTGCATCATCGCACGTCCGCCCCGCCCCCCGCAAGCGCCCATGCCCCGCCGAACCCCGAATCCGTCGAACCGCTTGACCAATCCCCCCCCACCACGAAGCGGTTCCGAATTTGTTGTAGCCGGCCCCGGTGGGGCCGGGGCTGTTTTCTTTTGGCCGGCCTCGCCGAGGCCAGCTACAGAAAATCCAACCTATGCCCGGCCTTTGCGCTCTT
Source organism: uncultured Verrucomicrobiota bacterium (assembly GCA_938003985.1). Lineage (GTDB taxonomy): Bacteria > Verrucomicrobiota > Kiritimatiellia > CAIQIC01 > Lenti-01 > Lenti-01. The sequence continues at coordinate 18,529 of CALKWZ010000069.1, read as the reverse complement.
CGCGTCTTGGCGTGAGAATCTTTCCCCGATCTTGTCCTTCCGGTGACCGGCCGAATTGGATTGTCTGCGGCGAAACTCCCGCGTAAGATTTGCCGCCAGGTGAATGGCCGCCGCACAGGCAGAAAGCGCATCTCCGCATGATCGAGCGAAAATACCGGACGTTCTGGCGGCGCTTTTTCGCCGAATTCGTCGATAGTCTCGTTTTGCTCCCCGTCACGCTGATCGCGAGCTGGGTCTGGCGGCAAGCGGCCTCCGTCCCGCTTCCCCTCCTGGCGCTGCACTATCTCGTCACCCGCCTGCTTTTCTTCATCTACAGAATCTACTTTTTAGGCACCCACGGACAGACGCCCGGCAAAATGGCGCTCGGGGTCGTCGTGCTGGACGTCTCCGAGCGGCGGCACGTCTCCTTCCGCCAAGCGCTCCTGCGCGACGCCGCTCCGTTGGCCGTCATGCTGCTCCTCCTGCCCTACCAACTGTTCCAGATCCTGACCGGCCGGTTCTACCTTCTGCATCCCGGCGGCCGGCCCGACGCGATCAGCTGGATTTCAAGCTTGGTTCTCATGGTCTGGTTCCTGCTGGAAATCGTCACCATGACGTTCAATTCCAAGCGCCGCGCCCTGCACGATCTCATCGCCGGTTCCGTCGTCGTGAAAACCGGCGCCCGCCCCCAAGGAGCCCCCCCATGAAGCGATTCTGGACCTGGACCCTGATTTTGGCCTGCTGGGGCTTGGCCGCGAGCGCGCAAGCCGACGATCCCGGCTATTTCCTGTCGTGGCAGCAGAAGAAGCAGCTGATGGGCCTCGGGCGCATCCAGGATGCCTCCGGCACGTGGTACGACGTGTGGATCTGCCCGGGCTATGCCCCGCCGGGACGCTACGCCAAGGACCACTTCTTCGCGGCCGGCCGGAATTTCCGCGAATATTTCGAAGCGAACAAGTACCACATGCTTAAAAAAGGCAGTTCGGCCTGCTTCGATTGGGCTCTCAAGGAATGCGGTCTGGGCTTCACCGTCAAAGGCATTCCGCGCGCGTGGGGCCGGCACTTCTCGGTCGCGCAGGAGCGCACCGAGCGCCGGGTATTCGGCTGGTGGCTGGCCTATCCGTGGGCGTTCATGGAAGCCAGCGTGGAAACCGCCTTCCGCGGCGCGCTGGGCGCGGCGGGCACCGCCGGCGGCATCGGCAGCGGCCTCGCCGTCGTCCCGGCCTGGCACGCGCTCGACTCCGCCGTCGCCGGCACCTGGAACCTCGGCGTGAACACGATCGCCCTGCCCGCCGTCGGCATCGCCTGGAACACCGTCGTCTCCCCGCCCCTCGCCCTCGTCGGCCAAAAACCCGCGGAATCCCGCGTGGACGGCTTCTGGGTCACCGTCGTGGCGTCCGGCCGGACGCCGGGCACTCGCCCGCCCACCGCCGCCGAACTGGATCTGCTGGCGCAATGGGGCGCGCTGCTGCTGCGCGAAACCCAGTCGTTCGCGCAAGAGCGACAAGACATCGATCGCCAGGAAAGTGCGCAACGGGAGGAACACCGCCGCGCCATGCAAGCCGCGAGCGCAGAAGCACAACGGCGCCGCGAGCGGTTGCGCGAGCAGGAAGGCGAGAAGATCCGGGAAATCGCCGCCACCAACGATTGGGCCCGCGCCGTCGCGCGGGAACACCCCGACCTGCGCTACGATGGCCGCTGGCACCAGGAACTGGTCCAACGGCTCCGCCGCCAAGGCCTATCGAACGAAGAAGTCGAGCGGACCCTCGAAATCCTCCGCACCCACGAAGATTCCGTCTCCCCCGCCGCCGTCCCCATCCGCCCCAAAACCGACCCCGTCCGCCGCGGCGCCGAAGTCCTCGGCGAATCCGCCGAAGACGTGATCGAGGAGACGTTCGAGTGAATCGCCCCGGGGCCAGAATCCATCGCCCGCCCGCCCGCATACTCTCCATCGTGAAGTTGGTTTTGCGCCCATCCTGTTTTTCATGAAACGAATAATTATTCCATTCATGTTGGCAGCGCTGGGTGTTTTCACCCTGGTGATTGCGGCGATCGTTTCGGGCCCGAGGTTGGTTTCGGGGCGCGTCACGGATCTCTCGGGGCAGCCGATACCCCATGCCCGGTTGGTCATCATCGACGTGGACAGGGAAGCCGGCGCACGTCCGGCGCATGCGCGAGTCGACGCGGAAGGCCGTTTCACCCTGCGTGCAACGCGGGGCAACAACCAGTTGAGGGTCATGGCCGAGGGTTATTCGTCCATGGCCTTCGTTCGCCCGGCCCATTCGTTGTGGAACCGGGGCTGGGATTTCGCGCTGCCGAAAGCCGTGTCCGTCTCCGGACGCGTCGTCGACACGACCGGGCGGCCCCTCCCGGATCGCCTTGTCGAACTCGTCCCGGTGCCCCCCCGAAGGCTTCTCGCAGTTCCAAACCCGCTTCGCCGAGATCTGGCCCCCGCCGCCGACCGACCAAGACGGCCATTTCCTCGTTGCCGCCGCGCCCTGCCTGAACCGGATCGTTGTGGGAACAACGGCAAACGTCGGCCGACAATATCCCGTCAACGACCGCGCCATCGATCTGAGTTCAGGCGCCCCGCCCGAGCCTCTGGAGATCGTTCTGCCTCCTGCCGAAAATCGGGACACCTTCAATAATTGATCTTTTCGGGAAGACCGTCCTGCCATGTGACATTGTAGGCCGGCAACGAGCCGCAACGGGTGCGGAATGGCCAAAATCCCGATTTTCCGCCTCCCCAACCCCTCCCAACCCGAAAAAAGGCCATTTTGAGGCCGTTTTTGGCGTTTTTGGGCCGATTTTGCCGGTTGTATCGTGATTTTAGGCATTCTGGCGCAACGGGATGAGAAATTCGGGCCGTTTTGCGGCGAACAGCTGAAAAGAAGCTGTTTCAAGCATTCCGGCCGGTCGTGCCGCTTCCCTTTCCCGTTGTCTTGCGGCGCCCGGCCGTGTAGCTTCGCCATCGCGATTAAGATTATGCCCACGCTTTCCCGATGAAACGAACGGTGTTTTCCAACGCAATGGCCGCGCTGGGGGTTTTCGTCCTGCTGATACTTGCCGACATGCTCCCGCACTCCCGCGCCTGGCACATGTTGGCGCTCGCCGCATTGGCCTGCGCGTTTTTCTTCGTCGCCAACCGCGGAAGATGGAGCGGCCGAAGTCCGGCGGTTCGTTATCCCGCCGCGATCTTGTCCTCTGCCTTGCTGGCCGCGCTCTCGCTGGTCTTGTCTTGGATCGCATTGTCGATGACGTCCGCGGTGATCTTGAGGGGCCCGAGGTTGGTTTCGGGGCGCGTCACGGATCTCTCGGGGCAGCCGATACCCCATGCCCGGTTGGTCATCATCGACGTGGACAGGGAAGCCGGCGCACGTCCGGCGCATGCGCGAGTCGACGCGGAAGGCCGTTTCACCCTGCGTGCAACGCGGGGCAACAACCAGTTGAGGGTCATGGCCGAGGGTTATTCGTCCATGGCCTTCGTTCGCCCGGCCCATTCGTTGTGGAACCGGGGCTGGGATTTCGCGCTGCCGAAAGCCGTGTCCGTCTCCGGACGCGTCGTCGACACGACCGGGCGGCCCCTCCCGGATCGCCTTGTCGAACTCGTCCCGGTGCCCCCCCGAAGGCTTCTCGCAGTTCCAAACCCGCTTCGCCGAGATCTGGCCCCCGCCGCCGACCGACCAAGACGGCCATTTCCTCGTTGCCGCCGCGCCCTGCCTGAACCGGATCGTTGTGGGAACAACGGCAAACGTCGGCCGACAATATCCCGTCAACGACCGCGCCATCGATCTGAGTTCAGGCGCCCCGCCCGAGCCTCTGGAGATCGTTCTGCCTCCTGCCGAAAATCGGGACAGCTTCAAAATTTGATCTTTTCGGGAAGACCGTCCTGCCATGTGACATTGTAGGACGGCAACGAGCCGCAACGGGTGCGGTATGGCCAAAATCCCGATTTTCCGCCTCCCCAACCCCTCCCAACCCGAAAAACGGCCATTTTGAGGCCGTTTTTGGCGTTTTTGGGCCGATTTTGCCGGATTTTTCGTGATTTTAAGCCTTCTGGCGCAACGGGATGAGATATTCGGGCCGTTTTGCGGCGATCGCCGGCTTTTCGCCGCATTTTTTGCGGCGATTTCGCGTTTTTCGCGTTTTTCGTCGTTTCCGACCCCGTCTTTTCCCCGTTGGCGGCCTTGGCGCGACGACGCGGGCGGCCAACGGCCTTTCCCGTTGCCTTCCCCGCGGCCGGCGCGTAGCCTGTGGCGCCAAAATCCTTTTCCGACCATGAACGCCGAACAAGTACGCGCCATCCTGAAAGACACCTTCAACACCGTCGCGGACGCCTACGACCATCCCGTCCTGCGCTTTTTTCCCGCGTGCGCGCGGCACATGGCCGATCTCCTGGAGCTGCGCGGCGACGAACGCGTGCTGGACGTGGCGACCGGCACGGGGCACGTCGCGCTGGAACTCGCCGCGCGCCTGCCGCGCGGGCGCGTGGCGGGCGTGGATTTCTCGGCCGGCATGCTGGCGCAGGCGCGCCAGAAGGCCGCCGCGCGCGGCGTTCACAACGTCGAGTTCGCCGAAATGGACATGCAGGACCTGCGCTTCGCCGACGCCTCGTTCGACGCGGCGGTCTGCGCGTTCGGCATTTTCTTCGTCGAGGACATGGAAACCACCCTCGCCCAGATCGCCACCAAAGTCCGGCCGGGCGGGGCCGTCGCGATCTGCAATTTCCAGAAAGACTACTTCTTTCCCCTGCGCAAGCTGCTGACGGATCGCCTGGCGGCCCACGGCGTGCCCCTGCCGCCGCAGACCTGGGAACGCATCGCGTCCGAGGCGGGCTGCCGGACGTTGTTCGCGACCGCCGGCCTGCGCGACGTCCGGGTCGAGGCCAAAAACATGGGCTATTGGCTGGCCGACGAAAACGAATGGTGGGACGTCGTCTGGAACGCCGGCTTCCGGCGCATGCTCAGCCAATTGCCGGCCGCCGACCTGCCGCGCTTCCGCGCCGACCATCTGCGGGAAGTCGCCGCGCTGAAAACCCCGCAGGGCCTCCGGCTCGATATCGGCGTGCTGTTCACCGTCGGCACGGTTTGATCCGCGCCGAGTGCGTTTCCGGATTTGTTGTAGCCGGCCCCGGTGGGGCCGGGGCTGTTAGGCGAAAGGGCCGGCCCCAGCGGGGCCAGCTACAAAAATCCGAAGCTGTCGCAACCGCACGGGAAATCCGGCGGCCTTTGCCGCCGGCCGGCCTTACGGCGCGGGCACGTCCACTTCCAGGCGGTAGAACCGGCCCGTCGGGTTCGGCAGCACGTCCGTGAACCGGTTCGTCTGGCCGGTGCCCTCGATCGGGTCGGTCAGCGGCGTGGCCAGCCGCCAGCTGGAACGCGCGGGGTGCATCGAATCCGAATACCACACGAAGTAGTTGCGGTTGGAGCGCGAATCGAAGTCCAGCACCACGTTGGTGCCGAGGTTCGCCACCGCCTCCACGACGAGGTAATCGTTGCTGCCTTCCGGATCCGTGTCGGCCAAGTATTCCTGCAGGTTGCTGTAGCCGTCCTCGTCGTCGTCCGCGCCGGCGACCAGGCTGCCGACCGGCAGGCCCCACTTCTGCTCCCATGCGTCCGGAATACCGTCGTCGTTGCTGTCGTCGTCGGCCACGGCGTAGGCCTGCCGCTGGGCCAGCAGCGTGGGATAGCCGTCGCGCGCGAAGCCGATTTCCAGCACGTGCACGAAGCCCGGATCGCCGTTGTGGAGGTTCGGCAGGGCCAGGCCGATCGCGTGCTCGTTGGTGGTCACGTTGCGCGCGACGACGAAGGCGGCGTTCGATTGCACGACGCCGTCGAGCTCGACGACGAAGCATTGGGCCAGCTGGGCGTCGTCCAGCCCCGTCGCCAGGCTCTGGCTGAAATAGGCCACGAGATTGCTGCCCGCGCCCACGGTCAGGCCGTCGGCGGCGGGCTCGTGGATGAACAGGCGCAGGCCGCTGCCGCCGGTGTCCACCGTCCGGATCAGGGTCGTGAAATGCCCGGCGGCATCCGCCAGCGCGAAGTTGGTGGACGACGACAGTTCGCGCAGCTGGACCTTGAGCGTGGCGGTGCCGGCGGTCGGCACGAGCACGTAGTCGAATTCCCATTGCTCTTCCAGCTCGCCGCCGGGCCGGGGCGCGGGCACGCTGCCCTTGCGCGCCTTGACCCAGGCGTTGTTGCCGTTGGCCGCGCCGGTCTGGGCATCGTCGTTGCCGGGATCCGCGTCTTCGATCTTGTACCAGGCCTCTTCGACGGTCATGTCGGAGCGCACCTTGACGCCATAGGTGGAGTTGGAAATCGTCAGGCCGTTCGTGGGCGGAACCTGGACGTAGCCCGTGGGCCGCTGGACGTCGTAGTAGAACGTCTGCGTGCGTTCGCGGTAGATGGGCGTGTCGCCGGCGGCGCGGCCGAGGAGCGCCTTCGTGCGCAGGACGTGGAAGCCTTCCGGCAGGCCGGCGGCCATCCGGCCCCAGTCGTTGTGGGGATAATGCGGAATCGCGCCGGCGTTGAAGTTGGTGACCTCGAACACGGTTTCCATGCGGCGCTTCACGGCGAGGTTGTCGTCGCTCCACGGAAAGACGCTGGCGGCGTCGCGCTTGGCGGCGCCGAGCTTGTAGCGCAGCACGGTGCCGGCGGGCAGCGCCGGCAGCGCGGCGGTCCACCACTGGGAGGTGCTCGTGCCGTCCACGCCCCCGTTGGTGGCGAAAGCCAAGGCCGCCACGCGCGTGGCGCCCGCGCCCCGGCCGGCGCTGCCTTCGGGATAGTCCACGCCGTTCGTCGTGTAGTACAGCCAGGCCGCCTCCGCCGCCGGCGCGTAGCCGATCTTGGCCCAGATCGCGATCGGCTGGTCCGCGGCGGCCACGGGCGCCGGGCTGAACTGCAGGTTCGTGGACACCTGGTTGTTCTGGGCGGGGTCGTGGTAATGCCACGCGACCGTCCGCGCGTCGTCGAAGAGATTGGGGCCCCCGCCCGCGTTGACCACGAAGCCCGTGGATCCGATAGTGCAGGCGTAGGTTTCGGCGCCGGGCGACCCGATGGTGTTGCGCGCCGTGTCGGCCGCGGCGAACTTCTCCGCCACGCGCCGGACGTATTTCATCTGTTCGTAGCCGAGGAACTTGTCCTTGGCGCCGGCGGGCGGGTTGTCGCGGGTGCCCGGTGCCTGGGCCACAACGTCCATCTGCGAATTCAGGTCGATGCCGCCGTCGAGCTTCATGAGGACGTTTTCGGCCGAGCCGTCCGCGCGCGCGACGAACGCCAGGTTGGTGGCGCCGGTGACCCGCGGAACCGCAAGGCTGTAGCTGTAGTCGGTGTTGTCCGCATCGCCCAAGCCGTACGGATTGAAGGCGGGATCGCCGTTGCGGCCGTCCCGGCGCGCGACCGTCACGGTGCCGGCCCGCGTTCCGTTCTCGTAGATCTCGATGGGCTGGACTTCCCGGGCCAGGCCCTCGCCCCAGGCCAGCGGCATTTCCGGATTGCGCCAGGAGAACGCGTAGAACTTGCCGGGCGCGACGTAGACGGGCGTGTCGTCCATGTTGAGCAGCTTGCCGCCGCTGACCTTCACCTCGAAGGCGCCGTCGTGGTACGAGTAGTTGAACAGGCGCGCGCCTTCGGGAAAGACCGGCGCGACGTCCTTCGACGGCCAGGCCGACAGGTAGTTCTTGGCCATCATGAACAGCAGCGTGACGCCGTGGTCGTTGAGCCCGCCGCCGGTGGCTTCGGGGTCGTAGCGCACCCAGGAGGTGAAGTCCCACGCGTTCCAGCGGCTGCTCTGGTAGCCCCAGGCGAAGTGGCGGTTGACGTCGAGCAGGCTCGGCAGATAGGCCTGCCCCCACTGCCCCAGGAACGGAACTTCCGCCGGCTTCGGGAACCAGTCCGGCGAGCCGCTCTGGTTGTAGCCGTCGGTGTAGACGATCGGCAGGCCTTCGCGCGCGAGCAGGACGGCATGCGCCTGCTCGCGGTCGCCGCCCCAGAGGTAGTTGTTGTCGTGGCTCATGACGTAGTGCATGGACTGGCCGGGGCTGATCACGGCGTAGGACGGATCGTCCATGCCGCCCAGATTGGCGCCGACGTTGCCCTTCACCGCGTTGAGGAAATCGTCGTTGGCGATCCGCATGCCCGCGTCCACGTAGTACATCTTCCACGGCGGGTCGCCGAGGTGCTCGCCGTAGAGCAGCGCGTCGTCGCGCGGCTGGAGGTTGTCGAACACGGTGTCGCGGTGGTTGTCCCAGTCGCTGAACCCGCGCGAGACGTTGAACTGCTCCTGCACCTGCCCGCCGTAGCCCCAGTTGGAGCCGTCCTTCGGGCTGTCCATCTTGCCGAAAAAGTACGCCGGCACGTGCTTCACGGCATCCAGCCGGAAGCCGTCGGCGCTGGCCTTGTCGACGAACCAGCGGATGGCGCGGAACAGCAGGCCGTTGACGTCCTCCGCGACGGGATTGCCCATGTCGTACTTGCCGTTGCCGTAGCCCCAGGCCGCGGTGCGGCGGTCCGCCCGGCTGGGATCGAGGCCGGTATCGGTGAACGCCTCGCTCGCCTCGCCGACATCGTGCTGGCCGTTGGCGTTCGCGTCGGTCCAGTCGAAGCGCCCGTTCGCGTTCGCATCCTCGAACGGCTCCTTGTTCGCGAAGGTGTAGACGGTCGACGTGGCGCCGCCGCTGACCGCGGCGAGGGGCAGGTCGGTATCGAGATAGTACTCGGGCCGGCCCGCGTGGCGCACGCCCGACCATTTGGGGTAGTCGTCGTTTTCGGTCCAGCCGAAGCTGGTGTTGGGATTCTCCTGCGCGATGTCCTGGCCGAACGGATTGCGGTTCAGCACCTGCCATTCGTCGCCCCACGCCGGCCAGCCGTAGTTTTCATAGGCGGTTTCCGACGTGCGCTTGAGATGGAAATCCTCCGGCACGAATCCGTTGGCCTGCAGCGTGCCCGGCGCGCCGGACGACATCGGGCCGCCGTTGTGCGCCATGACGTTGTCGAAGTAGACGCGCAGGCCGAACCGGTGCGCCACCTCGACGAGGTGCAGCAGTTCGGTTTCGGTGCCGTACTTGGTGGCGACGGAGCCGTTCTGGTCCTTGGTGCCCAGGTCGAAGCGGTCGTAGCTGTCGAACCCCACGGAGAGGCCGCCGCCGGCCTTGAACGGCGGCGGCAGCCACAGCGCCGTGTAGCCCGCTTCGGCCAGTTCGGGGATCCGCCGGGTCAATTCCGGCCAGCCCGTGTTGAAGTACTGGAGGATCACCTCGCCGGCCGGAACCGGACGCGCCGCCAGCACCAGCAAACCGACCACGCCCGCCCGCCAGCCACGGAAAATGCCGCTCATGTTGCCCTCCGCCTGATCGTCTCTCGCCCGTTTTCGCGCCACCCGCGTCCGGCGCCGGCCCTCACCGGTGCGCCTTGAACCGGAAAAACAGCCGATTGGTTTGCGCGAAATTGGTTTGGCTCCACGTGTTCGTCACCGGCGTCGGCGGCCGGTTCGTCAGCCAGTCGCGCCAGCCCGAGTCCAGATTGCTGGAGCACTGCACGATCTGGACGGCGTTGCTGCCGCCCTGCCAGACCAGTTGCAGCACGTTGCCGGTCATGGCCACCCGCTCGAAGCGCAATTGGGACGCCGCGCTTCCCGGGTGCGTGTCCGCCCGGTATTCCTCCAGATTGTTCCGGCCGTCGAAATCGCCGTCGCCCGCCGCATCGTCGAGATGCGGATTCAATCCGTGCGCCGTTTCCCAGTCGTCCGGCATGCCGTCGCCGTCGCTGTCCGCCGCCGCCGCGGACACCACGAGGACGGTGTCGCTGATCCATTGGCCCTCGGTGCCGGGCACGACCTGCAGATCGGCCAGCTGGACGTATTCGCCGGCCTGGCTGCCGGCGTCCATGCAGCCGAACGAGATCTGCTTCAGCGGGTCGTTGCCGGAATCGAAGAACACGACGTTCGTGGCGATGAACTCGCCGGAACTGCGCGAGGTGATGGTCAGCCATGCGTTGGAGGCGGTCAGCAGATCGAGCCGGTAGTCCAGTCCCGCGGTCGTGGCCGGCAACGGCAGCGTGTTGTAGTTGGCGGCCATGATGGTCACCATGTTGGGCATGTAGGGCGAACAGGACAGCGACGCCAGCCAACCGCCGTTTTCCGAAACCAGATCGACGAACTGGTAGAGCCCGGCGCCGTGCGCCAGATCGAGCTTGAACCGGATGGAATCGCCCGCCACGAGGGCCTGGCCGAACGGGCGCTCGAGGGAGAAATACTGCCACTGGGCGGGATTGTCGAGCTGCCACGCCTTGGGCCCCAGCGCGCTCGTGCCGGACAAGGACAGGCTCGCGGCGCTGGCATAGGTCTGCGTCCAGGCCGCGAAACCCAGGCCACCGTTGTCGCCCAGCTGCCAGCCGTCCGCGTACGCCGCGTTGGTCGGGCTGTCGAAGGCCGGCGCGCCGTACACGCGCGTGCCGACCGTGATGGCGTTGGTGCCGGGCTGCAGGACGATGCCCGCGACCTCCCAGGCGGAGGTCGCCGTCAGCGCGCCGTGCTGGCCGGTCGCGGCGTTCGTCCAGACCAAATCGCCGGCCTGGCCGCTGGCCACGACGCCCTGCAGGACGAGGACGGACGCGGCGCCGGCGTCGTGCCATTCGCAGACGGGATTGGTGATCGCCACCGCGTCCGCCGGCGCGCAATCCTGGAAATAGGCGTACCAGTATTCCGATTTGCGCAGATAGTCCGCCGTGCCTTGGTTGTCGTGGAAATACAGGTAGATCCACTGGGTCCCGGGCGGCGTGAAGTATTGGGCCCGCCACACCCCGTTGCTGATTTCCGCCATCGGCAGGGCCTCCGCCACCGTGTTGCCGGTGTTGGCGTCCACGAGGTGCGCGAACACGTTCGTCGCGTTTTCCAGCGGGCATTCCGGCAGCGGCTCGTAGGTGAGGGTCAGCGGCACGCAGCCGACGGGATTCTCCGGCGCGAGCGTCACCCGCCCGTCCTGCGGCGGGCAATACACGGAGTAGTTCCAGTCCTTCGTGTAGTTGTTGTCCCAGACCAAGGCGTTCGTCGGCCCCGCGTTGAAGACGAAATTGATCCAATCGCACCCGCGCGACGGGTCGTAGACCGTCGACCAGACTCCGGAAAGATCCTGGGTCATGGCCAGCGTCGCCACGTCCAGCCAGCTGTCGCGGCCGATGAACAGATTGACGTTGGCGGCGCCGGCCAGCGGCCCCGCGGCGGGGGCGTAGTGGACCGTGATCGGATCGCAGCCGTAGGGCTGGGCCGGATCGAGCCAGACGTTGCCGGTGTTCGTGTGGCAGTCCAGCACGTTCACGTTCCAGTTTTTGTCGTAATGCGTGTCCCACCCGCCCTGACCGTCGTTGAAGCACACGTTCAGGTTGTAGGCGGGATCGCGCAGGCTGTAGGTGCCGGTCCAAACCCCGTCGCCGAGCGAAGTCAGCCGGACGTCGGGATCGACGATCCATTCCCAGTTGTTCTGGCCGACGTGGGCGAAGACCTGCGTGGCCGTCGCCAGCGGTCCGTCCGCCGCCTGGTAGGTGAAGGTGACTTCGGAGCAGCCGGTGGGCTGGGCCGGCGCGAAGTCCATGGTGGAATGGCAGCCCACGGCCACGTACCAGTCCTTGGCGAAGTTGTTGTCCCACGCGGCGCCGGTGCCGTCGGTGAACGCGTAGTTCAGGCCGCGGGTGCCGCCCGGGAAATCGGAATAGGAGCAAAGCCACAGGTTGGTGTCGTAGGTCGAGCGCGCCATGTTGGTGTAGAACGCGTTCTGCCAGCCGTCGTGGCCGATGAGCATGCGCACCTGCGCCGCCCCGGCCAGGGGGCCGCTGCCCGGATCGTAGGAGAACGAAACCGGCTGGTCGCAGCCGTTGTTCTCGGGACCGGCCGTCGCCGTGCCGCTCGCGGCCGGCGGCGTCTTGGAGAAGATCAGCGCCGAATAGCGCCCCATGTCGACGTTCGCGGCCGGCGGCGAACCGGCGGCCACGACGGACGCGGACCCGACGTCGTTGAAATCGCCGTAGTAGTTCGTCTGGTCGCTGTTGAAATGCGCGTACCAGGTTCCCGCGGACGGGAATTCGATGCTGTAGTTGCGGTTGGTCCAGGCCGTAATGCCGAAGTTGGCCACCACCACCACGTCGTCGCCGCCCGCGTCCCAGCGCTTGTAGGCGATGACCTTGTTGGCGTTGTCGACGTGGTAGACGTCGCAGTTCGAGCCCTTGAGCCCCTGCGTGCCGCCCTTCAGGTTGCGCCGGGCGTGGACCAGCGCCTTGTAGGCGGCGACGTGCCCGCGGTGGTATTCGCTGGTCGTCGCGTCCCAGCGGTAGCCGGTGCGGTCGGAGAACGACCAGTACTCCATCATTTCCTCGCCCTGGAAGATCATCGGGATGCCGGGCGACGTCAGGTAGACCGCGGCCGCCAGCAGCGACCGCTTGCGCGCCCAGTAGCTCGCCGGGTCGTTCGAGTCGATCAGCTGGGCCAGGCGCGTGTTGCCGTTCAGGTCGCCGGCGGTGTCGTGCGACTCCACGTAGACGACGCGGCCGACCCCGGCGCCGCTTTCGATCAGGCCCGCCAACGCGTTCATGTCGCGGTTGGCGTCGCTCGGTTCCGCCACCAGCGCGCGCAGGTCTTCCATGAAATCCATGTCCCAGCGGCTGTCGAAGCCCCACGTCGCGTCGCCGTTCTCCTGGATCGACACCACGTTCGAATAGTTGTTGTGGATGCGGGCGTTGCAGGCCTGCATCAGGCTGACGCCGTCGTCGTTGCCCGCCGTGCCGCTGCCGGTGTCGTAATAGCCGATGTGGAACGGCGAATCCGTGCGGAAGCCGTCCACGCGGAAATGGTCGAGCCAGGCCGCGTAGTTGTCTTCGATGTAGTCGCGGACTTCCGGCGCGGCGTAGTCCGGCCGGGTCGCGCCCCAGTCCGTGCAGCACAGCCCCGCGGTATTGTAGTGGTAGATGCCGCCGTACTCCGCGACCGGCGCGTGGCCGTCGAACTGCCACGTCACCAGATCGCTGGGTCCCCAATGGTTGTGGACCACGTCCAGGACGACCGCCATCTTGCGGGTGTGGCAGGCATCGACGAATTCCTGCAGCTTGCGCGAGCCGCCGTAGGCGCTTTCCACGGCGTAGGGATCCGACGGATTGTAGCCCCAGCTGTTGTCGCCGGGGAATTCCATGACCGGCATCAGCTCGATCATGTTGACGCCCAGCTCCTGGAGATGGTCGAGCTTGGCGAGCGCCGTATCGAACGTGCCCCGCGGCCACTGGCTCCATTGCGGGCTGAACGTCCGGACGTGCATCGCGTAGATGACCGCATCCTTGCGCTCCGGCCGCGCGAACGAATCCACGTCCCAATCGTAGGCGGCCGGATCGAACACGATGCTGTTGCCCGCGGAATTCACCACGCTCAGGCCGCGCGGATCGCGGCGCCACAGGTTGCCGTTGATCACGTATTTGTATTCGGCGCCCGCCGCGGCGTTCGTGCAATCCGCCGACCAGTAGCCGTTGCCTTCGCTCGCCAACGGATTGGCCGCCATGTCCCAGCCGTTGAAATTGCCGGCGACGGAAACGTTAGTCGCGTGCGGCGCCCACACCCGGAACGTCACGCCCTGAACGGCGCCCGCCGCGTAAGGAATCGCCCCCACGCCGGAGCGGCCGGATTGCGCCGCCGCCGAATGGGCCAGCAGGCCCGACAAGACCAACGACGCCGCGCAAACGGACAACCGACGATTCATGGAACTCTCCTGGTGTTGCGATCCGGGCGGATCGAGAACTCGTTGAAAACATCCGGAACAAATCGAACCGGCCGGCGCCCCCGATCGCGCGAAGCGTTTTTCTGGAGCGTTCTACCTCCCGCTCCGGATCCACGCTGCATGCTTGGCTTCATGAATCGCCCCGGCGCCGATTACCTGAACGTGCCCCAACCCGTCGGCGTCGGCAACTGCCGGCGCGTCTTGCGGATGCGTTGAGACGTTCGCGGTTTCATTTGGCGAGGATGAATGTGACACAAAGTTAAATTTTTGTCAGTGATTTATATCACTGACCCGCGTTCCGGCCCGATCCGCCCCAAATCGCCCTGTTTTTCTCGTGTTTTGCCGTTATCTGCCCAATCGCCCGAAATCCATGGCTAAGGGTACCGCGGCGTTTGAACCGGCCAATGGCCCGGCTTGCCCGCTCCTTTTCGCAGCCGGAAATGGCCGTCCATCCGTGTGGACCATCTCCAGCTTGAACCGTGATCCGCCGTCGCATTTTGGCTTGGGATGGTTGGCGCCTCCGGCTACACTGCCGCTGTCGGGAAAGAAACGCCGGAGTCGGCAAGACGTCCGGCCCCAACGAAGCAAACCAACCCAAGGAGTGCCCATGACCATGAAAAAGACGATCGTTGCCGGCTGCCTGGCCGGCTGGGTGTTGACGTTCGCCGCGCTTCCGGGCGCGCAGGTGCAGGCCCAGAGCGATGACGCCCCCCCGGTGAATCTGATCCTGAAGAACGATTCCGGCGCCAGCGTGGATGTTTCGCTCGTGGATCAATATGGCGGGAATTTCACCGCAACCATCGACGGCGGCACCAGCCAGAACCAAACCTTGCAGCTCCAGAGCGAGATCAAGATCGGGGAAAGCGTCGTCCATGTGGTCTCGCCGGACGACGAAGGCCAGGAAATCACCATCGCCGGTCCTTGATCCGACCGCCTGGGCCGGATTGGCCGAACCCGCGCACCGGACCGCCGCCAGGCGGAGACCGGTGCGTGTATTTTAGGACGCGGCCGCCCTTCGCGCATGCGTACCCCGCCAGCAGACCTGTACCGGCGCGGTCCGGCCAGCCTCGCATTTAGCCAATCTTTCCTTTTCCCCGCCCCGCTGAAGCGATTCTCCCGCCATGATAACGGTTCCGTTTTCCGCCCGTTTTGGATTTGCGGTTCCCGCGCGGCCGGCCCACCATGGTTTTCGTCTCCAAATGGAGACACCATGAAAGGAAATTCGAAATGATGAAGACGATCGGTCTGGTGGCGGTGTGCGTGTTCGGTCTCGCGGCGATGTCCTTTGCCCAAAGCCCCTGCATGACGGAAGCGGCGGCCCCGGCCCCTGCGGCGGCTCCCGAAGCCGTCGCCGCGCCGGCGGTGGAAGCGGCCCCCGTGGTGGAAGCCGTGGCGGCCCCGGTCGAAGCGGCGGCTCCGGCGGTGGAAGCGGCCGTCGAAGCGGTCGCGGCACCGGTCGAAGCCGCGGCGGAAGAAGTTCCGGTCGAAGCGGCTCCCGAAGCCCCGGCAATCCCGGCGGCGGAATAACGACCTTCGCCCCCGCGGCGCCCATGGGCGCCGCAACCAACCGGCGGCTACGGCCGCCGGTTTTTTTGTCTGTTCTGGATGCGGTCGCCCAAGACCTGTCGCTCAGAAAGCGACTTTGACGCCGCTCATGAAGACGAACAGGCCTTCGTAATCCGCGCCCGCGCGATCGAGAACGTAGTTCCGGGCCGTGGCATAAAGTTCCGCGTTGAGCGGATCGAGGCGCTGGTTGAAAACGACCGCATAGGATTCCGCCACGTCGTCGGCCTGGGAGATTTCCTCGTTGCGCGAATAATCCACGGCCAGCATCGTCGCGCCGGCGGCAAACCAATCGGCCTTGTAGCCGATCTTGCCGTAGACCGACAACGGCGACCGCGCGCCGTCCACGTCCTGGCCGCCGACGGCGGCGGTGAAGTTCAGGCCGCAGCCCAGCAGCAGCGAGCAGGACCCGCTGTATTGGTCGACGCCGGCGCCCTTGCGGGCAAACGCCACCGCGGAAGCCAGCTTGTGGGCGCCAAGCGCCAGGGAGTGGCGCAAGGCGGCATCGAAATTTTCCTCGCCCGCGGCGGAGGCGGAGGCGGTGAAGCCCCGCCAGACGGGCGTGTCGTAGCGGAGGCGGTCGTCGCGGCTCAGTCCGTCGAAGTTGTCGAAGACGTCCTTGATCTTCGGCGCCGGCGGCGGCGCGTTCGTTGCGGCCGGATCATCCGCGGGCAGCGCCGGCGCGCGCTCCCGCGGCGCGAAGGCCAACCCGGCGGCCGCGAACCGCACCTGGCTGTAGGCCGCCACGTAGGTGCCGCTCAAATCTTCTTCGGCCGTGCCGTTGGAGGCCATGTCGCCCTGCCCCACGGAGAGCGCGCCGTATTTCTTGTTTTTCGCGTACGCCTCGATCTTGCGGCCGTCCACCTTGAATTCCGGATCGGGCCCGCCGAACGCCACCTCGCAGGAATTGTCGGATTTGAATCCCAGTTCGATCTGTCCGCCAAAGGTCCACCCGCCCCAGACCTCCGGCTTGTAGTCGCCGGCCACGCCGAACCGCGACGGCATGCTGTCGTTGTCCACGTGGAACCACTCGGATTCGGCCCCGTTGTCGGCATAGAGCGCGGCGCGGTTCACCTGCGCCCACCAGCGGACGTCCGCCTGCGCCTTGAGTGCCGCCGCCAGCGGATGGCCGGCCGGCCCGTTCGTTTCCGCGGCGGTCGCCCACCCCGCCAGCATTCCCGCCATCGCCCCGGCCCACCACGTCGTTCGTCTCATCGTCGCCTCCGGCAGGTTCGACCTGCGCCAGTTTTTTCCATCATGGAAATTCCGCCGCGGGCGGTCAATGCGGATCGGCCGCGCGCGGTTCGCGCCCCCAGCGGACGTAGCCGCCCCCGACGCCGACCAGCAGGGCCAGCAGCAGCCCCTGCCAGACCGTTTCCGGCGCGGACACGATCAGATGGTTCTGCACCTCGCTGAAATAGGGCCGATCCAGATCGGCGAAATCGGCGCACCGCGCGCGCCGCGCGGCGTCCCAGGCGCGCCCCGACGCCGCCAGGGCCCGCGGAAAATACTTCTCCAGGATCTGGTTTTCCCGCGCGGCGACGGTGCAATGGTGCCGGAAACGTTCCGGATCGGTCGACCGGTATTGCCCGGCCGCGGCCGCGTAATGGTCCCGCTGGAGCAAATGCCGATAGAACTCGAACCGGAACGGATCGGCCGAAATCACGTGGTTCCGGCGATACTCCCGCAGATCCGGCAGCGACCCGGCAGCGAACGCGGCGCCGACTTCGGCGCCGCGTTCCCGGTCCAGTCGCCGCAGGTCCGCCCAAGCGAAACGCGACCGGAACGTGCCGATTTCCGGATCGACGTGGCGCCGCCCGTATTCCGCGAGACGGCTTTCGTTGTTGCGCAGGAAGGCCAAGGCCGGCACGCGCGCCGCCACGACGTCCACGCGCGCGGGCGTGGCGGAAACCGCGAATCCCAGCAGCAGCACGAGCGCGCCGAGCACCGCGCACAGCCGCCGGACGGAGCGGCGGGCGATCGGCAGCCGAACCGATCCGGGCGCGGCGACGCCCGCCGCGAACAGCAAGCCCACGACGCCGGCCAGCACGTTGAGCCGGACGTCGCGGAAGTCCCAGAAGCGTCCCGGCATCAGCCATTGCAGGAATTCGTCGGTCCACGCGACCAGCGCGACGCCGGCGAGCGCGAGCGGATAGACGAGCGGATCGCGCGCCGGCCCGCGCCAGGCCCGGAAGAACAGCACGCCCAGCGCGGCGTATTCCACGAAATGGATGGCCTCGACGGAGGACTGCAGTTGGCCCCGCAGCAACCAAACGGTTCCGGCGGCGGCGCCCGCCAACCAGCCCAGGCGCGGCCCGATCCGCACGCCGGGGGTGCGCGCCAGCCGGCGCAACGCCCAGGCCAACCCGAGCAGTCCGAAGCCGACGGCGATTCCGAGATAGACGTCCAGCCGGACCCGCCGATCCAGGAAACCCTGCACGGCGCGCGCCAAGGGGATGGACGTGAAAATCAGGAGAATTCCGGCAACGACCGCCCCCCAGGCGGACGTGCGGCGCCGCGGCCGACCCTCGAATTCCAGCTCCCCGGGCATCGGCGGCGATCATGGCAAAGCCGGCGGCGGACCGCCAGCGGCAAACCCGCCGGACGCAAAAAAAGAGCCGATCCGCAAAACGGATCGGCTCGGAAAAAAATCCTGGCAACGTGCTACTCTCCCGCCCCCAAGTGAGGCAGTACCATCGCCGCTGCGAGTCTTGACTTCTGTGTTCGGAATGGGAACAGGTATGGCCCTCGCGCCATGGTCACCAGGAAAAAAGGATTTGCATAGGATACACGGAATCAGATTCATAACCATGAAAGAAGTCGCGGGCTCCGCCCCGCCGAAACGGGGCGGAGCCGCGAACAAATAAATGGCCAAGCCTCACGGCTGATTAGTAGCGGTTAGCTGAACGCATCGCTGCGCTTACACACCCGCCCTATCGAGGTCGTAGTCTTCAACCTGCCTTTAGTGCTGGCGAACCAGCAAGGGAGATCCAATCTTGGAGTCGACTTGGCTCTTAGATGCATTCAGAGCTTATTCATTCCGCACATAGCTACTCGGCGATGCCGCTGGCGCGACAACCGAAACACCAGAGGTGCGTCATTCCCGGTCCTCTCGTACTAAGGAATGTTCTCCTCAAATCTCCTACGCCCACAGTGGATAAGGACCAAACTGTCTCACGACGTTTTGAACCCAGCTCGCGTACCACTTTAATCGGCGAACAGCCGAACCCTTGGGACCTT
>CALKWZ010000068.1 GCA_938003985.1 uncultured Verrucomicrobiota bacterium | reverse complement strand
GCCTACGCCAACTTCATGTACGCCCTGCTCATCTGCCAGGATCCCAAGATGTGGACGCTGATGGTCTGGCTCTACCAGCTCCAGCAGCGCTCCGGCCCTGGCGTCGTGCAAGCCTCGCTCCTGCTCGCCGCGCTGCCGACCCTGGCCGTTTTCCTCGCTTGCCAGCGCGTCCTGCTGCGCGGCATCGTCGTGCCCGTCGAGAAATGAAAAAGGCCGAGGCTTGCGCCTCGGCCTTCGTTCCGGATCTCCGGGATTATTCCACCAGGTCGATCAGGTTGCGCACCGCGCTGTTGTCTTCCCGCGGCGCCTGCGATTCCTCGCCGCCGCCTTCGGCAGGAGCCGGAGCCTCGGCGGACGCTTCGCCGCCCTGGCCCTGCTCGCCCTCGCGCGGAGGCCGGTTGCCGCCGCGGTCGCCGCGATCGCGCCGGCGGTCCCGCCCGCCGCGCCGGTCCCGGCCGCCCCGGTCGCCGCCGCGATCCCCGCGGTCGCCGCCCCGGTCGCCCCGCTCGCCGCGCTCCCCGCCGGGCATGCCGCCCTGCAGGAACGCCTTGCGGAACGTGCTGCTGCACAGCACCGCGATGCCGGCTTCCGTCGCCCGGCTTTCCATCGTCACGCCCGAGCTCACCAGCGCGCAGCCTTCGCTCTTGCAGATCTTCAGCGCCAGCGCCACCAGCTGCTCGTTGTCCGGCGCGAAATAGACCTTCACGCCGTTGAATTCGCCGCCGTGTTCCACTTCGCGCAGCGCGCGGTCGCTCTCGAACACCGCCTGGATCGCCAGGCCTTCCTGCTTCGCCACGCGCGACAGCGCGTTCAGCATCTGCACTTGCTCGCGCGGCGCCATGCGCCGGCCCGTTTTCTCGTCCATCAATCGCGCCACGTCCACCAGGTAGGTCCGGGTGTTCCGCCGCGCGGGTCCGCCGGCGGGGGCGAAGAGCGATTTGATCGCATCCATGAAGCTCATTCGAACTTCCATCCTTCTTTTCTACTCGTTGTCCCGGGACGACTTCTGCCGCGGCCGCAATCCGAAACCATCCCCCGCCCCGATTCCGTGGTTCCCTCCCCGATGTCTGCGCGCCGTCCGTCGCATCGTCCTACGCTTTCCCGGACAAACATGGGCCGCAATCTACGCCCCCGCCCCCCGCCCCGCAAGCCCGGATTTCGCCTCGTTCTTAATTCTTCATTCTTCCTTCCCGTTCGGCTAGGCTGGTTCTTCGACATGACGACGCCTTTCGCCCGCCTCGAACTCCTGCTCGGTCCCGCCGCCCTCTCGCGCCTGGCCCGCGCCCGCGTCGTCGTCGCCGGCCTCGGCGCCGTCGGCGCCGCCGCCGCCGAATCCCTCGCCCGCTCCGCCGTCGGCCACCTGACCCTCGTCGATTTCGACGAAATCCGCCCGTCCAACCTCAACCGCCATCCCTTCGCCTTCCATTCCACCCTGCGCCAGCCCAAGGTCGAAACCGCCGCCCGGTTCCTGCGCGACGTCAACCCCGACGCCGAGATCGTCCCCGTCTCCGCCTTCCTCGACGCCGAAACGTCGCCCAAGCTGTTCGCCGACCATCCCTGCGACGTTTTGATCGACGCCATCGACTCCCTCCTGCCCAAGACCGAGCTGCTCCTCGCGGCCCGCGCGGCCGGCGTGCCCTTCATCCTCACTTGCCTCGGCGCCGCCCGCAAACTCGACCCGACCCGGTTCGTCGCCGCGGATCTGGCCGACTCCCACACCTGTCCGCTCGCGCGCCTGTTGCGCAAGCGCCTCGCCAAGCGCGGCGGCACCGCCGGCATCCGCGCCATCTTCTCCACCGAACCGCCGGCCGACCCGCTCGAATCCGTCGAGCCCGCCGCCGACTTCTACGTCCGCGGCCGCCTCCGTCCCCCCATGGGCTCCCTCCACGCCGTCGTCGCCGCGGCCGGCCTCCGCGCCGCCCGCGAAGCGCTCGCCTACCTCCTCGAAACCCCGTCCTCCCCGCCGGTTTAGTTGCGACTGAAAAGTTTTTACGTTCCATGGAAAACCCCCGCAAAGTTTTTACGTTCTACGTAAAACCCGCCCGAAGTTTTTACGTTCTACGTAAAAATCCGGAAAAGTTTTTACGTAGCGTGGAAAAACCGCCAGCCGCAAACCTCCGCATCCGGAAACCCTCGGCCCGCCAGCCGCGCATGTCCGCCGTCCGCAGGACGTGGACACAGAGGATTTCTTCGGGATTTTGGCGGGGATTCTGCGCGAAAATAACCGGTGGATTTTCCGATGAGGACGCGGTGCGGACGACCCGAGCAGGACTCGTGTCCGCGAGCGGTCGGCCGCGGCGCGTCCGCGCGGAAAAGACGCCGGTTGGTTTTCGCGCCGCCAAAATCCCGAAGAAATCCTCTCTCTGTTTCCCTCAAACCGCCCCCTTCCGCGCCGCGCCATGATCGCCCGCGACCAACGCACCGTCGCCGGCAGCGGCGAACGCCTCGACCGGCACCTGCTCAACGCCTACCCCTGGCTCGACCGCGCCACCGTCGAAACCCTCCTCGCCGCCGGCCAGATCCGGCTCAACGGGCGGCCAGCCAAGAAGGGCGCCAAGATCGCCGCCGGCGACGTCCTCGACTGCCGCGACGTCCCCGAACCCGCCGACCTCAAGCTGCAGCCCAATTTCGACCTGCCGCTGGCAATCGTCTACGAGGACGACGTCGTCCTCGCCCTCGACAAGCCCGCCGGCATGCCCACCCATCCGCTCCGCTGGGCCGAAATTGACACCCTCGCCAACGCCCTCGTCGCGCGCTACCCCGCGCTGGCCGGCATCGGCGACGACCGCCTCTTCCCGGCCCTGCTGCACCGCCTCGACACCCAGACCTCCGGCCTTGTGCTGGCCGCCAAGACCGCCGCCGCCTACGCCGACCTCCGCGCGCAGTTCCGCCGCTTCACCGTCCAAAAGCACTACCTCGCCCTCGTCCACGGCCGCGTCGAAAAGCCCGGAGCGCTCGCCGCGCCGCTCACGCACCAGACGCGCAGCCCCTGCAAGATGGCCGTCGCGCGCAACCCCGACAAGATCTCCAAAAGCGATCTGTTCGCCGCCGAAACGTCTTGGGTCCCCCTCGAAACGGGCCGGGAATTCTCCCTGCTCGACGTGACGATCTACACCGGCGTCACGCACCAGATCCGCTGCCATCTCGCCGCCGCCGGATTTCCCATCGTCGGCGACGCGCTCTACGGCTCGCCGCTGGCCGCACCGCGGCATTGGCTGCACGCCGCGCGGATCATCTGCACCCATCCCGCCACCGGCAAATCCCTCGACGTCGCCTGCCGCCTGCCCCCCGATTGGCCGCAAGTCTCGAACTGACTTGGACGTTGGTCATTGGACGTTGGTTGTTGGATATTGAGATTTGTTGCCCCATTGACGTTCTGCACATCATTCTGTACATTCATGCACAGATAGGAGAAATCCAAATGATCACCATCACCTTCACGGAATTCCGGAACCGCGCCTCGGACATGATGACCGCCGTCGAACGCGGCGAAACCCTCACGATCCTTCGCCACGGCCGCCCCATCGCCGAAGTAACGCCCGCCACGGACCAACAACCTTCTTGGAAACGCCCGGCCTTGCGGCTCGCCACGAAGGGCGCCGGTCTGGCCGCCGCCATCGCCGAGGAACGCGAGCATGAAGCTGTTCCTTGATTCTTCGGCCTTCGCCAAGCGGTTCGTCGAAGAAACGGGCAGCCGCCAGGTCGAGGCGCTATGCGCCCAAGCCGACGAACTGGGCCTGTGCGTCCTCTGCGTCCCGGAAATCATCTCCGCCCTGAATCGCCGACTACGCGAAAAAGGCCTAACCCCGCAGGATTATTCCCGCGCCAAACTGCGCCTGTCCCAAGACGTGCGCGACGCCGCCATCGTCAATCTCACGCCCGAAGTCATCCAATCCGGAATCGCTCTCTTGGAAGACCACCCTTTGCGCACCCTCGACGCCCTGCACATCGCCTGCGCCCAAGCTTGGGAGGCCGACTTGTTCGTCTCCTCCGACCACCGCCAAATCGCCGCCGCCAAAAAGGCCGGGCTGAATGCCAAGCAGGTATGATCCGTGCCCAAGATGCATAAGAAAATCAAATACACGCTTGAGCCCATGGGCGATGTCCGCGTGATTATGGATTTCCTCCCTCCCCCGAGCAACTGGCATTAAAGGAGGACCAGACCAAGGTGACCCTGTCCTTGAACCGGACCAGCATCGATTTTTCAACTACCAGGCCGTCCGGCACCATACAGCCTACCAGAAGATGTTCCACAATCTTCTGAACGCCTACGCCCTGCAAAACGCAACATCGCGCACTTGGCAATATGCCCGGGACGAGGGCGGTTAGGTTCCGTCCCATTCCACGTTTGGCACAAGGAACATCTCGCCAAGACAGCCGGGCTGGTCCGCTTTTGAAGACCCGACGCACCCGTCGGGTTGAAGTCGCTACAACCTACCCTGATTCGCGCTAATACAGCTACGCATCAGGGCTCCATCTCTTTGCCATTCGAAAACCATCGCGGTCTTGATTCGCCAAGCACGGCCAAAGCTAGTCCATATTGATACTGAAATTGACGACTGGAAGTGGGTTGCTCCGTGTAGGCGCGGGCCTTAAGAACATCCAACTTCTTGGGAGACTTTTTCAGCTCGATGATCAATAGGTTGTGGACGCGCGAAACATATCCACGGTGATGCACAACAATATCAGGTCGAACGCGACTATCATTTAGATATTTGGGAGATATGCCCCAACCTACTCTGTTGTACTCACAGTCAATGTTCCACTCCGGGAATTGCATTTCCATATACACCGCCAAACGGTGAGCAATTGCCCATTCAGACGCTTTTTGTTGAAGCAGAAATCGATCTCTCTTAATTAATAGATTCATCGCATCCTGCACACGGCATGCGACTTCTTTAATCTCCATTGTGGCGCCTTGGCATGGATAGGCGATATTATTCATTGCCGATATAAACCTTAATCAAACGCCTTCTTGCGTTCATCAACACTGGCGACTTTTGTGATTACAACCGTCTTATCGCTGTCGATTCTTACCTGAACGCCGTCTGGGCTCGTATAGACGTAGGATTGCATGTCGTCGGCAATCGTCATCTCTGGGATTGCGTAGGCATTGGCGAACTGCTGGACAAAAGCGGTCGCCTCCATGTCGGCGGCATTGAACATATCGTTTGCCAGCATCCCGCCGATATTTATGGAAATCACCTTGAGGTCCGGCCCGGAAACGACCAGTCCTATGGGGACGCCGCCGCCCACACCCACGTAATAATTTTCGGCTTCGGTAATACCGCCAAATCGACCTGCATCGCCTTTTTGAACATCCTGAATACCCCAATCGGAACCAGCCAGCTTTTCCCTTAATATAGCCGGCACGCTCCGAATATCCATGCCAATGAACAATCCCTTCACCTTGATTGAAGCACTCTTTTCGGCTTCTTCGTTGTTCACGGGCGCGGACATAAGGGCCACTTTTTCTTGAGCATACTTGTGTCCTTGCGCCGCTGCCAGTTGATACCATTTCAAAGCCTCTGCATCGCTTTGTGCCACTCCTTGGCCATTTTCGTAATTCACCCCCATGTTAAACTGGGCTACGCGCAAGCCTTGGTCGGCTGCTTTTTGCTGCAACTTTGCCCCTTCGACATCGTTACGCTCTACGCCACTTCCCGATTGATATAGAAGCCCCAATAAGTTTTGTGCCCAAGCATCGCCTTGATCTGCCGCTTTGCGAAGCCACATGGCAGCCTTGGCATAGTCCCGCTCCACCCCCTGACTTTGGTAATATAACTCACCCAATTTACCTTGAGCAATGGCATCTCCCTGGTCTGCGGCTTTGCGAAACCATTTGGCGGCTTGAGCATAACTTTTCTCAACACCTTGGCCGTATTTATATGATGAGCCAAGATTGCGTTGTGCGGAGGCATAATTTTGTTCTGCCGCCTTGCGAAACCACTTGGCGGCTTGGGCATAATCCTGCTCTAGTCCCTTTCCATCCCGATAAAAGGCGCCTAACCAGTTTTGAGCTGTAAAATCTCCCGCTTCTGCGCCTTTGCGAAACCATTTCGCCGCTTCAACAAGGTTTGTTTCCACGCCCCGGCCATCCCTATACATCCCCCCAATAGCATAATAGCCTATTATATATCCTTTTTCTGCGGCTTGCTGGAACAGGCTAATGGCCTTGGCCCCGTCGGCTTCAACACCTTGGCCATCATCATACATGTATGCCAAATTGTATTGTGCAACCGCAAGCCCTTGGTCAGCGGCCGCCTGGTACCACTTCACACCCTCGACATAATTCTGCTCTACTCCCTTTGCATAATCATAAATTTCGCCCAAGGCATTTTGGGCGAATGGGTCGCCTTGGCTGGCCAATGGTTCCAAAGCTGAAAGCGCTGCTTGATACAATGCCTTTGCCTTTTCGGCATCTTTTGTATTGCCAGCCAAACCTTTATTTACCAAATCCGCCACGCCGTACAGACCCAGCGGATGTTTTTGGCGCGCCGAAGCCCAAAATAGCTCGGATGCCTTTTGGTCGTCTTTCTCCACCAAATAACCATCCAAATAATGCCTTCCCAAAACCGCTTGGGCATAGGCATCGTTGGCTTGGGCCTTGGCCTCAAGATCGGCAATGACCCCATTGTCGGATTGCGCAAGACAATTTCCCGCAAGTGTCATAATCGCCAACAGTGCAATCAACCGCTTTATGCTCATCAGTCTTCTCCTTGATCTTTGTTTTTAAAATGAAAGAGGGCGCTAACCTTCTTCGCTTATATGCCTCCCGTGAGGGCCGCCAGGCCCCGTACTGAAACACATAAACTGGAAGGCGCGCCCATGCGGACGCGCCATTCACAGTCTCGTTTCAGTACCAAAATCTGGCGGATTTCACGGAAAACGATTCTGCAACGACGCAAAATCTAGGATTTTAATAGCGACTGCTGGTCTCTGCTTCTCCTCTGTTGGCTGGGAATTCACCCCTGCCAACGGCCCGTATAATAGCAACCGACCCTTCCCTAGTCCAGTCCCCCGAATAGGGCGAAATCACGGCCTATTTTCTCGGACGGCGCGGCGCACCATCCCTACCATTCCCATCCTGTAAATCTTATTAATCCTGTCTAAAACAGGCTTTTTTCCTCGCTATTCGCGATTTTCCGATCAGGCTTTCCGTCCCAAATCACTGTCCCAAGGTCAAGGCCAACCGGAATCCGGCGTTGTTGTCCCGATAGCTTGGAATGAGACCGTTGCCGCGGTCATTGGCCGAACGGCAGTCCGCCGCGGTTTCGAAAAACGCGCCGCTGCGCAGGACGCGGCGGATGCCCGTGGCGGGTCCCGGCGGATCCACCGCATCCGCCGGCGCGCTTTCGTACCAATTCAAGCACCATTCCCACACGTTCCCGTGCGCGTCGTACAGGCCCCATGGACTGGGCGCATAGCTGCCCACCGCGGCCGTGCCCACCGCCGTGGTCCCCGTGCTGGCGTATTCCATTCCCCCGTTGTAGAGGTAGCGCCCCACCGCATCCATGCCGGCATCGGCGGCGGTGTTGGTCAGTTCGATTCCCGAGTTCAGCGCGTTGGTCGTGCCCGACCGGCAGGCGCGCTCCCACTGCGCCACCGTCGGCAGATCGAAGGCCAGCCCCGTCTTCGTCCGCAGCCGCCCCAGGAACGAGTTGGTGTCCACGTTGCCGTCCGCCGGCCAGTTCGTGCCGGCCGCGGTTCCGCGGATGTCGTTGTAGCTGACTTGCTCGACCGGGCGGGAATCCCTGTAGGTCGCGTTGCTGAAATAGCTGGGCCAGTTGCTGCGGACCCGTTCCCATTGCTTCTGCGTGACCTCGAAGACGCCGACATAGTAGTCCTTCGACAAGGCCACCTCGCGCAACGGCTCGTTGGTGCCGCGGCCGAGTTCGTTCGTGGGCGAACCCATCATGAAACGGCCCCCCGGAATCCGCCGGAGCACGAGGTTGGTCGTCTTGTAGGGCTCGCCCCAACCGCCGGCCGGCGGGTCGTTCGTGAAGCGGACGGGATAGCTCGCGGCCGTGGGACCGGCCGCCAGATCCACGATCAGGTATTCGCTGGCCGTCGCGCGATAGAACGCGCCCGTGGACAAATCGAACGTTCCCTGTTGATCCGCGAAGACCAGTCCGTCGGGCGTCAGGTTGGTCCAGACCGGTTCGACCAAATCCGGCGAGGCGTAGACCCGGTACGGATTCCCCGGCATGGCCGTCCACGCCAAACTCGCGCCGTTGGTCTCGACCGACACGTTCGTCACTTGCCCCCAAGCGGATCCATTCGCCGCCAACAGAAGACCGCCCAGCAACCACCGCCGCATTCGCTTCATGGTCATCCGCCTCCCAATCTTCGGCCAAAATGCGCTTCCCGGGCGCTCTTTTCAACCCCCAAAACCTTTGCGGCCTTTGCCCCGCCGCTCCGTCCCTGATAGGATGCCTCCGATGAATCTCCCCGCGCCCATTTTGGTCGCCGCCATCAACGCGCGGCACAGCCACGCCTCCCTGGGCGCGCGGTGCCTGCTGGCGAACCTGGGCGAGCTGCGCCCGCAGGCGGAACTCGCCGAATTCACCATCCAGCAATCGGCCAGCGAAATCGCCGAAGCCATCGCCGCTCGCCAACCCCGCATCCTCGGTCTTGGCGTCTATATCTGGAATGCCGCGCGCGTGGCCGAACTGCTGCCCCTGTTGCGCCGGCTTTCGCCCGAAACGAAAATCGTTCTGGGCGGACCCGAAATCACGGCAGCCACCCCCAGCGCCGATGTCTTGATCTTCGGCGAAGGCGACCTCGCCTTCGCCGCACTCTGCCGCGACCTCCTCGCCGGCCGGCCGACGGAGCCAATCCTGCGTCCACCCCCGCCCGCTCTTGCCGAAATCCAGCTCCCCTACGACGAATACACGGACGAAGATCTCGCCCACCGCCTGCTCTACGTCGAATCCTCCCGCGGCTGCGCGATGCGCTGCGACTACTGCGTCTCCGCCAACGACGAATCCGTCCGCTTCTTCCCCCTGCCCGCGCTGTTCGCCGCCTTCGACAAGCTGCTGGCCCGCGGCGCGCGGCAATTCAAGTTCTGCGATCGCTCGTTCAATCTCGACGTGCCCCGCGCGGTGGAAATCCTCGCTTTCTTCCGCGAACGGCTGCAGCGCTTTCCCGGTCTTTTCCTCCACTTCGAGATGCTGCCCGACCGCTTTCCCGCCGAATTGCGCGAAGCTCTCGCGGCGTTTCCGCCGCGTTCGCTCCAGCTCGAAATCGGGTTGCAGTCGTTCAACCCGGCCGTCCTCGACACCATCCACCGCCCGCAAAATCTGGAGCGCGCCGCCGAAAACCTCCGCTTCCTGCGCGAGCGCACCCACGCCTGGCTGCACACGGACTTGATCGCGGGCTTGCCCGGCGAAACGCCGGAAAGCTTCGCCGCCGGTTTCGACCGCCTGTTCGCCCTCGGCCCGCACGAAATCCAGCTCGGCATCCTCAAGAAACTCCCCGGCGCGCCCCTCGCGCGCCACGACGACGTTTTTGCCATGCGCTACGCTCCGGCGCCGCCCTATGAAGTCCGCGCCACCCGCGACTGGCCCGCCGACCAGCTCGTTCGTACCGCGCGGGCCGCGCATTGGTGGGACGCCATTGTCAACTCGCAGCGCTTCATTCCCGCCGCGCCGCTGATCTGGCAAAACGCGCCGTCCGCTTTCGGCGCCTTCCTGGAACTGGCCGATTGGCTGGGCGCGCGCTTCCCGCGCGAACACGGCGTGCCGCTGGCCGATCTCGTCGCCGCCCACTTTGATTTTCTCACGCAGATCCGCGGCGTCGCGCCCGCGGCTGCCGCCGACGCCCTGCTGCGCGGCTATCGCCACGCCGGCGCGCGCGACGTGCCCCCCGCCCTGGCGCCGCACGCCCCCGCCGACCTGCCGGCCCCCACCCGTGGACTCCCCAAACCCCTCCGCCGCCAATTCCTCCGCTGGACGTGGGAAGAAACATCCCGGCAGGGTTGTTTTCACGGCGGGCCTGATCTACACTGAAAACATTGAAAGACACTCCGTGAAATTGGCGATCTTCCAATCCGTCATGGCCGGCCTCAACCGCCACAAGGTCCGCTACCTGCTGGTCGGTGGCATGGCGGTGGTCGCCCACGGTTATGGCCGCATGACCTACGACATCGACTTGGTCATCCGCCTGACTCCGACCAACGTCCGCAAGGCATTCGCCGCGCTGAGCGAGCTGGGCTTCAAGCCCCGGATCCCGGTCGCACCGGCGGAATTCGCGGATCCGAAGATCCGCTCCCGCTGGGCGCGCGAAAAGAACATGGTCGTGCTCAATTTCTTCCAGAGCGCCGGCGATCCGCTGACGGTCGACCTGTTCGTGGCCGAACCGTTCCCCTTTGCCCCCGCCTACCGAAAAGCCACGGTTTCCGCGGTGAACGGCATCCCGTTCCGGTTCGTGGATCTCCGCACCCTGATCGACATGAAGCGCAAGGCGGGCCGGCCGGTGGACCTCGAAGACGTCCGGCATCTGGAGCAATTGGCGGCCGACCATGGCTAGGAAATGGCAAATCCCGAAAAGCGCGCGCGACTGGGAATGCGCCTGGTCCGGCGACGCTCGTTTCCATTTGCGGCATTTCCGCGCGTTGCCGATGGAAAAGAAAATCCAGGCCGTGGAAGAAATGTGCGCCTTGGCTACTACGCTCAAGGAACAACGCGGCGACTACCGGGTCAAACGCAAACGAAAACCCGCCGAATAGAGGCAGATCTCGCACCTGCCATCCCGTGAATTCCGGTATAAGATGGATTTTCCCGCCTACACCCCCTGCCGCCTCTGTCCGCGCCAATGCGGCACGGACCGCCTGGGCGGCGCGCCGGGCGTCTGCGGCGAGACCGCCGAACTGCGCATCGCCTCGTGGGGCCCCCACCTGGGCGAGGAGCCGTGCTTCACCGGCACGCGCGGCTCGGGCACGATTTTCTTCTCCGGTTGTTCCTGCCACTGCTTTTTCTGCCAGAACTGGCAGATTTCCACCGCCCGCGGCAAGGGCCAGGCCGTCTCCGCCGAGGAATTCCACCGCCTCGCGCTCGGCCTGATCGAAACCGGCGTCCACAACCTGAATTTCGTCACCCCCGACCACTTCTGGCCGCATATCGAAGCCCTCTGTGCCCGCCTGCGCGCCGAAGGCGTCCAAATCCCGTTCCTTTTCAATTCGTCGGGTTACCAGCTCCCCGCGATGGTTTCGCGCTACGCCGCGCGGGTGGACGTCTTCTTGCCCGATTTCAAGTTCGCCGATCCCGTCTTGGCCCGCCTCGTCATGCGCGACGAGCGTTATCCGGAAATCGCCCTCGAAGCCCTGCGCCTGATGGTCGCCGAAAAAGGCTTCCTCGAACCGTTCGATCCGACCGGCACCGAAGGAGCCAAGCGCGGCGTCCTCGTGCGCCATCTCGTCCTGCCGGGCCACGTCGAAAACACCCTGCGCGTTTTGGATCTGTTGCGCGAAGAATTCGGGCGCTGGCTGCCGCTGTCGCTGATGAGCCAATACGCGCCGACGCCCGCCGCCCAAAGCCACGCCCCCTTCAATCGCCGGCTTACGCCGGAGGAATACCAGGCCGCCCTCGACCACGCGCAGGATCTCGGTTTCGAAAACCTCCTGATCCAGCCCCTCGCCGCCACCGACGACTTCCTGCCCGACTTCGACCGCGACAAGCCGTTCAGGGGAAATCCGTAGGAAGTATTCAGGAGTCAGGAGTCAGAATTCAGAATGTCGATCGTGAACTCTGATCCCTGAATCCTGTCTCCCGCCCCCTGAAACTTGGCGCGCCTGGCAGGACTCGAACCTGCGACCGCCGGATTAGAAATCCGATGCTCTATCCAACTGAGCTACAGGCGCTTTTCCGGCAGGGAGAGTAGCGCAACGGGCGGGGCTCCGCAACGGGCAAGGCGCGGCCGCGCCGGACCGCTTGCGCCGGCCGCCGCCCGCCGCTACAATGCGCCGCCATGAAAACCACCCCCTCTTGGCTGTCGTCCGCGATCCTCTACCAGGTCAATCTCCGCTCGCTCGCCGCGCGCGAGCCCCGCAACGCCGTCGAGGCCGCCAGCGAAAAACCCCTCGCCGAATCGCCTCTCGCCTACCTGACGAAGCACCTGCCGCGCCTGCGCCGCCTCGGCTTCAACGTCGTCTATCTGCTGCCGCCCTATCCCATCGGCCACTTCGCCCGCAAGGGCATCGGTTCGCCCTACGCCTCGCGCGACTTCATCGCCGTCGAACCCGAATACGGCTCCAAGGCCGAAATCCTGGCGCTGATCCGCCGCGCGCACGCCCTGAAGCTCAAGGTCATCTTCGACATCACCCCCAACCACACCGCGCGCGACCACGTGTGGATGACGGAACACCCCGATTACTACGTCCAGGCCGCCGACGGCTCCGCGTTCTTCGACTGCGACTGGTCCGACACCGCCAAGCTCGACTACACGAACCCCGCCCTGCGCCAGGCGATGATCCAGGTCTACGACCACTGGCTCTCCGTCCTCGGCTCGGACGAAGACGGCCGCCCCGACGGCATCGACGGCTTCCGCCTCGACATGGCGCACTTCATCAACGACAAGTCCTTCTGGGACGAGGCGCTCCCCATCCTGCGCGCGCGCCATCCCAAGCGCGACCTGCTCTTCATGGCCGAATGCTACGGGTTCGACAACAACCTCGACCTCTTCGCGCGCGGCATGGACGCCGCCTACGACGACGATTTCTACAAGCTCTGCCAGTACGCCTACGCCGTCGACGAGGCCGGGAATTCCCTCCTCCGCCTCTCGGGCGACGCCCAGCACAACCACGGCTTCCACGCCATCCTCGAAGCCTGGCAGGACGGCGGGATCGCCGCCGCCGCCGGGCGCGTCCTGATGCAGTACGAAGAGGCCGCGTCGAAATTCCCCGGCCCGCATTTCACCGCGCGCTACACCGACAACCACGACGAAGGCCGCGGCCTCTACCGCTTCGGGCCCGGCGGCTTCCGCGCCATGAACGCCCTGGCGTTCCTCGCGCCGCGCACGCTGCCGTTCCTGCTCACCGGCGAGGAATTCGGAGCCCTCGACCGCCCCTCCATCCATGCCCGCTGCCAGCCGTGCGACAAAGGCCGCCGCATCGTCGGCGCCGACGGCCGCGAACGCCACCAGGAAGGCGTCGAACTCGAAGGGAACCTTTTCGACCGCGGCCTCGACGCCCGCCAGCATTGGTACCAGTTCTTCAAGGAACTCGTCGCCCTGCGCAAAAAGCACCGTCCGCTCACGGCCGGCGCCTGCGCCGTGCTCGACGTCGGCGAAGAGGCCCCCGCACCGGCGCGCACCGTCGTCGCCTTCGACCGCAAGCTGGGCCGCCAGCTTGTCCGCTGCGCCGTCAATCTCGGCCCCGAGCCGCGCAAGCTGACCCGCGCTCCCAGCCTGTTCGTCGGCGAGCCCCTCTACGGCGCGCTCGAACCCGGCGACGTCCTGCCGCCGTTCGCGGCGGTCGTCGTCCAGGTGTCGTAAGCCAAGGATTCAGAATTCAGGATTCAGGATTCAGAATCAGATCGGAAGGCTTCCCATTCTGAATTCTGACTCCTGACTCCTGAATACTGCTTCGACTGGATATTCCTTGTTGGACGTTGGACATTCGGGCATCATTCCGTGCCATGAGAATCCTCCTCTCCAACGACGACGGCATCTACGCCCCCGGCATCCACGCCCTCCACGACGCGGTCAAGGACCTCGGCGAGATCCACGTCGTCGCTCCGGACGGCGAGCGCTCCGCCATCAGCCACGGCATTACGCTGACCAAGCCGCTGCACGCGCGCTCCTGGCCGCCGGGCGGCCCGCATTTCGGCACCGCCGTCAGCGGCACTCCGGCCGATTGCGTCAAGCTGGCCATCAGCCTCCTGATCGATCCGCCGCCGGACCTCATTCTGAGCGGCATCAACCTCGGCCCCAACGCCGGCATCAGCGTGCTGTATTCCGGCACCGTGTCCGCCGCCACGGAAGGCCCGATCATGGGCATCCCCTCCATGGCGCTTTCGCTGGACACCTTCAGCGAACCCAACTGGGACACGGCGGCGCGCGTCAGCCGCGCGCTCGTCGAACAGGTGGTTTCCGGCCAACTGCGCATCGCGCCCGACATCTTCTGGAACGTGAACATCCCGAACCTGCCCTACGAAAAACTGGCCGGCCTGCGCATCACGCGCATGGGTTCATCCCGCTTCGTGGAAAAATACGAGCGCCGCGAAGACCCGTGGGGCAACCCCTACTACTGGATGACCGGCGAACTCTACGAAAAGGGCGACGCGAACGGCACCGATCTCGAAGCCCTGCGCCAGGGCTACGTCTCGCTCTCGCCCATCGGCCTCGACCACACCGAGCACGCCGCCATCGACGCCCTCGCCGCCCGCCCGCCGCGATTGCCGAAATAAAACGGAGAATTCAGAATTCAGGATTCAGCCGTCAGAATGGAGGACAGGATCAAAGACTTGGATTTGGCAGAGCTGACCGAGCTCATCCATCGGACTCTCATTCTGAATCCTGAATGCCGACTCCTGAATACTTTCTTCCCATGATCATCGATTTCCACACCCACGCCTTCGAGGACAGCCTGGCCGCCAAGGCCATCCCGTTCCTCGAAAACGAGGGCAACATCCAGGCGTTCACCGATGGGCGCGCGTCCGGCTTGCTGGCCTCGATGGACCGCGCCGGCATCGCCCGCTCCGTCGTCTGCCCCATCGCGACCAAGCCGTCGCACTTCGACGGCATCCGCCGCTGGGCGCGCGAAGTCCGCGCGACCCACCCACGGCTCGAAATGCTGCTCTCGATCCACCCCGACGATCCCGAAGCGCTCGTCCACGCCGACGAAACCGCCGCCGAAGGCTTCAAGGGCGTCAAGTTGCACCCCTACTACCAGCGCTTCACGATCGACG
This sequence comes from uncultured Verrucomicrobiota bacterium, assembly GCA_938003985.1. GTDB lineage: Bacteria > Verrucomicrobiota > Kiritimatiellia > CAIQIC01 > Lenti-01 > Lenti-01. Next base: position 62,627 of record CALKWZ010000068.1, on the reverse strand, counting down.
ACGAGCGGATGTTCCCCCTCTACGAACGCCTCGCCGCGCGCGGCCTGTTCGCCGTCTTCCATACCGGCTTCGACATGGCCTATCCGTTCGACCGCGTCGCCGATCCCGTCCGCGTGCGGCGCGTCATCGACACCTTTCCCACCCTGAAATTCGTGGCCACGCATCTGGGCGGCTGGCGCGACTGGGAGGAATCGCGGAAACATCTGATCGGACAGCCGGTTTTCATCGAGACCTCGTTCTGCCTCCACGAAATGCCGGTGGCCGAAGCCCGCGCGATGATCCTGGCCCACCCCGCCGACCGCATCCTGTTCGGCACCGACAGCCCGTGGAGCGACCAGGCCGCCGAACTCGCCCGCTGGCGCGCGCTCGGTCTGCCCGAGGACTTCTTGGCCGCGGCGCTCGGCGGCAATGCGGTCCGCCTGCTGGGCTGACGGCTATTCCCCGGCCAGCGTTTCGTCGATCTTCTCGGAAACCTGCGCGGCCACGTCCTCGGCCTTTTGCGCCACCTGGCCCGCCACTTCGGTCGCGGTCTGGGAAACGGCCCCCGCCACTTCTTCCGCCTTCGCCGCAACTTGGCCGGCCACGTCGCGGGCCATGCCGGCGGCGCGGTTTTTCAGGTCGTCCAGCGCCGCCTGGCGTTCGCGGGCCTTCAGGTCCGCCAACAGATCTTCGTAGCCGCCGGAAACGAGCGCGGCTTTCAAGTCGGGATGCCCGTCAAAATCAACGGACGCCCACGCCCGCACGTCCGCGAACGTGTCGGCGGCCGCCAGATAGCGCTTGGCCACCACGAGCACGCCCTGGTCCGTCCGCACCACGTGGTGGCCGGCGCACCAAAAAGCCGCCGCCGCCAGCCCCGCCAGAATCACCGCCGATGCAATCCAGCGCTTCATGGTTTCTCCTTCTGCGCGAGGGTCTCGCGCCGCGGGGGCCGCCAATCGGGATCGAAAGCGCTGTTGAGCAAACCGGCCAAGCGCACGCCGGCTTTCTGCAACTGCTCCCGCACGACGGGGATCTGGCCATCGATGTAGTTGGCGCCCGTCAGATCCATGCCGGGCCCGGACCATTTGAAAGGCAGATTTTCGCCGTTGCTCCAGCGGTAGGCTTTTTTCCGCGCAAGCCAATAGCTGTCGTTGGCCCAGCGCAACACGTCGTCGTGCATCCAGCCGCGCACCTGGTCCGGAGTGATTTCGCGCTGGAGTTCCCGAACGACGTCTTTCGTCCGGCGGTTGGCGACGAGTTCGTAGACGAGATTCTCGTCCCAGACGCTGTGCAGGCTGGGCGCATAGTCCAGTTCGTTGGCGCTGTCGAACGCATGGTTCCGCCCGGCAAAGGAATGGACCGGCAGCATGTTGCCGCCCATGTCGCCGTAGCGGAAGGCGCAGTGCAGGGGCTGATGCACGTCGCCAACGAAATGGACGAGAAAACGCAAGGCGTCGAGCCGCCGGCCGCCCCGGAGCTGGCCGCCGCGGAGATCGTCGCGCCAGCGCAGGATCTGGGTGACGACGTCGTGGCCGTCCTCCGAAACCTCCAGCTTGAATTTCTCGTCGTAGCGCTGGCGGGTGTCGAAATCGATGAAGTGCCAGCGGCCGTTGCCGGGATAGCGCCGGTCGTATTCCTTTTCGCCCCGGATCGAGTCCGGCCAGCTCGCCACGTCGTAGTCGCCCAGTTTGTATTCGCCGAGGACGTCGTCCACGGCCGCCCGCGCGATGGGCGTGAGATAATACAGCGCGATTTCGGCGACGATCTCGTGGCCTTCGGGGCCCCACGCGCCGGCCGGGCCGGCCAGCAGCAGTCCCGCAACGGCGGCGCCTAGGAGGGATTTGAACGGTGCGATCATGGGGCTCTCCGGTTGTCGCAAAAGTGGTCGGGGCGCCGGGATTTGAACCCGGGACCTTTTGCACCCCAAGCAAACGCGCTACCAGTCTGCGCTACGCCCCGACCTGAGGCGATTGGTCTTGTGGATGTATCACGGGCAGCGGGGCCGCGTCAACGGCGGTTTTCCCCGCCGCCGGGTTGACAGTCCGCGGTTCCCCCGCTATCTTTCCCCCCGACTTGAATGGCGCGGTAGCCAAGTGGTAAGGCGAGGGTCTGCAAAATCCTTATGCATCGGTTCGATCCCGATCCGCGCCTCCAATTTCCGTTCAACGTCCCCGGCGCCGCAAGGCGCTTTTTTCACATAGGGAAAACCGCCGCATGAAGGTACCGCACGCGCAGACCGCCGCCGAAGTCCTCGCCAATCTGGACTCCGCGCCCGAAGGACTTTCCACCGCCGAAGCCCACGCCCGGCGCGCCGTCCACGGTCCCAATGAATTGCGGGAAACCATCTCCCGGCCGGCCTGGCGGATGTTGCTCGCCCAGTTCGTCGAGCCCATGATCCTCATCCTCGTCGGCGCGGCGGTTTTGTCCCTGTTTCTCGGCGACGTCACCGAAGCCGTCGCCATTTTGGCCATCGTCGTCCTGTTCGGGGTGCTGGGCTTCATCCAGGAATACCGCGCGGAAAAGGCCATGGCCGCCTTGAAACAACTGGCCAGTCCGAGCGTCCGCGTCCGCCGCGACGGCGAACTGCAGGAACTCCCCGCGCGGGAACTGGTACCCGGCGACGTCGTCCGGCTCGAAGCCGGCAACGTCGTGCCCGCCGATCTGCGCCTGCTCGACGCCGTCCAGCTCGGAGCGATGGAAGCCGCGCTCACGGGCGAAGCGGAAGCGGTCCGGAAACAAACCGAGGCGTTGTCCGCCGAGGCCCTGCCGCTGGGCGACCGCACGAATCTCGCGTTCATGGGCACCCTCATCGCCCAGGGCCGGGGCAGCGGCGTCGTCGTGGCCACCGGCATGCGCACGGAACTGGGCAAGATCGCCGGCATGATCCAAGGCGTGCCGGAAGGCCGCACGCCGCTCCAGCGCAAGCTGGCGCAGGTCGGCAAGCACCTGTCCATCGCCGGCCTGGGCGCGGCGCTGGTTCTGCTCGCGATCGGGCTATCCCGCGGCTTAGCCTTCGGCGAAACGTTGCTGACCGCCGTCAGCCTGCTCGTCGCCGTGGTGCCCGAAGGCCTGCCGGCCGTCATCACCGCCACGCTGGCGCTGGGCGGCCGCCGGATGCTCAAGCGCCACGCCTTGATCCGCAAGCTGCCGGCCGTCGAAACCCTGGGTTCCGTCACCGTCATCTGCACCGACAAGACCGGCACGCTGACGGAAAACCGGATGACGGTCGTCCGGCTGCATACGCTCCGTCGCGACATGCCTTTGGACGGTTCCGGACCCGTCGCGGCCTTGCCGGCCAACGCCGATGCCGACGAGATCGTGCCCCTGCTGCTGGCCGCCACGCTGTGCAACGACGCCCATTTGGTCTTCGAAGAATCGGGCCAGCCGCCGCGCGCGATCGGCGACCCCACCGAAACGGCCCTGCTGTTCGCCGCCGAACGCTTCGGCATCGCCACGCAACCTCTCCGCGCGGAGCTGCCGCGCATCGCGGAATTCCCGTTCGATTCCGACCGCAAGCGGATGGCCACGCTCCATCGCGCGGAAGAAAGCGATTATCCGTTGCCCGCCGCCCTGTCCACGCCCGTGCTGGCCGCCATCAAGGGCTCGCCCGACGGCCTGCTGAAGCTGGCCACCCACGTGCTCGACCAGGGCCGCATCGTGCCCTTGGCCGAGGACGTCCGCCGGCGGTTTCTCGCCGACAACGAGCGGCTGGCCAATGACGGCATGCGCGTGCTGGGCGTGGCGTTCCGCCGGTTCCATGCCGCCCCCGGCCCCCAAGCCCAGGCCCGCGACGTCGAAAGCGACCTCGTGTTCTGCGGCCTGATCGGCATGGTGGACCCGCCGCGGGAAGCCGTCCGCGCCGCCATCGCCGCCAGCCATGCCGCCGGCATCCGCACCGTCATGATCACCGGCGACCATCCCGCCACCGCCACCGCCATCGCCCGCAACCTGGATTTGCCGCCGGCCGGCGAGGCGCCCCACGCGATGACCGGCGCCGAACTGGCGGCGCTGACCGACGCCGAACTCGATAAACGCATCGACCGCATCTCCGTGTTCGCCCGCGTTTCGCCGGAGGACAAGCTGCGCATCGTGGCCGCCCTGCAGCGGCGCGGCCAGATCGTCGCGATGACCGGCGACGGCGTCAACGACTCCCCCGCCCTCAAGCGCGCGGAAATCGGCGTGGCCATGGGCATCGCCGGCACCGACGTCGCCAAGGAAGCCTCCAAGATGGTGCTGCTGGACGACAATTTCGCGACGATCGTCGCGGCCATCGAGGAAGGCCGCACGATCTTCGACAACCTCGTCCGGTTCATCAAGTATTCCTTCGGCGGCAACCTCGGCAAGGTGCTGGCGATGATGCTGGCGCCGGTCGCCGGCATCGGCGTCCTGGCCTTGCGGCCGCTGCATCTGCTGTGGCTGAATCTGCTCACCGACGGCCTGATGGGTCTGGGCTTGGGCCTGGAACCCGCCGAGGCGGACGTCATGGCCCGGCCGCCGCGGCGGCCCGACGCGCCGATCTTCGACCGGCCGGCGATCGTCCACGTCGGCTGGATGGGCGTTTTCATCTGCGGCGGCGCCTTGCTGCTCGCCGGCATCTGGAACCGATTGGGGTGGGGCCACGGCGAATGGCAGACCGTTTTGTTTTCCGCCATTGGATTCGCGCAAATCGGCCAGGCCTGGGGGCTGCGCGCCCTGGCCGGCCGGCCGTTCCGGTTCGGCCGCAATCCCGCACTCGTCGGATTGACGCTCGCGACGCTTGGGCTCCAGCTCGCGGTGGTCTACGTGCCCGCCCTTGCCCGCGTCTTTCAGTTGCAGCCGCTGTCCCCCGCCGGCTTCGCGGCCACCGCCGGTCTTGGCGTGCTGACCTTCGGCGTGGTCCGCCTCGAACGGGCCCGCCGCCGGGCGCGCTAAGCGCGCCGCTACCAAAACGGCCAGAAGTGGTGCACGGGGCCGTGCCCGTGGCCGATGCGGTACGCCGCGCCGGCCTGGATGGCGGCCGCCACGTAGGCCTTCGCCCGCCGCACGGCCTCTTCCATCTCGAAATCCCGGGCCAGGAAGGCGGCGATCGCCGACGACAGCGTGCAGCCCGTCCCGTGGTTGTTGCGCGTTTCGATCCGCGCCCCCGGCAACCGCGCCAGGCGCTTTTCCGCGCCCAGAAACAGGCAATCGTCGCTGGCTTCGCCTTCGAGATGTCCGCCCTTGACCAGCACGTTCCGGCACCCGAACCGCATCAGGTCTTCCGCCGCGGCCGGCATCTCCGCCGCGCCGGCCATCTTCCGCCCCAGCAGCACTTCCGCTTCCGGAATGTTGGGCGTGACGATTTCCGCCAACGGGATCAGGTGGGTCTTGAGCGCTTCGACGGCATCGTCCCGCAGCAGCTTGTCGCCGCTCTGCGCCACCATCACCGGATCGAGCACGATGCGCGCCACCCGGTATTCCTTGAGCTTCCGCGCCACCGTTTCGATCAGCTCCGGCGAAAACAGCATGCCGATCTTCACCGCGTCCGCGCCGACGTCGGCCAGCACGGCGTCGATCTGCTGCGCCACGAATTCGACCGGCGCCGCATGGATGGCCGCCACGCCCTGCGTGTTCTGCGCCGTCAGGGCCGTGATCACGCTCATCCCGTAGCAGCCGTTGGCCGCGAACGTCTTCAGGTCGGCCTGGATGCCCGCGCCGCCGCTGCAATCCGAGCCCGCGATGGTCAAGACCCGCCGATAGGTTTTTTCGCTCATTCCGCCGCTCCCTTCGCCGCGGCGATCTCCCGCCGCAGGATTTCCGCCGCCGTACGCGGATCGTCCGCCGCGACGATGGCCGAGACGACCGCCAAGCCGTCCGCGCCGGCCCGAATCGTTTTCCGCGCGTTGCCCGCATGGAGGCCGCCGATGGCGACCAGCGGCAACTTCGTCGCCGCCCGGATCGCCCGCAAGCCATCCAGCCCCAGCGGCGCCGCGTGGTCGGTCTTGGTCGGCGTCGCGAACACCGGACTGACGCCGACGTAGTCGGCACCATCCCGCTCCGCGCGGACCGCGTCTTCCACCGACTCCGCGGAAATGCCGACGATCCAGCGCGGTGGTCCCAAGCGCCGGGCATCGGCCAGCGGCATGTCCCCCTGCCCCAGATGCACGCCGTCCGCGCCGACCGCCAGGGCGACGTCCACCCGGTCGTTGACGATCAACGGCACGCCCGTGCCCCGCAGCGCCGCCTGCACCGCCCGCGCTTCCTCGATGAACTCGCGCGTGCCGCCGTTTTTCTCGCGCAACTGCACGCAAGTGACGCCGCCGGCCACCGCCGCGCGGACGATCTCGGCCGTCGTCCGCCCGCGCGCCAGCGCGCGGTCGGTCACCAGGTACAGGCTGTAGTCAACGGCGCCCATTTTCAGCCCGCGCGGATCTTGCACCCATGGAGGACTTCGTCCGCCGTCAGCCCGTGCAGCGCGTCCAAGAACCGGACCGCGAACGTGCCCGGCCCCGCCGCGCCGTCCGCCGCGTATTCCCCGGCCAGCCCGTAATAGGCCAGCGCCGTCGCGGCCGCCGCGACCGGATCCGAATCCACCCCCGCGAAAGCGCCGATGATCGCCGTGGCGCCGCAGCCCGTGCCCGTCACGCCGCCCATCCGGGGATGGCCGTTGGCCGCGCGCACGACGCGCCGGCCATCCGTGACGTAATCCACCGGACCGGTGATGGCCACCGGCACGCCCAGTTCGCGCGCGAGCGCTCCGGCCCGTTCCGCCGCCGCGTCCACGGAATCGGCCGCGTCCACGCCTTTCGTCTTGGCGGCTCCGCCGCCCAGCGCGAGGATTTCCGAGGCGTTGCCGCGCACGAGCGTTACCTTCGTCTCGGCCAAAATGCGCTTGGCCGCTTCCGTGCGCAGCTTCGTGGCGCCCGCGCCCACGGGGTCGAGGATGATCGGGACCCCCAGTTGCGAGGCCTTTTTCCCGGCCTTCAGCATGGATGCGATCCAGGCGTCGTCGAGCGTGCCGATGTTCAGCACCAGCGCCTTGGCAAAAGCCACCATTTCTTCGACTTCGTTGGGCGCGTGCGCCATCACCGGCGACGCTCCCGCCGCCAGCAGGACGTTCGCCGTGAAGTTCATGACGACGTAGTTGGTGATATTGTGCACCAGCGGTTTCGCGGCGCGCACCTGCGCCAGGTTGTCCGCCGCCCGCGCGGCATCGATCGTTTTCGGATTCATTTCGGCTCCCTTTTTCCGGTTGAAATCGCCAAGTAGATCGCCGCCGCCGCCAGGAGGGACGGGATGGACGATCCGCCCGCGAAGCCCGTTTGCGCGCACAGCCGGTAGACCCCGAATCCGGCGGCCCACGCGAACATCGCACGGCCGTTTACGCCGCCGGCGTACCAGTAGCGTCCGCGGCAATAAAGGTCCTCCGCGACGTAGCGTCCCCGTTTCAGGACGAAATAGTCCGCCAGCACCACGCCGAACAGCGGACAAAAGGCCGCGCCAATGAACAGCAAAAAGACCTCGTATTTCGTCGCGTCGAAAAAGAGCGCGATCGCCGTGCCCGCCAGGCCCGCCAGGGCGATCAGCGGGCGCGTGCCGACCTTCGGGAACAGGCTCTGGGCCGACACCGCGTTGGAATAGATGTCGAGGAACGTCGTCGTCAGCGTGGACAGCAGCACGATGGCCACCGCCGGCACCAGCAGGCCGTGCGCGCCCATCAGCTGCATCAGCGCCGTCTCGGGCGCGCCCGAACCCGTGGCCAGCGCGACGATCAGGCCCGCCGCGAACATCCACGAACTGACGAGGAAATAGCCCCACCACGTGCCGCGCAGGCCCCGGCCGGGCACCGCGGCGTAGCGGGTGTAGTCGGACACCAGCGGCATCCATGAAATCGGCATCGCGATCACGAGATCGAGCCCCAGCATGCCCGACATCGTCCGCGCCGGCGCCGCCGCCAGCAATTCGCGCCAGCCGTAGGCTTGCAGCGCCAGCGCCGTCATCGCCACGGACAGCAACAGCAGCAGGACCACGCCGACCTTCTGGAGCGTCTTCCACGCGCGGCTGCCCGCCAGCGCCCAGACCGTCGTCAGCAGCCCCAGCGCGACGATCCAGCCGCGGGCGCTGCCCGCTCCGCCCGCCAGTCCCGCCGCCGTCTGCCCGCCGATCCACAGCATGACCGCCGTCCAGCCCACGAGCTGCACGACGTTCAGGATCGCGGGCAGGATCGAACCGCGGTTGCCCAGCGCGCCGCGCGTGCCCACGATGGCCGGCACCCCGTGGCGGCTGCCGATCAGCCCGCCCAGCGCCATCGGCGCGTTGCCGATGAGGTGTCCCAAGAGGATGAGCCCCAGCCCCGCCAGCAGGCCGAACGACGCCAGCAGGCCGCCGGCCCAGATTTCGGACAGCGAAATCGCCGCCCCCGCCCACAGCAGGAAGAAATCCCACTCCTTCAGATTGCGTTCCCGGCTTTCGACCGGCCCGTTCGTCGTCATGCGCGCTCCAAGTTCCGGACGCCGGGGAGCCTGCCGCGGAAAAACGAAAACCGCGGTTCCATCGGAGAAACCACGGTTCTGTGCCAAACGATCCGCTGTCCCTGCGTTGGAATGATCCAACAGGTTCCAAGGGTTATCCCGGTTACGGGAACTCTCAGCCCTCTCGATCGAGGACACCCCTAGCGACCACATTCAGTTGTCGCGGGCAACCATACCACCCGGGACGCCGGCGTCAAGCGCCCGGCCGGAAAAACTCAGGGCGCGGCCTGCAGGGCCTTTTCGAGCGCGGCCGCCAGTTCCGGATCGTCGGGCGCGGTACGGCTGCCGTAATGGGCGAGAATCGCGCCGTCGCGACCGACCAGGAACTTGTTGAAGTTCCACGAGACCGCCCCGCCGGCGCCCGGATGGAGTTTTTCGTCGGTCAGGAAGGCGTAGAGCGGGTGGATGGCCTTGCCTTTGACGGAAATCTTGGAAAACATCGGAAAGGTCACCCCGTAGGTCAGCGTGCAGAAGGATTTGATTTCGGCCTCCGTGCCCGGCTCCTGGCCCATGAAATCGTTGGCGGGGAACCCGAGCACGACGAAACCGCGGTCCTTGTGGGCCTGGTACAGTTTTTCCAGCCCTGCATATTGCTTGGTGAAGCCGCACTTGCTGGCCACGTTCACCACCAGCAGCACCTGGCCCTTGAACTCGGCCAGGCTCCGGTCGCGGCCGTCGATGTCCTTCAGGGCGAAGTCGTAGATGCTCGGCATGGGGGTTCCTTCCTGCGCGGGGGCGGCGCCGGCCAATCCGACGGCCAGCGCCAGGATCATCGTTGCGTTTCTCACGTTCCGTCCTCCGTTTGCGGTAGAACCTACCCCGAACCCGATCCGGACACAAATTTTCCGGCGCTTGACCCGTTCCCGTCCGGCCGCCATAGTGCGCGCATGGCCCGGTCCTCCCGCGAACGATGGGAAATCTTCCTCCTGGCGGTCGTTTCCGACCGCCTGCACGGCGCATGGCCGGGATTCCTCCGGTTCGTCCTCAAGGCCCTGTCGCGGCTCTACAGCTTCATCATGAACGTGCGCCTGGCGCTGTTCGAGCACCGCATCCTCCGCTCCAAGACCCTCGGCTGCCAGGTCATCAGCATCGGCAACCTCACCGTCGGCGGCACCGGCAAGACGCCCGTCGTGGAAGTGTTCGCCCGCGCGCTGCAGCAGAACGGGCGCAAGGTGGCCATCCTCAGCCGCGGCTACAAGAAGGCGGAAGACCCGGTCGCCGAGAAGATCGTCAATCTCCTCACCTTCCGGACGCCGGCGCAGGAGCCCCCCCGCGTGGTGTCCGACGGCAACCGGCTCCTGCTGGATTCCGAAATGGGCGGCGACGAGCCCTACATGCTCGCGTCGAACCTGCCCAGCGTCTGCGTCATCGTGGACAAGGACCGCGTGAAGTCCGGCCGCTACGCCATCCAGAAGCTCGGTTGCGACACGCTGATCCTCGACGACGGCTTCCAGTACCTGAAGCTCAAGCACCGCGTGGACATCGTGCTGGTCGACCGCACCAACCCCTTCGACAACGGCTACGTCCTGCCCCGCGGCCTGCTGCGCGAATCCGTCCGCCACCTCAGCCGCGCCACGTTCATCTTCATCACCAAGTCCAACGGCGACGGATCCCCCGACCTGCGCCGGCAGATCCACGCCCTGAACGGCCAGGCGGAAATCGCCGAATGCCGGCACACGCCGCGGCATTTCCAGGACGTGTTCAGCGGCGCGCGCCAGCCGCTGGATTTCCTGCGCGGCAAGAAAATCGCCGCGCTCTCGGGCATCGCCTCGCCGCGCGGATTCGAGGAATCCCTCGAGCGGCTCGGGGGCGAGCTGGTGCACCGCAAGCGTTTCGCCGACCACCACCGCTACACCCAGCAGGAAATCCTCGACGCCATCAACGCGGCGCGCGACCGCGGGGCGGAGGCCATCGTCACCACGGAGAAAGACGCCGTCCGGTTGCCGTTGCTCGAACGGCGCGACCTGCCCGTCTATTTCCTGCGCGTGGAAATCGAGCTGCTCAGCGGCGCCGAAGATTTCGCCGCGCTGATTTCGCGCATCTGCTTCAAGTAGAACGCCGGCTCAGGCGTTCGCGCGGATTTCGATCACGTCGCCGTCCTGGACGACGTAATTCTTGCCCTCGAGCCGCAACAGGCCGGCTTCGCGGCAGGCGGCATGCGTTTTCTTCTCGATCAGGATTTCCGCCGACACCGTTTCCGCGCGGATGAAGCCGCGCGCCAGATCGGTGTGGATTTTTCCGGCGGCCGTCACGGCGTTGTCGCCGCGGCGGATGGTCCAGGCGCGGACTTCGTCTTCCCCGACGGTGAAGAAGCTGATGAGGTTCAAGGTGTGGTAGGCGGTCCGGATCAGGCGGTTCCGCGCGGGTTCCGTCAGGCCGTAGTCCTTCAGGAAGCCGGCCTGGTCGGCCGGAGACAGCGTCGCGATTTCGGCTTCCAGCGGCGCGCAGAAGGCCAGCAGGTCGATCCCTTTTCCGGCGCACGCGGCGCGCAGCGCTTCGCATTTCTCGCCCGCCGGATCGCCGTCGCCCACGTTCGCGATCGCCAGCACGCGCTTGTGCGACAGGAAGCAGAAACTGGCGACGAGCTTCTGCTCGTCCGCCGTCAGCTCGAGATCGCGCAGCGATTGGCCGGCGTCGATGGCGTCCTTGCACTTCTGCTGCACGGCCAGCTCGGGCAGGCTTTGCTTCAGCCCCCGTTTGACTTCCTGCTCGATCTTCTCGATGCGCCGTTCGATCTTCTCCAGATCCGCCATCGCCAGATCCAGCAGCACGGATTCGAGCTGGCCGACCGGATCGAGCGGCTTGCCCGCGCCGTCCGTATCGCCATGCGCCTGCACCACCAGCGCAAAGGCGTCCGCCTCGCCCAGGAACGCGTTGAGCTGGCTGAAGCCGCTGCCCTCGCCGCCCGCGGGCAGCGCCACGTCCACGAAGGTGACTTCGGCCGGAATGTACTTCTTGGGCTGGAAAAGGTCCCGCAAGGTGGCCAGGCGCGCGTCGGGCACCTTGACGGTCCCGAGGCGATGGGCGCCCTTCGTCGCGAAATGCGGTCCTTCCGGCGTCTGGATCAGGGCGTCGAAGACCGCCGTTTTGCCCGCCGACCGGGCTCCGATGAGATACAGAAGCAACGCCGCCATGGATTCCTCGCTGGAAAAATGGCGGAGAGAGTGGGATTTGAACCCACGGGACGCTTTTAACGCCCGCCCGATTTCGAGTCGGGTGCCTTAGGCCGCTCAGCCATCTCTCCGCCTCCGTCCCGCCGGAGGGCGGGACGAAAAACTCGCAGATCAATACCCCAGCCCGCCCGGGAATTCAATCCCTTTCGGCGCGCCGCGGGCGGAAACGGAAAAGGCGCGGCCCGCGGCCGCGCCTCGTCCCGTTGCCGGCGGTTCTGGTCTAGAAGTAGAACCGCAGCCCGAGCTCGAACAGCAGGTTCTTGTCGGTGGGCTCGTCCTTGTCGTAGTAGATGTCTTCCGTGCCCATTTCCCCGATCATCGAAAAGACGACCGCGGTGGAATCCGTCAGGAAGAGCTTGGTGCCGGCTTCGAGGCTGAAGACCAGCGCGTTCTCGTTTTCATCGAGGCTCACGTGCCGGTAGTCGATCGCCGCGCCGAGGAACAAGGGCACCATGTCCGTGCCGATCGCCGGCCGATAGCCTTCGGGCATCGTGAAGTTGTATTCCGCCGTCGTACCCAACGAGAAATAGCTCCACCAGTCGTTGTCGCCGACCCCGCCGCGCAGACCCAAGGACGTCCGGTCCCAGAAGAAATAGGCGTATTTGACCTTCAGGTCGAAATCCGTGCCGGCCACGCCCGAGGTGTCCAGCTGCCCGGAAATGCCGATTTCGTTGGATCCCTGGGTCAACAACGCGCCGCCCAGCGCCGCCGGCGCGCACAAGCCAACCGCCAACGCCAATGCCAGCCATTTCATGCTTTTCATCGTCATGTCCTCCGCACCCTAATTGGTTGTGGCATCTTGGCGGCTCCGGCGCCCGAAATCAAGCCCGTTGACGCCGACTCAGGAAGGAATCCGGATGCCGCGGCGAATGAACACCGGCACGTCCAGATCGGCGCCCTCGACGATCGTCGGCGCCACGTCGCGGAACCGCCCCCGGTCGTTGGCGCCTCCCAGCTGCAATTCGGATTGCTGGACGTTCTTGCGCCGCCGGCCGGCCGGCTCGTCGGCGGGCGCGTCCGGGCCGGCTTCCATCACCAGCGCGTCGGGTTTGGTCGGCGGAATCCAGTGTTCCGCCGCCAGCACGGTCAAGGCCAGCCGTCCGGTCCAGTCGTCCAGCACGGCGGCGCCCATCGAAATCCGGGCCCCGGGCCGCGCCGCTTCCTGGAACCGGCGGTGGATGGTCTCCAGTTCCGCCAGCGACAGGTCCGGACCGCCGGCCACGCTCAGGATCATGGCGCCGGAATTGGCGATCACGCGCCCCTTCTCCAGCATCGGGCCTTCCAGCAAGCCGCGCAGGGCCTGTTCGGCCTTGCCGGCGCCCTGGCCTTCCCCATAGCCGAAGCAGCACTCGTTGCCGCTGTTTTCCACCAAGGTCTGCAAATCCGAAAAATCCAAGTTGAGCATGTTGTCGCGCGCCAACAACGTCCAGAGGCCGCGGATGCCGGCGGACATCATGCGGTCCACGAAGGCGAAGGCGTCCGGCAACGACGTGTCGGGCGGCAGCAGCGCATGCAGCCGCTGGTTGGGCAGGCAGACGACCGCGTCGGCGGACTGCTTCAGGTCCGCCAAGCCTTCCTGGGCCTGTTCCTGGCGGCGCGCCCCTTCGAACGCGAACGGCAGGGTCACGTAGGCCAGCACCAGCAGGCCTTCTTCGCGGGCGATGCGGGCCAGGACGGGCGCCGCGCCGGTGGCGGTGCCGCCGCCGAGTCCCGCCACCAGCAGCAGCAGGTCGTGGCCGGAAACCAGCGCGCGCAGCGCGTCGAGGTCTTCGTTGGCGGCCAGCCGCCCCAGTTCCGCGTCGCCGCCCGTGCCCATGCCCTTGGCGACCGTCCGGCCGATGGCCACTTTCAAGCCGATGGCCGTCGCCTCCAGGGCGCGCGCGTCCGTGTTGATGGCCGCCACGGTCGGCGGCTCGTTCCAGCCCGCCAGCGCATGGCCCAAGACGTTGCCGCCGCCGCCGCCGACGCCCGCCACCAGCACGCGGCACCGAAGTTCCCGGGCGTTTTCCTGCGCGTTGTCCGATTTCGCCGCCATGGTCCGTTCCTCCGCTCAGTTCACGCCAAACCAGTGCGCCAGCCGTTTCCAGGCGCTGCGGGAGCGTTCCGCCGCGGCCCGGGCGCTGCGGTAGCCGTGCAGCACCGCGCCCACGCCCGTCGCGTATTCCGGCACGGCCAGATTCGCGGCCAACCCGCTCACGTTGCGCGGCGCGCCGATTTCGCACGGCAGGCCGAACACCTTTTCCGCCAGCGGCGCCACGTTCTTCAGGTGGGCGCCGCCGCCCGTCAGCACGATCCCCGCGCCCAGCAGCGACAACAGCTTCTGCCGCTTCAGGCGCGCGGCGATCAGGCCGAACGTCTCCTCCATGCGCAGGTGCACGATCGTCTGCAGGTCCGACAACTTCGCGGTGCGCGGCGCTTCGCCGGCGGCCGCCGGCAGCGGCAGGCGGCGCGTGCGGCCCGCGGCGCTGACCATGGCGTCGCCGTGCTGCAGCTTCAGGGCTTCCGCCTCGGTCGTGGACAGCCGGAAGGCGCGCGCCACGTCGTTCGTCACGTGGTCGCCGCCGACGGCCAGCACCCCCGCGTCGGCGATCTTGGCCTGCGCGTAGACCACGTAGTCGGTCTTGCCGCCGCCCAGATCGATCAACAGCGCCCCCTGCCGCTTCTGGTCGGCGGACAGCGCCGCCTGCGCCGAGCACAGGCCGCTGAACAGCGGTTCGGCCATCTCCAGCTTCAGCGCCTTGACCACCCGCACCAGGTTCACCATCCGCGAATGGACCCCGTGCACGATCAGCATCTCCGCCGCCAGGCGCTGGCCCACGAGCCCGACCGGGGACACGCCCGGCAACCCGTCCACGGCGAACTGGCCGAAAATGCTGTGGAGGATTTCGCGGTCCGCCGGCAACGTCACTTCCTTGGCCATCTTCAGCACGTGGTCGGCGTCTTCCTGCGCGATCTCGCCGTCCACGGGAATCTCGGCCCGGCTGGGCTGGGCTTCGATCTGGGAACCGGACAGGGCCAGATAGACTTCGTTGATTTTCAGGTCCGCGGCTTCCTCGGCCTGCCGCAGCGCGGTCTCCACGCATCCGCACACGCTGTCGAAATGGAAAATTTCCCCCTTGCGCATGCCGCTGCTGGCCGCATCGCCCACCGCGGTGATCATCAGCGCGCCGTCCTCGCGGGCCTCGCCCACGAAAACGCGCACCCGGCTCGTGCCGATTTCCAGCGCGACGATCGGTTCGATGTTCATCTGGCCCGCTATCCTTTCCGCCCGCGGCTCCTCAAGGAGCCTCTTCCGCCGCCGTCGCGCGGCCCACGTAGTTGCGGTCCACCGTCAGGTCGTACGTGGCCAGGGCCAAGCCCTGGCGGCGCGCTTCTTTCAGCATTTCCCGCAATTTCCAAAGTTTTTCCTTGATCCGGTCGCGCGAGAGCAGGACCCGTTCGCCCGAAGCCAAGCCGACGTCGATCCGCTCGTCGGAGCCGACGTCGATGGACGCCACGGCCAGCACCCCGCGCATTTTTTCGGCGTTGCAGATCTCCAGGATGGCCAGTGCCTCCGGCAGCATGGCATCGGCCACCACGTCGCCCGGCCGCAAGCCGACGTCCCGCACGCCGAGGATCACCGGCAGGCTGATCCGCACCGAACTGGGGCCCAGGACGTGGCCCGTCGCGTCCACGGCCAGCGTGCTGCCCGCGCCCGGCCGTCCCAGGCGCGCCACCGCGATGCGCTCGGTCACTTCGATCACCAGCCCGTCGGGCAAACAACGCCCCACCTGCGCGTCGGCGATGACCGGCACCTTCAACAGTTCGGCGCGCACGTCCTGCGGCCGCACGGCGAAGAGATTCATGCCGGGCCGGACCCGGGCGTATTCCTGGACGTCCGCCACCCCCAGCATGCCGTCGGTCGTGATTTCGATGCGTTGGATCTCGAAAAAAGGATTTTCCGCGAACATGCCCAGCCACGCCTGGTGGCCGCCCCACCAGAGACCGACGGCGAGCGCCGGCAATCCGATCAGCGTCACCAGCGCGGCGACGACGCGCCGGCGCACCGTCCGCCGCCGCTCGCCCGAGCGCACGGCGGCCCGCAACAGGCCGTCCCGCGAGCGGTTTTTCCGCCGTCCCTTGTCATGTCCAAACGCCAAAATCGTCCTCTTTCGCCAAAATCGCAATGCGGACGCACTATGCCACACCCCCCCTTCCGTAAAAACATTTTTCCGCCGCCCCCGTCCCGTTTTTCCGGGTTGAACCGTTTCGCCTCTTTGAGTACAGTCGCCCCCCAATTGCGCACAGGCATTCAACCGCAACCCAAGGAAACACCATGATCTATTCGCACGAAGTGCAGCACATGTGCTGCGTCAAGAAACTGCGCGACCACGGTCCCGCGCCCATCCCCGAGGAAGGGAAGTGGGTCCAGGCCAAGGAAGTGAAGGACATCTCCGCCCTCACCCACGGCGTAGGCTGGTGCGCCCCGCAGCAGGGCGCCTGCAAGCTCACCTTGAACGTCAAGGACGGCATCATCCAGGAAGCCCTCGTCGAAACCATCGGCTGCTCCGGCATGACCCATTCGGCCGCCATGGCCTCGGAGATCCTCCCCGGCAAGACGATCCTCGAAGCCCTCAACACCGACCTCGTGTGCGACGCCATCAACGTCGCCATGCGCGAACTCTTCCTCCAGATCGTCTACGGCCGCAGCCAGAGCGCCTTCTCCGAGGGCGGCCTGCCCATCGGCGCCGGCCTCGAGGATCTCGGCAAGGGCCTCCGCTCCCAGATCGGCACCATGTACGGCACGCTCGCCAAGGGCCCCCGCTACCTCGAAATGGCCGAAGGCTACGTCACCCAGATCGGTCTCGACGCCAACGACGAGATCATCGGCTACGAATTCGTCCGCCTCGGCGTGATGATGGAGAACATCGGCAAGGGCATGGATCCCGCCGAAGCCCTCAAGAAGGCCACCGGCCGCTACGGCCGCATCGCCGACGCCGTCAAGACCATCAACCCCCGCCACGCGTAAGAAGGAACACGACCATGGCTGACAAAGAATTGTTCGAGTCCTACGGCCGCCGCCTCCCCCAGATCGCGGCCACCCTCAAGAAATACGGCATGTCCACCGTCCAGGACGCGCAGCAGGTCTGCGCCGACAAGGGCGTCGACGCCTACGCCATCACGAAGGAAATCCAGAACATCTGCTTCGAAAACGCCGCCTGGGCCTACACCGTCGGCGCCGCCATCGCCATCAAGAAAGGCTGCGTGAAGGCCGCCGACGCCGCCGAAGCCATCGGCGAAGGCCTCCAGGCCTTCTGCATCCCCGGCTCCGTCGCCGACGACCGCAAGGTCGGCCTCGGCCACGGCAACCTCGCCGCGATGCTCCTGCGCGAGGAAACGAAGTGCTTCTGCTTCCTCGCCGGCCACGAGAGCTTCGCCGCCGCCGAAGGCGCCATCGGCATCGCCAAGAGCGCCAACAAGGTCCGCCAGCAGCCCCTCAAGGTCTGCCTCAACGGCCTCGGCAAGGACGCCGCCTACGTCATCAGCCGCATCAACGGCTTCACCTACGTCCAGACGCAGTTCGACTACGCCACCGGCAAGCTCGCCATCGTGAAGGAAATCCCCTTCTCCGCCGGCGACAAGGCCAAGGTCCGCTGCTACGGCGCCGACGACGTCCGCGAAGGCGTCGCCATCATGTGGCAGGAAGGCGTGGACGTGTCCATTACCGGCAACTCCACCAACCCGACCCGCTTCCAGCACCCCGTCGCGGGCACCTACAAGAAGGAATGCGTCGAAAAGGGCAAGAAGTACTTCTCCGTCGCCTCCGGCGGCGGCACCGGCCGCACGCTGCATCCGGACAACATGGCCGCCGGCCCCGCCTCCTACGGCATGACCGACACCATGGGCCGCATGCACTCCGACGCCCAGTTCGCCGGCTCCTCCTCCGTCCCCGCGCACGTCGAAATGATGGGCCTCATCGGCATGGGCAACAACCCCATGGTCGGCGCCACCGTCTCCGTCGCCGTCGCCATCGAGGAAGCTTCGAAGAAATAAATCGCGGCTCAAACCTGCGAAACGAAAGCGCCGCGCCCCGGAAGGGGCGCGGCGTTTTTTGCAACCCGGCGCAGTGAGCCGGGACTTGATTAGAATTCAGCCGCAGCCGCCTTCGCCTGTTCGATCGCCGCCGCCGTGCTCGCCGCGGCCTTTTCGCCGCCCCCGCCCTGCCCGGGCGCGCGCAGCACCGTCACGTCCGTCACGCCGATGAACCCCAGCTGCGTCTTCAGCATCGGGGTCAGGGTATCGTAGGCCGCCAGCGCGCCTTCGTAGACGCCGCCGCTGGCGATGCACAGCACCGCCTGCTTGCCCGTCGCCAGCCCCACCGGACCCGTCGCCGTGTACTTGAAGGTCTTGCCGGCCACCAGGATCGTGTCGATGAACGCCTTCAGCATCGGCGGTGCGTTGAAGTTCCACATCGGCGTCGCGATCACCAGCAGGTCCGCCGCCAGGAATTGGTCCAGGATCGCCTTCTGCCGCGCGCGCTTGCGCTCCGTCTCCGCGTCCGCCGGGGGCGCTCCGAAAAACGCCGGCAGCAGCTTCGCGTCCAGCAGCGGGACCTCGTCCTTGTAGACGTCGATGGTCAGGATTTGCGCGTCGGGATGTTTCGCCTTCAACGCCGCCGTGAAGGCCTGCTCGATTTTCAGGCTCGCGGACTGCTCCACCGTTTTGGGATTCGCCAATACTCTCAGTACCTTCATGGGTTGCTCCTCGGTTGTCGCCGGATCATACCCTATTCAGGATCATTTCGCAAAGTTCCGGAAAACTCCAGCCGTGGCGTTTCGCGGCGTCCGGCAGCAGGCTCAGCTCCGTCATGCCCGGAATGTTGTTCAGCTCCAGCACGAAAAACCGGCCGTCCGGCCGCAGGCGGATGTCCACCCGCCCCATGCCCGCGCAGCCCAGCGCGCGGAACGTCGCCAGCGCCGCCGCCTGGCAGGCTTGGACCGTCGCCTCCGGAATGTCCGTCGGCAGCACGTGCTGCGACACCCCGTTCGTGTATTTCGCGTGGTAGTCGAAAAAACCGTCCGGCGCGACGATCTCGAGCAGCGGCAACACGACGTCGCCCACCACGCCCACCGTCAGTTCGCGGCCCGGAATGTATTCCTCCACCAGCGCGACGTCGTCGAGGCCCAGCGCCAGATCCAGCGCCGCCGCCCACTCCGACTCCTGGAACACGCGCGACACGCCCACGCTCGAACCCTGCCGCACCGGCTTCACCACCACCGGCAGCGGCAGCGACCGCTTCTGCCCCTTGCGCAGGAACTCGAACGTCGGCGTCGGAATCCCCGCCGCCGCGATCACCGGCTTGCTCTTGGATTTGTCGAACGCCCGCGCGCTGGCTTCCGGGCTCGAGCCCGTGTGCGGGATGCCCTGCTTCCGCAGCAACGCCTGGATCGTCCCGTCCTCGCCGAAATGCCCGTGCATCGCCACGAACGCCACCTCGGTCCCCGGCGGCACCGTGAACGACTTGTCCTCGCCCACCAGCACCTCGGCCACGTCGTAGCCGCGTTCCCGCAACGCCTTCGCCACCGCCGCCCCCGACCGCAGCGACACCTCCCGCTCCGACGAAGGCCCACCCTTCAGCACCGCCACTTTTTGAAAACGCTTCTTGCCGCTCATGCCGTCTTGTTCCTCGGGTTTTCCACGTCGTGGAAAATTCGCGCCCACTCTACGCCCCCGCCCCCCGCCTTTCAACGCCGATTCCCCGGCCCGCCCCGGCTTGACGCCCTGCCGGTTTTAGGGGAAAACCGTGCCCATGAACGTCGACGGCAAGCATTACCGCACCATCTGGCTGGAAACCCCCGAGTGCGTCCGGATCATCGACCAGGCCCTGTTGCCGCATCAGTTCGCGTTCATGGATCTGCGCACGCCCGCGGACATGTGCGCCGCCATCCGCAAAATGCATCTGCGCGGCGCGGGGCTCATCGGCTGCGCCGCGGCCTGGGGGATCTACCTCGCCGTCCGCCGGCACGCCGCCGCGCCCGATTTCGCCGCGCGGATCGCGGCCGCCGCCGCCGCGCTCCACGCGACGCGCCCCACGGCCAAGAACCTCGAATGGGCCCTCGTCCGCATGCAGAAGACCCTGGCCGGCTGCGCCCCGGCCGACCGGATCGAAACCGCCCGGCGCGAAGCCCAGGCCATCACCGACGAGGACGCCGAATTCAGCCGCCGCATGGGCCAGCACGGGTTGACCCTGCTGCGCGAAATCGCCGCGCGCAAGCCCGGGCAAACCGTCAACGTCCTGACCCACTGCAACGCCGGCTGGCTGGCGTTCGTGGACCACGGAACCGCTTTGGCCCCCGTCTATGCCGCGTTCGACGCCGGCATTCCCATCCACGTCTGGGTGGACGAAACCCGCCCGCGCAATCAGGGTGCCTCGCTCACCGCGTGGGAATTGGGCCACCACGGCGTGCCCCACACCCTCATCCCCGACAACGCCGGCGGGCATTTGATGCAGCACGGCCTGGTGGATATCGTGTTCGTCGGCTCCGACCGCACCACCGCCGCCGGCGACGTGGCCAACAAGATCGGCACCTACCTCAAGGCCCTCGCCGCGCGCGACAACAACGTGCCGTTCTATGCCGTCCTGCCGTCCTCCACCATCGATTGGTCCATCGAAGACGGCGTGCGCGACATCCCCATCGAGGAGCGCGGCTCCGAGGAAGTGCGCTTCATGACCGGCTGGGACGACGCCGCGAACCGCCCCGCCACCGTCCGCATTTGCCCCGAAAACACCCCCGCCGCGAATTACGGTTTCGACGTGACCCCTGCCCGCCTCGTCACGGGCATCCTCACCGAACGCGGCCTTGCCCCCGCCTCGCGCGCCGGACTGCGCGCCCTCTATGCCGACCTCCATCCATAGGGACGAGGGCTACATCAAGTTTTCGTTCGCGCACGAGGCGGCACCCGCCCCCGCGCATCCCCGCCTCCACGACCTCATGCGCATCCGCGACGACCTGCACGAATGGGAACTGATCGGCGTCCTGCCCGACGGCATCGGCTACGGCAACGTCAGCGCGCGCATCGAAGGCACCGGCCGCTTCATCGTCACCGGCAGCGGAACCGGCCTGAAATTCCCCATCGCCGCCGAGCATTTCTGCGAAGTCGTTTCGTTCGACGTCGACAAAAACAGCGTCGTCTGCCGCGGGCCGTTGCCGGCCTCGTCGGAATCCATGAGCCACGGCGCCATCTACGCCGCGCGGCCCGACGCGAACGCCGTGATCCACATCCACGACCGCCTCATGTTCCGGATGCTGATCAAAGAAGGCGCGCCGCAAACCCCCGCCGACGCGGCGTTCGGCACGCCCGAAATGGCCCGCGCCGTCGGCCGGCTCGCCGCCGCCCTGCCGCCCGTCGCGGTCCTGGTCATGGCCGGCCACGAAGACGGCGTCTTCGCCTACGGTCCCGATCCCCAGTCCGCGCGCGATGCCCTCTGGGACGTCTATTGCCGCGCGCGACGCGAGTAGCCGCAGCCTATTGCCCCACCGTCAGCCGCAGGAAACTCCGGGCGCCGGGCAGGGCGACCGTGTGCATGTTGAATCCGCCCGCTGCCGGCAGATCCGTCGCCCGATTGCTCCACACCGCTCCATCCGCGAGCGTCGCGCTTTCCTGCAGCGCATACCAGCGGTTCGAGGAGCCCGTCCAGCGCACCACCTGTTGCGTCGGATCGGTCGCGGGATCGAACGTCAGCCTCAAGCGATCGGTTTCGTCGGCCGGCGCGGTTCCGGCAATCAGTTCGTCGCCGTCGTTGACGCCGTCCCCGTCGCGATCCGCCAAGAACAATGCCTGCGCCAAGGCGTGCCAGCCCAAAGCGCCGCGCCGCCGACCGGCGGCGTTCAGATGGTAATCGCCCCACTCCGGGCCGACCGCAAAGGCCGCCGCCATCCGCTGGTTCGTCTGTCCGCCCGCAACGTACGTTTGCTCGACGCCGGCCTCCGTCCAGGCCTGGATGTCGGCTAGGTCCAGCAGCCATTTGCCGGCCGTCCGGCAATAGGCGCGCACGTAGCGGTTGAAGTCGTTGCGCAGATCGTTTTCCGATCCGGCCGTTTCCGTCGTCAGCGGCATCGTCATATATACGAACAGGGTCTGCGGATACCGCGCCTCGAGGCCGGCCAGCAACGCGCAGTATTCTTCGGGATCGGCGGCCGGATCGATCCAGCAGAACTTGTCCATGACCACGTTGACTTTCGGAAAACGCCAACCGGAGGCGACCACGGAATTGCTGAAGCACGCCAGCTTGTTCGCCCAATCCGGATTGCCGCGCATGCATTCGTAGACGAATCCGTTGGACGCGACGGCGGGGCTGGCCGCGGCCCGGTAGTCCGCGCCGCCTTCCGAACCCGCCGTGCCCACGGCGCCGTGATAGGCGCCGTCGCCGTCGTCCCCGTCGTACCCGTAGATGCGCAGCGGAAACCGGGCGGGATCTTCCGCGTTCACCACGTTCAGGCCGGTGACGAGATTGCCGCCCACCGAGGCATGCGTGAAAAACCAGCGCAACTGGCCGACCTTGGCGGAAATGGCGGCGGGCGGATTCGTCGCCCCGGTCAGCGCCGCATGGCCGATGAGCCGTTCCGACCAGTCGTTGGTCCCGGTCTCGTAGGCCCCGATATCCACCGCCGCGCCTTGGAGGCGTGGATTGCCCGCCAAATCCGCGGCCGCCGCCATCCCGGCGGCGTTCGTGCCGGCATCGACGTAGGGACTGGACACCAGCAGCGCCGGATCGGCGCCGAACGCCGCCAGCGGTTGAATCGTCCGGCTGTGCAGGTCCGCCCCCGCATGCGCCTGCCATTGGGCGAGCGAACCTTCTTCCAGCAACGAACCGGATCGCCGGTCGGTAAAGCGCGGCTCGCCGCCGCCGGCCACGAAAAACCCGTTGAAATCCATCGCGGGCCAGCCGCTCAGCGCGCTCAGCCCGCCCAATTCGTCCGCCCAGCGGATTTCGAACGTCTCGTCGGAAAATCCTTCTGGCTGAAGGATCAGGTTGTTGAAGATTTCCGGCTCCACGGACGGCGGCCGGCCGGCGGATTCGTCCCAGTCCTGGAAGCTCAGCCCGAAATACAGCGCGGCATGCACGCGGCCCGTGCAGACGTTGACCAGCGTGTTGTTGACCACGGCGGGATTGGACGCGGCGTACATCCCGATCCCCTCCCAGGCCACGTCGCGCACGAGGCAATTCCGGACCGTGCCGCGGACGTTCTCGTAGTAGCCCGGATTCGCCGCGAGGTCGAAATACTCCGGACTCGTGTCGAACCCCAGCAGGATGCCGGCCGCGCCGCAGCGCTCGACCCGCGTGCGTTCCACCAGCCCGTCCGTCGCGCCGCCCTTCAGGTAGACGCCGGTGGAAAACGCGTCGTGGATGAAGCAATCCCGCACCGTCACGCGGTCGCCGTTGACGCAATCGATGCCTTCCGCGTTCTGCGCCGTCGCGTTCGCGGGCCCGACGCCGGTGTTGAAGATTTCGCAGCGCCGGATCAGCACGTCGTCGCAACCGGGCGTGATCTTGACGGCATCGCGGCCCGTGTCGCGGACCACGCAGTCTTCGATGACGATGCCGCACGCGCCCGACCGGTCGTCCGGATCGCCCCAGTCCCATTTCGTCTGGAGCACGATCCCGTAGTAGTAGCCGCCGGCGATTTCCAGCCGCGACAGCGTCGTGCCGTCCGCGTCGGGATCGATGAGCACGCAGGAGGAGTACCCGTCCTCGTCGTCGAGCGGCGCGGCGATGACCGCCCATTCGCCCGGGACCGAGCGCAGCGTGAGGCCGGGATTGCGGAACCGCACTTCGGCGTTTTCCCGGTAAACCCCGCTCCGCGCTTCGACCACGTCCCCCGAAACGGCCTGCTGCAGCGCGTAATTCAACGTCCGAAACGGCGCGGCGAAACTCCCGTTGCCGGCGACGTCGTTGCCGTTGGTCGCCACGTAGATCGTGGCGGCCGGCGCCGCCTGGCCGGCCAACCACCCCCCGCAAACGAGGCAAACCAGGATCCGGGCGAACGACCTGGCGCCGCGCATCTTCATGTCGCCTCCAATTTCTCCTTCAGCAGGGGCCCGACGTCCTCGACGTCGCCCGCGCCGACCACCAGCACCCAATCGCCGGCCTTCCAGCGCGCGGCGACGGTTTCGGCCGCCGCCGCGAGACTCTGCACCAGTTCGATCGGCGGGCCACCATGCCGCCAGAAATGCTTGAGCAGATCTTCCGCCGTGCCCCCTTCCAGCGGCGGCTCGCTGGCCGCGTAGACCGGCGCCAGGATCACGCCTTCCACGCCGGCGAACGCCGGCGGAAACTCCGCGCCGAGCGCCAGGGTGCGCGTGTAGCGATGCGGCTGGAACACGGCCCAGATCCGTTCCGCGCCGGCCTGTTTTGCCGCATCGACCAGCGCGCGGATTTCCGTTGGATGGTGCGCATAATCGGCCACGATCCGGATGCCGCGGGCTTCCGCCACGAGTTCGAAGCGCCGCTTGGGCAGCGCGAAGCTCGCCAGCGCCGCCGCGGCCGCGTCCAGCGCGATTCCGCATCGGTCGCACGCCGCCAGCGCGCCCAGCGCGTTCGATACGTTGTGCCGGCCGGGCAACGGCAGGGCCACCGCCTGCCCGCGCACCGCGAAACGCGTGCCGGCCGGACCCGCCTCGAGAATCTCGCCCCGGAAACCCGCGCCCGGCGCAAAACCATAGGACATGCCGCCCGTTTCCGCGCCGATTTTCGCCGCCTCGGGATCGTCCGCGCAGAACACGACGGCTTTGGCCTGCCGCGCGAAAGCCCGGAAGCATTCGATCATCGCCTCTTGCGAATCGAAATGCTCCATATGGTCGAATTCGACGTTGGTGATCACCGCGATCTCCGGCGCGTAGTGGGCCAGCGTGCCGTCGCTTTCGTCGGCTTCGATCGCGAGCCACTCCGATTGGCCGATGCCGGCCGGCGCGCCGGCCGGCGGCAGTTCGCCGCCGATGCACCACGAAGGATCCGCGCCGCAGGTCCGCAAGACGTGCGCGATCATCGCAGAGGTCGTCGTCTTGCCGTGCGTGCCCGAAACCGCCACCGTCTTCCACGATTCGGCCAGCACGGGCAGCACCTGGCCGCGGCGATAAAGCGGAATCCCCGTTTTCTCGGCCGCGACGCGTTCCGGATGTCCCGGCTGCAGCGCCGGGCTGAAGATGGCCCAGTCGATCCCCGCCAGATGCGCCGGAGCGTGTCCCGTCGTCGCGGGAATGCCGCAGGACCGCAGCCACGCCAGCGTGCGCGGCGCGCCGCCGTCGCAGCCGGTCACGGCCAAACCCTTCGCGGCCAGCAGCCGCGCCACGCCGGCCATGCCGATGCCGCCGACGCCCAGCAAGTGCACGCGCGCGCCGGGCGTCCGGATCCAGCGCCGGATTTCCTCGCGCCAGCTGCCGCCTTGCGCCGTCATGGCCGCCGCGCGCAGCGCTCCACCAGATCGGCCAAGGCGGCCGTGCCGTCCCGCACGCCCTCTTTGCGGGCGGCCTCGCGCAAGCGCGCCAGCCGTTCGGGTTGGCGCAGGGTCTGCGCCAGGTAGGCTTCGAGCCATTCCGGCGTCAGCGCGGATTCCGCCACGACGTCCGCCGCGCCGCGCTTTTCCAGCGCGTGCGCGTTGGCGGTCTGGTGGTCCAGCGCCGCCAGCGGATACGGCACCAGCAGCGCCGGCACGCCGAAGTAGGCCAGTTCGGCGCAGGTCGCCGCGCCGGCGCGGCAGATCGCCAGATCCGCGGCGTGGTACAGCGGCGCCAGGTAGGTCGTGAACGCGATGACTTCGGCCCGCACGCCGGCCGCTTCATAGGCGGCGCGGATGGCCGTTTCGTCGGCTTGTCCGGTCAGATGGACGACCGAAAAATCGATTTCGGTCCGTTGCAGCCGCGCCAAGGCGTCCGCCGCGACCTCGTTGAGCCGGTGCGCGCCCAGGCTGCCGCCCGCGACGAGCAGGCGGAACGGCGCGCGGCCGGCGGCTTCGCGCGGCGGCAGGCTCTGCGCGGCCGCGGTCAATTCTTCGCGCAGCGGAATACCCACGACGGCCAGCTTGGCGCGGCGCAAATGGTAGCGGGTTTCCTCGAAACCGGCCGCGACGGCGGCCGCGCCGGGAGCGAACAGGCGCACGGCCCGGCCCGGAACCACGTTCGCCTCGTGCAGCACGATCGGCACGCCGAGCAGCCGCGCCGCGCCGCACGGTCCCACCGAAGCGTAGGACCCCATCGCCAGCAGCACGTCGGGCCGGTTCCGGCGCATGGCCGCGCGGCTCCGCGCGACCGCGCGCGCGAGATTCCAGCCCCGCCGCAAAGATTCCAGGGAAAAGCCGGAGGGAAAGCCCCGCGCGGGCACTTCGACGACGGGCCCGTCCCATTCCTTGCGCGCCGCCCGCTCGGTGTCGCGCCCCGTCAGCCACAGGGTCACGTCGTGGCCGCGGCGCAGCAGTTCGCGCGCCGTGGCCAGACCGGGAAACACGTGCCCCCCGGTTCCGCCGCAAGCGACCGCCACGTTCATCGCCACCATCCCTTCGTTCCGGTTGCCGCGGCGGCGCGGCTAGGTGATCATCTTGAACAGGATGAAGCCCAGCGTCGCCACCATCAGCAGCATGAAGACGGTGCGGGCGCGCTGGCTGCCCTGCTCCTTGCGGGCTTCGCGGACGCGCTTGAGGCCGGCGCTGCCGAAATAGTTGCGGAACCGGTCGTGTTCCGGTTCCATCAGCCGCGCGGCGGTCGCGGCGCCGCCGATGGCCGGCCGGAGCAGGTCGGTGCGCTGGAGGCGCGGCATCACCACGCGCTTGACGTCGAGCCCGTCGGGCCCCGGCGCGAAATCCAGCGAAGTTTCGTCCGCGGGCAGATCGGCCGCCTCGCGTTCCTCGATTTCCAGAAACGCGCGGGCCGAGGTTTCGCGGAGCTGGCTTTCCGGCACGGCGGCCGCGCGCAGGCGCGGCTCGGAGCGCGGCGCGTATTCCACCGGCACGGCGTCGGTCCAGCGCCGGACTTCGTCGATCCGCGCGCGCAGTTCGGTTTTCTCGCGCTCGATTTCCTTCAAGCGCCGTTCGAGATCGGAATGTTTGCGTCGCGCCGCCATGTTCAGATCCAGGAATCGAAGATCATCCACGCCACCAGCAGCACCGCCAGCCAGACCATCAGCGGCAACGAGAACGCCAGGCCGGAACGGAGCCAGTAGCCGAAGCCTTGCGCGACGCTTCCCGGAGCCGCCTCCGGTTCTTCGGCGAAGGACAGCGGCCGCGCCGCCGCGCCCGCCGCGGGCCGGACGGCGTCGAGTTTCGCCACGCCCTGGTTGTACTCCGCCCGGACGTCTTCCAGCAGCGCGAGCGCCTTGTTCAATTCGTCGAGCAAGTTGT
Source organism: uncultured Verrucomicrobiota bacterium (assembly GCA_938003985.1). GTDB lineage: Bacteria > Verrucomicrobiota > Kiritimatiellia > CAIQIC01 > Lenti-01 > Lenti-01. Next base: position 35,615 of record CALKWZ010000068.1, on the reverse strand, counting down.
CTTCCGTCCAGGACTCGGCGTCCAGCGCATCCACTTCGTCGAGCCGCGCGCGGAAGGCGCGGCGGGTTTCGCCGAGCATCTGTCCCAGGCGCTCCGCCTGCAGCTGGTCCTTCTCCATGCGGACCAGGCTTTCGCCGAGCCGATCCTTGAGTTCGCGGCGGCCGCTTTCGAACGCTTCCTGCTTCTTGCGCAGATCTTCCAGCAAGCGGCGTTCCTTCTCCAGCTCTTCCTGCCGGGCGCGCAAGCGGTCCAGTTCCTGGGTCTTGTCCACCATCTGTTCGGTGACTTCCTGCTTGTGGCGGGCCAGGTGGGTCAGCGTCAGGTCGGACACCGCCCGGCTGGGCAGGTCGCGCGACGACGGGATGTGCCCGTCGCGCTTGCCGCCGCTTTCGCCGTCCAGCTTGATTTTCAGCGCGGCTTCGCGCTCGCGGACCAGATCGTCGTCGAAGAAATCGGTGCCCATGTGCGGGTGCTCCTTGTCAGCTCGGGGGAATCACGATCCGGGTGCCGACGCGCAGGTTGTTGGCGTCGTTCAACCGGTCTTGGTTGGCGTTGAATATCAGTTTCCACCTGGACGGCGTCCCGTAATAGCGGGAAGAAATCGTGGCGAGGTTTTCGCCGGCCTGGACGACGTGGGTTTGCGGTTCGGCCACGGCGGTCGCCGCAACGGGCACGGGCACGGGCGCGGCGGACGGCGGCTTCGCCGCGGCCGCGCGCGGCGGTTTGGCCGGCGCGCCGGAAAGCTGCGCCGCGAGTTTCCGGCCGCAAACGGCCATCATCTCCTCGACGTCGGCGCGCTCGGCGGAATCGGGCCGCAATTCCAGATAGCGCCGGTAGTGGTAGAGCGCGGCGAGATAATCCTGTTGGAAGTGGTCGCAGATCAAGGCCCGTTCGCGGTGGGCCGCCGCCGAATCCGGCCGCCGCCGGAGCGCTTTTTCGCACCAGCGGATCGCGCCATCGACGTCTTCCGCCTGCCGCGCGGCCCGCGCGCGGCGGAGATAGCGGTCGCCCGCGTCGCGGCGCTCCGCGTCCGCGCGGCCGCAGCCGGCGGCGAGCGCGATCGCCAGCGCCGCCAGGACGGCGGAAATTCCGGTTGCGAGCGGGCTCCTGTTCATGCCGGCCACCGTACCAAATCCGGCGGCGAAATCAACCGGACTCGGTCCGCGAGATCCACAAAAAAATCCGCCCCCGGAAAACCGGGGGCGGACGCGGGAATTTCCTCGCGGAAACGACCGTTTTACTTGCCCAACGCCGCCTGGGCCGCCGCCAACCGGGCGATCGGCACGCGGTACGGCGAGCAGCTGACGTAGTTCAAGCCGGCCTTGCAGCAGAACTTGACGGAGACCGGGTCGCCGCCGTGTTCGCCGCAGATGCCGCACTTGAGCTCCGGCCGGGTGGCGCGGCCCTTCTTGACCGCCATTTCCACCAGCTGGCCCACGCCCGTGGCGTCGAGCTGCAGGAACGGATCGACCGGCAGGATCTTCTTGTCGAGGTAGTCCGGCAGGAACGAGCCGATGTCGTCGCGGCTGAAGCCGAACGTCATCTGGGTCAGGTCGTTCGTGCCGAAGCTGAAGAACTCGGCGCTCTCGGCGACCGCGTCGGCCGTGAGGGCCGCGCGCGGGATTTCGATCATCGTGCCGACCATGTACTTCACCTTGGACTTCTTCTCCTTGATGATGGCGTCGGCGGTCTTGCGGATGATCTCGGCGCAGTAGTCGAGCTCGGCTTTGGTGCCGATGAGCGGGACCATGATTTCGGGCAGCACCTTGCGGCCGGTCTTGGCGACGTTGCAGGCCGCCTCGATGATCGCGCGGGTCTGCATGACGCACAGTTCCGGATAGGTGATCGAGAGGCGGCAGCCGCGATGCCCCAGCATGGGGTTCATCTCGTGCAGCTTCTTCACGCGCGTGGCCACGGCGTCGACCGTGGTGCCCATGCGCTTGGCCATCTCGGTCTGGCCCGCCAGGTCCTGCGGCACGAACTCATGCAGCGGCGGATCGATCAGGCGGATCGTCACGCCGTAGCCGTCCATGGCCTTGAAGATGCCTTCGAAATCGCTCCGTTGCAGCGGCAGCAGTTTCAGCAGCGCCTTCTCGCGGGCCGGCAGGTCCTGCGCGAGGATGAACTCGCGGATCGCCCAGATGCGGTCGCCCTCGAAGAACATGTGCTCGGTGCGGCACAGGCCGATGCCCTGCGCGCCGAACGCCCGGGCCGCTTCCGCGTCCTTGGGGCTGTCGGCGTTCGTGCGGACGTAGATCTTGCGGTACTTGTCCGCCCAGTCGCTGACCTGCTTGTACATCTTGTAGATGGGGTGCTTCTGGGCTTCCTTCTTGCCGCCGACCACGCCGCTGACGACGGGGCTGGCTTCGGTCGGGATCTGCCCGACGTACACGATGCCCGTCGAGCCGTTCAGGCTGATCCAGTCGCCTTCCTTCAGCGTCTGGCCGCCGGCGGCGATCGTCTTGGCCTTGTAGTCGATGACCAGCTCGCCCGCGCCCGCGATGCAGCACTTGCCCCAGCCGCGCGCCACGACGGCCGCGTGCGAGGTCATGCCGCCCGTGCTCGTCAGGATGCCCTGCGCCGCCCACATGCCGCCGACGTCTTCGGGGCTCGTCTCGTGGCGGACCAGGATGACCTTCTCGGCGGGATTCGCCTTGACCGCCGCTTCGGCCGCGGCCGCGTCGAACACGATCTTGCCCACGCCCGCGCCCGGACCGGCCGGCAGGCCCTTGGTCAGCGCGACGGCCTTCTTCTCGGCCGCGACGTCGAAGATCGGGAACAGGAGCTGCTCGAGATCCGAGCCCGACAGCGTGCAGATCGCCTCGTCCGGCTTGAGGATCTTCTTCTGCGCCTTGCCGGTGTAGAAGTCCTTGCCGGTGGCCATTTCCACCGCCCAGCGGACGCCGGCGAGGCCGGTGCGCTTGGCGTTGCGGGTCTGCAGCATCCACAGCGTGCCCTGCTCGACCGTGAATTCCACGTCCTGCGGGTACTTGTAGTGCTCTTCGAGCTTCTTCATGATCGTCAGCAGCTGCGCGTGCGCCTTCTTCCAGATCGGGCTCTTCTCGGAAGGCATTTCGTCGATGTGCTTCGGCGTGCGGATGCCGGCCACGACGTCTTCGCCCTGCGCGTTGATCAGGTATTCGCCCATCGGGGCTTCGTCGCCCGTGGCGCCGTCGCGCGTGAACGCCACGCCCGTGCCGGACTCGTCGCCCATGTTGCCGTAGACCATCGAGCAGACGTTGACGGCGGTGCCGAGCAGGCCCGTCACCTTGTTGATCTGGCGGTACTTGACCGCGCGCTCGCTGTTCCAGCTGCCGAACACGGCGTTGACGGAGGCGAGCAGCTGCTCGAACGGATCCTGCGGGAAGGGCTTCTTGACCTTCTGCACGTAGACCTTCTTGTAGATCTCGCAGAGTTCCTTGAGCTGGTCGGCCGTCAGGTCGGTGTCTTCCTTCGCGCCGTATTTCTTCTTCAGCTCGGTCATCGCCACTTCGAAATCATGGTGCGACAGGCCGGTCGTGGGACCCATGACCACGTCGCCGAACATGTCGATGAAGCGGCGGTAGCAGTCCCAGCCCGTGCGCGCGTTGCCCGTGCTTTCGATGAAGCCGAGCACCGACTTGTCGTTGAGGCCGAGGTTGAGGACCGTGTCCATCATGCCCGGCATGGAGATCGCCGCGCCCGAACGGACGGACACCAGCAGCGGGTTCTTGGGATCGCCGAGCTTCTTCTTCATCTTGGTCTCCAGCTTCTTGAGCTGGGCCTTGAGCTGCTCCATCATCCCCTCGGGATACTTGTTGTTGTGCGAGGAATAGTAGGCGCACGCTTCGGTCGAGACCGTGAAGCCCGCCGGCACCGGCAGGTTCGCGTTGGCCATTTCGGCCAGGTTCGCGCCCTTGCCGCCGAGGATCGCCTTCATCGAGGCGTCGCCTTCGGTGTTTTCCTTCCCGAACCCGTAAAAATAGACGTATTTCTTCTTCGCCATGTTCTTCTCCGTTGTGGTCCTGCCGGACCCGTTGTTTTTTAAAGCGCCTTCCCGCGGCCGGGAGCCCGGGAAAATTCGCGACATCCTCCGCCTTCCCCCCCGTTTTGTCAAGCCAACGACGCCAAAATCCCACGCTCGAAACGGTTTACCTGCGTCCGGGCGGCGGATTCCGAGGCGGCCGCGGGAATCGATTGACCGCGGCGGAACGGCTCCGTATGGTGGGCGCCACGTTCGGAGGTCGGCATGATGCGCATGGGTTTCTGGGTCGTTTTGTTCCTGTCCTCGGCAGCCTTGGCCGCCGCCGCAGAGCTGGCGGCGCCCACGCCGGAACAGGCGGTGGCGCTGGCGCGGGAAATCGAAGCGCGCTTCGCGGCGCTGCCTTCGTTGCGCTACCGGATCGAATGCGTCACCCGCAACGGCCGGCAGAGCCAAACCGAACGCTGGACCTTCGCCTACCAGGCCCCCGACCGGATCCGCATCGACACCCACGAGCCCCTCGCGCGCACGATCGTGATCGGCCCCGACGAGTCGTGGGAATACGTGCCGCGCGCGCGCCAAGCGCTGCGGACCGACCTGACGAAGCTTTCCGCCGGCGAAAAAGCCCAGCGCCTCGCCGCCGTTTCCGCCCGGGTGGCCGTGGACGGGCTGCACCCGGGGGCGCTTCCGGCCGAGTCGCCGCAGACGTCCGCCTCCCCGCTCGATCCGGGCTGGTGGCGCCTGGAATGGACCGCCCCCCGGATCTGCTTCGACCTCGACCCGGTCCGCCAGGTCGTCGTCCGTTCGGAAGTGTTCACGTCCGACAACCGGCTGGCCGTCCGAACGGAGGCATCCGACTTCCAGGAAGCCGCGCCCGGCTTCTGGTTTCCCGGGCAAATCCGCTGCACCTACGAGCGCGAGGGATCGTTCGTCCAGCGCCACGTCCAACTGGACGCGTTCGCGGCCGGCCAGCCGCTCCCCGAGGAAACCTTCCGGTTTTCGCCGCCGGACGGGGTCGAACTCCTCGGCGATCCGCCGCCCCGCTGACGGCCGGCAGGCGGCAAACCGAGCGGTTCCGGACAATCGCGCGGCGAATGCCAGTATCGGATTGACGGCCCGGGGCGTTCGGGTATCGTTTCTGTTCATAAACGATGGCAAGAACCATCGGAAAATAAAAAGGAAACACATGAAGAAAATGGTTACGGCCCTGTTGGTGTGCGTGGTCCTGTTTTCGGTCTTTGCGGCGACTCCGGCCGTTGCGGCGGCGGAAAAAGGCGGCGCGGGGCCGGCGGTCCTGTCCTTCTTCCTGCCGGGCGTCGGCGAGTGGAGCAACAACGACTTCCAAGGCAGCTACCCGTTCGTGGAATGTCTCGTGGGCTGGGTCTGCTTCCCCTTCATGATCAGCTCCGTCGTCGATGCCGCCACGGGCGGCGCGGACACCGATCTGCGCTTCGACTTCTGGACTTCCCCCAAGAAATAATCCGCCGTCCAACGGCGAATGCCGAAAAGGCCGCGCACTCTTGCGCGGCCTTTTCTTTGGCCGTTGCGGCGGCGTCTAGAACGACGCACCCACGCCGAGCATCGGCCGCGGCCCGTCTTTCCGGGCCGGCGGAAAGACCAGGCCGTAGCGGACGTCCAGATTTTCGAAGAACCGTTTTTGGCGGTCTTGGTTGACGCGCCGGGCGCCGTTGGCGGCGTTGTAGACGTTGCCGAAGTACCAGGTCGTGTCCAGCGCCAGCAGGAAACAGCCCAGCACGGCTTCATCGCGCTCGAACGCTTCGTAGGTGCCCCAGAAAAAGGCGGCGTTGAGGCCGAAGGCCAGCAGCGCGTCGCTCCAATGGCCCACGTAGGCCTGGCCGGCGCCGGGCAGCAGCGCCGACAGGCTCCCCGCCAGCAGCGGCGATTTCCGCGGCAAGCGCCGCCATTCTTCCAGATCGGCCGTTCCCGGCGCCGCCGGCGCGCGGCCGGCCGCGTGCGCGTGCGCCAGGCGCCGCTCGGCCGAGTCGGCCCGGCCGCTGCGCAGATCCAGCAGGACCAATTGGCCGACCACGTCCGCGCGCCACGGGTCGTCCGGATGCTCCTCCAGGAACCGTTCCAGCAGGTCGGTCGCGCCCTGGAGGTCTTGTTGCCGCATGGCCACGGCGGCCAGATACAGCGCCGCCGCCCGCCGCACGTCCCGTTCCGTCTCCGGCGTTTCCAGCGCGCGGAACATCCGCGCGGCCGCATCCCATTTTTCGCCGAAATAACAGGCTTCTCCGATCCGCAGCCGCACCCGGGGGACGTCCGGATGCTCCGGCGCGAGAAACGCGAACCGTTCGTATTCCGTGATGGCGCGGTAGTAATCGCCCTGCCGGAACAAATGGTCGCCGAACGCCCGGACGGCTTCCGGCTCCGCCGCGCCGGACGCCGCCGCCCACGCGAACCAGCAGCCCAATCCGACGACGACGCGACCCAATCCGTTTCTCATGGACGTTTCCTCCAAACGACGTTGTCTTCCACCGGATCCCAATACCGCAGCTGGTCGCCGACCTGGATCCGGGAAGCGGTTCGCTGGATGCTGCCCTCGTGGTACAGCCGGTCGGCCGTCAGCAGCGCGCCGCGCAGGAAGCCGTATTTGCCGACGGCATCCAAGCTGTAGGCCGAACACGACGGCCACATCGGGCATTTGGACGACATCATGCGGCTGAAGCCGTTTTGGTAGGCCTTCAGCCACAGGTGGCCGCAGAGTTGGCCGTAGCCCGCGGACGGTTCCGCCGCGGGCGCGGCCGGCGCGGTCCACGGCTCTTCGGCCGCGGCCGGTCCGGCGGCGCCCAGCGCCGCCGCCAAGCCGAGGATCCCGCGCCACCGTCTGCTGCTTGCCTGCATGGCCCGACAGGTTCGCACGTCCGCCGGGCGGCTTGCAAGCCGCCGCTATCTGCGCGATGATCCCGGCCCCATGAACTTCATCCGCCGCGCCTGGATCGTCGCCGCCCTGCTGGGCCTCGCCGGCCGCGCGCCGGCGGACGCCGCGGCCGCCGAAGTCCTGGAATACGACGTGAGCTGGCTCGGCATGTCCGTCGGCACGATGGAAATCCGCTGCGGCACGAACGACGCCGGCCATCTGGTCCGTTCCCTGCGCATCTGGAACCGGCCGTGGATCGCGCGGCTCTATCCGGTGTCCACCTTCGTCGAGTGCGTCGTCGAGCCTTCCGACCGCGGCCCGCGGCATACGGTCCGCAAGCACGTGGCGGAACGCGAATTCAAGCAGGACGATGTGCTGGTTTTGTGGCCCGACCAGCGCATGGCCTGCTGGAGCAACGCCGTCGCGGGCACCGTCCACTGGTCGCTCGTGCCGAAAGGCTCGCGCGATCTCGTGACGTTTTTCTTCGACCTGCGCGACGTGCTGGCCGGCAGCCCGCTCTCCGCGGGCGGCCGCTACCAGCTCGTCATGGACGGCGCCGTCCACGATCTGGACATCGAGATCGGCGAACCGAAAACGATCCGCACGGTTTTCGGACGCCAGGAAGCGATCCCGGTGGCGGCCGAATCCCGTTCCCCCACCCTGTTTTCGCGCAACCGGCCGAAATCCGTGTGGGTCGCCACGGCCAAGCCCGCCGTTGTGTTCGCCGACGTGGAGAGCCGCTTCGGGCCCGTGCGGGCCACGCTCGTGAAGTGGGAAATCGACGGAACCCCCGCCGAGTGGAATCCGCCCGTTGCGCCGTAGGCCCGGGCCGGCCTACGCCTCTTCGACCAGCGGCAGACTGGGGTCGGCCTCGACGGCCGGCGGATTGCCGATGCCGGCCAGGGCGCGCAAACCCGCCGCGGCAGCCACCATGGCGGCGTTGTCCGTGCAATAGGCCAAGGGCGTCAGCAGCAGCCGGGCCTGGCGGCGGCGCGCCAAATCTTCCAACCGGCCGCGCAACAGGGCGTTTTTGGCCACGCCGCCCACGCAGGCCAGCGTGCGCGCGCCCGTGGCTTTCAGGGCGCGTTCGGCGCGCTGCGCCAGCGAATCCATCACGGCTTCCTGGTAGGACGCCGCCAGATCGGCCAGATGCCGCTCGCGATCCTCGGGATGGTTCTTCAGGTGGTACAGCAGCGCGGTCTTGAGGCCGCTGAAACTGAAGCACGTCTCGATGTCCAGCCCGTTGTCGGTGGTGCGATTCCTGGCGTGTTCCATGCCGCGGGGAAAATGGACGTAGGCGGGATCGCCGCCCTGCGCCGCGCGTTCGATGACCGGGCCGCCGGGATAGCCCAGGCCCAGGAGATTGGCGCCCTTGTCGAGGCATTCGCCGGCGGCGTCGTCCAGCGTCGTCCCCAGCATCCGGTAGCGGCCCACTTCGAGCATTTCCACGAGACAGGAATGCCCGCCCGACACCATCAGCACGAGCAGCGGGCACGCTTCGGCCGGCGGCGGCGCCGCCGGATCCAGGAACGTGCCGGCCAGATGCGCTTCGAGATGGTTCACGCCCCAGACGGGCTTGCCCAGCGCCTGCCCCAGCGCCCGCGCGCCCGACAGGCCGATCAGCAGCGAGCTGACGAGCCCCGGCCCGTGGGTCACCGCGACGGCGTCGAGATCGGCCCACGCGACGCCCGCGCGCGCGACGGCCTCGGCCGCGACGACGGGAAAGCTGCCGACGTGTTCGCGCGAGGCGAGCTCGGGCACCACGCCGCCGTAGGGCCGGTGGCTGGCGATCTGGCTGTTCACGACCGACGACCGCACCTCGCGGCCGTCGCGCACGACGGCGGCGGCGGTTTCGTCGCAGGAGGATTCGATGCCGAGCACCAGCATGGACGGCTCCGGGGCGGTCAGCGCTTCTGGAAGACGAGGATGCCGCGCAGCATGTCGCAGGCGCGGTCGAGCTGCGGATCGGCGACCTGGTCGAGATCCACTTCTTCCTCGGCCACCGGCTTGGCGGCCGCGTCCGGCAGGTCTTCTTCTGCCCCGCCGGCGCTCCACCCTTCGTCCAGGGAGGCGGCGGAAGGCACGCCGTTGGTTTCCTCGGCGCGGTTGCGCGCCAGCAGGATGTTGCGCCAGTTTTCGATGGACATGGGCACGACCACGTCGGGTTCGATGCCGACGTCGTGGATGACGCGCTCGCTGGGCGTGTAGTACTTGGCGGTGGTCAGGCGGATGGCGGTGCCGCCGTCCTGCGGCAGGACGCTCTGGACGGAGCCCTTGCCGAAGCTCTTTTCGCCGACGAGCACGGCGCGGCGGTTGTCCTGGAGCGCGCCGGCGACGATTTCGGAGGCGCTGGCGCTGAAGCCGTTGATGAGCACGGCCATGGGCACGGCGGGGAACGTGTCGCGGGCGCGGGCGCGGTAGGCGCGTTCCATGCGGTTGTCCCGGCCGCGGGTGAAGACGACCAGATCGCCGCGGCGCAGGAACTTCTGGGCCACTTCGACGGCGGCGGTCAGCAGGCCGCCGGGGTTGCTGCGCAGATCCAGCACCAGCGCCTTCACTTGTTGCTTCTCCAACTGGTCGAGGGCGACCTGCAGGTCGCGGGCGGTGTCCTCGCCGAACTGCAGCATGCGCACGTAGCCGATTTCGCCGTCCAGCACGCGGGTGTCCTTGATGCTGGGCACATTGATGACGGCGCGCACCAGCTCGAATTCCTTGAACAACTGCGTCTTGGGCCGGAAGATCTTGACCTTGACGGGCGTGCCGGGGTCGCCGCGCAGCTTCTTGACCGCGTCTTCCAGCGCGAGGCCGTCGGTGCCGTCGCCGTTGATCTCGACGATCTTGTCGCCGGAAAGCAGGCCGGCCCGGAACGCGGGCGTGCCTTCCATGGGCGCGATGACGGTCAGCACGGAATCCTTGATGCCGATGGTGATGCCGAGGCCGCCGAATTTCCCGGCGGTGTCTTCCTTCATGCTCTGGAAGGCTTCCTCGTCCATGAACTGGCTGTGGGGGTCCAGCGCCTGCAGCATCCCGCCGAGCGCGCCGTGGATCAGTTTCTTGTAGGTGCTCTTGTCCGCATCGACGTAGTTGGCGCGGACCTGTTCGACCACCTTCGAGAACAGGGTGTACATCTCGTAGGGCGAATCCTCGGCCGCCGTTTCCTCGGCGGCGGCGGCCTCCTGGGTGTAGAGGCGGGCGCCGACCGCCAGGTTGGCGGCCAGCACGCCGGCCACGAGGAGCCATTTCACGTTGCGGACGAGAGCTTTCATAAACCGTTTGCCTTTGCGAAACGCGGGAGCCCGGCGCCGGAGCGGCGCCTAGACGTGCCCTTCCATGTCGGGCCGGTAGCGGAAATAGACCGCGCCCAGCGGCGGGACGACGACGGGGATGGAGTACTCGCGCCCCTGCCACTCGCGCCGTTCCGCCTTCACGAAGCGCGGGTTGCCCACGCCGCTGCCGCCGTAGATCGTCGCGTCGGTGTTGAGCACTTCCTCGTAGGTGCCGGCGCGCGGCACGCCCATGCGGTATTCCGCGCGCGGCACGGGGGTGAAGTTGAAGCCGCACACCATCAGGTCGTCCGGATGCTTGCCCTTGCGCAGGGTGAACAGCATGCTGTTCTCCCAATCGTGGAGATCGATCCACTCGAAGCCTTCCCACGAGAAATCGATCTGGTGCAGGCAGGGGAAGCCCCGGAGCATCTCGTTGAGGTCGCGCGCCAGGCGCTGCAGGCCCGCGTGCGAATCGTACTGCAGCAGGTGCCAGTCGAGGCTTTCGTTGTGCTGCCATTCGCGCCACTGGCCGATTTCCATGCCCATGAACGTCAGCTTCTTGCCCGGATGCGCATACATGAAGGCATAGAGCAGGCGCTGGTTGGCGAACTGCTGCCACATGTCGCCCGGCATCTTGGCCAGCATGGAGCCCTTGCCGTGCACGACCTCGTCGTGGGAGAACGGCAGGATGAAGTTCTCGTTGAACGCGTAGATCATCGAGAAGGTCATCTCGTGGTGGTGGTACTTGCGGAAGAGGGGGTCCTTCTGCATGTAGTCGAGCGTGTCGTGCATCCAGCCCATGTTCCACTTCAGGTCGAACCCGAGCCCGCCGAGATAGACCGGCCGCGACACCATCGGCCACGCCGTGGATTCCTCCGCGAAGGTCAGGAAGCCCGGATATTCCTGGTGCACCAGCTCGTTGAACTTCTTGAGGAAATCCACCGCGTCGAGATTCTCGCGCCCGCCGAACTTGTTGGGGATCCACTCCCCTTCGTTGCGCGAGTAGTCGAGGTAGAGCATGGAGGCCACGGCGTCCACGCGCAGGCCGTCGACGTGGTAGACGTCCGCGAGGAAGATCGCGTTGGACAGCAGGAACGCCCGCACTTCGTTGCGGCCGTAGTTGAAGATGTAGGTGCCCCAGTCCTTGTGTTCGCCCAGGCGCGGGTCGTCGTGCTCGTAGAGGTGCGTGCCGTCGAAATAGGCCAGCCCGTGGCCGTCCTTCGGGAAATGCGCCGGCACCCAGTCGATGACCACGCCGATGCCTTCCTGGTGGCACTTGTCCACGAACGCCTTGAAGTCGTCCGGCGTGCCGAAACGCGACGTCGGCGAGTAGTAGCCGATCGTCTGGTAGCCCCAGGAGCCGTCGAAGGGATGCTCGCTGATCGGCAGCATCTCGACGTGGGTGTAGCCCATTTTCTTCACGTACGGGATCAGCGTTTCCGCCAGCTCCGCGTAGGACAGCATGCGGTTGTGGTCGTCCGGATTGCGCCGCCAGGAACTCAGGTGCACTTCGTACACGCTGATCGGCTCCTCCAGCCAATGCTTCTTGGCGCGCGCCGCCATCCAGTCCGCATCCCGCCAGGCGTATTTGTCGACGTCCCAAACCATCGAGGCCGAGCGCGGGCGCAGTTCCGAGGCGAACGCGTACGGATCCGCCTTCTGCGCCAGGAACGCGTTGTGGCCCTTGACCTCGAACTTGTAGAGGTCGCCGGGCTTCAGGTGCGGCAAAAAGAGTTCCCACAGGCCCGAGCTGCCCCGCTGCTGCATCGGATGGATGCGCCCGTCCCAGTTGTTGAACCAGCCCACGACGCTCACGCGGACGGCGTTGGGCGCCCAGACCGCGAAATGCACGCCGGCCACGCCGTCGACGGTCAGCGGATGCGCGCCCATCTTGTTGTAGGCGCGGTAGTTCGTCCCCTCGCCCAGCAGGTACATGTCCAGGTCCGTCAGCTGCAGCGGGAAGCGGTACGGATCTTCCAGGTCCGCCGTCGACTTGTCGAACCAGGTCAGCCGCAGGGAATACGCGAAGGGCTTGGCGTTCGGGAAAAAGAGCTCGTAGAGGCCATCCGCGTGGATCCGCGGCATCTCGAAGACCTGGCCGTCGGAGGTGCGGACCACTTCCGCCTTCGTCGCGTAGGGCCGGAAAACGCGCACGACGACGCCCGGCTTCTTGGCCCCCGTTTCGTGCATGCCCAACAGCGAAAACGGAGCGCCGTGCATGCCGTAGATGAGGGCGTTGATTTCGGGCTCGGACAGGATAGGCTTCATCGTGCGCAATCTCCTCGGGTTGGCGGGCATCATCCCACGTCGCGGCCCCCGCCGTAAAGATGGAAAACCCCGGCCCGCGGGCATGAAAAACCCCCGCCGGAAAGGCCGGCGGGGGCACGCGCAGAAACGCGCGCGGCTAATCCGGCAGCCAGCCGATGCGGATGATGCGGCGCTGGGCGGCGTCGCCGAGAATCGTCACGACGCCGGCGGCAACCGTGTAGTCGGGATTCGGCGGATCAGCCGTCAGCAACTGCCAGTCCCAGTCGCCGCCGACGAGTTGGCAGTCCGCGCCGTAGACGGAACCCACGCCAAAGCCGGCGGGAATCGCGAACGAGAGGTCGCCCGTGGCCGGGTTGAAGGTGATCTCGCCGATCGGTTGGTCGGGATTCACCGCGAAGGTCACGCCGTAGTCGGCCGTGGCGCCGGAAACGGCGTCGGTGGCGTACAGCGTCGTCGCGCCGTAGCCCACGCCCGTGGCGATGAAGGTGATGGCGGTTTCGCCTTCGCCGAAGGTCGCCGTGGCCGGGACGGTCGCCACGCCTTCGTCGGAGCTGCCCAGCGCGATTTCGTCGCCCACGGCGCCGGTCCGCGTCAGGGTGTATTGCACCGCGCCCAGGCCGTAGACCTGCCACGGTCCGTCGAGGCCCAGATCCGGAGCCACGGGATACACGTTGTATTCCGCCCAAGCGCCCGTCGCCGCGTTGCTGGCGACGATCTTGGCGGCGCCGTTCGTCAGGCTCACCACCGTGGCGTCGAAGGTCGTCGTGGGCGCGCTTTCGCCGAACATGACGCTGGGAGGCACGGTCACGGCGGCTTCGTTGTCGCTGGACAGGACGACGAGATCCGTGACCTCGCCCGAACGGGTCAGTTCGAACTCGTAGTCGCCGACCGCATCCGGATCCCACGTGCCGCCGGTGAACGTCAGGCGCGTGGGGGCCACGCCGACGACCCGCAGGGCGTTCATGAAGATCGCGTAGTTCACGTTGTTGGGAAGGTCGTTGTAGCCGCCGCAATACATCGAGACGCCCGCGACGCCTTCGCCGTGGACGACGTTGGTGACGTAGGCCAGGTTGACGCCGCCGCCGGACGCGCGCGTCAGGTAGACCTCAATGCCGTCCGCCTTCTGGGCGATTTCCACGTAGACCACCGCGCCGGGGGTGTAATCCCGCGAGATGACCGTGCCGTTCACGCTGAAGGCATTCCCTTCGCCCACGTTGATCAGGTTGGCGAACTGCCCGCCGGCGGAAAAGACGTCCACGCCGCGGCCGCCGCCGACCCAGTTGTAGGTGAAGGTGAAGCTCAGCACGTCGCCGGGCTTGAGAGCTTCGGCCAGGTCGCGCCGCGCGTTGCAATAGCTCCCCTCGCTGTTGCCTTCGCTCATGAAGCGGAACGCCACGCCGTTGGTGTCGTTGAGGTCGCCGCCGCCGCCGGCCGTCGAATCGCCCAGGGAAGCCGGCACGTTCCAGAAGTCCCAGGCGCCGAAGCCGAAGCCGAGGTTGGCGCCGTCGACGAAGGTGGCCGGCTCGTAGTTGCCGGAATGGTCGGCCGCGAGCACGCCCGGCATGTTGGTCACCACGACGTCGAACGTCGCGGGCTCGACGTCGTCGTTGTCCGCCGTGATCGTCGCGTCGCCGGCCGCCGCGCCGATGGCCTGGAAAATGGCGACGGTCGCCCCTTCGGGAAACTCCGCGGTGGCCGGCACGGTCAGGACGCCCTCGTCGGAACTGGACAAATTGACGACGGCCCCGACGGCCAGCGCGGAATTGCGGCGCAGGACGTAGAAGCGCGCCCCGCCGGCCCAGGCCGTGGACGGACCTTCGATGGAAATGGCCGGTTCGGCGACCGTCACGTCGAACGTCGCCCACGCGCCGCTGGACGCGTTGCTGGCCGTGATCGTGGCGGAGCCGAAGGCGACGGCCGTGGCGCTGAAAGGCACGTTGGTGAGGCCCGGGGCAAACGAAACGGTCGCCGGCACCGTCAGCACGCCGGTATCGCTGCTGCTCAGCGCCACGAGATCGCCCACGGCCCCCACGCGGTTGACGGCGTATTCCGCCGGTGCCAACGCAAACAACTCCCAAGGACCGGCCAGAGACAACTGCGGCGCCACCGGCGTAATCGTATAATCCGTCCACACGCCCGTCGCTTCGTTGCTGGCGACGATCGTCGCCGGGCCGTTGGTCAAGCTGACCACCGTGACATCGAACGCCACCGAGTTGGAAACGAACGTCGCGCCGGCGGGCACCGTCACGGCATCCGGATTGCTGCTCGACAGCACGATCTCGTTGCCGACTTCGCCCGTGCGGGTCAGCGTGAAGGGATAATTGCCCGTGGCATCCGGATTCCAGGTGCCGTCCAGCGTCAAGCCGATCAGGACCGGTTCTTCCCTGTTGAAATACACCGTGTCCAGCACCTGCGGATCTGCGCTCATGACGAACGTGCGGTTGGGATCGGCTTCCCAATTGTCGACGTCGGAAAAATAGTAGAATTTATATCCCATCGTCGCGCCTTCGTTGGTCGTGACGGAAATCGTGGCGGAATAGATGCTGGTTTCGCCTTCGCGGGCCAAGGCCGTCTGGCCCCAACCGTTGATGTCGCCGCGCATGTCCACGCCCATGGTGGCGGGATCGAACGCGCCCGAACCGATGCGGATCGCCATATCGACCGAGAAGGTCACGTCGGCAGTGACTTCCGGCCCCACGGGGCCTTGGTTGTTGAAATAGACCGTGTCCAACACCTGCGGCGTGCCGGCCGGACCCAAGTTAAAACTCCGGTTGGGATCGTTTTCCCAAACGTCGGCCCCGTTGTTGTAATAAAATTTGTATCCAATGGAAGTGGCTTCCGCGCCCGCCACGGAAATCGTGGCGGAATAAATGCTCGTTGTGCCTTCGCGGGCCAAGGCCGTCTGGCCCCAGGTGTTGAAGTCGCCGCGCACGTCCACGCCCATTGTGTCCGGATCGAATGTTCCCGCAGTGATTCGAACGCCCATGTCCACCGAGAAGGTGACGTCGCGCGTTTGCCCCAGCGCCGTGCCGGCCAGCGCCAGCGTTCCGATCAACATTCCGACCAGCCAATTCTTCATGATTCGCTCCTTGTGGAATCCACGGAAACACTCCGGACTTTATTTGGATAGTTTGCCATGACCGCGCGGGCCTTGGCAATCACAAAAGAGCAAGGAAAAACGCTTGACCCCGGGTGGGTTTCCGGGCGAGGCGCTTGCCCGCCTTTCACGAAACCGGTCGGGACGGAGCCCGACCATCCAAAAACCCGCCCTAAACGATTGTTTGGTCCTTGGAGGGACGACCTCCGCGTCGTCCGGGTTCGATTTTCACGCGACTCAGGAGTGCGCCATTTCAACTCCGCTGAATCCGTCCAGGACGAGGATGTCGCGCTCGCAACGCAGCCGCGCTATTGCCAGGTGAAGGTGCCCGACATCGGATATCGCACCTCGCTGTCGTAGGGCCCCCAGTCGCCGGTGAAGCGGTTGGTCGTTTGGCCGGGATTGAACCCCAAGTTGTATTTATATTCGCGAGCCAAGTCGTCCATGAAAGTGAGCCGGCCCATATAGGCCTCGCGGATCCAATTGTCGCCGATGAAGATTTGGCGCGGCACCGGAGCGTTGGTCCCTTGCTTGACCCAGCCGGTGCCGGGAATCAGGTAGTTGGCCGAGAAGGTCGCGGAATAGGTCAAATCTGGATTGTCCCACTTGAACGTGAAGGTCCGGCTGCGCTGGGAGGCGGGCGCGGTGATCGGCACGGGATAGCGGATGCGGGAAGCGTGGAAGAAATGCCGGGTGCCCAGCGCCGCGATGCTCCAGGTCTGCGTCAGCACCTGGGTTGGCATGGTGTAGAATACCTGATTGGCATTCATCGTTTGGTGGTCCCAGTCGGCAAACGAATCCAACCGGGCGGCGTCGCTGAACATCAAGGGCTTGGTCTGGGTCGCCAATTCCACTTCGAAGAAGGCGGCCGTTTCCGTGGCGTAGACACGCGCCGGCGCGGACTCCGGCGAAGGAATGCCCTGCGCGGTGACGTCGAACGCTTTGGCGGCGGCACCCTCGCGGCGGACGACGACGTTGCTCAGCACGATGTCCTGTACGGGGCGCTCGTTAACTCCTTGCACCGCCACGGCAGCGATGGCCGCGACGACGGGCATCCCGCTCGCGACGTGGCCGAAGACGGAATATCCGCCGTCCCAGAACGGCATGTTGGTGGCCGTGATGAAGAACTGCGAGCCGTCCGTGTTCGGCCCGGAGTTCGCCATCGAAATCACGCCGTTGGAATGGATCAGCCCGTTGGTGAGGCATTCCAGCATCTGATAACCGGGGCCGGAAAAGTTGGTGGTGACCACGCCCGTGTTGGTGTTGACGGACCGCCACAGGCGCCCCCCCCCTTGGATGGCGATACCGTTGGTGTTGGCGTCCTTGACGACGCGATGGAAGATGGAGCCGTCGTAGAACGGCCGATGCCAGAGGTTGGTCTGCTCGTCCAGCCACCCGGTTTCGCCCGTGGCGAGGCCGACGAAGCTGGCGACGGCGCGCGGGGCGCGTTCGTAGTCGAGGCGGACGGTGAAATCGCCCAGCGAGGTCGTGAAATCGGCGAAGATGCCGTTGGTCTGGGCCCAGGCGGAACCCGCCAGGCCCGCCCAGACCGCGAAGAATGCCAGCCGACGCTTCATGCCGCCAATCTACCCGATCGCGGATGAAGGGCGCATGAAACCGGCGCCTTCCGCTTAAAAATGCCAGGCGAGGGAAATCGCCACCACGGGGAAGATCTTCCAGTCGTCGGCGTCCTTCTGCAGCAGCGCTTCTTCCTGCTTCAGGTCCTCGCGGAAGGTGTCGAGCTGGGCGGTCATGCCCGCGCCGTCGGAATCGAGCGACACGTCGTAGGACTGGAAAATCACGCCGACGTCGAGCGTGAGGGTCAGCAATTGGTCTTCGCCGACGGTGTTGCCGAAGCCGATGCCCACGTAGGGCGTCAGGGCGCTGCTGACCTCGATCTGGCCGTTCAAGGTGCCGATCGTGTCGGGATTGTAGGTATGCGAGCCGATCTGGGTCGGTTCGGACGGCGTGGCGGCGATGTCCGCCTTCGTGCCGGGCTGGAGGTAGAGCCCGCCGGTGAGGCGGAAATGCCCGCCGAAGGGATGGACGTCCAGCAGCAGCGGCACGCTGGTCATGGTGACGTCGGCGTCGTAGTCCACGTTGCCGAATTCCTGGCCCCAGGTGAACGAGCCGTAGTTGAAGCCGCTGCGGAGGTTCAGGTAGGGGTTGACGCCGAACGTCATTTCCAGACCGATGCCCGTCGTGCCGAACTTGGGTCCAAGGGCCAGTCCGGGCCACTTCTGGCCCCAGGCCCAGTAATAGCCTTCTTCTTCCTCTTCTTCTTCTTCGGCGGCGTAGGCCGGCGCCGGCTGGGGCGCGTAGTACGCCGGCTGGGCGGGCGCCGGAGCGTAATAGACCGGCTGGGCCGCGGGCGGCGCGTAGTACACCGGTTGGGCATGGGCCGGCACGGGCTGGTAATAGGCGGGCGACGGCTGCTGCGCGAAAACGGCGACGGTCAGGACGGCCAGCGCGACGGCCGCGGCCCAAAGGATGCGTTTCGTGGTCATGGGGTTGGTTCTTTCCTGTTTTCCGGAGGAAGCGGCTATGAATCGACATGGCCCACGGCCAGAAGACAGACGTCGTCCTCGAAAACCGCGGCCCCGGTGAAATTCTTGACGTCGCGCACGAGCGCGTCCAGCAGTCCGGACAGCGGTTCGGCGCGGTGGGCCCGGATGGATTCCAGCATGCCCGGCACGTCGAACTCGTCCAGTTCGGCGTTGCGGGCTTCCGTCAGCCCGTCGGTGTAGAACAGCACGCGCATGCCGGGCGCCAGGTCGATCTCGTCGTGGCCGAAGCGCGCGTCGGCGAACAATCCGAGCGCCGGGCCCAGGCCCGCTTCGGCGATCTGCGCGATGCGCGCCGGGCCGGCCGCATCCACGATCACCGGCAACGGGTGGCCGGCGTTGGCGTGCAGGATCTTGCCCCGGTCCAGATCGAAGAACGCGCAGCAGGCCGTCGCGAACATCAGGTCGCCGGCGGTGCTGAAAATCTTGGAATAAGCCGCATTCAGGCGCGTCATGAAATCGCCGGGATCCTGCGTTTCCTTCGCAAGCTGTTCCAGCAGGCCGCGCAGCGTGGCCACCACCAGCGCCGCCCGCGCGCCGTGGCCCATCACGTCGGCCACGAACACCAGCACCTGGCTTTTGGACACCGGCAGGATGTCGAAGAAATCGCCGCCGACCAGCCCGCTCGGGTGGTAGACGTGCGCGAATTCCAGCCGGCGGGCCTGGCCCGGGTCGGTCGGCGCCACCGCGGGATAGCCCGACGGCAGGAAGGCGTACTGCAGGTCGCGGGCCAGGCGCAGATCCGCTTCCATCTCCTGGTTCTTCTGGCGCAGCTGCGCGGCGGTCAGTTCGAGCTGCTGCTGCGCGTGCCGCTGGGGCGTCACGTCCAGCAGCGAGATCACGATGCCGGTCATCGCGCCGTCGGGATTCAGGTTGGGCTCCAGGGAGGCCTGCGCGAAGAAGGCCTCGCCGTCCTTGCGCCGCATGTCCAGCTCGCCCGTCCAGGTGTCGCCGGCCTTCACGGCCTCGATCATGTCGCCCGCCAGCGCCTCGTCCTTGAGGAACTGCCGGAAATTGCAGGCATAGGCCTCTTCCACCGACGAAAGCCCCAGCAGGGCCAGCATGGACGGGTTCACGTAGCCCGCCAGCGAAAACTCGACGTCCGCCACGGCGATGCCGCTGCCGGAGTTCTGCAGCGCGTTGTAGCCCGTTTTCAGGCGCTCTTCGGCTTCCTTGCGCAAGGTGATGTCGCGCACGAAGAAGCTCAGGTGCATCTTGCCGCCCATGGGCAGCCGGCTCACGGAGATTTCGGCCGGAAACAGCGTGTCGTCCGCGCGCCGGCACAGGGCCTGGATCAGCACGAACCGGTTGTTTTCCAGCGACCCGAGGATCGTGTCCAGCAGGCCCCGGTCGGCCCCGCAGAGCACGTCGAGCACGTTGCGCTTGCACAGCTCCGCGCGCGTGCTGGCGAAGAACTGCTCGGCGCGCACGTTCGCGGAGACGATCGCCCCCTGCGGATCGGTGATGAACACCGCGTCGTAGATGCTCTGGAACAGGGTCTGGAATTCCTCCCCGCCCTGCGGGCGGGCGGAGGGGCCCGCCGGGATCCGGATCACCCCGGTGCTGCCGGAATGCGCCGGGGCGTGCCGCCCCGCGATCCGCACGCCGCCCGGCGCCGGCGCCTGCTGGAGCTGCTCCAGCATCGCGGGCGTGATGTCGATGCGCATCGTCGCCTGGGACTGTTCCTTGGACATGATCGCTGGAACATAGCCCAGCCCCGCCCCCTGCCGCAACCGTTTTCCGCCCGCCATTTTTTGCTGTTCATTTGCGCGGATTCCCCCAAGAATGGGGGTTTCAATCCAAGCAAAAGGCAGAACCCATGTTTCCAGGCGCATATACCGCACTCGTCACCCCCTTCGGCCGCGACGGCGCGGTCGACTACGGCCGGCTCCGCGAGCTGGTCGAATTCCAGATCGCGGGCGGCATCGACGGCCTCGTGCCCGTCGGCACCACCGGCGAATCCCCCACCCTCGACGTGGACGAACACCTCGAGGTGATCCGCGTCGTCGTGGAAACCGCCGCCCGGCGCGTCAAGATCATCGCCGGCACCGGGGCCAATGCCACCGCCGAAGCCCTCGAACTGACCGCCCAGGCCAAGGCCATGGGCGTGGACGGCACCTTGCAGGTCACCCCCTACTACAACAAGCCCACCCAGGCCGGCCTGATCAAGCACTTCTCCGCCGTGGCCGACCTCGGCCTGCCGGTCGTGCTCTACAACGTCCCCGGCCGCGCCGGCTGCGAAATCGCCGTGCCCACCGTGGCGGAACTCGCCCAGCACCCGCACGTCGTCGCCGTCAAGGAAGCCGCCGGCAGCGTCGACCGCGTCAGCCGCCTCAAGGCGGCCTGCGAGATCGAGGTGCTCTCGGGCGACGACGGCCTCACGCTGCCGATGATGTCCGTCGGCGCCTGCGGCGTCATTTCGGTCGCCTCCAACGTCGCGCCGAAGGCCGTCGCCGACCTCGTCCACGCCGCCGCCGCCGGCCGCTGGGACGAAGCCCGCGCGCTGCATTACAAGTACTACGCGCTGTTCAACGACGTCTTCATCGAGACCAATCCCATTCCGATCAAGGCCGCCCTGGAAATGGCCGGTCTGGGCCCCGCCGTCTACCGCCTGCCCCTGTGCGACATGGCCCCCGCCAACCGCGACAAGCTGCGCGCCACCCTCCAGGCGTGCGGCGTGGTGAAATAGCCATGGCGGCCACCCGGAAAGTCCTCATCGTGGGCGCGGGCGGGCGCATGGGCCTGGCCATGGCGCGCCTGATCGCCCAGCGCGCCGTGCCCGGCCTCGAACTCGTCGCCGCCGTCGATCGCGCCGGCGCGCCGCTGCTGGGCCAGGACGCGGGCGTCGCCGCCGGCGTGCCCGCCCTCGGCGTGGTCCTCGGCGCCGATCTCGCCGCCGGACTGGCCGCGCGGCCGGACGTCGCGGTCGATTTCAGCTCGCCGTCCGCCGTCGCCGCCACCGCGGCGCAGGTGACGGCCGCCGGCGTGCCCTGGGTCGTCGGCACCACCGGCCTCGGCGCGGCCGAACAAGCCACCGTCGCGCAAGCCGCGCGGAAAATCCCCGTCGTGCTCTCCGCCAACATGAGCCTCGGCGTCAACCTGCTCTACGCCCTCGTCGCGCAGGCCGCCCGCACCCTCGCCGGGCTGCGCTACGACTGCGAAATCGTCGAGCGCCACCACCGCCGCAAGAAGGATGCCCCCTCCGGCACCGCCCTCTACCTCGGCGAGGCCGCCGCCCAGGGCTTCGGCTGGAACCTGAAGGACGTCGCCGTCGACGGCCGCACCGGCATCCCCGGCGAACGCCCCGAAAAGGAAATCGGTTTCCACGCCGTCCGCGGCGGCGACATCGTCGGCGACCATACCGTGCTGTTCGCCGCCGACGGCGAATGCATCGAACTGTCGCACCGCGCCACCTCGCGCGACACGCTGGCGCTCGGCGCGCTGCGCGCCGCCGCGTGGCTTCCCGGCCGCGCGCCCGCCCTCTACGGCATGCGCGACGTCCTCGGCCTGACCGCCCCCGCCCCATGAACGGCATCGAAGCAGGACTCAGCCTCGGCTCCAATCTCGACGACCGGCTCGCCAGCCTCCAGGCCGCCCGCGCCGCCATCGCCGCGATTCCCGAGGTCACCCTGCTCGCCTCCGCCCCCGTCTACGAAACCGAACCCGTCGGCGTCCCCGACGAATACGCCGACCGGACGTTCTACAACACCGTGCTGATCATCGGCACCTCGCTGGACGCCCACAAGCTCTTCGCCCAGCTCCAGAAGGTCGAACTGGCCCTCGGGCGCAAGCGCAGCATCCGGCCCAACGTCCCGCGCACGATCGACGTCGACCTGATCTACTACGACGGCCAGACCATCCGCAGCGGCGGGCTCGTCGTCCCCCACCCGCGCTGGACCAAGCGCCGGTTCGTCCTTCAGCCCCTCGCCGACGTCCGCGGCTATCTCGTCCTGCCCGGCCACGACCGCCGCGTCCGCGACATCCTCGCCGCCCTCCCGCCCGGGCAGGAGATCCGCCCGGTCCAGGCGGAGTGGTAACGGAGACCGCCATGAACGCCCCCCAACGCCTGACCCCGCGCGCCATCACGGCGATGAAGGGCGTCGAGAAAATCGCCGCCCTCACCGCCTACGATTTCCAGACCGCCCGGCTCCTCGACGCCGCCGGCATCCCGCTGATCCTCGTCGGCGATTCCCTCGGCACCACGCTGCTGGGCTACGACAACACCCTGCCCGTCACGCTGCTCGACATGCTGCGCCACACCGCGGCCGTCGTGCGCGGCGTCCAGCGGGCGCTGGTCGTCGTCGACATGCCCTTCATGACCTACCAGGCCTCCGTCGAACAGGCCCTGCGCAACTGCGGCCGCGCCATCCAGAAAACCGGCTGCCAGGCCGTCAAGATCGAGGGCGGCGAATTCCGCGCCCCGACCGTCTCCGCCCTCGTGCAGAACGGCATCCCCGTCCTCGGGCATATCGGCCTCACGCCCCAGAGCGTCCAGGTTCTCGGCCATCGCGTCCAGGGCCGCGGCGACGAAGCCGCCCGGCAGCTCGTCGCCGATGCCCGCGCCGTCGCCGCCGCCGGCGCGTTCGCGATCGTCCTCGAAGCCGTGCCCGCCGACCTCGGCGCGCAGGTCGCCGCCGCCGTCGACGTTCCCGTCATCGGCATCGGCGCCGGCCCCGGCTGCGACGGCCAGATCCTCGTGATCAACGACGTCCTCGGCCTCTCCGGCGACTTCAAGCCCAAGTTCGTCAAGGTCTACGCCGACCTCGGGAAACAGATTTCCGCCGCCGCCGCCGCGTACAAAGCCGACGTCGCCGGCGGCAGCTTCCCCGGCCCGGAACATTGCTACGAGTAGGGAAAGTTCACGGTTCAAGGTTCAGCGGTTCAACGGTTGGATCATGAAAATCATCGAGTCCGCTTCCGAGATGCAGCAAACCGCGCTCGCGCTGCGCGCGCAGGGCCGGCGCATCGGCTTCGTCCCCACCATGGGCAATCTGCACGACGGCCATCTCTCCCTCGTCCGGATCGCGAAGCAGCACGCCGACGTCGTGGTCGTTTCGATCTTCGTCAATCCCACCCAGTTCGGTCCCAACGAAGATTTCGCCGCCTACCCGCGCACGTTCGCAGCCGATCGTGCCCTCTGCGAAGCCGAGGGCGTCGATCTCGTCTTCTATCCCTCCGTCCCGGACATGTATCCCGCCGGCGCCAGCGTCAGCGTGACGGAAAATTCGCTGTCCCGCACGCTCTGCGGCGCGGCGCGCCCCGGCCACTTCGACGGCGTCTGCACCGTCGTCGCCAAGCTCTTCAATATCGTCCTGCCCCACGTCGCCGTCTTCGGCGAAAAGGACGCCCAGCAGCTGCGCGTCGTCCGCCGCATGGTCCGCGACCTGCGCTTCCCGGTCGACATCGTCTCCGGCCCCACCGCGCGCGAACCCGACGGCCTCGCCCGCTCCTCGCGCAACCAATACCTCACCGCCGAACAGCGCCCGCAGGCCGTCTGCCTGCGCCGCGCCCTCGCCGAAGCCGAGCGCCGCTTCGCCGCCGGCGAGCGCGATCCCGCTGCGCTCGTCGCCGCCATGCGCGCCGTCGTCGCGCAAGCCCCCGCCGCCAAGATCGATTATATCGCGATCGTCGACGACGAAACCCTCCAGCCCCTTTCCGGCCCCATCGCGCGCCCCGCGCTCGCCGCCCTCGCCGTCTGGGTCGGTCAGCCCCGCCTCATCGACAACGCCGTCCTGCGGCCCTGAGGCCGTTTCCCGCCAGCCCGGGATTGCGCCGGCGCCGCGCCCGGTGTAGGGTTCGCCCCATGACCATGTCCCTCAACTTCGACGGCCCGTCCGACGTCCTGCTGTTCTTCTTCGACACCGAAACCACCGGCCTGCCGCGCAGCTGGAACGCCCCGCTGCGCGACCTCGACAACTGGCCCCGCATGGTCCAGCTCGCGTGGCTGCTGTGCGACGGCGCCGGCAACGAAATCGCCTCCGCCTCCCGCATCGTCCTGCCCCAGGGCTACGTCATCCCCGCCGACGCCTCCCGCGTCCACGGCATCACCACCGAGCGCGCCCTCGCCGAAGGCCGGCCCCTCGCCGACGTCCTCGACGAAGCCCTGCCCCAGCTGGAAAAAGCCGCCGCCGCCGTCGCCCACAACGTTTCCTTCGACGAAAAAATCCTCGGCGCCGAATGCCTGCGCCTCGGCCGGCCCCATCCCCTCCTGAAGAAAACCACCCGCTGCACGATGAAGGAATCCACGAATTTCTGCGCGCTGCCGGGCCGCTACGGCGACTTCAAGTACCCCAACCTGACCGAGCTGCACCGCAAGCTGTTCAACAAGCCCTTCGCCGGCGCCCACGACGCCCTCGCCGACGTCCGCGCCTGCAAGGCCGCGTTCTACGAACTGCGCCTGCGCGGCGTCATGGCCTGAACCGGCCGGAACGATTTTTCCCGATTCCATTTGACCGCGGCGGGTTTTGGCCTTATGGTCGCGCGCCTTCGACGGCGAGCGCCGCTCCGCGGTGCCGCCGCCAAGAACCGTTCACAGAACGAAAAGGAGGCCCCATGACCCCGTCCCATCCCAACGCCGATGCCGCTGCTCCCGCCCCCGCCGCGCTGCTGGCCAAGCTGCCCCGGGATTTGGCCGACGTCCTGCGCGCGTGTCCCTCCTGGATCGTTGCCCGCTCCGTGGACGACCTGGTGGCGCTGAGCGTGCGCGACGCCGATCCCGGCGTCCACGTCGTCGCCTACGACGTGCCCGGCCGCGGCCGCGTGGCCGAAGTCGAAGTCTGCCGGACCCGCAACGGCGTTTCCGCCAACTACCTGGAAGCCTACATGCGCCGGCGCGATCCGGACTGCATGTGCATCGCCGACGACCAGCCCACCGACAAGCCGCGCTTCGCGGACCGCTACGGCTACTCCTTCGACGGCCTGCGCGCCGAAACCCTGGCGTGGCTCAAGACCCAGCCCCTGGCCCTGTTCGTGTTCCAGGCCGGCGGTTTCGCCGACCACCTGCAGGTGGCCGTGCTGCCCGCCAACGCCGGGTTCTTCGCGCTCGGCCTCGCCCTCCTGCAGGGCATCCTGGCGCCGGAAGCCGTCGCGCCCACCGCGAAAATCCGCGGCGCCATCTACGTCGCGCCGGTCTTCCGCCACACGCATTTCCAAGGCAAGCAGATGGTCGTGCACCGCCGCGGCGACGACCTCTACGAGATGTTCAGCTACAACCTCTATCCCGGCCCCAGCGCCAAGAAAGGCGTCTACGGCATGCTGCTCGACCGCGGCGAACGCGAGCGCTGGGTCACCATGCACTGCTCCACCGTCCAGGTCGTCACCCCCTACGACAACCGCCTGACCATCTCCCACGAAGGCGCCAGCGGCGGCGGCAAGAGCGAAATGCTCGAACAGGTCCATCGCGAGGAAGACGGCCGCCTTCTCTTCGGGCGCAACGTCGTCACCGGCGAGGACTACCACCTCGTCCTGCCGCGCGGCTGCCTCCTGCGGCCCGTCACGGACGACATGGCCCTGTGCCGCCCGCTCGAGGAAACCCACGACGGCACCCTGCACGTCGAGGACGCGGAAAACGCCTGGTTCGTGCGCGTCAACCACATCCGCCAGTACGGCACCGATCCGGCCCTGGAGCGCCTCTGCGTGCATCCGCCCGGCCCGCTGCTTTTCCTCAACGTCGACGCCGTCCCCGGCGGCACCGCCCTCATCTGGGAGCACAAGCCGGATGCCCCCGGCCAGCCTTGCCCCAATCCGCGCGTGGTCGTCCCGCGGGCCTACGTCCCCCACGTCGTCAGCGAGGAAACCCGCGTGAACGTCCGCAGCTTCGGCATCCGCACGCCGCCCTGCACGCGCGCGGCCCCCACCTGCGGCATCGTCGGCGCCTTCCACGTCCTGCCGCCGGCGCTGGCCTGGCTCTGGCGGCTGGTCGCGCCCCGCGGCTACGACAACCCCAGCATCACCCAGACCGAGGGCCTCGTCTCCGAGGGCGTCGGCTCCTACTGGCCGTTCGCCACCGGCCGGCGCGTCGTCCAGGCGAACCTCCTGCTGCAGCAGATCGTCCAGACCCCGCGCGTCCGCTACAAGCTCGCGCCCAACCAGCACGTCGGCGCCTGGAAAACCGGGTTCATGCCCCAGTGGATCATGCGCGAATACCTCGCCCGGCGCGGCTCCGCCCGCTTCCGCGACGACCAGCTCCTGCCCGCCCGCTGCCCGCTCCTGGGCTGGGCGCCGCGGGAAATCCAGGTCGAAGGCCAGCACGTCGAGAAGTTCTTCTTCCACGTCGAAACCCAGCCGGAAGTCGGCGAAGCCGCCTACGACGAAGGCGCCCGGCAGCTGGCCGAGTTCTTCCGCAAGGAACTCGCGCAGTATCTCGAAGACGATCTCGATCCGCTCGGCCGCCGCATCATCGAATGCTGCTTCGCCGGCGGCAGCGCGGCCGACTACGCCGGGCTCATCGCCTTCCCCGACACCGGGTGTCCCGAGTCCTGAACCGGATCCGCAGCGCCGGCGCCCGCGGCCCCGCGACCGCGAAATCGCGGCTGACCCGCCAACCGGCGAGCGCCGCGATTTCGCCGCCGCACTCCACCACGATGCGGGAGTTGCGCTCCGCCCGCGGCACCTTCAGGTCCGTGAAAATATCCGAGAGCTTCTTGCTGCCGCTCATCCCCAGCGGCTTCATCCGGTCCCCCGCGCGCCAGCTGCGGAACACCAGGTCGCGGTCGCCCACCGCCGCGGCCGACAGGCAGACTTCGTCCGCCCGCCGCGAAAACCCGACCCCTTTGCGGATTTCGATTTCCAGCCCCCCGCCCCCTCGCGCGGCAGGTGGCTTTTCCGGCCCCCCAAACCCTTGCGGGGAGTTGGACGCGCTTGGACCCCCACCCCCTTGCGGGGTGGGTGAACGAGTTGTGCCGCTTTTGCGCGAGGCAAAAGCAACCTCGTTCACCCATGGCGCAAGGCCATGGGGGTCTCGGGCGGGATTTTTACGTAGAACGTAAAAACTTTCGGCGGGTTTTACGTAGAACGTAAAAACTTTGCGCGGATTTTCCACGGCGCGGAAACCCTGCTTTTCCGGCGGCACGCCGGCGGCCCGCAACTCCGCCAGCGCCCGGCGGCGGCGCAAGGCCAGCGGCGTTTTCGCCGTCGGCTTGGTTTTCTTGGCCAGCGCGGCCATGACCTCGTCCTCGGCGGCGGCGATGTCGGCCAGGCGCAGCAGCGCCTGCCGCACGCCCGGATTCAGGCGCTTTTCCAGCAGCGGTAGGATTTCGTGCCGCACGCGGTTGCGCAGCGCGAAGTCTTCCGAGTTGCTCTTGTCTTCGCGCCAGGGCTGCTTGCGCGTTTCCAGGAAAGCGACGATCTGCGCGCGCGTCGCGTCGCGCAGCGGCCGGACGAAGGCAACGCCGCCCTGCCGAGAAACGTACGGAATGCCCGCCAGGCCGGTGATCGACGTCCCGCGCGCGATGCGCAGCAGGACCGTCTCGGCCTGGTCGTCGGCCGTATGGCCCGTGGCGATGAACCGGATTTTCGCGCGCGCGGCCGTCGCGGCCAGGAAATCCCGCCGCACGCGCCGCGCGGCCATTTCGAGCGATTCGCCCGTTTTCTTCGCCTCGGCCGGCACGGCGAATTTTCCGAGAAAAAACGGCGCGCCGAGTTTTTCCGCCAGCGCCGCGACGAACCGCGCGTCGGCGTCGGCGGCTTTCCCGCGGATGCCGTGGTGCACGTGCGCGAGGGCGATTTCGCAGCCGAGTTCCCGCAGCGCCAGCGCCAGCGCGGTGGAATCGGCGCCGCCGCTGGCGGCAACCAAAACGCGCTTCCCGCGGAGCTGCGGAAAGCGCGTGGCCACGGTCTGCTGAACCGTCGAAATCACCGGGCGGTCATTTCTTCTTCGGCACGAGGCGGTCGATCCCGCCCATGTAGGGCCGGAGGACCTCGGGCAGGACGACGGAGCCGTCGGCCTGCTGGCCGTTTTCGAGGATCGCGACGTAGAGACGCGAGAGGGCCACGCCCGAACCGTTCAGGGTGTGGACGAACTCGGTCTTGCCGGCCGCGTTCTTCCAGCGGATGTTCGCGCGGCGCGCCTGGAAGGCCTCGAAATTGCTGCACGAGGAATCCTCGAGCCAGCCGTTGTGGCCGGGGGCCCACAGTTCGAGGTCGTAGCACTTGGCGGCGGCGAAGCTCATGTCGCCGGAGCACAGCTGCAGGACGCGGTAGGTCATGCCCAGGGTTTGCAGGACGTCCTCGACGTCGGCGACCAGCCCTTCCAGCGCGTCGTAGGACGTGCCCGGCGGGACGAATTGGACGAGCTCGACCTTGTCGAACTGGTGCACGCGGATCAGGCCGCGCGTGGCCTGGCCGGCGGAGCCCGCCTCGCGGCGGAAGCACGGCGTGTGCGCGACGAACTTGAGCGGCAGCGGCTCGCGGATGATTTCCTCGCGGTAGATGTTCGTGACGGGCACTTCCGCGGTCGGGATCAGCCAGAGGTCGTCGATGGGCGCGTGGTACATGTCGTCGGCCATCTTGGGGAGCTGGCCGGTGCCGGTCATCGTGGCGGTCGTCACGACGTAGGGCGGCGAGATTTCGGTATAGCCGTGCTTGGTCGTGTGCAGGTCCAGCATGAACTGGATCAGCGCGCGTTCCAGCCGCGCGCCGGCTCCCGTGAACAGCGGGAAGCCCGCGCCGGACATGCGCGCCGCGCGCTCGAAATCGAACAGGCCCAGCGCCTCGCCCAGCGCGACGTGGTCCTTGGGCTCGAAATCGAAGGTCTGCTTGTGGCCCCACTCGCGCACGACGACGTTGTCCAGGGCGTCCTCGCCGCTGGGCACGCTTTCGTGCGGCAGGTTCGGGATCGCCAGCAGCAGCTTGCGCTGTTCTTCCTCGATCCCGCGCACGGCCTCGTCGAGCGCGGCGATTTTCTCGCCCATCTCGCGGGTCTGGCGCTGGATGTCGGCCGTGTCTTCGCCGGCCTTCTTCAGCGCGCCGATCTTCTTGGAGATTTCGTTGCGCGCGGCCTTGAGCTGGTCGGCTTCGGTGATCGCCGCGCGGCGGCGCTCGTCGAGCTCCAGCACGGCGGAAACGTCCACCGGCGAATGGCGGGTCTTCAACCCCGCGCGGACGAGGTCGGGGTTTTCGCGGATCAGCTTGATGTCGAGCATGGCGGGCCGCCGGACTATTCGACGGCGGGCGCGGCCGCTTCCGCGGCCGGGGCGGCTTCTTCCGCGGCGGGGGCCGGTTCGGCCGCCGGGACGGCTTCCGCGGCCAGGGCGGCTTCCGCCGCCAGGGGATCGATCGTCCGGAGGCCGGCTTCGCGGGCGTAGCGGGTGAAGCGGTCGAGGCAGGGCGGGCAGTAGTTGCCGCTCATCTGGTCGAGGTCTTCGACCTTCTCGTAGCCGACCAGCACGCACAGGGGGAACGGGCACGGGGCCATTTTCAGCAGCATGCTCATCACGCGCAGGCCTTCCTGCACCGCGCGGCGTTCGACGTGCTCGGCGTCGGCGCCGGCTTCGAGCTTGGCGACGTTCAGCGCCGCGAAGCGCTCGTGGGGCAGGCAGACGCCCTGCGGCTGGTCGTCGGCCGGACGGGCCAGCACGATGATGCCGTGGTCGTTTTCGCCCAGGGTCTTGGCCGCGGCGCGGCCGATGGCCTCGAGGCTCTGGCCCGGTTCCACCGCGAGCGCGGCGGCCGGCCGCACGACGACGCCGGCGTTTTCTTCCAGCCGGACGCGGACGCGTTCGGCCAGCGCCGCCTCCACGTCGCCGGCCGTCGCCAGCGCGAAAACCTTTTCGCCGGCCGTCGCGGAAATCCCCGCCGCCAGCAGTCCCAACGCGATCAAAACGAATTTTTTCATGGCGATGCTCCTCTGATCGAACGACGATGCTTATAGGCGAAACCGGCGCCCGGCGCAATCCGATTTGAAAGCGTCGGCCCGGCCGACCGGGGCCAACGAAAACTCCCGGCGGGGTCCGCCGGGAGCTCCAAAAACAAAACCGGGATCCGGCGTCAGCAGTTGGCGCAATAGTCGCAGCGCATCTTGTTGGCCTTGGTCAAGGCCTCGAGCTGGGACTTGCTGCACGTGTCGAGATCCGCGAAATGGATCACCGTGCGGAAGCCGGCGCCCTCCGGCTGGGAGCTGACGACCACGCCGCAACACTTCACCCGGGAAGACTCGCCGCCGTCGGCGAGGGGCCGGATGGCGATGTCGAATTCGTAGAGGCCGAATTCGGGCATGGGCCGCGCCGAGATGAACTTCATCCCGAGGTGGCAGATGTGCAAATCGTCGAGGGGGCCGAGGGGGGAGTCTTCGTCGAGGGCCAAGGACACGCTGTATTCGCCGAAGGAGTATTTGGTTGTCGTCATAATCTACTGTTTATCCACACACAATCCCCTCGACGGCATCAAAATACCCCACTTTGGACGCCTGTCAAACGGGCCGCGCGATTTTTTGCCTATCCGCCCAGCAGCGCGGCCCGTTTGGCCGCGGTGCGTTTCCGTTCCCCGGCCGCCCAGCGGGCCGCCGCGCGGGCCTGCCCGGCCAGCGCCTTGAAATCCAGCCCCAGCGGGGCGCCCAAATGCCGTTTGGCGGCCAGCGCGGCGTCGGGATCAAATCCAGCGAGTTGGTCGAGATTGGCCTTCACCTGGTGGTAGGCATCGCGGAACGGCATGCCTTGGGCCACCAGTTCCAGCGCGCGGTCGGTGGCGTAGACTTCCGGTCCGAAGCCCCGGCGCAGCGCGGCGGCATCCACTTCCAGCCCCGCCACGAGGGGGTTCATGATCCGCAGCGAGGAAATCGCCAGCTCGAACCCTTCCATGAACGGCGCCTTGGTTTCCTGCAGGTCGCGGTTGTAGCCCGACGGCGCGGCGCGCACGATTTCGGCCACGAGATTGGCATAGGCCAGCACCTTGGCCGCCTTCGCGCGCAGCAGCTCCGGCACGTCGGGATTGCGCTTCTGCGGCATGATGCTGCTGCCCGTCGTGAATTCCGCCGGGAGGCGGAAGTAGCCGAATTCCGGCATCGAAAACAGAATCAGGTCCTGCGCCAGGCGCGAGAGCGTCAGCATCGCCTGTCCCAGCGCGGCGAGGATGACCGACTCCAGCTTGCCGCGGGCCTGGTTGGCATGCAGCACGTTGTGGACCGGCGCGGCGAACCCGAGCAGGTCGCTGGTCAGGCGGCGGTCGATCGGCAGCGGCACGCCGTAGCTGGCGGCCGAGCCCAGCGGGCAGCGGTCGTTCAGCTCGTAGGCCGTCCGCAGCAGCGCCAGGTCGTCCAGCAGGCTCTCGGCCCAGGCCGACGCCCACAGGCCCACGCTCGAGGGCATCGCCGGCTGCATGTGCGTGCGGCCGACCATCGGCGTCTTGGCGTGCTTCTGCGCGAAGGCGATCAGCGTGCCGGCCAGCGCCGCGGCGGCGTCCGCCGCGTCCAGCAGGCGCGTCTTGGCGTACAGCCGCAGATCCGTCGCGACCTGGTCGTTGCGGCTGCGGCAGACGTGGACCCGCTTGCCGAGATCGCCGAGCTTCTCCGTCAGGCGGCGCTCGACGGCCAGATGGACGTCCTGGTCTTCCAGGGAAATCCTGAACTTGCCCGCGGCCGCGTCGGCGACGATGCCGCGCAGTTCGGCGATGACGGCCTGGGCGTCGGCGGGGGTCAGCAGCGCCGGCTTGACCGGCAGCCGGGCGAGCATGGAGACGTGCGCGGCGGTGCCGAAGCAATCGGCTTCCACGAGCGCCAGATCGAGCACGCGGTCTTGCCCGGCCGTGTAGGCGAGCACCTCCGCGTCCACCTCCCCCACCGTCGTCTTGCGGCGCATCCTAGTGCTGGATCCGCTTGATCTTGAAAATGTGCTTGTCGGGCTCCGCGAGGAATTCGGGCGGCAGTTCGATGCGCACGGTCTTGCCCTTGTCGTCGCCGGTGGACGGCGGCGGGCCGGAAGGGCGGCTCGGCGGGGCCAGCTGGCCCTTGGGCACTTCGATGATGCCGCCGGGGATCTGGAAGGCTTTCTGGCAGACCGGACAGTCGATGGTCTGGCCGGCCATGTCTTCGGGTCCGTTCAGATTCTGTCCGCAATGGGGGCAATCGAAATTGATGTCAGCCATGGTCCGTCACCTCGCGATTAGTGCCTGGGTCACTGAATTTACCCGGTACCTTATCAGGTCCGGTCCGGCTTGGGAAGTCCCGGAATGGCCCCATAGTGGATTTTCCAGAGGCAGAGGCCGTGGGCCGGGGCGGTCTCCACCCGGGCGGTGCGCTGCCGGCTGTCGAGGAGGACGGCGGTTTCGGCCGCCGGCACGGCGCCCGTCCCCACCCGGATCAGGTGCCCGGCCAGGCTGCGCACCATCTTGTAGAGAAAGCCGTCGCCGACGGCCGCGATCGTGATCAGCGGCCCCTGCTTGCGCACCGTCAGCCGCCAGAGCGTGCGCACCGTGCCGCCGATTTCCCGGTGGGGATTCGCCGAAAACGCCGCGAAATCGCGCGTGCCTTCCAGCAGCGCCGCGGCCTGGCGCATCGCGGCGACGTCCAGCGGCAGCCGGACGTGGACGGCCTGGCGGCGGTGCAGCGGGCACGGGACCGGCGCGTTCCAGATGGAAAAGCGGTACTCCTTGCCCTTCGCGTCGTAGCGCGCGTGGAAGGTCGGCCGCGTCCGGCGCAGGTCCAGCGCCCGCACCGCGTCCGGCAGCAGGGCGTTCAGGCCGTGCTGCAGGCGCCGGGTTTCCCACGGCAGCTTGAGGTCGAAATGCGCCACCTGCGCCCGGGCATGCACGCCGGTATCCGTGCGGCCGCAGGAATGCACGCGGATGGTCTCGCCGGTCAGTTGCCGCAGCGCCGCTTCCAGCGCGCCCTGCACCGTCGCCTTGTTCGGCTGGGCCTGCCAGCCGTAGAAATCCGCCCCGTCGTAGGCCACGGTCAGGCGGTAGCGCTGGCCGCCCGGCGCCGGCGCCGTCCGGGGCTTGGCGCCCGTGGGAGGCACGGCGCTCACGGCGCGTCGTCCCCCGCGGCGCCGGCCGTCGCGTCCAGATAGCCCTGCAGGATGACCTGCGCGGCCAGCTTGTCCACCACCCCCCGCCGCTTTTCGCGGCTCGTGCCCGCCTCGATCAGCACCGCCTCGGCGATCTTCGTGCTCAGGCGCTCGTCCCACTTCTTCAGGGGAATCGCCGTGCGCTTCGCCAGTTCCGCCAGGAATTCATTCGTGCGGACCGTGCGCGGCCCGCTCGTGCCGTTCATGTTCAGCGGATAGCCCACCACGATCTCGGCCACCCGTTCCGCTTCCGCCAGGCGCGCGACGGCCGCCGCGGCCTGCTCCGTGCGCGGACAGTCCAGCGTCTCGCGCGGGAACGCGATCGTCCGCGAATCGTCGCTGATCGCCACGCCCGTCCGGCGCTCGCCGAAATCCACGCCCAGGATCTTGCTCATGGCCGATCTCCGGCCGGCTGCGACGCGCGATCCAGCAGCCCCGGGACGAGATCGTCCCGGCTCCGTTCCGATCTTTGGAGCCCCCGACGACCCCGTCGGGGGAAGAAACAACATCCCCGCGCGCCGCCCATGCTCAAGCCGGACAGATCTTCCGCGCGTGCTGCGCGAGGAGGCGGCCGGCTTCCCGGCATTCCGCGAGGCCCGCGGCCGTCGGCTTGTAGTTGAGCTTCAGCACCGGGCGCAGCAGCTCCACCTTCATGGTTTGCAGGTAGTGCTCGACCTCTTCCGGTCCGCCGCGGCCCCAGCCGTAGCTGCCGAAAGCGAAACCCGCCTTGTGCGCCGGGCGCAGGCCTTTGAGATAGGTCAGCGCGCCCGCCACCGCCGGCATCAGCGTGCCGTTGAGCGTCGGCGAGCCCGCCGCGAACGCCGCGGCGTCGAGCAGTTCCGTCGCCAGCTTCGTGCCGGTCGTCGCGCGCACGTGGAACAGCTTGACCTCCACCGCGGGGCCGCCCTCGGCGAGCGCGCCCTGGACGATGGCTTCGGCCATCGCCTCGGTGCTCTTCCACATCGTGTCGTACAGCACGACCACCTTGCGCACCGGCGCGCAGACGTCCCACCGGTCGTAGGCGTCGAGCATCCGCGCCACGTGCGACCGCCAGACCACGCCGTGGCTCGGGCAAATGATCGCCGGCGCGAGCTTCCGGACCGCGGCCACCGCTTTCGCCACCGGCACCGTGTAGAGCATCAAAATGTTCGCGACGTAGGTTTTCGCCTCCTCGAACAGCTCCGCGTCGTTCACCTCGTCGTCGAAGCGCCCGCTCGTCGCGTAGTGCTGCCCGAAGGCGTCCATGGAAAACAGCAACCGGTCCTGCGGGATCCAGGTGGCCATGCTCTCCGGCCAGTGCGTCATCGGCGTTTCGATGAACTCCAGCGTGCGGTTGCCCAGGGCGAGCGCGTCGCCGGTCTTGACGATCTTGAATTTCCAGTCCGCGGTCTCGTAGTAGATCGACAGGATGTCCCGGCACTTCTGGTCGCAGACCAGCGTCGCGTTCGGGCACGCCGCCATCACCGCCGGCAGCGAACCCGAATGGTCCGGCTCCGCGTGGTTGCAGACCACCCAGCGGATTTCCGCCAGCGGCACCAGTTCCGCGACGTTCCGCAGCAGTTCCGCCGCGTAGGGCGCCTTGACCGTGTCGATCAGCGCGGTTTCCCGGTCCCGCACCAGATACGAATTGTAGGTCGAGCCCCGCTCCGTCACGTATCCGTGGAAATCGCGGACGTTCCAGTCCACGAAACCCACCCAGTTCACGCCCGCGACGATTTCCCGATTCATGTGTTCTGCGACTCCTTCAACCTTTGCAGCTCCGCTGCCGGCCTCGTCGAGGCCGGGGCTGCTGTTCTCGGTTCCCGGCCCCGCCGGGGCCGGCTACAAAACCAAACCCTACGGCGCGGTCGGGGCCGGCGCGGCCGGCTTGGGCATTTCGGCCACGATGGCCTTCGCCTTGTAGCCTTCCAGCTCCTTCACGCGCGCGACGGCGGCGGCCAGGCTCTTGCGCAGCTCGTCGGCCTCGGCCGACTTCGCGCCCAGCGCGTCCACCTTGTCCTGGACGTCCTTGCCCAGGCGCTCGACTTCGCCCTGCGCGCCGGTCAGGTCGGCCTTTGCGGTTTCCAATTCCTTGGTCGCCTTGCCCAAGTCCAGCTCCAAGCGGGCCGCGGTGGCCTTGAGCTGGTCGATCTCGTCGCCCAGGGCCAAGCCGTTCTGCTTTTCGCCGTTCCACGCCCAACCCAGCCAGCACAGCGCCAGCACCAGCACGATATCCAGTATGTACTTCATGGTTTCCGTTTCCTTTTTCCGCCATTGGAGCCGGCGATCGGATTCGAACCGATGACCTTCTGATTACAAATCAGATGCTCTGCCAACTGAGCTAAGCCGGCGGTTGGCGATCCGAAATGCCAACTATGCCCCACCCCGCGTCCGATTTCAACCCCGCCGCGCCCCGCCCGCGCCAAAGGCGCCGCGGGGGGAGACCAGAGACCGGAGACCGTAGACCGGAGACTACGGGCCGCGGATCGCCGACTTTGGCCCCCGACCGCCCTCTTTTCGCCTCAAAACGGCATTAAATGTCAGGCGCCGCCCCCGTTTCGCCTGAGAGCGCGTAGAACCCCCGACCTCGCGGCCAGAAAACG
>CALKWZ010000067.1 GCA_938003985.1 uncultured Verrucomicrobiota bacterium | reverse complement strand
CCTTGCATGCCGAACAATCGTGCACTTGATGTTTGACACTGCCAGAACGTAAAAAGTTTCGCGCGTTTTTACGTAGAACGTAAAAACTTTGAATCACGACCGCGCGGCGGCGGCCATGAGGGCATAGACGAGCAGCGCGGCGGTGTAGTCGGGGTGGTGCAGGTTCCGCATGGGCGCGAGCTCGACCACGTCGAAGCCGACGATCTTGCGCGCGGCGGCGACGTCGTCGATCAGCCGGAGCGCCTCGCGCCAGCCGAGGCCGCCGGGCACGGGCGTGCCGGTGGCGGGGATCACGGCGGGATCGAAGGCGTCGAGGTCGAAGGAAACGAAGACTTTTTTGGGGAAATCCCTGGGGATCCATTTCTTCGGCAACTTGCCGGCGGCGAGGAACCGCGCGTCGTAGGCGCAGATCGTCTTTTCGTTTTCGGCGCGGTAGTCCGCTTCTTCGCGGCTGACGGCGCGGGTGCCGATCTGGACGAGCGGGAAACCGAGTTCGTGCACGCGCCGCAGGACGCAGGCGTGGGAGAGCTTGGTGCCCTTGTAGACGTCGCGCAGGTCGGCATGGGCGTCGAAATGGATGAAGCCGACGTTTGCGCCGGCGGCTTTCAAGGCGCGGGCGGAGCCGAGCGTGGCGGTGTGCTCGCCGCCGAGCACGGCGGGCAGCGCGCCGCAGCGCAGGGCCTTGGCCACCGCTTTTTCGATGGCGGCGAGCCAACGCGCCGTCGGACTCCCCTTGCCGGCGGCGGGCTTCACGAACGGCTGGGTGTGGATGGCGAGGTCGGTGGGCCAGCGGCGGCCGTCGAAATCGTCGAGCTGGCGCGAAGCTTCGAGGATCGCGCGCGGCGCGCGGGCGGTGCCGCCGCCGTAGCAGACGGTGGTCTCCATCGGCGCGGGGATCACGTGCACCTGCGCCTTGGCGGCGGGCGCGTTCGCGTGGAGGACGTCGAGGAAGGAAGGGATCTGCGGCATGGGCGGCCTCACGTTTCGAAGTAGGTGTAGCCGCGCAGGCCGTTTTCGTAGGCGTCGAGGATCTCGCGGCGTTCGGTGGGCGAAATGCGCTTCTGGCGGACGGCTTCCTCGGCCAGTTCGCGGAAGCGGGCCAGCAGGCCCTGCGGGTTGTATTCGACGTAGCTCAAGACGTCGCCGACGGAGTCGCCGTCGAGTTCCTGCTCGTAGGAGATTTCGCCGGCGTCGTCCACGTGGATGCTGGCGACGTTGGTGTCGCCGAAGAGATTGTGGAGGTCGCCGAGGGTTTCCTGGTAGGCGCCGACGAGGAAGACGGCGAGGACGTAGTCCTCGTCCTTGCCGACGGCGTGGACGGGCAGCGCGGCGCGGGTGTCGGGCATGCCGACGAAGTGGTCGATCTTGCCGTCGCAGTCGCAGGTGATGTCGGAGAGGACGGCGAGGCGCGCGGGTTTTTCGTTGAGCCGCTGGATGGGCATGATCGGGAAGAGCTGGTCGATGGCCCAGCTGTCGGGCAGCGACTGGAACACGCTGAAGTTGCAGTAGTAGACGTCGGCCATGAGTTCCTCGAGGCCGCGCATGTCCTCGGGCACGAAGCGCAGCTTGGGCAGCTCCGCGCGGATGCGGGTGAGGATGTGCCAGAAGAGGCGGTCGGCCGCGGCGTGCTGGCGCAGGGTGAGGTCGCCGTGCTTGAACGCCTTCTGGATTTCCTCGCGGTAGAAGATGGCGTCGTTGTAGAACTCGCCGAGGTTGCGCGTGCGCAGGCCGGCGGCCACGTCCATCAGATTGCGGATGGGTTCGGGGATGGGCTTGGGCAGCGGTTTGGGCGCCTCGGCCACCTCGACCGAACGCGTGCTGAGCACGTTCATCAGCAGCACGGAATTGTAGCCGACGAGGGCGCGGCCGGATTCGCTGACGAGCGTCGGGTGGGCGACGCCGGCGCGGGTGCAGACGTCCATCACGCCTTCGACGACGTCGGCCGCGTATTCGCCCACGTCGTAGTTGGCGCTGCTGGCGCAGTTGCAGCGGGAGCCGTCGTAGTCGATGGCCAGCCCGCCGCCGATGTCGAGCACGCCCATCTTGGCGCCTTCCTGCACCAGGCTGGCGTAGTAGCGCGCGGCCTCGCGGATGGCTTCGCGGATCTCGCGGATGTTGGGCACCTGCGAGCCGAGGTGGTAGTGCAGCAGCTCGAGGCAGTCGAGCATGCCGAGCTCGCGCAGGCGGTCGACCGCCGCGATCACCTGCGGCGGCGTCAGGCCGAACACGCTGCTCTCGCCGCCGGATTCCGACCACTTGCCGCCGACGGAGCTCGCCAGCCGCACGCGGAGGCCGATGCGCGGACGGATGTTCATCTTCGCCGCGCGGTCGAGCAGCAGGTCCAGCTCGCCGGGCATTTCCAGCACCAGGATCGTCTGCAGGCCCATCTTGAGCGACGACAGCGCCAGATCGATGAATTCGGCGTCCTTGTAGCCGTTGCAGACGATGAAGGCCTCGGGATCGTGCAGGTAGGCCAGCGCGGCGATCAGTTCCGCCTTCGAGCCGGCTTCGAGGCCGTGGTGCAGGTCGCGGCCGAACTTGACGACGTCCGCGACGGTCTGCTGCTGCTGGTTGACCTTGATGGGGTACACGCCGCGGTAGAGCCCCGCGTAGCCGGAGTCGGCGATCGCCTTCGCGAACGCTTCGTGGATCGCCCGCAGGCGCGCCGCCAGCAGGTCGCCGAAGCGCAGCAGGATCGGCAGGCTGAAGCCGCGCTGGTAGAGGCCCTGCACGATGTCGTGGAACTTGACGCTGACCGGCCCCGCGCTGTTCTGCAGGCGCACGGCCGCAAACCCGTCTTCCGTGACGTGGAAATACCCGTTGCCCCAGGCTTCCACGCCGTACAGCTCGCTGCTGCGGACGCTGTCCCAACCATCCAACGCTTCCGTCAATCCGCGCGACATGTTTTCCGTTTTCTCCTCGGCGCAAAAAAGGGTGCCGGACCCGCGCGCGCGCGTCCCTGCACCGCCTTCACGCCGCGAAATTGAGACGTTCCGCCGCCCGATGCAACGTCAAATCGCGGCCGACCCGCGTTTTTTCGGCCGGCGAAGCGCGGCGGCGGCCTCTTTGGGATTGCGGAGCGCGGCTAGGCGGGCATAAAATGCGCGGCATGAACCACCTTCACGGAGGTACCTTGCCATGACCGAAGCCCACCGCCCGGAACCCGACGTTCTCCCGCCCGAGCCCGGCGGCGCCCTCTCCGTTCCGCCGCCCGTGCCGCAGAAGAAGCCCGGCTTCCTGCGCCGCCTGTTCACCTCGCGCAAGAAACAGCAGGCCGTTGCCATGCAGAACGGCTATCTCGAGATGGTCGACCTCATCCGCGCCATCCGCAGCCACCTCGATCGGCAGGAAACCGTCCAGACCAGCGTCCTGACCATGCTCGAGAAAGTGCCCGGCGCCATGGACCGCCAGCACGAAGTCATGACGATGTTCAAGCAGCAGCTCGAAAGCGGCATGGAAAACAACCGCCGGCTCACCGACAGCATGGGCAACCTCAACAACACCCTCGCCGCGATGGACGAATCGCAGAAGGCCTCCTCGCGCACGATCACGGACCTGATCCACCGCTCGCGCGAATCGGAACAGCTCCTGCGCGAAGTGATGCGCCGCTCCGAGCGCCGCATGACGGCGCTGGTGATCTTCTTCTTCCTGGCCGTCGTCGCCCTCGGGTTCTACTTCGTGCGCGGCGCGGATCGCGCCGCCCCGGCGCCCGGCGCGGAACAAACGCCGGCCGTCGTCGCCGAAAAAACCGAACCGGCCCCCGCGCCGGCGGCGGAAAAACCCGCGGCGCCCGCCGAAGAAAAAGCGGCGGAGGCTTCGCCCGCCCCCGCGAAAAAGGAAAAGGCCAGGCACAAGGCGAAGGCCAAGGACGCGCCCCCGCCTCCGGCCGAACCCGCCGCCGCCCCCGCGGCCGACGAACCGGCCCTCGGCCAGCCCGATCTGACGCTGGAACAGCTGAAACCGGCGCTCGACGCGGCCGCTCCGGCCGCCGCTGCGCCGGTCACCGCGCCCTAGGCATGCCCTCCGCGCCGACCGCCGCCTGCGACGTCTTTTTCTACGAGGCGTTCGCCGAAGAAGCCGAACGGCTCCTGCACTACGCCGCCGAAACCGGCCTGCGCGTCGGCCATTCCCCGCTGACGATCCAGGAAACGGGCCACGCGGCGCCGCCCGCGCCCGTCGTCAGCCTGCGCACGCAATCCGTCCTGCCGCCGGCCTGGGCGCCGCAGTTGCGCGGCATCCTGACGCGTTCCACCGGCTACGACCATCTCTTCGCCTATCGCGCCGCCGCCGGCGCCGCCTGCCCCGTCCTCGGCTACCTGCCGCTCTACTGCGTGCGCGCCGTCGCCGAGCAGGCCCTGCTGCTGTGGACCGCCCTGCTGCGCCGCCTGCCCCGGCAACTGGCCGAGTTCGACCGCTTCCGCCGCGACCACCTGACCGGCCGCGAAAATCCCGGCAAGAAAATGGCGCTCTTCGGCGTGGGCCACATCGGCTACGAAATCTGGAAAATCGCCGGCGCGCTCGGGATCGAGGTGCTTGGCGTGGATCCCGTGCAACGCCATGCCGACGTGGCCTACGGCTCGCCCGCGGAAGCGCTGGCCGAAGCGGACATCGTCGTCTGCGCGATGAACCTCACGGCGCGCAACCGCGGCTACTTCACGCGCGCCGTGCTGGCGCAGGCCCGGTGCAAGCCCCTCCTCGTCAACGTCGCCCGCGGCGAGTTCACGCCCGCCGCCGTGCTGGAGGCGGCGCTGGAGGAAGGGTTGCTTTCCGGCGTGGCGCTCGACGTCTTCAACGAAGAGGCCACCCTCGCCCCCGCGCTGCGCACGGGCAATCCCGCGGCGCTCACGCCCGACAACCAGGCCTTGCTGCGCCTGCGCCAGCGGCCCGACGTCCTGCTCACCCCCCACAACGCGTTCAACACCGCCGAGGCCGTCGAACGCAAGTCCGAGCAATCCCTCCGCGCGCTCCTGCATTTCCGCCAGACCGGCCAATTTCTTTGGCCCGTGCCGGACGAATAGCTACGGCGCGTTTCCCAGCGCCGCGGCGATGCGCGCGGCGGCTTGCGCGGCGCGCGGACCGGGCTTCAGCAGAAAATCTTCGTCCACGATCCGCACCTGGTCGGCCCGGAAACCCCGCTTGACCCAGTCGACGACCAGCGCGGCCCGGCGGGCCGCGTCCGCCGGCACGGACTGGACGTCCAAAACGAATGCCGGTTGCCGGCGCACGAGCGATTCCTGCGAAACCTTCGGCCACAACGTGGCGACATCGGCGAACACGTTGCTGCCGCCGGCCCGCGCCGCGATTTCGGACAGGAACGTGCCGGGCCCCGCCGTCATCAGCCCCGCGAGGTCGCCCGGCGCATGGCCCAGCGCGATGAAAACCGAAACCGGCTCGCGCGCCGGCAGCGCCGCGAAATCCGCCTCCATTTGTTCCAGCAATTCGCGGCCGCGGTCCGGCACGCCGAGGATTTCGGCGAATCCGGAAATCGCGGCGCGCAAATCCGCCAGCGTGTCCAGCGGCACCGTCCGGAATCCGATGCCCTGCGCCCGCGCGAACGTTTCCAGCGCCACCGCCTGGCCCTGCGCTAAAATCCAATCCGGCGCCAGCGCCAGGATCCGTTCGCGATTGGGAGAAAGCGCGCCGCCGATGGACGGCTTGGCGGCCGCCGCGGGCGGCCAGTCGGTGAATTCGCTGACGCCCACGACGCGGTCGCCGCCGCCGAGCGCGAAGACGATTTCGGCCACGGCCGGCGACGCGCACACGACGCGGCGCGGCGCGGACGGCGCACCGGGAGCGCCATCGGTTCCGCTCCGGCCGCAGCCGGCCAGCGCGAGCGCCAGCCACGCGGCGGCGATCAATCCACGACGCACACGAGTCCCTTGAGGTATTCGCATACGGGCGCCTCGACGGGGATGGGATGGTCCGCCGGCTGGGCGAGCGTTTCGAGGATGCGCACGCGGCGTTCGGCATCGTGCGCGGCCCAGCCGACCATCTTGCGGAAATCGGCCATGTCCACCAGCCCCGAGCAGGAGAAGGTCGCCAGGATGCCGCCGGGCCGCAGCAGCTTCATGGCGAGCAGGTTGACGTCCTTGTAGGCGCGCAGGCCTTTTTCCAGCCCTTCGCGGCGCGTCACCAGCCGCGGCGGATCGAGCACGATCAGGTCCCAGCTTTCGCGGCGGTCGCGCGCCTGCCGCAACCGCTGCGGCACGTCGGCCACTTCGTATTCCGCCGGCACGCCGGAGGGATTCAGCGCGTGGTGCCGCCGGGCCTGGGCCAGCGCGGGCTCGGACGAATCCCAGCCCGTCACGCTCTTGGCGCCGGCGTGCGCCGCGCAGACTTCGAAGGCGCCGGTGTAGCAGTAGGCGCTCAGCACGTCGCGGCCGCGCGCATAGGCCGCCACCTTGCGGCGGTTGTCGCGCTGGTCGAGATAGAACCCCGTTTTCTGGCCGCCGGCCAGGCCGGCTTCGAACGTGAAACCGTTCTCGCGGATGGTCACCGCGTCCGGCACGGCGTCGCCGCCGAGATCTTCCGCGAGCCCTTCGCGCTTCACGGCGTCGGCGTCCGCGCGCGCGGATACGGCGCTCGCGCCGGTCGCGGCCTTCAGTTCGGCGGCGACGGCGGGGACCCACGGCTCCCAGACCTTGCCGCCCACGTGCAGCGCCACGACGTCGGCGTACTGGTCCGCGATCAGGCCCGACAGGCCGTCGGCCTCGGAAAACACCATGCGGTAGGCCGTCGTGGCCACCCAGTCGGTCGGCTTGCCGAACAACCGGTGCCGCATCTCCACCGCGCGGCGGACCCGCCCGCGGAAAAAGGCCTCGTCCAGGGCTTCCTGCGGATTTCGGGTGAAGAGCCGCACCGCCATGTCGGCGTCCGGGTGCCACAGACCCCGGCCCACCCATTCCCCCGCGGCATCGAACACGTCGGCGGAGGCCCCGGCGGCGCCGGACCCGTCCGTTTCCTCGATCGCCCCCGAAAACACCCACGCGCTGCCGCGCAGGAGCTGTTTTTCCCGCCCCGGCTTGAGCCGGACGCGGACATTCACTTCGGGAAAACCGGCTTCATCTTGATTTGCGTCGGTCATATTCATAGGATTGTGGGTCTATCCAACGAATTGGTCAAACAGGAAAAAAGAGGACATCCCATGCGCATCCACGCCTATTCCGCCCTGCGGCCCCGCCCCGACGTCGTCGGCAAAGTCGCCGCGCCCCCCTACGACACCGTCGACACGGCCGAATCCGCCCAGCTGGCGGAAGGCAACCCGATGTCGTTCCTCCACATCAACCACTCCGAGATCGACCTGCCGGCCGGCACGGACCTCTACGCCGACGCCGTCTACGCCAAAGCCGCCGAGAATCTCGCGGCCTTCAAGAAAAACGGCTGGCTGATCCGCGAAGACCGCCCGCTGATGTACCTCTACGCCCAGACCATGGGCGCCCATACCCAGACCGGCCTCGTCTGCTGCGCGCACATCGACGACTACATCAAGGACGTCATCAAGAAGCACGAGCTGACCCGCAAGGACAAGGAAGACGACCGCACGAAGCACACGGCCACCATCAACGCCAACATCGGCCCCGTCTTCATCGCCTACCGCGACGTGCCCGAAATCCGCGCGGCCCTCGCCCCCGTTCCGAAGCAGTCCGCGCCGCTCTACGACTTCGTGGACGAGCTCCAGGTGCGCCACCAGGTCTGGCCCGTCGCGAACGCCGCGGCGATCGAAAAGCTCTTCGCGGAAAAAGTGCCCGTCAGCTACATCGCCGACGGCCACCACCGCAGCGCTTCCGCGGTGCGCGTCGGCGCCGAACGCCGCGCCGCGAATCCGAAGCACACCGGCAACGAGGAATACAACTGGTTCCTTTCCGTGCTCTTCCCGGCGTCCGAGCTGAAGATCCTGCCCTACAACCGCGCCGTCAAGGACCTCAACGGCCTGTCCCCGGAGGAATTCCTCAAGGAAATCCGCGCGATCTTCACGGTGACGGAAAACGCCGATCCGAGCCCGAAGTCGCCGCGCCACATCAGCATGTACTTCGGCCAGAAGTGGTACGGCCTGAGCTGGCCCGAAGTGAAGTCCTCCAACCCCGTCGACAAGCTCGACGTCAGCACGCTGCAGAACGGCGTGCTGCACCCGCTGCTGGGCATCGACGATCCGCGCACCAACCAGCGCATCAAGTTCATCGGCGGCATCCGCGGGCCGCAGGAACTCGTCCGGCTCGTGGACCAGAAGGGCTACGCCGTGGCGTTTTCGATGTATCCGACGACGATCGACCAGCTGATGGCCATCGCCGACGCCGGCCAGATCATGCCGCCCAAGAGCACGTGGTTCGAGCCCAAGCTGCGCACCGGCCTGCTCTCGCACGAGCTCGCCTAGCGCTCCCCCCATGCGGCCGCGATTGCCCAGCTGGTTCCGCCGCCCGCTTCCGCCCGGCGCGGAAGCGGGCCGCGTGAAGCGGCTCCTGGGCCGCCACGGCCTGCATACCGTCTGCGAAGGCGCCCAGTGCCCCAACCGCGCGGCGTGCTGGCACGATGCCGCCGCCGCGTTTTTGATCCTGGGCGACGCCTGCACGCGCGACTGCCGCTTCTGCGCCATTCCGCACGACCCGCGGCCCGCGCCGCCCGATCCCGCCGAACCCGCGCAGCTCGCCGAAGCCGCCGCGGCCATGGGCCTGCGCCACGTCGTC
The DNA here is from genome assembly GCA_938003985.1 of uncultured Verrucomicrobiota bacterium. Classification (GTDB taxonomy): domain Bacteria; phylum Verrucomicrobiota; class Kiritimatiellia; order CAIQIC01; family Lenti-01; genus Lenti-01. Next base: position 72,058 of record CALKWZ010000067.1, on the reverse strand, counting down.
GTCACGTCCGTCACGCGCGACGATCTGCCCGACGGCGGCGCCGCGCATTTCGCCGCCGTCGTCCGCGCCGTCCGCGCGCGGCTGCCCGGCGCGACCGTTGAAGTCCTCGTGCCCGACTTCCGGGGCGCGCCCGTTGCGATCGACGCCGTCCTGGAATCCAAGCCCGACATCTTCAACCACAACCTCGAAACGGTGGAGCGCCTCCAGCCCGCCATCCGGCCGCAGGCGGACTACCGCCGCTCCCTCGCCGTTTTGCGCCGCGCGGCGCAGGCCGGCGCGCGGACGAAATCGGGCCTCATGCTCGGCCTGGGCGAGACGGACGCCGAACTCCGCGCCGCCCTGCGCGACCTGCGCGCGGCGGGCGTCGCGCTGCTGACCCTCGGGCAATATCTCGCTCCCTCGCCCGCGCACCATCCCGTCGCCCGCTTCGTGCCGCCGGCCGAATTCGACCGCTGGCGCGACGAAGCCCTGGCGCTGGGGTTCGCGTGCGTGGCGTCCGCCCCCCACGTGCGGTCCTCCTACCACGCCGAAGAACTGGCCGCCGCCGGGAACGCGCCATGACCCGCCCGCCGCCGCGCATCCTGATCTGCTACCTCGTCCGCAACAGCGGCCACCACGCGGCCGCCCGCGCCATCGAAGCCCAGATCAAGAAGCTCAATCCCATCGCGGAAACCCGCTGCCTCGACCTGCTCGAAACGACGCATCCCACCTGGAGCGCCATCGTCCAGCACGTCTACATGTCCACGATCCGCCGCACCCCGGAACTGTGGGAGGCGCTCTACGACAACTTCTGGTTCGACTGGCTCACCAAATGGATCCGGCCCCTGGTCCAGCGCGGCAACAGCCTCAAGCTGCGCATCCTGATGGACGCCTTCCAGCCCGACGCCATCGTCTGCACCCAGGCCCATCCGTTTTCCGTGCTCTCCGCCTACGCCCGGCGGCAGGGCAAGCCCATCCCGCTGTGGGGCGTCATCACCGATTTCCTGCCCCACCGCTTCTGGCACGTGCCGCCCGACGAACACATCCGCTACGTCGTGCCCGCCGAAACCGCCATGCACCGGCTGATGATCCTCGGCACGCCCGCCGAGCGCATCCATCTCTTCGGCATCCCGATCCAGGCCGACGTGCTCGCCGCGCGCAAGCGCACCGTCTCGCGCGAAAACGGCCGGCGGATCCTCGTCATGGGCGGCTCGCGCGGCCTCGGCGCGCGCTACGCCACCATCCGGCACCTCGACCGCGCCGCGGCCGACTTCACCATCGACGTCGTCACCGGCACCAACCGCCGCCTGCGCAAGCAGCTGCTGGCCGCGCGCCACAAGTTCCGGCATCCCATCCGCATCCGCGGCTACGTCAAGGACGCCATGGCGCTCATGCGCCGCGCCAGCCTGCTGATCGGCAAGCCCGGCGGCCTGACGTCCGCCGAAGCCATGGCTTCGGGCACGCCGATGCTGATCATCCGCCCCCTGCCCGGCCAGGAACGCGGCAACACCGAAATGCTCGTGCGCCACGGCGCGGCCATCCATCTCGACCGCGACCGCGACCTGCCGGCGGTCGTGTCGTCGCTCCTGACCAACGCCACGCTGCTCGACATGCTGGCCGCGCGCGCCCGCGCGCTCGGCAAGCCCGACGCCGCGCGCGCGATCGCCGAAGCCGTCCTCGCCCACCTGCCGCCCGAGGAGGCGCCCGCCGAATGACCTACTGGTTCTATCGCGGCGTCGCCTTCCTGATCCGGCTCCTGCCCCTGCCGGTCGCCTACTGGCTCGGGCTGCGCATCTGCGACCTGTTCTACTTCCTCAACCGCCGCGGCCGCGAAGCCGTCCGCGAAAATCTCGGCACCGTGTTCGCCCATCAAGGCCTCGTACCTTCGAGCCGCCTGCTCGACGGCTGCGCCCGCAAGACCTTCCAGTACTTCGGCAAATACCTCGCCGACTTCATCCGCTACCGCAAGCTCACGCCCGCAGGCATCCGCGAGCGGGTCAGCATCCAGGGCGCCGAACATCTCGAAGCGCTGCGAAACACCCCGCGCGGCGCCATCGTGCTCACCGCCCACTTCGGCAACTGGGAGCTCGGCGGGGCCTTCATCGCCGCCATGGGCATTCCGCTCCATGCCGTCGTCCGGCCCGTGCCTTCTCCGGCGCTCGAACGCATCTTCGAGTTTTTCCGCAAACAGCGCGGGCTCCGCGTCATCCCCCTCGCCAAGGCCGGCGTCGGCGTCGCCAAGGCCCTCAAGCGCGGCGAAACCGTCGCGCTGGTCGGCGACCGCGACTTCACCGGCAACGGCCGCCCCTGGAAATTCTTCGGCCGCGAAACCTCCCTGCCCCGCGGCGCGGCCTGGTTCGCCCACCGCCTCGGCGCGCCCATCGTCGTCGGCTTCGTGACCCGCGCCCCCGACGACACCTTCATCCTGCGCCTGCATCCGCCCATCGATCCCGCCCAAGTCCCGACCGAAGAAGCCATCCAGGAGAAAATCGCCGCGATCCTCGAAGACGCCATCGCCCGCGACCCCTGCCAATGGTTCATCTTCGACCCCTTCTGGCCGCCCGCCCCCGCCCCGGAACCCGCGCCGTGAAAGTTTTTACGTTCCACGTAAAACCGCCGCAAAGTTTTTACGTTCCACGTAAAATCCGCGGAAAGTTTTTACGTACTACGTAAAAATGCAAAACCCCCAACTATTCCTGTTCGACCTCGACGGCACGCTGATCGATTCGCGCGCCGATCTCGCCGCGGCCACGAACGCCATGCGCGCGCTCCACGGCCTGCCGGCCCTGCCGCTGGACACCGTGGCGTCCTACGTCGGCGACGGCGTGCGGGTCCTGGCCCGGCGCGCCCTCGAAGGCGCCGCCGTCGATCCCGATCTGGCCGCGCGGGAAATTTCGGCCGCCTACGCCGACCATTTGACCGACCGCACGACCGCCTATCCCGGCGTGGACGCCGGCCTGCGCGCGCTGCGCGCCGCGGGCCACGACCTCGCGCTCGTCACCAACAAGCCCGCCCCCCACGCGCGGCGCCTCATGGACCACTTCGGCTGGACGCCGCTCTTCGCCGCGATCCTCGGCGGCGGCGACGTCGCCGAGCTCAAGCCTTCGCCCCTGCCCCTGCAAACGGCCATGCAACGCACCGGCCATGGACCGGACACCACCTGGATGGTCGGCGACCACCATACCGACCTCGAAGCCGCCCGCCGCGCGGGCGTGAAATCCATCTACCTCGAAAGCGGCATCGGCCACCCCGGCGCCGAAACCCCCGACCTCGTCTGCCCCGATTTCGCCGCCTTCGCCGCGCGGTTCCGGCCGGGCCCCTGATTCTGGATCGCCGTTTTCACGTCAGACGTATCTGCGGATTTCGTCGAGGGGCTTGCGGTTCTTGGGGCGGAGGGTTTCGTCGGCGGCATAACCGAGGCAGAGGAGCAGATCCACTTTCTTGCCGCGGGGAATGGCGAGGAATTTTTTCACGGCGGCTTCGTCGAACCAGCCCAGCCAGCAGCTGGCGACGCCGTCTTCCGCGGCCTGCAGGACGAGGTGTTCGCACGCGATGCCCAGATCGACGAGGCTGTACTGCACGCCGCGGAAGTGCGCGCCGAGGCGGGCCGCCAGCTTCATTTTTTCCGTCACCACGGCGACGAGCGCGGAGGCGTCCAAGGCGAACTTGTTCATGCCGTAGGGCGCGCGGGAGCAGGCGGCTTCCGCGAGCGCGCGGACCTGCGCCGGATCGTCCACCACCGCGAACGACCACGGCTGGGAATTGCAGGCGGAGGGCGCCAGCCGCGCCGCCTCGAGGCAGCGGTCGAGGACTTCGCGCGGTATGCGCCGCCCGGGCACGTACTTGCGCGTGCTCTGCCGGCGCCGGACGAGATCGAGGAAGTTCACGCCTTCCTCCGCGACAGGCGCAGGCCGATCACGACCAGCCACAGTACCCCGACGAGAATCCAGCCGCCGTAGAACACCCGCGGTTCGAGCCACCAGCTCCAGCCCGCGAAGCCCCAGTCGGAAAACGGCCAGAGGATGGGCGTGAGGAAACGGCCGGTGCCGTGGGTGGGCACGTCGGACAGCACGTGGATGGGCCAGGCCAGCGCCGGCAGCCACAAGGCGCGCTTCCACGCCACCAGCAGGCCGTAGCAGACGGCGATGCCCAGCAGGCTATGGGTGACGTCGTAGAGGAAGAAGATGAAATCCGGAATGCCGTGCCAGCGGACGCCGTTGCCGCTGAACGCATCCATCATGAAGTGGATCCCCAGCGACGCCAGATCGGGAAAAACGCCGAAGAAAAACGCCGCCCAGAGGGTCCAGTCGGAAAAGAACCAGCGGCGCTTGAATTCGGGCCCGGGGCCGCAGCGGCCGCCGGCGAGACCCGTGCGGCTGCAAAGCGTCGCGCCGAGAACACCGTGGAACAGCGTGTCCATGCGGGCCTAGGAGAAGCGTCCCCGTTCTGCCGCCGCACGAAAGACCGGGACGAGGTCGTCCCGGCTCCAAACAGCCAGCTGATTTCTGTCTTTGGAGCCCCCGACGACCCCGTCGGGGGAAATACATCGCCTGTGGATCGCCGACATTGGGCCTAGCCCGCCGGCGCGTTGGTTTTCAGGAATTCCGCCACCTGCTCCGCACGGCCCAGGGCCAGCATCCGCTGCGCCTGTTCCCGGGCGGCGTTCAGATCGATCCGTTCGATCTGGCGCTGCACGGCCGGCACCGCCAGCGGGTCCATGCTCAGCGTCCGCAAGCCGATGCCCAGCAGGAACGGCAACATGCGGGGATCCGAACCGAGGTTGCCGCACAGGGAAGTCGGTTTGCCGGCTTTCTCCGCGGCCCGCATGATCCAGTCCAGCGCGCGCAGGACCGCCGGATGCCACGGGGTGAACCAGTCGGCCACCTCGTCGTTCGTGCGGTCCACCGCCAGCAGGTATTGGATCAAATCGTTGCTGCCGATGCTGAGGAAATCGGCCTCGGCGGCCAGTTCGTTCGCCATCATCACGGCCGAGGGCAGTTCGATCATGACGCCGAGCTCGGGCATGCGGTTGGGCATGCCTTCCTGTTCCAGCTCGCGCCGGCAGGTCTCGGCCAGGTTGCGCGCCGCCTGGAATTCGTCGAGCGACGCCACCATCGGGAACATCACTTTCGCCTGCGGGGCGCCGTGGGCGGCCCGCAGCAGCGCGCGGAGCTGCTGCTTGAAGATCGCCGGATTCCGCAGCGAGAACCGCAGGGCCCGCAAGCCGAGGAACGGGTTGTTGCCGTGGTCCACGGGGAAATAGGACAGCGCCTTGTCGCCGCCGACGTCCAGCGTGCGGAACACGACGGGCCGGCCTTCCATTTTTTCCAGCACCCGGCGATAGCCCTGGTACTGTTCTTCTTCCGTCGGGAAGGTGCTGCGGACGATGAACGGGAATTCCGTGCGGTAGAGCCCGATGCCCTTGGCCTTCACGCGCAGGGCGACGTCGAGTTCGCTCACGAGATTCAGGTTCGCCAGCAGCTGGATTTCCGCGCCGTCCTGCGTGCGGGTTTCGGGCTTCACCAGCCCGGCCAGCCGTTCGGAGTCGGCCAGGGAGCGGATGATGTCCTGCATGGTCTGGATGGCTTCGAGGCCGGGCCGGACGACGATCTGGCCTTCCTTGGCGTCGAGCAGGATCGGGGTTTTCTCCGGCAAATGCAGCAGGCGCTGGTCGGAAGCGATGACGAGGGGAATCTGGAGGGCCTTGGCGAGGATCGCGACGTGGGAATGCTGGCCGCCGCCGAGCAGGACGAGGCCGGCGGCGCCTTCCGCCGACAGTTTCAGGATGTCCGAGGGGAGCAGTTCTTCGGCGATGATGATCTGGCCGGTGTAGTCCGGGCCGGAGCTTTCCAGGGACGGCGCGGAGAGATTGTGGAGCAACCGGTGGCCGAGGTCTTCGACGTCGAGGACTTTCTCGCGCAAGGAGGGATTGGGGCTGCGGGCGAACAGGTCGGCGTAGCGGCGGACTTCGTCGAGGATCGCGGTCCAGGGATTCTTGCCGCCGCGAATCTGGGCGCGGATTTCGCCGGAGAAGGCTTCGTCCTTGAGCATCAGGACGTGCGCGCCGAAAATCATGGAGGCCGCGTCGTGGAGTTTGTCTTCGAGGCGCCGCTGGAGCTCGAGAAGCTGGCGTTCGGTGGCGGCCAGCGCGCGGTCGAAATCCGCTTCGGTCAGGCCCAACGGGCAGCCGGCGCCGTCGCCGTCCTTCAGCAGATACTGGCCGATGCGGGTGGAGAGGCCCATGCCGACGACGTTGGACGCCCCCTGCCCGCGCACGCAATGGGTGCCCGCGCCGAATTCCGAATCGGTCGCGGGCACCGGCGCCGGGGCCGGCTCGGTGCCTTCGCCGCGGAGCTTCATCAGCAAGTGGGCGTTTTCGATGACGCCGGCGAGCTGGGACGAAATGACCTGGAGGGCCTGGACGTCGTTCGGGGTGAAATAGTTCCACTGGGGATCCTGGACGGCGATGACGCCGACCGGATTCATCTTGCGCAGGATGGGCACGGCGAGGAACGAGACGAACTGTTCTTCGCGGCTGCCCGGGACGTGCTTGTAGTGGGGATTGTCGGTGGCGCGCGCCTCGCAGATGGGCCGCATGTCCTTGAGGGTCATGCCGGTGACGCCCTCGCCGATCTTGAGGCGCAGGCGGCCGACGAGGTCGGGGTTCAGGCCCTGGTTGGCGCGCAGGACGAGATCCTGGGTTTCGGGCTGGTACAGGTAGATCGAGCACACGGCGGCGCGCATGTGCCAGGCCACGGTGGACACGGCTTTGGCCAGAAACGCGTCGAGACCGGTCTCGAAATCGAAGAGACCGACCAGTTCGCCGATGTCGCACATCAGCGCGACGTTGTCCTTCTGGAAATCGCTCATGTCCGCATCATTTCCGGCCGCCGCCGCCGATTCCGGCGGCAAGGCTTGACTTCACGCCAAAAAAAAGTACCTTGCTCGCGTTTTCGTTGTCGCCTGCCCGATGGTGTAACGGTAGCACAGCAGCCTCTGGAGCTGTTTGTCTAGGTTCAAATCCTAGTCGGGCAACCAACGTGCAAAAGCCGCCGGACAGGGCGGCTTTCGTCGTTCCGGGGTTGGGCCCCACGATGGCGCCGTTCGCTTTCCGCGCTCAGCTGACCCGGATCGGCATCAGCACGTAGACGAAACTGATGGACGACCGGAGCACGCCCGGGCTGGTGTCGTCCAGCAGGTCCAGATAGACCTCGTCGGTCGTCAGCGCCTTCAGGGGATCCATCAGGAACGCGGGGTTGAAGGAAATCGCGATGTCCGGCCCCTTGTACTTCACGTCCATCGTTTCGCGCGCTTCGCCGATTTCCGGCGCGGTGGCCAGGATCTCGAGGCGGTTCTTGGTGAAGGTGAGCTTGACGCCGGAGACGGCGTCGATGACGAGCTGGGAGGTGCGCCGGACGGCCGTCAGGAGGGTTTCGCGCTCCATCGCGACGCGTTCGCCATTCGCCTGCGGAATCACCTGGCGGAAGTTGGGATAGGTGCCTTCCACGAGCTTCGAGACGATCAGGACGCGGTCGAACTCGAAGGCGATCTGCTTGGGGGTGGCCAAAATCTTGACGGTGCCGGTCTCGGCGAGGGTGCGGAGCAGCTCCTCGACCGTCTTGAGGGGCACGATCAGGTCCATTTCGGCGTCGGCGGGGAATTCGACCTCGTGCTCGACGAGGGCGAGGCGGCGGCTGTCGGTCGCCACCACGCTGAGCTTGCCGGCCTTGAAGCTCAGGAGCACGCCGTTGAGCAGCGGGCGGTTGGCGTCCACGGAGGCCGCGTAGGAGGTCAGCTTCAACATGTTGCGGAACGCGGCCTGGTCGATGACGTAGGCCTTCGGATCGGCCATCTCGGGCAGGTTCGGGTAGTCGGCCTCGGAAATGCCGTGGATGCGGAAATAGGAACTGCCGGCCTGGATGGAGGCGACGTTCTGGTCGCTGACTTCCATTTCAGCTTCCTCCACGCTCAGTTCGCGGAACACGCCGAAAATGCGCTTGGCGGGGAGGGTCGTCGTGCCGGCTTCGGCCACGTCGGCGTCCAAGGTGGCCCGGACGGTCAGGGACATGTCGGTGGCGGTGAGCTCGAGCTTGCCCTTCTGGGCCTTCATCAAGACGTTGGAGAGGACCGGGAGGGCGTTGCGGGGGTTGATCACCGATTGGACCTTCTGCAGACAATCGATCATCGCTTCTTTGTTGACCTTGATTTTCATGCCGCCTCCGAGCTGCCTACTGTCTTCTTCTTTATATATAAGTTCAAATCAGTCTTATCAGTATGTCCTGTGGACAGTGTGGACATCAAGAAAAGAATCGTCGGGACGGGCCTTTCGGGGCCGGAGAGGCTGTCGAAAAGAACCCCCTCCCCCCTGTGCCCAACCGGAACAACCCGGACTTGTCCACAAACCGCCGCCGCTTGTCCACAGGCTCCGGCGGGGTTGTTGCGGGGTTTTCCACAGCCGCGCCGGGGGGCAGGGGGGCGCAAGGGCGTGGCGGAAAACGGGCATCCGCTCCTTTTCACGAAGGGGCGACCACGCCTCCGAGGCGCTGCTGGAGCGAGAGGATGGTCTGGCGCAGGCCGGAATCCATCTTCATCTTGGCGCCCACGGAGCGGTGGGCGTGCAGGACCGTCGCGTGGTTCCGGCCGAAGGCGTTGCCGATGGACGGCAGCGACTGCTCGGTCAGTTCCCGGCACAGGTACATGGCGATCTGGCGCGGGAAGGCGATGTTGTTCGGCCGCTGCTTGCTGGTCATGTCGCCGAGGCGGATGTCGTAGTATTCCGCCACCATGCGCTGGATGCCTTCGATGGTCAGGGCGGTCTGGTTTTCCTGCTCGATCGTGTCGCGCAGGAGGTATTCGAGCGCCTCGGTCGTCAGCGGCTTGCGGGTCAGCGAGGCGTAGGACGCCGCGCGCAGCAGCGAGCCTTCCAGCTTGCGGATGTTCGAGCGGACGTGTTCGGCGATGAAGAAGAGCGAATCGTCGGGCAGCTGGATGCCCATCTGCTCGCGCTTGCGCCGCAGGATGGCCACGCGGGTTTCGAGGTCCGCCATCTCCATTTCCGTCACCAGGCCCCACTCGAAGCGCGACACGAGGCGCTTCTGGAGGTTGGCGATCTCGCCGATGGGCCGGTCGCTGGTCATCACGATCTGCTTGCCGTTTTGATGCAGCGAATTGAAGGTGTGGAAGAATTCTTCCTGCGTGCTTTCCTTGCCGGCGAGGAAATGGATGTCGTCGATCAGCAGCAGGTCGATGTGGCGGTATTTCTTGCGGAACGCGGCCAGTTCGTGCTGCTGCAGGGCCTGGATGAATTCGTTGGTGAACGTCTCGCAGGTGGTGTAGCAGACGGTGCCCTTGCCGCGCTTGAGCAGCGCCTGGCCCATCGCCTGGATGAGGTGGGTCTTGCCGAGCCCCGTCCCGCCGTGCACGAACAGCGGGTTGTACGCCCGGCCCGGCGCTTCCACCACCGCCAGCGCCGCGGCGTGCGCGAAGGTGTTCGACGGCCCGACGACGAAATTCTCGAAGGTGTGCCGCGCGTTCAGCGGCATCCCCAGGCTGCACGTCTTCAGCGTCCGGCGTTTCGGCGCTTCCTTGTCTTCCGGGGCGGCCGCGGGCGCTTCGGGCGCCGGCCGGGAGCCGTCCACCACGAAGGCGATCGCCAGCTGCTCGTGCCCGGAGGCGCCGAGCGCCTTGCGGATCAGCGGCAGGTAATGCTCTTCGAGCCAGTCCTGGTAGAAACCGTTCGGCACGGCCAGCGTCAGCTGCCCGGTGCTTTCATCCCCCACCGCTTCGATCACCCCGATCCAGCGCTGGAACACGTCCGCCGACATCGCGGACGACAGGAATTCGCACGCCTGCGCCCAGATTTGCTTCGCCTTGCTCGTTTCCACGAAAATCCTCTTCCCGCCTCGGTCCGCCAGTCTCGCACGGCCGGCGGCTCCGGCACAATCCAAATTTCTTCGTCGCTTTTCCCGGCTGCCCGGCCTCGTTTCGACTCGGCGGGCAGGCCCTTTGGACCACTTATTCACAGCTTGTTCACAGCCGCTTTCGGGTCCTCGGTTCCGAAATCGGTCTCGACCATAGTTTCCGGACGCCGATCGGACAAGACCCATCCGGGACTTTTTCGGAAAATTTCTGCAACCCCACGTCATGTGGATTGAATAATGATTCAGATGCCCATATGACGTAGGCTTTGATTTTGTTCAAGGATTGCCGCTCCTGTCCGTTGACAAGGTGTTTTGGGGTTGAAAAGTGCCTCAAATCCGTTGAAAATCCCCCCATTCACAGCCCGTACCGGGCCGGGAACCCCGTAAAACATGAACAAATCCACACCCCCCCGCGTTCTCGTGGCCACCGGCATGGAGGAAAACGACGTCCGCTATGCCACGGGACTGGTCGCCACGGACCCTTTCGGCCTGCTCGTGGACGCCCGCGGCCGGCTGCATTTGGCGATTTCGGCCCTGGAAGCGGCCCGGGCCCGCAAAACCTGCCCGCGCGCGATCCTGCACACCCCCGCGGAACTGTTCGCGGACGCCGCGCCGCGGCGGCGCACGCTCGGCGCGCAGCTGCTGGCGCTCGCGAAAATCCTTGGCGTGCGCGCCGTGCAGGCGGGACCGTATTTTCCGCTGGGCGTCGCGCGCGAACTCGAACGCGGCGGCGTGAAGGTGAGAGTGACCGACGCTCCCGCGTTCCCGCAGCGCGCGCGCAAATCGCCGCGCGAAATCGCGTGCATCGCGCAGTCGCAGCGCGCGGCCGTCGCCGCGCTGCGCGCCGCGGTCCGCGCGCTGCGCGAAGCGGACGTGGCGAAAAGCGGCATCCTGAAACGCGGCGGAAACATCTTTTCGGCGGAAGACCTGAAGGCGTTGATCGAGCGCGAGCTGCTCGCGCGCAACTGCACGGCCGACGGCACGATCGTCGCGGTCGGCCCGCAGGGCGCGCGGCCGCACGACGTCGGTTCCGGCCCGCTGCGCGCGGGCGTGCCGATCGTGCTGGATATTTTTCCGCGCGACAAAACCACGGGCTATTGGGGCGACGTCACGCGCACGGTGGTGCGCGGTCGCGCGAGCGAACAGGTGCGCCGCATGCACCGCGCCGTGCGCGGCGCGCAGCGGCTCGCGCTGGCCATGGTGCGGCCCGGCGTGGAATCGCGCGCGGTGCAGCTCGCCGTGGAAGACTATTTCCGGAAAGCGGGTTTCGCGACGAAACTCGCCCCGCCCGGCCGGGAAAGCGGCTTCATCCACAGCGTCGGCCACGGCGTGGGCCTCGACATCCACGAATCGCCCGGCCTGCGCCACGAGCCCGGACGGATCGCCGCGGGCCACGTGCTCACCGTCGAGCCGGGACTCTACTACCCCGGCATCGGCGGCGTGCGGATCGAAGACACCGTGGTCGTCACGAAAACCGGTTGCAGAATCCTCGCGACTTTCCCGAAAAATCTGGAACTATCGGCGGGATGAAGAAAGTTCTGCTGTCCATTTCGTTCCTGCTGCTCGTGGCGGGGATTTCCGGCTGGATTTGGCTGCGCCGGTTCGAGCGCGGCCATCTCTACCACCCCGTCGCGGAGATCGCGGCCACGCCGGCCCAGCATTCCCTGCGCTACCAGGACGTGCAGTTCAACGCGGCCGACGGCACGCCGCTGGCCGGCTGGTGGATTCCCGCGAACAGCCCGCGCGGCACCGTCGTCTTTTGCCACGGCAACGCCGTCAACGTCGGCGACGTCGCCGTGCTCGCTCCCGAATTCTTCCGGCGCGGCTTCAACCTGCTGCTGTGGGACTACCGCGGCTACGGCGCCAGCGCCGGCCGGCCCAGCGAAAAAGGCATCTACGCGGACGCGCGCGCGGCGTTCGACGCCGCCCAGGCCATGAGCGAAAAGCTGCCCATCCTCGTCTACGGCCATTCCCTCGGCGCGGCCGTCGCCGTCCAGCTCGCGCAGGATCGCCCCGTGGCGGGCCTGATCGTGGACGGCGGATTCCTTTCGTCCGCGGATCTCGCCCGCCGATTCTATCCGCACTTGCCGTTCGATCGGTTGCTGTCCGAGGCCTACGATTCCGGCTCCAAGGTCGCCGCGCTGGCGGGCCTGCCCAAGTTGTTCGGCCACAGCCCGACCGACCAGACCGTGCCCTTCCAGAGCGGCCGCCTGCTCCACGGCGCGGCCGCCAACCCCAAGACGTTCGTCCTGCTCGCCGGCGCCCACAGCGACCATTCCTGGTTCGCCCCCGGCGCCCCCGGCAACGCGCAGTTCGAAGCGTTCCTCGCCCAGTTCAAGCGCTAGCGGCGGGCTCGGCGAGTCCGCCCTGCCCGTGGATCGAAAGGTAGGGCGGGTTGGCCCAACCCGCCGATCCCGAACCCGGCGACTTGGGCCAAGTCGCCCTACCCGAACAGCCCAACCCGCCGTTGGCCATTGCGCGCGCACCACCCCGGAAAATCACCGGAATTGACCCCGCCCCTTGCGCGGCCTAGCATGAAGGGCTGAAATGATGGCAAGCACCAGGAAAATGCGGATTGTGGCTCTGTGCGCCATGTGCGGCGCGTTGGTTGCGGCTTGCTCGCAAAGTCCCGCGCTGACTTTGGGTGCAGAGGGCCTCGGCAAATGCCAACTGGCACCGGACGAAAGCCTGGAGTTCGTTTGGCTCAAGGACCTGAATCTTTGGATGGGAAAGCATGAAGTGACGCTAGGTCAGATGAAATGCCTTTTCCCTAGCACTAAAGAGCGGCACCAGGATTACTACGCCAAAGACTGGGACAAAGAAACTTCCCCGGCGGTCAACGTCAGCTGGAAACAAGCCCAGCAGACCTGCCGAGCGCTCAATCGAAAATGCGCCAAGCAACTTCCCCACGGCTACGTGTTTCGCTTGCCGACGGAAGGAGAATGGGAAGCCGCCGCCAGATGCGGCCGCGACAGAACATATCCCTGGGGCGATTCTTGGCCCCCGGCCCCCATGGCCGACTCTGTTTTGCCCAATCTACAAGGGCTGGAAACGGTTTCATCCGGAAGAGAAAACCCGCCAACGAGTCGCGCCATCCCGGGCTACAAAGACGGCTGGCCTTCGACGTGTCCCGTGGACCAGAGCGGCATGAACGAGTGGGGTCTCTTGGGCATGGGGGGAAACGTGCAGGAGTGGTGCGAAGGCTGGTACAACCAGCCGCAGCAGCTGCGATTGTTGAAAGGCTGCTCGGCCTGGGAGCATCAAGCTCAACGATGCGAAATCATAGCGCGCGACTGCGATACCGGGCAGTCCGAGGCGATGGGTTTCTTTTTCTGGGGAGAAGTCCGCAACGACGGACACAACTATTCGGGATTGCGCCTGGTGATCGGAAAGCCGGTTGGTCGGTAAAACCGGACTGCTTCCAACGGTTGCGGGCTGTGAAAACCCGCGCCAGCTTCCGGTCTAGTCCGCGCTTGTGCCCGCGCTACTCCAGCGCGGTGGCAAGCGCGAGGAGGGTGTAGGCGGTCACGAGGTTGGGATCGGCTTCCCACCAGCGGTTGTTGTCGTTGAACCAAGAGCCGTCGGGCCGCTGCAGGGCGAGCAGCTTGCGGACGACTTCCTCGCGCCAGACGACGGTGCGGCCGTCGGGCAGCGCCAGCGTTTCGTCGCCGGCGGCGGCGAGGCTCTTGGTCAGGACGTTGAAGAAGTAGTACAGGCCTTCGGCGCCCAGGCCGGGATTTTCGTCGAGCGTCCAGTGGCGGCTGGCCCAGTCCTTGGCGGACTGCACGCGGACGTCCTGCGCGTCCACCTGGGCGTAGATCAGCGCGAGCAGGCCGGCGTAGGTCATGCTGCCGTAGGAGCGCAGCGTGACCTTGCCTTCGGCGTTGGTGGTCGCGGGGCCCGCGCCGGGCGAATAGGCGAAGCCGCCTTGGTCGTCCGCGCTTTCGCTCGCGTACGAATTCGTGTTCACGCCCTTCAGGTTTTGGAGCTGGGAAAGGAACGACTGCGCGGCCTGCCAATCGAGGTCGGCCTTGGGTTCGCCGGCGGCGCGCAGATCCTCGACGTCCTGCGTGAGGCGCATGGCTTCGTAGGCCATGTAGGAATTGGAGAGATCGGTGTAGGGCCGCCCCTGGTCGGCGTCGTAGCCCATGCCGCCGCCGTAGGCCCCGCCGCCGTCGTACTGCATTTTCGCGAGATAGGTGCGCGCGTTCTGGATCACCGGCACCAGTTCGGGCCGGCCCAGCGCATGCAGCGCGGTCATGCACAGCGCCGTGTTGTAGTTCGCGAGTCCCCCGCCCTTGCGCTGCACCGACGGTTGCCGCCAGATGGACCCGTCTTCCTGCACGCTCGTCAGGATGAACACCATGGCGCGGTCGATCGCGGACTTGTGCGCGGCCGGATCGGTCTCCTGCAGCGCCCACATCGCCAGGCCCGTCAGCGCGGGCGAATCCGCCAGCGCCCAATGGCCGTCGGCTTGCTGCTGCGCGGCCAGCCACGCCGCGCCTTTCGCCGCCGCGGCGCGCGCTTCCGCTTCCAGTTCCGCCGGCACGCCGCCCCACGCCGCGCCCGCGAACAACGCCCCCGCCGCGATTCCCAACAGACTCTTTTTCATGCCGCGCTTCCTTTCCGAAATCCGGGTTTCAATCCTGTATAAACGCCGTTCCGGCGCCGGCGGTTCACGCCGATTTCGCGCGTCGGAAACCCTTTGCCAAAAGGCTTTTCTTTTTCGCGCAACTGGTCCAAGAATGCCTGTTCATGTCCGATTCCGTCCAGCCCGAAACCGACGACTTCGCCCTGATGGCGCGGGTGCGCGCGGGACGCGCGGACGCGTTCCGGACGCTGGTGGAGCGGCACCGGCGGCCGCTGCTGAACTTTTTCGCGCGCATGGGCGCTTCCTCCCATGGCGAGGATCTCGCGCAGGAGACCTTCGTGCGGCTATGGAACTACCGAAAGAAATACAAACCGTCGGCGAAGTTCACGACGTTCCTCTATACGTTGGCCCGGCACGCGTGGTTGGACCACGTGCGCCGGCAGGTGCGCTTCAAGACGTTTTCCGACCGCTACCGCGAGGAGATGCCGGCCCACACCGACGGCGGGCTCGGCCAGTTGCGCAACGATCTCGACGTGCAGGCCGCGCTGGAAAAAGTGCCGACCAAGCAGCGCGAAGCGCTCGTGCTGGCCGTGCACCAGGGGCTGGCCTACGAGGAGATCGCGCAAATCCTCCGCATTCCCGTCGGCACCGTCAAGTCGCGCATCTTCAACGCCCTCGCCGATCTCAAGGAGACGTTCCGTGAAAACAACGCCTGACCCCTTGCAGGATCCGCGTTTCGCGGACGTGGTGGCGCGGTTGCGGGCGCAGCCCGCGCCGGAGCCGTCGGGGGATTTCACCGCGCGCACCTTGGCGCGGGCCCGGCAGCCGGTCGTGCGGTCGTTGGGCTGGGCGGACGTCTTGTGGCGCGCGGCGGCGGCGCTGGTCGTGCTGGGCGGCGCGGGTTTCTGGTGGCTGCGCGCGCCGGCGCCGATCGCCAAGGCCCCCTCGCCCGTCGAAATCCTCATGGCCGCCCAGCGCGCCGATGGCGGGTGGTCCGCGGACGAGGGCCAGTTGCGCGCGCGCTACGACGTGAGCGTGACGGCTCTGGCCGTGCTGGCGCTGATGCCGAGCGAAATGGCGCCCCTCGGCCGGCCGCAGGCGCAGGCCATTCGCGATGGAATTTCTTATCTCATTGCGCAGCAGGGACAAGATGGAAAATTCGGCACGGACTTTTCCGGCGCGGACTTCACCCGTTATCTGGCCGGCATGGCATTGCAAGCGGCGGCCCGGTTGCCGGACGCCGAACCGGCTTGGCAGGCGGCGGCCGAACGCGCGCGGGCGCATTTGCCCGATTCCTTCCAGATGGCCAAGCTGAATGCCCATTTGGCCCAGCCCGATACCTTCCCGGCGCGTTGGGCCGATGCGGGCGGACCCGTCGCCCAGACGGCGCTGGCGCTGTTGGCGCGCTGAAGAATTCCGAAGGATTTTCTTGGGCTTCGACCCCCGTCGAAAAGGGTATTGTTTTATAAAACAATACCCAAATCAGTGACGATTCAATTTCCGCACTTCTTGAGCCAGACGGAGAGGATGGCGATGTCGGCGGGGGTGACGCCGGAGATGCGGGCAGCTTGGCCGAGGTCCGTCGGGCGGATGGCGGAGAGTTTCTCGCGGGATTCGTAGCGCAGGGCGCGGAGGACGTGATAGTCGAAGTCCGCGGGGATCCGCTGGCGGGCGACTTGTTCGGCTTTTTCGATGTGGCGGCGTTCGCGGGCGACGTAGCCTTCGTACTTCAGCTCGAACTCCACCTGCTCCACCACCTCGGGCGGCAGGTCGGGGTTCCGCTTCGGCATCGTCGCATAATCCATCTCCGGCCGCTTCAGGATTTGCGCCAGGGAGGCGCCCTCGAAGTGGCTGCGGTTCAGATGGTCGATCTCCTGGGCGATGGCGGCTTCCATGGCGCGCACCTCGCGCAGGCGGTCGGCCGGCACGATGCCCAGCCGTTCCGCGTGGGACGCCATCCGGAAGATCGCGTTGTCCTGCCGCAGCAGCAGGCGGTGCTCCGCGCGCGAGGTAAACATCCGGTACGGTTCGTTCGTGCCTTTCGTCACCAGATCGTCGATCAGCACGCCGATGTAGGCCTCGTGCCTCTTCAACACAACCTGTTCCATACCAAGTAGATGCAATGCGGCGTTCGCGCCGGCCAACAACCCTTGCGCGGCAGCCTCTTCGTAGCCGGTGGTACCGTTGATTTGGCCGGCGAAATAGAGCCCCCCTACCCGCTTGGTTTCCAAAGCGTGGGTCAGCTGGGTGGGGTCGAAGAAGTCGTACTCGATGGCGTAGCCGGGGGCCAGGAACTCGGCGCGCTCGAGGCCGGGGATCGAATGGATCATGTCCAGTTGCACTTCGAGCGGCAGACTGTTCGAGGTGCCGTTGGGATAGACTTCCGGCACTCCCCTGCCCTCCGGCTCGACGAAGACGTGGTGGTCCGAATGGGCCGCGAACTTGACCACCTTGTCCTCGATCGACGGACAGTAGCGGACGCCGGTACCTTCGATGAGGCCGCCATAGAGGGCTGAATCCGCCAGGTGCGACTGGATGATCTCAATCGTCCGGGGATTCGTATGGGTCAGCCAGCACGGGATCTGGTTCGAACCCGGAACCCAAGGCGCGAACGGCGGCAGCGGAAATGTTCCACGTGGAACATTCAGGGGTTGACCGGCGGCCGGACCGGCTCCGGGACTGGATTGTTCCACGTGGAACATCCGGGCGGCGGACCGGCAGCGCCAGCCGAAAAACGGCGGCGGATCTTCGCCGGGCTGGATCAGCATCCGGTTGTAATCAATGCTGTCCTTGTGCAGCCTGGGCGGCGTCCCGGTCTTGAGGCGTTCCATTCGGAAGCCCAGATCCTGAAGCTGGAGGCTCAGGCGGTCCTCGGACGGCTCGTTCAGGCGTCCGCCGCGGACGACGGTCTTGCCGACGTAGATTTTGCCGCGCAGGAAGGTTCCGGCGGTCAACACGACGGCTTTTGCCTCCAAAAAGCCGGATTTTTGGCCAAAAACGCCAGAAATTCGGTCGTTTTGGACCTGAATGGCCTCGACTTGGTCGGCGATCAAGGTCAGGTTGGCCTGGGCCTGCAGGACGGCGTGCATGCGCGCGGAATAGGCCGGCTTATCGCACTGGACGCGGTTGGCGCGGACGGCGGGGCCTTTGCGGCGGTTGAGCACCCGGAACTGGATTCCGGTGCAGTCGGTGTTCAGGGCCATCTCGCCGCCGAGGGCGTCGAGCTCGAAGACCATGTGCGATTTGGCGATGCCGCCGATGGAGGGATTGCAGGACATCCGGGCCGCGGCCGCCGGATCCATCGTGACCAGGGCCGTGCGGACGCCCAGCCGCGCCGCGGCCAGCGCCGCCTCGCAGCCGGCATGGCCGGCGCCGATCACCAAGACGTCGTAGGAGTTCATCGGGAGGGTGGGGGAGGGGTGAAAATCATATTGTGATTAGAATCACGATAAAGAAGCGGCGCTCGAAAACAGCGGCGTCATTTGCCTACACAAAACCTTGAAAATAGACGGTCGAGCATGTCTTCGGTGCAGTTTTTTCCGAAAATGAAGCCGATTTGGTCCAACGCGGCCCGCGCATGGGTCGCCGCTAGCAAAAAATCGGCTTCCGAGGCCGTTTTTAGGCGTTTTTCGGACGATTTAACATCATCCAAAGCAATTAGTAGCGCATTTCGATGCCGTTCGGAGATCGCAACGGGCTCTTGATCGCTTCCGGATGGCTTTTGGACGACTTTTTGGAGGATTTTGGACGAAATTTCGGCCGTCGGCGGCGATTTTTGGAGCGAAACGGCCATGGATTCGATTCCAGGGAGGTTTTCGGGCCGAATTTGTTGTCCCAAATCGATTTTGTTGAGCAGAACGAGGATTTTTTGAGGGTCGTGGGCGTCCAGGAAGGATTTTTCCTCGGCGGAGAGCTCCCGGGAGGCATCGACGAGGCAAACGCACAGATCGGCCTCCGCCAAGGCGCGGCGGGTACGGCGGATGCCTTCCTGCTCGATTTCGCACGGGGCATCACGCAGCCCGGCGGTATCCACGAGCTGCAACGGGTAGCCGTTGAGGACGACGGCTTCCTCGATGGTATCGCGGGTGGTGCCGGGGTGGGGGGAGACGATGGCGCGGTCGCGGCCGGCCAGCAGGTTCAAAAGAGTGGATTTGCCGACATTGGGCGCGCCGGCAATGACGACCCGGGCCCCGTCGCGCAGCACGTGCCCCTCGCGCCAGGTGTCCAGCAGGGCCTGGATTTCGCCGAAAACGGCCTGCAAACGGCCGAGAATATCATTCGGAACCGATTGCGGCAGTTCATCATCCGGAAAATCGAGCATGGCCTCGATATCGGCCGAAACGGCGAGCAAGGCGTCGTAGAGCGCGCGAATCCGGCGGCCGAGGGCGTCTTCGAGCTGGGCTGTTGCGAGCCGTGCGGCGCGTTCGGAACGGGCCTGGATGAGGTCGAGGACGGCCTCGGCCTGGGTCATGTCGATCTTTCCATTAAGAAAGGCGCGCTTGGTGAATTCGCCGGGGTCGGCCTGGCGCGCGCCGGCGGCGAGGAGGGCGTCGAGGATGCGCCGGGCGGCCTGCGAGCCGCCGTGGCATTGGATTTCGACCGAATCCTCGCCGGTGTAGGAATGCGGCGCGCGGAACACGAGCCAGAGCGCGTCGTCGAGGATTTCGCCGGTGGCGGGCGCGACGGCGGAGCCGTGCGCGAACGTGCCGGCGGGACGCGCCGCGAGCGCCGGCGCCGCGCCGCGGTACAGGCGGTCGGCGAGCACGAGCGCGCCGGGGCCCGAGAGGCGGACGATGGCGATGGCGCCCGCGCCCGGAGCGGTGGCGATCGCGGCGACGACGTCGGCTGGAGAGAAATCGGCCATGTTTGCGGTGTGATACACCGAAACGGCGCGGGCCGCAATCTTTGGACGTGGCACGCGGGTTTCGTCGACCCACAGGCTTGCATTTTCGGGCCCGGATTGGGAGGATGAGGACATGGACGAACGCGACGATCAAGGAATGCGGATCTACCTGCGCGAAATCGGCAAGGTGGACCTGCTGACGCCCGAAGAAGAGGTGAAGCTCGCGCGCCGGATCAAGAAAGGCGATGAAAAGGCTCGCCAACAGATGATCCGCGCGAACCTGCGCCTCGTCGTCAAGATCGCCGGGGACTACGCGCGGCTGGGGTTGCCGCTGCTGGACCTGATTTCCGAGGGGAACATGGGCCTGATGAAGGCCGTGGACCGGTTCGACCCGAAAAAGGGCGGCAAGCTGAGCACCTACGCGGCGTGGTGGATCAAGCAGGGCATCCGCCGGGCGCTGGCGAACCAGGGCAAGACGATCCGGCTGCCGTCGCACATGGTGGACAAGTTGTTCCGCATGCGGCGGATGCAGGAAACCCTCTCGCACGAGCTGGGCCGCGCGCCCACGCCGGCGGAACTGGCCAAGCGGCTCGACGTGACCGAAAAAACGATCCGGTACTGGCTGGAAGTGTCCCAGCGGCCGTCGTCGCTCGACGCGCCGATCGGCGAGGACGGCCGCGAAAGCCAAGGCGACACGGTCAGCGATCCGGAGGCGCGTTCGCCGTTCGAAGCGCTGAACGACAGCCAGTTGCTCGAGGAGATGGAAGAGCACATCCAGACCCTGAACGAGCGGGAGCGGTTGATTTTGCAGCGGCGGTTCGGACTAGGGGGCGTGGCGCCCGAATCGCTGGAAGAAGTGGGGGCGCGGCTGAACATCACCCGGGAGCGCGTGCGCCAGTTGCAGAACCAGGCGCTGGCGACCCTCCGGGAAATGATGCTGAAAGACTGAGCGCTCCGGAACCGGCGCGCGCCACCTCGCACGAAGCGATTTCACACAAGGAGAACGACCATGGCGGATTCCGAACTGCAAGACGTCCAGATGGATGCGGCGAACCTCTACCGCGAGGAAAGCTATACCGATTTGAAGGCCGGTACGATGCGCAAGCTGGTGCCGGTGAAGGCGGACGGGTCGGACGATCCGTCGCGCGAGCCGATTTTCACGGCGGCGACGCAAGTGATGACGCCGGGCGGCGTGCTGCCGCTGAGCGGCGAAGTCGAAGGGGCCAAGACCCTGGCCGACGCCGTGGCGGGTTTCGCGCCGGCGATCAAGCAGGCCATCGCGGATCTGCGCGAGGAAATGGCGGCGATGCAGCGCGAGCGCGCGTCGCAGATCGTGGTGCCGGGGCGGAATGCGCCGCCGCCGCCGGATTTGCTGATGCGCTGACCGGCGGGTTGTTTTGCTGGTTTCGTCGCCCGTTGCGACGGACCTGATTCACCCACGGCGCAAGGCCGTGGGGGTCTTTAGAACCTAATCGGAACCGCGCTTGTCGCAAGGCCGTGGGGGTCTAGGATTCAACCGCCTCGAGCAGATGCCGCAGGGCGGTTTCGGTCGCGGCTTGGCGGATGTCGGCGCGCGAGCCGGAAAAGTGGTGTTTGAAGGTGGCCGTTCCGTGCGGGGCGGCCACGCCGATGAAGACGAGTCCGACGGGTTTTTCGGGGGTACCGCCGGACGGGCCGGCGATGCCGGTGATGGAAACCGCGAAATCGGCGCCGGTCGCGGCGCGGGCGCCCGCGGCCATGGCGCGGGCGGTTTCGAGGCTGACGGCGCCGTGGGCGGCGAGAATGTCGGGCGGCACGCCGAGCAAGCGGATTTTCAGCTCGTTGGCGTAGGCGACGACGCCCCCGCGGTACCACGCGGAACTGCCGGGGAGGGCGGTGAGCGCGGCGCCCACGAGGCCGCCGGTGCAGGATTCGGCCGTGGCGAGGGTCTGTTTGCGCGCGAGGAGCGCGGCGGCCAGTTGCTCGAGCATTCGTTCCATGCCCGCCAGTCTAGGACGTGCCGCCGCCGTTGGAAAGTCTGGGCGAGACGTTTTCCGCGTTCCGTGGCATAGTGGGCCCTCTATGAAAACGATCTTGGTGACGGGTTCGGGCGGCTTGGTGGGTTCGGAGACGGCGCTGCATTTCGGGCGGCAGGGCTACCGCGTGATCGGCGTGGACAACAACCTGCGCGAATATTTCTTCGGTCCGGAAGCCTCGACGAAGTGGGCGGTGGAGGAGCTGCAGGCGGCGCTGGGGGAGGCGTTCACGGCGGTGGCCGCGGACATCCGCGATTTCGGCGCGGTGCGGAAGGCGTTCGAGGCGGCGGGGGCGATCGACCTGGTGGTGCACACGGCGGCGCAGCCGTCGCACGACTGGGCCGCGCGCGAGCCGTTCACGGATTTCGGCGTGAACGCGCAGGGCACGCTGAACCTGCTGGAAGCGACGCGCCAGTTCGCGCCGCAGGCCACGTTCATCTTCACCTCGACCAACAAGGTCTACGGCGACACGCCCAACCGCCTGCCGCTGGTCGAGCAGGCCACGCGCTGGGAATGCGCCAGCGGCCCGTACGCGGAAAAAGGCATCGACGAGACGATGAGCATCGACCAGACGACGCATTCGCTCTTCGGGGCGTCGAAGGTGGCGGCGGACGTGATGGTGCAGGAGTACGGACGCTATTTCGGCATGCAGACGGGCGTCTTCCGCGGCGGCTGCCTGACGGGGCCGCGGCATTCGGGCGCGGAACTGCACGGATTTTTGGCGTACCTGATGAAGTGCGCGGCGACGGGGCGCGAATACCGGATTTTCGGTTACAAGGGCAAGCAGGTGCGCGACAACATCCACAGCGAAGATCTCGTGGCGTCGTTCGCGGCGTTCCATGCCGCGCCGCGCGCGGGCGAGGTCTACAACATGGGCGGCAGCCGCTTCAGCCACTGCTCCATGCAGGAAGCCGTGCAGCTGTGCGAGGAACTGACCGGCCGCAAGATGCGGACGACCTACGTCGAGACGAACCGCGTCGGCGACCACGTCTGGTGGGTCAGCGACGTCTCGAAATTCCAGGCGCACTATCCGGACTGGAAGCTGACGAAGAACGTCCGCGACATTTTGGTGGAGATTTTGGAATACAATCTGCCGCGCTGGAAAAAGGAATGTTGACGAATCCGCAGGTCCGTTTGATTCGCGCTCTGCTCGCGCTCGCTTGGCTGGGGCTCGTCGGGTTGGCGCGGGGCGGCGCGGCGCCGGCGGCGAAGTCGCCGGATCCGTCGCTGGACCGGGTGCGGGCGAAAGGGGAGCTGGTCGTGGGGCTCGACGAGGCGTTTCCGCCGCTGGGGTTCCGCGACGAGCGCGGGGAGTTGACGGGCTTCGACGTCGACTTGGCGCGCGCCGTGTGCGCGCGGCTGGGAATCGCCGCGACGTTGCGGCCGATCGCCTGGGACGAAAAGGAACAGGAGCTGGATTCCGGCCGGGTGGATTGCATCTGGAGCGGATTCACGATCACGCCGGCGCGCCGGGCGCGCTGGACCTTCACCGCGCCCTATCTGGCCAATGCCCAGGTGCTGGTGGTGCGGGCGGACGCCCCCGTTTCCGGGCGGAAGGATCTGGCCGAGCGGCGGCTCGGTTTGCAGGCGGGATCGAGCGCGCTGGAAGCGCTGGATGCGACGCTGAATTTCAAGGAACTGCTGGGGGAAATCGTCGCGTTCAAGAGCATTCCGGAGGCGCTGGCGGCCTTGGATGCGGGGCGGGTGGAAGCGGTGATGATGGACGAGCTGATGGCCTACGACCGGATCGGGCGGGGCGGAAAATCCTACCGCATCCTGGCCAACCGGTTCGCCGCCGAAAAGTACGGCGTGGCGTTCCGGAAAAACGATCGGGCCTTGCGCAGCGCCGTGCAGGCGCAACTGTCGGCGATGGCCAAGGATGGATCGCTGGCGGAACTCGCGGTGCATTGGTTCGGCGCCAACATCGCGATCGTGAAGTAGGGGCGCGCATGGAGGATTCCGGAAAACTTTTCGTTTTCGGCGACGGCCAGTTGCTGGTGCGCGCGGGCGGGCTGGAGCCGGCGGGGGCGGAGGCGCTGGCCGAACTGAACAAAACGCGCGCGGCGCTGGACGATTTCAGCGTGCAGCCGCAGGGCATCCGCGCCGTGGGCGTCTCCGGCGCGGCGGAGGATCCGCCCGCGGGCTGCGAATGGACGCGGCTCCGGACGCTGCTGGGCGCGGAAGCGCCGCACGCGGCGACCGCGTGCCGCGCGCTGGGGTTGCTGAACTGGCGCGCCGCGCACCGCTTCTGCGGCGCGTGCGGCGGGCCTTTGGCGGATCATGCGACCGAGACGGCGCGCACCTGCGCCGCGTGCGGCCGCACGGAATACCCGAGCCTGGCGCCGGCGGTGATCGTGCGGGTGGAAAAAGAGGGGAAGGTCCTGCTGGCGCGGCACGTGCAGCGCATCCCGGACCTGTGGACCTGCCTGGCGGGCTACGTCGAGCTGGGCGAATCGCTGGAAGACTGCGTGCGGCGCGAAGTAAAGGAAGAAGCCGGCATCGAGGTGGGCGACGTGCGCTACGTCGCCAGCCAGCACTGGCCGTATCCGAACCAGATGATGGTGGGGTTCACGGCGCAATGGAGAGCGGGCGAACTGACGCTGCAGCCCGAGGAATTGGCCGAAGCGCGCTGGTTCGATCCGGCGGACCTGCCGAAAATTCCGCCCCGGGGCTCCATGGCCTGGCGCCTGATCTGCGGCGGCTAGGCCAGCAGCATCAGGACGCCGAGCAAGGCGAAGCCCAGCAGGAACAGCGCGCCGGCGAGCACGAACGGCAACAGCCACGCCAGCACGTTCGCGGCGAAGGCCTTGCCGAACGACGTGTCGAAAACCGGCGTCATCACCGCCGCGGAAACGCAGAAGCCCAGCAGCAGGCCCGCGCCGGTGCCGACGAGCGGCGCGGAAAGGAAAACCGCCTGCGCGGCCGCCCAAGCGAGGCCGCCGAGCAGGATCGTGGCGAGGGCGCGGCCGAACGAACGCCGCTCGACGCCCGCCAGCCGGGCGCCCCACAGCAGGAACGCGGCGGCCACGAACCACCAGGCCAGCGCCGCGGCCAAGATCAGGCCCGTTGCGGCATACAGCGGCAGGAACGGGTGCACGTCAGATCACGTATTGGCCGGCATCGCCGGAGGAGACGTGGCGGCGGAGGATTTCGGCCAGGCTGAGGCGGGCCAGGGCGTCGCGGACCGCCTGGCTGACCTCCGTCCAGACGGAATGGGCCACGCAATTGTTCACGCGGGAGCAGGCGGTGGGGTCGTCCACGCATTCGACGAGCGAGATCGGGCCTTCGAGGATCTGGATGACGTCGAGCAGGGTGATGGCTTCGGGGGCGCGCAGGAGGACGTAGCCGCCCTTGGGGCCGCGCATGCCGCGGACGAGACCGGCCGTTTTCAGGAGATTCACGATCTGCCAGAGGTACTTGGACGAAATGCCCTGGCGTTCGGCGATGTCGTGGAGATTGACCGGGCCTTGCGCCTGATGGATCGCGATGTCCATCAGCGTGCGCAATCCGTAGCGGCCTTTGGTGGAGATTTTCATGTCGGTGCCTCGTGGATGTATTTTCCATACTCTACTCCATTTCTCGACAATGGCGAGAAAAAGGCTGCGGAAGAGGCGGGCGGGGCGGGATGGCGGCGGCGGAAGTCGGCGG
Source organism: uncultured Verrucomicrobiota bacterium (assembly GCA_938003985.1). GTDB lineage: Bacteria > Verrucomicrobiota > Kiritimatiellia > CAIQIC01 > Lenti-01 > Lenti-01. The sequence continues at coordinate 47,062 of CALKWZ010000067.1, read as the reverse complement.
GCGGGCGGGGGATGGGAAAGGATTGATTTTGGCCGGCAACTCGCTTACGGTGCCGGTTTGATTCAAGCGGAACCCCGAGGAGCAGAGCGATGAAGATATCCGTGGTAGGAACAGGTTACGTGGGGCTGGTGACGGGCGCGTGTTTTTCGGACGCGGGCCACGAAGTCCTGTGCATCGACAACGATCCCAAGAAGATCGACCTGCTGCACAAGGGGATCATGCCGATCTACGAGCCGGGCCTGGACGAGATCGTCGCGCGCAACGTGAAGTCCGGCCGGCTGAAATTCAGCACGTCCATCGCGGAAGGCACGGCGTTCGCCGAAGTGATCTTCATCGCCGTGGGCACCCCGCCGGGCGTGGGGGGCGAGGCCAACATGACCTACGTCGAGCAGGTCGGCCGCCAGGTGGCGGAGCACATGACGGGCTACCGGCTGCTGGTCGAGAAGAGCACCGTGCCGGCCAAGACGAGCGAGCACCTCAAGCGCACGGTCCTGAAATACCTGCGCGCCGACACCGATTTCGACGTGGCCTCGAACCCCGAATTCCTGCGCGAAGGCACGGCGATCGAAGACGCGACGCACCCGGACCGCATCGTGGTGGGCGTGGAAAGCCAGCGGGCGGGCGACCTGCTCGAGGAAATCTACCGGCCGATCCTGAAAAAGGGCGGCGGCGAATTCCTGCGCATGAGCGTCACGAGCGCGGAGCTGACCAAGCACGCCTCGAACTCGTTTTTGGCGATGAAGATTTCCTACATCAACGCCGTCGCGCGCATCTGCGAGCTGGCGGGCGCCGACGTGAGCCAGGTCGCCAAGGGCATGGGCCTCGATCCGCGCATCGGGCCGCGCTTCCTCAGCGCCGGCGTGGGCTACGGCGGCTCGTGCTTCCCGAAGGACGTGGACGCCTTCGTGCGCCTGGCCGACGCCCTCGGCCACGAATTCAAGCTGCTCAAGGAAGTCCAGGCGATCAACAAGACGCAGCGCGAATACGTGATGAAGAAGATCAAGCAGGAGCTGTGGGTCGTGCAGGACAAGAAGATCGCGATCTTCGGCCTGGCGTTCAAGCCCGAGACGGACGACGTCCGCGAAGCCCCGAGCCTCTACTTCGTGCCGAAACTGGAAGAAATGAAGGCCAAGCTGCGCGCCTGGGATCCGGTCGCGGAAGCCAAGTTCAAGGAAATCCATCCCGAACTCGACTGCGTCCAGGACCTCTACGAGTGCGCCAGGGACGCCGACCTGGTCCTGATCCTGACGGAATGGGACGCGGTCAAGAAGCTCGACCTGCAGAAGCTCAAGAGCGTCATGGCCTGCCCCGTGATCGTGGACGGCCGCAACGTCTTCAATCCCGAGGAAATCCGCGCGCTGGGCTTCACCTACCACAGCGTCGGCCGCAACTGAGCCCGCGGACGTTCCGCCCCCGCCGCGCCCGGCCCGGACCCCTCCGGCCGGGCGTTTGGCTGGAGACGACCGGCCGCAAAAAGGCTTTGGGCCGGGGGCCGGGAACGTGGTAAGGTTGAACCTTGGAGCTCAACTTTGGCCCGGAGGTTCGCGATGCAGACACGGAACGACGAAATCGCCCGCAAGGACGCGGGCTTCACCTTGATCGAAATCCTGCTGGTGGTGGTCATCATCGGCATCCTGGCGGCGGTGGCGGTGCCGCGGCTGGGCGGGCGCGTGGGGCAGAGCCAGATCGCGGCGGCGCGCGCGGGCGTCGGCGCCATTTCGACGGCCATCGACCTGTACGAGACCGACAACGGCAAGTTGCCGGAATCCCTGCAGAACCTGATCACGAAGGGCAGCGAGCCGAACTGGAACGGGCCCTACATCCGCAAGGCGGAAGGCCTGAAGGATCCGTGGGGGGTGGAGTACCAGTTCACGAAGCAGGGCAACGTCTACACGGTGGCGTCGGCGGGTCCGGACGGCAGCTTCGGCAGCGCGGACGACGTCAAGTAGGGCCGGCGCGGGGCCGGCGGGAAGGACGGCGGCATGGCGCGGCGGCGAACCGGTCGCGGGGGCTTCACGCTGATTGAAATCCTGCTGGTGGTGGTCATCATCGGGATCGCGTCGGCGGTGGCGCTGCCGACGTTCGCGCGCTCGTTCCGCGGCGCCAAGCTGCGCAATTCCACCCGGCTGGTGCTGACCATGCACCGCAACGCGCAGGTGAAGGCCGTGCTCGGCCAGCGCTACATGGCGATCCTCTTCGACCAGCGCAAGGGCACGCTCGAACTGGCGGAACAGGGCAAGCCGGAACGCAAGCAAGACGTGTTTTTCGGGGAATTGGACGGGGGCGGGGGCGGCGGCATGGGCGAGGTGGCCACCGGCGCCGAGGCGGCGGCCCCGGCGGGGCCCGCGCCGGTCTCCCAGCAGGTCCGCAAGCTGGAAGACGGCATCCAGATCCTCTCGTTCCGCGGCGGCCAGGAAATCGACGAAATCCATTTCGTGAACTACTATCCCAACGGCCGGTGCGAAGGCTACGAGATCGAAATCGGCGACGACGAGAACCGGCGCGCGCGGATCCAGATCGATCCGGTGACGGGCAAGGCCAAGGTGCAACGTGAGTAGGGACGAGAACAGGGGACAGGTGTCAGGCAACGGGCGCCAGAGGATGCCGGGGAATGCCGGCATGACGCTGGTGGAGGTGCTGCTGGCGGTGGTGATCCTCGGCATCGCGCTGGGCGGGCTGGTGGAAGCCGCGTCGCGCTCGCTGGCCGTCGTGCGCCAGGCGCGCAACTACGAAATGGCGCGGCGCATGCTCGGCCGCGTGGACGCGGAAAACCCGTTGCGCCTGCTCGACGAGATCCAGGCCGGCCAGGAGAGCGGCGGCTTCGAGGGCGGGCCTTCGGGCTGGTCCTGGACGCGCACCCTCGAGGATTTCGGCGCGGACGACGAGCAGAAGGAAGGCCTGTTCCTGCTGACGACGCGCGTGTTCTGGGGCACGGGCGAACGCCGTTCGATGGAAGAAGCCGTCCAGTATCTCTACGTGCCGGAAAACGGCGACGGCGTGCGCACGCTGAAACCGAAGGTGCTCTGATGCGCGCGCGGCGAAACAGGCGCAGAGGCTTCACGCTGATCGAACTGCTGGTGGCGCTGGTGATCTTCAGCCTGGCGGCGGCCATCGCGGCGGGCACTTTCTGGAGCGTCACCAAGGCCTGGACGCGCGGCGGGGAGATGCTCGAACAGCTGCACTACGGCGAATTCGCCATGGAGCAGCTCGTGACGGCGCTGCGCGGCGCGGCGTGGTTTCCTTCCAAGCCCGAAGCGTTCGGTTTCTGGCTGGAACGGGACAAGGCCAGCTGGGTGACGAGCGGCACGGCGTTCCTGCCGCCCGATTCGCCGCTGCGCAACGGCCTGCACCGGCTGTCCGTGACCGTGGATTCCGCGGCGGGCGAGCGCGGCCTGACGGTGCGCGCCTGGCCGCACCTGACCGAGGACGCGGACGAAAACGACGCCGAGCCGTGGCTGGTGTGTCCCGAAGCCGAAGAGTTCACCTGCGAATGGTACGATTTCGACGTGGATTCCTGGAGCACGGACTGGGAGGAAACCAATTCGCTGCCCAAGCTCGTGCGCGTGACGCTGAAAATGAAAAAGCGCGCCGAATTCGACGAGGAACTGGAACTGCAGCGGCTGGTGGAACTGGAAGTGGCCCCGGACCTGCCCGGGCGCGAACGGCGCGACCGCACGACCGACGTGGGGCGCCCGGAAGACGCCGCGCCGGAAGCGTCCGCCGGCGAGAACAAGGTGACGCTGCGCGCGGGCGAGGGCGGGGAAACCGCCGCGCCGGAGGAGGGCGGACCGTGAAGCGGACCGCCCAGCGGCAAGGCGGCGCGGCGCTGATCGTGGCGCTGTGGACGGTGCTGATTCTCAGTTTGCTGATCGGCGGCTTGGCCTACGAGATGCACATCGAGGCCGGCATCACTTCCCATGCGCGCAAGCGGATGAAGGCGCAGGTCGCGGCGCGCGGCGGCGTGGAGTACGCCAAGTTCCTGCTCGCGAAAAGCTACGAAAGCAACGCCTTCGAGGAAGGCGAAGAGGAAAAGGAAGACCTGCGCATCCTGGCGAAGAACCTGAGTCGCGGCATCGGCGTGGCCGGCACCACCGTCGCGATGGGCGCTTCCCAGGCCGTCGTGGACATCCTGCCCGAAGCCGGCCGGCGCAACGTCAACAAGCTGGGCGACGAGGACTGGGAAGAATTGCTCGATCTGGCCGGCGTGCCGGAAGAAAACTGGCCCGAACTGATCGATTGCTTCATGGACTGGACGGATGCGGGCGACGAACACCGCCTCAACGGCGCGGAAGAGGACGACGCCTACTACAAGGCGCAGGGCTACAAACCCAAGAACGCCCCGCTGGACACCGTGGACGAACTTCTGCTGATCAAGGGCTTCACGCCGGCGATCGTCTACGGCGGACCGCCGCCGGATCCCAAGAGCGAACCCCTGCGCGGCATCGCGCACCTGCTGACGACGTTCGGCGACGGCAAGGTCAACGTCAACACCGCCTCGCGCGAGGTGCTCCTGACGCTGACGGCGGCCAACGGCAAGATGATGGACGACTGGGTCGTCGACGACATCCTCAAGTACCGTCTCGGCGACGACGGCCTGCCCAACACGAAGGACGACGGTTTCGACAGCGTGCAGGACGCGATCGGCAAGACCGGCATGGATGCGTCGCTGGCCGACAAGATTTCCGTGTCCGACCGCCAGTTCGTCCGCGTGGTTTCCATCGGCGAGAACGGCGGGGTCGAAAGCGGCGTGTGGGCCGTGTTCGAGGTGGGCGAGAAAAAGGTCACGCCCATCTACTGGCGCGAAGAGCAGATGCAGTAGGGCGGGGGCCTAGCGGAGCTTGGACTCCAGCAGCCGGCGCAGGCGCAGAGCGGCGGCGCGGTCCGGCCCCGACAGGGCGGCGGCATCCAGTCGGACCAAGGCGTCGCGGAAAAACGCGGCGGTTTCCGCGGTCAAATCCAACCGTTCTTCCGCGAGCCCGTACCGGAGCTGGAGCTCGAGGTCTTCCACGAAGCCGGGATACGGATCGGCCAGTTCCGTTTCGACGAACCGGCGGTCCACGGCGGCATCCAAGCGGGCCTGCAGGCGTTCCGCGCGGAGCGCCCAGTCCTCGTCGTCCGCGCGGGCCCGTTCGGCGCATTCGCGGACGAGGTCGCGGTAGGCGTCGGGTTCCATCCGCGCGCGCAGGCGGACGAGCGCTTCGGAGCGGACGGCGCCGGGCAGGCGCGGATCCACGGCGAATTCGTAGAGGCCGATGAAGATGGCTTGCGGATCGTTGACGTTCTGCATGAAGTCGAGGGCGGCGCTGCCGCCGCCGTAGGGCAGGTTGGCTTTCAGGAGCAGATCGTGGGCTTTTTCGCCGGCGGCCTGGGGGCCGCCCGCGCGGGCCATCCATTGGACCAGCAGGTCGCGGGCGACCTGGGGTTCGAAGAGGGCGGCGCACAGATCGGCGGCGGCCAGCGCGATTTCCGGGGTGGAGCCGGACCCGGCGGGCAGGAGCTCCCAGGCCCCGGCTCCGGCCAGCAGCGCGAGGCCGACGATCGCATCCAGGGGATCGTTCGAGGCCAGAAGAGCGGGAATTTGGCGGCGGACCGCGGCGTCGCCGGCGGCACGGCGGTTTTGGACGGCGGCGAGCAAAGCGGCGATCCGCTGGTCGTAGCTGGCGGCCACGGCCGGCGGCGCCGCCGGTTCGGCAACCGCGGCGGGCGCGGAAGGCGCCGGCGCCGATTCGGCGCCGGGCGCAGCGGTCGGTGCGGGGACCGGTTCGGGGGGGGGCGCGACCGGCGCGGAGGTTTCGCGGGCGGCGGCGGGCGCGGAATCGGGGGCCGGACCGCGGGCGCGGAGCAGCCATGCGGCGCCGGCGAGCAGCACGAGCGCCCCGGCGAGGATTCCGAGGCGGCGTTTGTCGAAAAAGGCGGGGGGTGGGTTCGGCATAGGGCGATAGATGGCCCATTTTCGGGGCCACGTCAACCGGGCGCGGCGCAAAATGGCCATATTTTGGGTTGAAACGGGGGGCAAGGGGCGTAAAGTCGCGGAAATAACGGTTTTCAGGCGGAGCGATTCCCTCTCTCTAGCCAAGGAATGAGCATGCACAAACGATGGATTCGGGCCGCGCTGCTGGCGGCGACGTGGTCGGCGTGGGGCGTTTCGGCCAGCCAGGCTCAGGGGCCGGTGCTCTGCATGGGCGACAGCATCACGCAGGGGCGGGCGGAATTCGTCAGCGTTTCCTATCCGATCCGGCTGAACCGGAACACCGGGGCGCCGACCATCAACGCCGGCGTCGGCGGGGTGACGGCCAGCTACAGTTTGCGGGTCATCGACTCCCAGCTGGCGCAGTACGATCCGTCCTACGTGTTGCTGCTGTACGGGACCAACGACATCAACGATCCCGGAAAAAGCATGCAGGAAGTGGCGAACACGGTTTTGCAGACGGCCCTGCGGGTGCGGTCGTACGGCGCCATTCCGGTCATCGGCACGATCCCGCCCATGGTGGGACCGCGGGCCGGGGAAATGTCCAAGGTGCAGGCCTACAACAGCTATTTGCGCTCGTACGCCTCGGCCAACGGCATCCGCCTGGCCGACGTCCAGTCCGCGTTCGGTTCGGGCGCGGGCCTGTTCGTCTCCGACGGATTCCATCCCAACGACGCCGGCATGGAAATCATCGCGCGGACGTTCGGCGCGCATATTCCAGTGGTGCTGCTGACGCCGACCGGCCGCTCGCATTCCGAGTTGGCCGTGGCCGGGCAGACGATCGCGGTGACGACCGCCCTGCCGTGGACGGCGGGCGATGCTCCGCCGTGGATCACGATCCAGTCCGGCGCGGGCACGGGCAACGGGACCGTGGTCTACGACGTGGCGGAAAACGTCGGTCCGGCCCGCTCCGGCGCCATCAAGGTGCAGGGCGGGGGCATCGACCGTCCGTTCACGGTGTCGCAGGCGGCCAGTCCGAGCTTGAAGATCGAAAGCGCCTACGGGACGCCGGATCCGGCGGTGGGCACGATCTGGACGCGCCGGAACACGGCGACGAACGCCAGCGTGGGGGGCTCGCCGATCGCGCTGGGGGCGTCGACCCAGCTGGTCTGCGTGGGCTGGACGGCGACGGGCAGCGCGCCGAAGACGGGCGCGGCCACGAACACGGGGCCGTTCACGCTGACGAATGCCACGAAGATCGTATGGCAATGGCGGACGAACGTCTGGCTGGAGACGGCGGCCGGCGACGGCGGCGCGGTCAGCGTGGCGAGCGGCTGGCAGCGCCGGGGCAGCAACGTGGCCGTGCGGGCGTTGCCGGCGGCGGGCTTCAAGTTCGCCCGCTGGTCGGGAGCGTCGGCGAGCACGGCGGCCGCGATCACGGTCGGGATGACGTCGGCCAAATCGCTGGCGGCGGAGTTCGCGATCGCGACCAATTCGCTGACGGTTTCCAGCCGCTACGGGGTGCCGGAGCCGGCGGGCACCGTTTGGATGCGGAAAGACGTCACGACGAACGCGGGCGTGGCGGGTTCGCCGCTCGCGCTGGGCGGGGCGACCCAGCTGGTCTGCGTGGGCTGGACGGCGACGGGCAGCGCGCCGAAGACGGGCGCGGCCACGAACACGGGGCCGTTCACGCTGACGAATGCCACGAAGATCGTATGGCAATGGCGGACGAACGTCTGGCTGGAGACGGCGGCCGGCGACGGCGGCGCGGTCAGCGTGGCGAGCGGCTGGCAGCGCCGGGGCAGCAACGTGGCCGTGCGGGCGTTGCCGGCGGCGGGCTTCAAGTTCGCCCGCTGGTCGGGAGCGTCGGCGAGCACGGCGGCCGCGATCACGGTCGGGATGACGTCGGCCAAATCGCTGGCGGCGGAGTTCGCGATCGCGACCAATTCGCTGACGGTTTCCAGCCGCTACGGGGTGCCGGAGCCGGCGGGCACCGTTTGGATGCGGAAAGACGTCACGACGAACGCGGGCGTGGCGGGTTCGCCGCTCGCGCTGGGCGGGGCGACCCAGCTGGTCTGCGTGGGCTGGACGGCGACGGGCAGCGCGCCGAAGACGGGCGCGGCCACGAACACGGGCCCGTTCGTGCTGACGAACAACACGACGGTGACCTGGCAGTGGCGGACGAACGTCTGGCTGGAGACGGCGGCCGTCGGCAACGGTTCGGTCAACGTGGCCAGCGGCTGGTTCAGGCAGGGCACCGCGGTTTCGCTGCGGGCGACGCCGGCCCCCGGTTCGCGCTTTTTCCGCTGGACGGGCGCCGCGTCCGGCACGTCGTCGAACGCCACGGTAACCCTGTCGTCCGCGAAAGCGGTTGCGGCCTGGTTCGGGGTGGACGTTTCGGTGCGGGCGCTGGGGCTGGATGGTTCCGTGAAAAACGTCCCGATCCGGACCACGCCGGCGGACGTGTTCCAGGTTTCGGCGGGGACCACGCCGCGCAAGTTCGGCTACACGAACGGGACCGTCGTGGGCTTGAGCGCGCCGGCCGCGCTGACGGGCGGCTGGAAACTGGTGGGCTGGACGGGCGTGGATGCGGCGGACGGCACGAACGCGACCTGGACGGCGAACGCCAGCAACCTGGTGACCGCGCTGTACGATCCGCCGCCCACGGTCGCGATCACGAATCCGACGACCCGCGCGACCTGGACGACCACCAACCGGACGCTGAACCTCAAGGGCCGGGCGGCCGCGGTCGGCGGCCTGGTCCGGGTGGAAGCGTCGAACGCGCGCGCGGAGCGGGACCGGCTCTGCGCGGGCACGGCGAATTGGAGTTGCGACGGCCTGACGCTGTATCCCGGATCGAATCTCATCACGGTGACGGCCTACGACGCCAAGGCCAACGCCGCGACGACGAAGCTGACGGTGACGTGCAAGTCCGCGGGACTGGCGCAACTGGATTTGGCGCTGCTGGCGGGCGCGGTCGTCCAGGACGTCCAGATGCCGGACAACCTGGTGCCGGGCAGCGTCTGCCCGGTGCGCTGGCAGGTGGAAGCCTACGAACCGGTGCGTTCGGGGCTGAAGATCCGGCTGCCGGAAGGTCCCGGCGTCACGAACGTGACGCTCAACGGCCGGTTGGCGGGCACCGCGCCCGGAACCCGGACGCTGGGCGAGTGGACGTCGCGGATCTACAGTTTCGAAGCGGATTGGACGGTGCCCCGGTTCCCGGGGACGTGCCGGATCCGGTTCCTCGCGGCGCGGCAGGACGGCTACGCCTATCTCAACGCCAATGTCCCCGCCGGCCTGGACGTGGCGCCGTACGGCCTGGACGGCAAGGAAATCGCGCGCACCATCGCGGAAGGCGGGACGGAACCGGCCCTGCAGCACGAACCCTTGGCCCGGGATGCCAAACCGTTCGAAACGCCGCAGGAAGCCCAGCGACGCGCCGGCGTCGTGGTCCGGAGCCTGGCCGTGCCGGACAACCTGGTGCCGGGCAGCGTGGTCACGTGCCGCTGGACCCTGCTGAGCTATCCGACCGCCCGGGCGCGGTTGCGCTTCGAGCTGCCGACGGAACCCGCCGCGTTCGGCACCGGCACCGTGGCCCGGACGACCAACGGCGCGTGGCGGCTGCCCGCCGCCGGCGCCATCGTGGAATACGACGGAACGGCCACGAACGACGCGTCCGGCCCGCCGGCGAGCGCTTCCAAGATCGCCCAGCGCGAGATGCAATGCGTCTGGACCGTGCCCAACGATCCGGGGTCCTGCCGGATCACCTTCGAAGCGGCCTTGGCCGCGGGCAGCAACTGGATCGCAAGCGTGCTGCGCGAGGGCGTGGACGGCCGGATCGCGGCGGGCGCCGAGCGGATTCTGCGCGACATCGAAGAAACCGGCGCGGCGCCGACCGTCCTGGAACTGGGCACGACGAACCTGACCGGCAACGTCCGGTACGCGGGCGACGCGAATTGGTTCGAATTCGCGGCGCCGACCTCCGGAACCTATCGGATCCAGACGGCGCTGGGCACCTTGACCGACACGATCCTGAAACTCTACGGACCGGGGAACCGGAACGACCTGGTCGGCCAGAACGACAACGCGGTCGGCTTGGCTTCGCGTCTCGTCCTGCCGCTGGAGCCGGGCACGTACTACGTCAAGATCACCGCGCCGCCGCCGCGGAAAGGCACGTACAAGCTGGTGGCGGCTCCCGCGCCGTAGGGCGCGGCCGATCCCGATGGAGGCAGGCCTGGGCAAGCGGGCGCAGATCGCCGGGACGGCGCTGGTCCTGTTGGTGTTCGCGGCGCTCCTCCGCGCCCGTTGCGCGCGGGATCCGGTTGCCTCTTCGCCGCCGGCGGAAACCGCGGCGCCCGCCGAACCCGTCCCGGTCCAAGCGGTCGCCGTTTCGTTTCCGGAACCGAGCGTCGCGGAGGAAGAATCCGTTGCGCCGGTCCAGATGAATTTTCAGGCTGTCGCCGCGGCCGATCTGTGCCGTCGCTTGGCTCAGCAAATCCGCGCAGGGGAATCGCCCGAGACGATCGCGCTGGCCGCGGAACTGGTGCGGCGCGGCGATGGCGCCGTGGACGCGCTCGAGCGGACGTTGCGGAGCGGGGAGCGGCGCGCGGAGATCGCCGCGCTGCGGCTGCTGGTCCGGATCGGCACTCCGCGCGCGCTGGCGGCGGGTCTCGTCCGGTTGTGCCAGGAACCCGCCAGCGACGCCCAGAACGATTTGCGGAAGGTTTTCGGCAGCGCGGATTCCCGCCCCGTCGCGGAGGCCGTCGCGGACATGGCCGCGCGCGAGGAACGTCCGGACGAGCGCCGCAACCTGCGGGCGGTCGTGGCGGCGCTGGAAGGCGCCGCGATCGTGGAAGTCTTGGCCGAACGGATCCGGACGGCGGAGAACGAAGAAGATTTCCGGACGTGGCTGGATCTGCTGGCCGGCGTGGCGCGGCCCTCGAACGTGCCGGCATTGGAAAGTGTGCTGCTGGACGATTCCCGCGCCGCCGCGCAGGAAGCGGCGGCGGCGGCATTGGCGGGCATCGGCGACGGCCGGGCGTGCCGCGCGCTGGCGGATTTCGGCGCGGCGATCCCGGCCTGCCGGGAGGCGCTGGCGCGCGTCCGGTCCCCGTACGCGGAAGCGGCGTTGCGGGAAATCGCGGCCGCCGATCCGGACGCCGGCGTGCGCGCCGCCGCGCAGCAGGCGCTGGCCGGACGGGAATAGGCCCCGCGGCCTTCCGCCGCGCCCCGGAAAAGTGCGGCCGGCGGCGCGAGGGGGGTTGACAACCCGGCCGAAAACCCGTAACTTTCACGAAAACATAAAAGTTCAGGCATGGTCTATTCCACGGAAACGAAAGCGAAGCGCGCAGCGGTGAAAACGCGCCTGGTGGCGTCGGGCGGCCGTTTGGCGCAGGAATTCGGATTCAACCGGGTGGCGGGAGAGGTGCTGGTCTGCCTGTATCTGACGGCGGGGGAGGCGTCGCTGGACGCGCTGGAGGGGGAACTGCGCCTGAGCAAGGCGGCGGTGAGCCAAGCGGCGGCGCAATTGGAACGGCTGGGCCTGATCCACCGCGTCCGGAAGCCGGGGGACCGCAAGCGGTATTACCGCAGCGCGGAGGACATCGGTTCGGCCCTGCGGCACGGCATCCTCAAATTCGCGCGCGCGAAGATGACGGTGCTGGAGACCGACCTGCGGCAGGCGGACGAGGCCCTGGAAGGCCTGGGCAACGAACCGGGCGCCCGCTTCCTGGCCGCGCGGGTGTCCCGCTTGCACCAGTTGAACCGGCGCGCGACGAAGCTGCTGGACAACCCGCTGCTCAACCTGCTTTCGAAACTGGGCTAGGACGCATGCACCGAACCATCATCAAGGCGGGGTCTCCCTGGTGGCGGATCGACTTCCGGGAAATATGGGAATACCGGGATTTGTTGCGCATGCTGGTGCTGCGCGATTTGACGGCGATCTACAAGCAGACCGTTTTGGGGCCGCTCTGGTTCATCATCCAGCCGTTGGTCACGACCCTGGTCTTCACGGTCATTTTCGGGCAGGTCGCGCGGGTTTCGACGGACGGCGTTCCGCAAATCGTCTTCTACATGTGCGGCACCGTGCTGTGGAACTACTTTTCCGGGTGCCTGACGCAAAGCGGCACGTCGCTGGTGACCGGGAAAGCCGTCTTGTCCAAGGTGTATTTTCCCCGGCTGGTCATTCCGTTGTCCACGGTGTTCACCCATCTGGCCCATTTTTCCCTGAACTTCGTCATGTTCGTCGGATTCTACGCGTACTACCTCTGGTTCACGTCCGCGCCGCTCGCGCCGCAGTGGGCGTTGCTGGCGTTTCCGCTGCTGATTCTCCAGTGCGCGGTTCTGGGCTTGGGCCTCGGCCTGTGGGTGGCCGGGCTGACGACGAAATACCAGGATCTCCGGTTCGGGCTGACGTTCCTGACCCAGGTCTGGATGTACGCCACGCCGATCGTCTGGCCGGCCTCGCTGGTGGTGCGTCCGGGGATGAAGGCGCTGCTGTGGCTCAATCCCATGTCCTTCGTGGTGGAATGCGCGCGCTGGATGTTCACCGGCACGGGCACGGTCACGGCCGGCGCGGCGGCGCTCAGCATCGGCACCACGGTGATCCTGTGCGCCAGCGGGCTGTTCCTGTTCAACCGCGTCCAGCGCACCTTCGTGGACACCCTATGAGCGAGTCGGCCATATCCGTCAGAAATCTTTCCAAGTGCTACAAGCTCGGCACGATCGGCCGCCATACCCTGGCGGACGAGTGCCAATACCTTTGGCACAAGCTCCGCCGCCGCGACCCGCGGGCCCACATGGGCAAGATCGGGCCGGCCCGGGGAGCCTCGGCTCCGGACGGCGCCGGCTTGTTCTGGGCGCTGAAAGAGGCCACCTTCGAGGTGGCGCCCGGCGAAGCGATCGGCATCATCGGCCGCAACGGCGCCGGCAAATCCACGCTCCTGAAGTTGTTGACCCGCATCACCGAACCAACCTCCGGCGAGGCCGTCATCAACGGCCGGGTGGCTTCGCTGCTGGAGGTGGGGACGGGGTTCCACCCGGAATTGACGGGCCGCGAAAACATCTACATGAACGGCACGATCCTCGGCATGAAAAAGGGGGAAATCGACCGGAAGTTCGACGAGATCGTGGCGTTTTCGGAGCTGGAGCAGTTCATCGACACGCCGGTGAAGAGGTATTCGAGCGGGATGTACGTGCGGCTGGCGTTCGCGGTGGCGGCGCATCTGGAGCCGGAGATCCTTCTGATCGACGAAGTGCTGGCGGTTGGGGACGCGGAGTTCCAGAAGAAATGCCTGGGGAAGATGGGCGAGGTGGCGCGGGCGGGGCGGACGGTGCTGTTCGTGAGCCACAACATGCCGGCGGTGCAGAATCTTTGCGGGCGTGCGGTGGTGATCGACCATGGCCGGGTTGCGCTGGACGACGTGCCGGAGAAGGCGATAGCGCACTACATCGAAGCCTGCGGGGCGGGGCGGGGGGCGGAGTTCAGGCGTGCGCCGGAGACGGTGCCGGCAGGCGCGGCGGCCTGGGTGGAATCCGCGCGGATTGAAAACGGATCCGGAGAAACGGCTGGGGGAATACCGATGGGCGAAGGATTCGCGGTGAAGCTGCGCGTGCGTGCGCGGCAGCCGGTGGAGAGCCTGACCGTGGGAATCGCCTTGGCCGACGCGATGGGGACGCGGCTGTGCGGGATCAACAGCCGGGACGTGGCCGGGGCCACGTGGAGCCTGTGTGCGGGGAAATCGCTGGAGGTGGCATGCCGGGTGCCGCGTATGAACCTGCTGCCGGGGGTGTATGCGCTGAACGTGGGATTGCAGCGGGCGGTGTCGCGGGAGAACCTGGACTATTTTGCGGGGGCGCTTTCGTTCGAGGTGTTGCCGAAGGACGTGTTCGGGACAGGGAAGATTCCACGCGGGCCGGGGAATATCTATTTGGAGTCGGACTGGGCGGCGACGGGGGCGGAGCCCGCCGCCGGGTGGGGAACGGAGGGCTGAGAGATGCTGAACACGGGCATACGGCGTTGGCTGGCGCGGCAGTTGTTCGCGGAGTTTCCGGCGCTGGAATTGGAACGGCAGGCGCGGCAGCACGAGCGGCTGAAAAGCAAGCTGAAGCGATGTGGGCGGCGGGTGTGTTTCTACGGGGACATCCGGTTCACGGGGCCGAAGCAGGCGGAGCTGGGCGACAACGTGCACATTGGGGAAAACGCGTTCATCCGGGCGGAGGGCGGACTGGTCATTGGCAACCATACGCACATCAGTCGGAATCTTCTTTTGTACACGATCAGCCACCGGACGGACGGGGAGCGGCTACCCTACGACGAAGGGTGGGTGGAGCGGCCGGTGCACATCGGGGCGAATGTCTGGATCGGGATGAACGTGTCGATCGCGCCGGGCACGCGGATTGGCGACGGGGCGATCATCGGGCTGGGGACGACGGTGGCGGGGGAGGTGCCGCCGATGGCGGTGGTGGTGGGGGCCAAGTGGCGGATGGTGGGGGAGCGCGACGCGGCGCATTACCGGCGCTGCGTGGAGGCGGGGGCGTTCGGGGCGGCGGACGGAGTTCCCTATGGGGCGGAACCGGAGCCGGCGGAGGAGGACGCATGAATCCGTCGAATTTGTGGGCATGGGCCGGGGCGTTTCTGCGCCGGCGGGCGGCGCGGGCGCGTATGGCGGAGCAGGCGGCTCGGGTGCGGCGGCACGGGCAGCAGGTGGAGTCGCTGGTTTTGGCCGGCGAGGCGGGCCTGCTGTCGGTGCTGATTCCGGCGCGCGGGGCGGAGGCGTTCATCGGCGACTGCCTGGCATCGATCCTGGGCCAGGCGCTGCCGGAGGGGTTGCGGCTGGAGGTGCTGGTGGGGATCGACGCCTGCGAGGGCACGCGCGCAGCGATTTCCCGGTGCCTGGAAGGAATGCCGGCGGAACAGGCGCAGCGGGTGCGGGTGCTGTTTTATCCTGAGCAACTGGGCGTATATGTGATGCAGAACTCGCTGGTGTGGGCCTCGCGGGGGGCGTGGGTGCACATCGTGGGGGCGGACGACGCGCTGGCGCCGGACTCGCTGAGGCCCCTGTGCGGGTTCGCGGGAGAATGCGCGGCGTGCACGCCGGCGTTCATCCTGCGGCCAACGGGGGTGCTCTGCGACGAGCGGCTGAAGCGCATTCCCGGCAAGCCGGCGTTTCCGATCAAGGGGGCGATCTTCTTTTCGAAAGAGGTGCTGGCGAAGCTGGGGGGCTTCGCCCCGTGGAGCTGTGCGGGGGACGCGGATTTCCTGCGCCGGGCGGACCGCAAGAACCTGCCGGTGTATGTCTGCCCGTCGGTCAGCTATCTCTACCGCCAGCACGGCGTCCAGCTTTCCCGGAAATCGGGCACCCATTTGAAGTCGGAGATCCGGGTGTGTCACTGGCGGATGACGGATCGCCGGATTGCGCGCGGGGAGATCCGGGAGCATCCGGTCGTGGGCCGTCCGGAGGAAGCCGGCGCATGAGGGTTTCGGTGGTCATTCCGGTGTATCAGGCTGCTGCGTTCGTCGAGCAGGCCGTGAAATCGGCGCTGGCGCAGCCGGAGACGGGCGAGGTGCTGCTGGTGGAGGACGGATCGGGGGATGGTTCGCTGGCTGAGTGCGAACGTCTGGCGGCGGGGGATGGGCGGGTGCGGCTACTGCGGCATCCGAACGGAGAAAACCGGGGGGCCGGGGCGTCGCGGAATCTCGGGATTGAGCAGTCCACCTGCCCCCTGGTGGCGTTTCTGGACGCGGACGATTACTATTTGCTGGGGCGGTTTGCCGGGCCGGGGCGAAGGGGCGATGCCTGACATGCAAGTTTCCGTCGTCATTCCCGTTTTCAACGCCGCGGCCTATGTGGAGCCGGCCGTGCGCTCGGCGCTGGACCAGCCCGAAACCGGCGAGGTGATCCTGGTCGAGGACGGGTCGGCGGACGATTCGCTGGCGGTGTGCCGCCGCTTGGCGGAACAACATGCTGCCGTGCATCTGTTCCGGCATCCCGGCGGCGCCAACCGCGGGGCCGGCGCTTCCCGCAACCTCGGTCTCGAACGGGCCACGTGCCCGCTCGTGGCGTTCCTGGATGCCGACGATCTCTACTTGCCCGGCCGGTTTACCTCGGCCCTCGCGGTGTTTTCCGCCCATCCCGACGCCGACGGCGTCTACGAGTCCACCGGCACCTTTTTCGAAAATGAAGACGTGCATCGGCGTTGGCAGGCTGCCCGGTGGCCCGAAACGATGGGACTCCGGCGGCCGGTCGCGCCCGCCGCTTTGTTCGAAACGCTGGTGGGCGGCGGAGCCGGTTCGTTCTGCACGGACGGGATCGTGGTGCGGCGCGACCTGTTTGCGAAAAGCGGTTGTTTCAATCCGACGTTGCGCACGGGCCAGGATACCCATCTCTGGATCCGGATGGCCGCCGTGGGCCGGCTCTATCCGGGGAAGACCGACGCGCCGGTCAGCCTCTGCCGAATCCATGCCGGCAACCGGGTCACCGGGCATTCCCGCCAGAATCAATTGGGCGGGATCCGGCAGGTGTGGGGGGATTTGATTCTGTGGGGGCGGGCCCGGGACTTGCCCCGCGAGTGGATCCGCCTGCTGTCGCATCGATATGCCGTTGCGGCGCACGGCCTCGTAATGGAAAAACATTTGTTCGGCGCCTGGTGGTCGGGGCTCTGTTCCTGCGGATTTCTGGTCCGGCATTGTCCGCAGCCGTGGCGCATGGCGTCATTCTTGTCCTTGCTGAACACGGCTTCCGGAATCGGTCTGGCGCTGGCGCGGCTCGGAGACCATGTCCGCCGGCGGCGGGCGGCGGTGGAGGACCGCGCGGCATGAGCCCGGAGCCCACCATCGCCATGGTGATCGTCTGGTTCGGGCCGTTGCCGTTCTGGATGCCGGCGTTCCTGCTGTCGTGCCGCCACAATCCGAGCGTGGATTGGATGATCTTCAGCGACCAGCCGGCCCCGGCCGGCGTTCCCGGCAACGTGAAGTTCATTCCGCTGGACATGGACGGTTTCAACCGGCGCGCCACGGACGCGCTGGGGTTCCCCATCCGGCTGACGCCGGTTTTCGCCTACAAGATGTGCGACCTGAAAATCATGTACGGCCGCATCTTCGAGCCCGAATTGCGCGGCCGCGATTTCTGGGGCTGTTGCGACATGGACGTCGTCTGGGGCGCCGTCCGGAGTTTTCTCACGCCGGAATTGCTGGCCGGCCACGACGTCATCACGTCCCGGATGGAGCGCATCTCGGGCCATTTCTGCCTGTTCCGCAACCGGCCCGAGTGGGCCGACCTGTTCCGGCGCATCCCGGACGTGGAGGAACGGGCGGGGGACAGCGGAACATACCGCCGGATCGACGAGGACGGGCTGACGGACCTGCTGCAGGGCTACCAGAACAGCCGGTGGCGCCGGTTCTGGACGCGGCGCGTCCGGAAGTGGCCCCTGCCGCGGGTCTGGTGGAACCGGGTGTGGACCACCAGCGGCAAGCACCAGCGCCAGATGCTGGCGGATCCCGCCCTCTGCCTGCGCTGGCGCGCCGGCCGGACATACGGGGTGGGCGGCGAGGAACTGCTGTACCTGCATTTCCACTCGATCCGCAAGGGGATGCCGGGTATCGATTTTGGCGCGGGCGATCCGCCCCGGGAGTTCACCGTTTCGCCCGCGGGCTTTCGCGCCGTGCGGGCGGAAGGAACGGACGGAAATGTTTTAAAAACGCAGGGAATCCAGTAGCATCACGGGAAACAAGGAGTTCGATACGATGAAAAAGAAGGCCATTTTGGGAATCAAGTATTTGGCGCACGACACGGCGGCCGCGGTCATGGTCGACGGCAAGCTGCTGGCGGCCTGCGAGCAGGAGCGCTACACGCTGGACAAGCATAGCCGGCTGTTCCCGGTGGACGCGATCCACGACTGCCTGCGCAAGGCGCGGCTGACGATGGACGACGTGGACGAGATCGCCTTCGGCGGCGATCCGGCCGCGTGCATCCGGCGGACCTATCTGGAGTCGGCCATCCGCGATCCGAAGCGGGTGGGAATGC
Organism: uncultured Verrucomicrobiota bacterium; assembly: GCA_938003985.1. Lineage (GTDB taxonomy): Bacteria > Verrucomicrobiota > Kiritimatiellia > CAIQIC01 > Lenti-01 > Lenti-01. The sequence goes on along the minus strand of CALKWZ010000067.1, from coordinate 29,131 downwards.
TCATCCAGGAGTTCGACCGCGTCAAGGAGATGTTCAACGTCGAGGAGATCATCCGGGAGAAAACGGGTTTCCAGGGCCCGATCTCGTTTTTCGACCACCACCTGACGCATCTGGCGAGCTCCTACTTCCCGAGCGGGTTCCAGGACGCGGTGCTGCTGAGCATTGACGGCGTGGGCGACAACAAGACGATGAAGCTCGGCGTCGGCCGGGGCGGCGCGATCGAAGTGCTGCACGAGGAGTACGACTATCCGCATTCGCTGGGCCTGGCCTACGCGGCGATCACGTGCTACCTCGGCTGGAAGAACGTGCACCACGAGGGCATCATCATGGCCCTGGCGTGCTTCGGCGACTCGGATCACGTCGTGCCCGGGCAGAACCGCAGCTACTATTCGTTCTTCGAGGAGATCATCCAGTACGACGGCCGGTACGGCATCACGATCAATCCGGAGTGGATGGCGTACTACTACGAGCGGAACAAGTGGGTGTCGGACCGGTTCGTGGAAGTGTTCGGCCCGCGGCGGAAGTACGACCTGGCCACGCTGAACCAGCACCACAAGGACATCTCGGCCGCGCTGCAACGCCGGTTGGAAGAGGTGGTGCTGGGCGTGCTGCGCAACGCGCGCAAGGAAACCGGCCTGAAGCACCTGTGCCTGAGCGGCGGCGTGGCGCTGAACTGCTCCATGAACGGGCGGATCGAGCGCGAACGCGTCTTCGACCAGATCTTCGTGCAGCCGGCGTCGGGCGACGCGGGGCTGGCGATCGGGGCGTGCTTCCTGGCGCAGCGGGCGCGGGATCCGAACTACCGCCCGGTGAAGAACCACAACTACTACCTGCACAGCGAATTCACGGACGCCGAGATGGAACAGGCGCTGAAGGAAGCGAACGTGCCCTACGCGCGCCCGGCGGACCTCTACGGGGAACTGGCGAAGAAGCTGGCGGCGGGCAAGGTGCTGGCGTGGTACCAGGGCGGGTCGGAATTCGGTCCGCGCGCGCTGGGCAACCGCAGCATCCTGGCCAAGCCGTTTCCGGACGGCATGCGCGACCACATCAACGACCACGTGAAGTTCCGCGAATACTTCCGGCCGCTGGCGCCGGCGTGCCTGAAGGAATACCTGCACGAGTACTTCGACATCGGGCAGGAGAGCCCGCACATGCTGATCGCCTGCAAGGTGCAGCCCGCGAAAAAGACGGCGATCCCGGCGACGGTGCACGTCGACGACTCGTGCCGCGTGCAGTCCGTTGGTCCCGACAACAACGAGCGGTTCTACAAGCTCCTGAAGGCGTTCCACGCCGAAAGCGGCTGCCCGGTGCTGCTGAACACGTCGTTCAACGTCAAGGGCCAGCCGATCGTGCATACCCCGCAGCAGGCGATCGCCTGCTTCCTGGGGACGCAGATCGACCTGCTGGCGCTGGGCGACTTCGTGGTGGACAAGGAGGCCATCCGGCGCGGAGCGAAGGCGTGACGAACCGGCCGGACAGCGCTTTGCCGGCGGACGTCGTGGCCATCATCCCGGCCCGCGGCGGCTCCAAAGGCGTTCCGCGGAAAAACGTCCGCGCCGTCGCCGGCCGGCCGCTGCTGGCCTGGAGCGTCGCGGACGGCCTGGAAGCGGCGCGGGTCGGCCGCGTGTACGTCAGCACCGAGGACGCGGAGATCAAGCGCGCGGCGCAGGCGGCGGGGGCGGCGGTGATCGACCGCCCCGCCGATCTGGCGCAGGACGCGACCTCCTCCGAGGCGGCGCTGCTGCAGGCCCTCGACGCGATCGCGGCCGAACGCGGCGGCGATCCGCGACTGGTGGTGTTTTTGCAGGCGACGTGTCCCCTGCGGACCGGGGCGGACGTCGATGCCGCCGTGGAGTTGCTGGAGCGGACCGGCGCGGATTCGCTGGTTTCGGTTTCGCCCGCGCATCTGTTCCTGTGGGCGGAGCAGGACGGCCAGGCCGTGGCGGTGGGCCGCGATTGGCGCGAGCGGCCGCGGCGGCAGGACATGCCGCCGCGCTACCGCGAAAACGGCTCGATCTACGTCTTCAAGCCGTGGGTGCTGCGGCAAGGCCACAACCGGCTGGGCGGCAAGATCGTGTTGTTCAAGATGTCCGAGGAGGCCGGCGTGGACATCGATTCCGAGACCGATCTGGAATGGGCGGATTTCCTGCTCCGGCGGAAGGAGAAGCGGGCATGATCATCGAGCGCGACGTCAACCGGTGGTGCGTGAACGTGGAGGCGCCGGTGCGGGAAGTGCTGCGGCGCCTGGACGCCAACCACCAGGGCTTCATCCTGGGCGTGGACGAATCGGGCGTGCTGGAGGGCGTGTTGACGGACGGCGACGTGCGCCGCTGGCTGATGACGCAATCGGTGGCGGACCTGGCTCAGCCGCTGCGCCAGATCCTGGTCAAAACCTGCACGGTGGCGCTGGAAACGGAACCGCAGGAAGACGTCCGGCGCCGGTTTTCGGACCGCGTCAAGTTCATCCCGCTGCTGGACGCGCGGCGGCGGCTGATCGGCGTGGTGCGCCGGCGCAGCCTGCTCGAAGGCGTGAAGATCGGCGACCGGCTGATCAACGACGAAAGCCCAGTCTTCGTGATCGCCGAGATCGGCATCAACCACAACGGCAGCCTGGAAATGGCGCGGCGCCTGGTACAGGCGGCGCGGGACGCGCGCGTGGACGCGGTGAAGTTCCAGATGCGGAACATGACGCGGCTCTACCGCCACACGCCGGGCGGCGGGGTGACCGGCGAGGATCTGGGCGCGCAGTACACGCTGAACCTGCTGGAGAAATTCGAACTGCCCGTGGACGACATGCTGCGGCTGTTCGACTACGCCAAGGCGCAGGGCCTGACGGTGCTCTGCACCCCGTGGGAAGAGGAAAGCCTGGCAGTGCTCGAGCGCTACGGCATGGAGGCCTACAAGGTCGCCTCGGCCGACCTGACCAATCATCCGTTCATCGAGCGGATGGCGAAGACCTACAAGCCGCTGATCCTGTCCACGGGCATGTCCACGGAAGAGGAGATCGCGGAAACGGTGAAGGTGCTGCGCCGCTGCGGCAGCTCCTATGCGCTGCTGCACTGCAATTCGACCTACCCGGCGCCGTTCAAGGACATCAATCTGGCCTACCTCTCGCGGTTGAAGGCGATTGGCGGCTGCCCGGTGGGATATTCGGGCCACGAGCGCGGCATCCACGTCGCCGTTTCGGCGGTGTGCCAAGGGGCGCGGATCGTCGAGAAGCACGTCACGCTCGATCGCAGCCTGGAAGGGTCCGACCACAAGGCCAGCCTGCTGCCGGAGGAGTTCAAGGCGCTGGTCGAAGGCATCCGCCAGGTGGAAGAGGCGCTGGGTTCCGGCCATGCGCGCTCGCTTTCGCAAGGCGAACTGATGAACCGCTCGAACCTGGCCAAGAGCCTCGTGGCGGCGCGGGACGTCGCGCCCGGGGAAATGATCAACGAGAGCGCGGTCGAAATCCGCAGCCCCGGCCGCGGGTTGCAGCCGAACCGGCTGGCGGAATTGCTCGGTCGCCGGTCGCCGCGGGCGTTGAAGAAGGGCGATTTCTTTTTCGCGAGCGACATCGACCAGCCGCTGGCCCAGGCCCGCGCCTACTGGTTCAGCCGGCCCTGGGGCGTCACGGTTCGCTGGCACGATTTCCAGGACATCCGGAAGATGTCGAATCCGGACTTCCTGGAGTTCCACATGAGCTTCAAGGACATGGAGGAAGACTTCGCCCGGTATTTCGAGGAGCCGCTGGATCTCGACTTCAAGGTCCACAGCCCGGACACCTTCAACGGCGACCACCTGCTCGACCTGTCGAATCCCGATCCGGAGCACCGCCGGCGCTCCGTGGCGGAACTGCAGCGCGTGGTGGACCTGACGCGGAAGATGAAGCCGTACTTCCGCCGGGCGACGCGGCCGGTGATCATCGCCAGCCTCGGGGGCTTTTCCACGGACGGCTTCCTGTCCGAGGCCGACGTGCGCCGGCGCTACGAGATCCTGGCGCAAAGCCTGCGGGAGCTCGATGCGGCGGGGGTCGAAATCATCGGCCAGACCCTGCCGCCGTTCCCGTGGTACTTCGGCGGCCAGATGTACCTGAACCTGTTCGTGCGTCCGGAGGACACGGTGGAGTTCTGCCGGGCCAACCGGCTGCGGCTGTGCTTCGACGTCAGCCACTCCAAGCTCGCGTGCGCGCACGCCAAGACGTCCTTCAAGGAATTCGTGGACCAGGTGGGTCCGTTCGCGGCGCACCTGCACATGGCCGACGCGCGCGGGACCGACGGCGAAGGCCTGCAGATCGGCGACGGGGAAATCGATTTCCCGGCGCTGTGCGCGCAGCTCCGCGCCGTGTGCCCGCAAGCCACGTTCATGCCGGAGATCTGGCAGGGGCACAAGAACCGCGGCGAGGGATTCTGGACCGCGCTGGAGCGGCTGGAACGCCACGGCCTGTAGGAAGGCGGACGGGGTTGATGAAACCAGCGGTCATCGTTCCGGTCGAGACCAAGTCCCGGGAGCTCCACGGCAAGCTGTTCCAGGCGCTGCATCTGCTGCGCGAAGGCCATCCCGTCCTCTTCGGGGAGCAGGCGCGCCTGTGGGACTACATCGATTTGATCGCGCCCGCCGTCTATCTGGACAAGAGCGTGGCCGCCACGCGCGCGGACTGGTTCAAGCGGTGTCGGGCCATGGGGCACGAGGTGGTGTCGTGGGACGAAGAGGGGCTGGTGTTCTTCGATGCCTGGCTCTACCGCAAGCAGCGCATCGAGCCGAAGGCCTTCGCGCGCGTGGCGCGGTTCTTCGCCTGGGGCGAAGAGCAGCGCGAGGCGATCTGCGCGGAGTATCCGCAGTATCGGGAGAAGATCGCCCTCTGCGGCAATCCCCGGTTCGATTTCCTGCGGCCGGAACTGCGGGAATTCTACCGGCCCGCGGTGGCGGCGCTGCGCCGGCGGTTCGGGCCGATGCTGCTGGTGAACACCAATTTCGCCTTCTTCAACCACTTCAAGTCGCCGGAAGAGGTCCGGCAGCTGCTGGCGAAGTATCCGATCAACGACGAGCCGGGATACATGGACAAGTGGATCGCGATGCACCGCGAGATGCACGCGGCCTATTTGGCGATGGTGCCGGAAGTGCTGGCGAAGTTCCCGGATCATGCCGTGGTGGTGCGGCCGCATCCTTCCGAAAACCACGCGCCGTGGCGGGAGCTGGCCCGGAACCATCCCCGGCTCCACGTGGAATCCACCGGCAACGTGCACGAGTGGATCCTGGCCTCGGAAGCGGTCATCCATTTCAACTGCACGACGGCGGTGGAGGCCTATCTGCTGGACGTGCCGGCCATCGCCTACCGGCCCAAGCGCTATCCGCGCTATGAAAACCGCCTGCCCAACGCGCTGAGCGAAAACGCCTTTTCGTTGCCGGAACTGCTGGCGGCCCTGGACGGCCGGAAGACCGCGCGGGAGCGCGGAGTCTTGTGGACCGAAGAGCAAGACAAGATCGCGGCGCGCTACATGGCGGGGCTTTCCGGCCCGCTCGCCGCGGCGCGCATCACGGCGGAAATCGCCGCGCTGGCGGCCGGGTGGTCGCCGCGGCCCCGGGGCGCCGGACAACGCGGCCTGGCCGCGGCCAAGCGGTTCTGGCGCGTGCATCTCCATGAATTCCGGGAGGCGCGCCGGCCCGCCGACGGCTACGCCGCGCAGAAATTCCCGGGCCTGGCGGCGCCGGAAATCCGGGAGTTGCTGGAGCGCATGATGGAAATTTCGGGCGTGCGGACGGAATACGCCCTCCGGGCGTTCGCCAAAAATTGCTTTTGGCTGTTGCCGAAGCGGAAGTCCCCATGACGCTCCACGTGGAATTCTGCGGGGTGCCGGCGTCCGGCAAAAGCACGCTGTGCGCCGGGGCCTTGCGGGAACTGGCCCGCCGCGGGCGGCCGTTCTTGAGCCGCGCCGCCATGGTGGATGCCGGCTTGCGGAAGCGCGATTTCGGCGCCATCGGCAATGCGCTGGGCGCGCTGTGGCCCCATTGGCGCCGGACGTTCCTGGGGCTGCCGCGCGGCTTGAACGATTGGCATCGGTTCGTGGTCGACCGGCCCGAGTACGCCGCGCTCTGCCATCGGTGGCTGGCGGAAGCCGCCGCCGAAGCGGCCTGGCGCGATGCCGTGCACTATTCGTTGCTGACGTCGGCCTTCGAATACCAGCTGGCGCGCGCCGTGGAAAAACCCGTCCTGATGGACGAAGGCTTCGCCCAGCGTTTTTTTTCGCTGCGGGGCTATCGCGGCTTGGGGCAGGCCGGCGATGCCGCGCTTTACGCGGCGGCCATGCCGCGGCCGTCCGCCTTGGTTTGGGTGGATGCGCCGCCGGCGGCATGCCTGGAGCGCATCCGCGCCCGCGACCATGCGCCCGTCTTGCTGGCGCCGGTGCCGGAACGTCTGTGGGCGTCGCGGTTCGCGGAAGGGCGGGAGTTGCTGGCCGCGTTGGCCGCGGAACTGGAGCGGAGCGGCGTCCCCGTTCTGCGCGTGGATGGCGCCGGAAACCTGGATGCCGAAATCGGAAGGATCGCGGATTTCGCGGGATCGCAGCCGTGAAGATCGGGATGTTCATCACGTCCTATTTTCCGGACGACTGCGGCGGGGCGGAGCAGCAATGCCGGCGCCTCTCCGAGGAACTGGTCCGCCACGGCCATGCGGTGACCATCCTGACGACCCGCGCCGGCCGGGACGTGCCCCGGATGGCCGTGGAAAACGGCGTGCGGGTGATCCGGCTGGCCCGGTTCGAAGCTTGTTTCCGCCGATCCCGGCCGGCCGCGGCCCCGGCCGGCCCGTCCGGCACCGCGCCGGCCGCGCCGCCGGCGCAACCGGCGGAATTCCGGAAATGGGCGGCGGCGATCCTGCGGACGCTGAACCTCTGGCTGTTTCTCGCGGGCAGCGCCGGACAGATCTGGCGGTTGCGGCGCGAAATCGACGTCTGGCACGTCCACGTCGCCACGCTGGTCAGCGGCTGGTGCGCGCTCTGGGCGGGGCGCTGGAAAATTCCCGTCGTGTGCAAGGGGGCGAACATCCCCGTGTTTTTCGACGAGCCGGCCATGCCCTGGAAGCGGACGCTGGCCGCCGCCCGCCGCCGGACGACGTTCATCGCCCTGACTCCGGAGATGAAAGACGATCTGGTGGCCCACGGCGTGCCGGCGGAAAAGATCGCGTGGATTCCCAACGGCATTGCCGTGCCCGCGGCGGGACCGCGGCCGGATCCCGGCGGGCCGGGTTTCGTTCTGTACGTCGCCAACCTGACCCAACCGGTCGCCAACAAGGCCTTCGACGTGCTGTTCGCGGCGTGGGCCGACGTCCATGCCCGGCGGCCGGAGGCCCGCCTGGTCGTGGCCGGCGCGGGCGATCCCGGCCCGTGGCGGGAGTTTTTGCGCGCGCGGAACGCCGCCGCCGCGGTGGATTTCCGCGGCCGGGTCGCCGACATGGACGGCCTGTATCGTCAGGCCGCGCTGCTGGTGCTGCCCTCGCGCCGCGAAGGAATTTCCAACGCCTTGCTCGAAGCGCAAAGCCACGGCGTGCCCGCCGTGGTCAGCGACATTCCCGGCAACGCGGCCGTGGTGGTCCATGGGCAAACGGGTTTGCGGGTGCCCGTCGGCGACGCGGCGGCGCTGGCGGACGGCATCGTCCGGTTGCTGGACGATGCTGCCTTGCGCGCGCGCCTGGGCCGCGCCGCGCAGGAACGCATCGCGGCGGATTTCGCTCTCGGCGCGGTGGCCGAACGGGTGGGCGCCCTTTACGCCCGCATGGTGAAGGAGGTCCGCGAATGATGGCATTCTTTCGGCATTGGCGGGACCGGTACCGGGCGCGGCGGGATCTCGTCGTGCGCGCCCGGCTGGCCGGCGTGCGCGTGGGGCGGAACTGCCGCATCTACGACTGCAGTTTCGGCAGCGAGCCTTTCCTCGTCACGCTCGGCGACCACGTGACCGTGACGGCGGGGGTGCAGTTCGTGACGCATGACGGCGGGGTGTGGGTCTTCCGCGAGGAGTTTCCCGACGTCGACGTGTTCGCCCCGATCCACGTCGGGAACAACGTGTTCATCGGCCTCAACTCGATCCTTCTGCCGGGCGCCCGGATCGGCGACAACTGCGTCATCGGCGCGGGTTCCGTGGTGCGGGGCGAAATTCCGCCCAACAGCGTGGCGGCCGGGGTGCCCGCCAAAGTGATCAAATCGCTGGAAGCGTACCGGGCCAAGGTCCTGGAGGGCGCGGTCCATATCCGCAGCCGGCCGTTGGCGGACAAACGGCGGTGGCTTGAAGAAACGTTCGGTTTGAAATGACCCCAACGGCCACAGAGACCGGTCCGCCGGCGGGACGCCGCCCCGGCCGGGCCCGAATCTGGATGTTGATCGGCAGCTTCTGGCCGGCGCGGGAAGGCGGGGCCGAACGCCAATGCCGCCGGCTCATTCGGCAATTGGTTCGGCGCGGCCAGCGGGTGACGGTGCTGACGTTGCGGCATGGCGCCGGCGAAAAAACCGTGTCCCGCTGCGACGGGGCGGCGGTGGTGCGGCTCGGGCGGGCCGGGCCGTGGAGCGAGCGGGGGAGGCGCGCCCTGGCCCGCCTGCTCTTGCCGTTGGCGCTGGCCGGCGCGCGCGGGGAGCGTCTGCGCGCGCATTTGGTTTTCTGGTTGTCGTTGCCCATGGTCTACGTGGCCCGGCTGGGTTTCATCCGGGAACTCCGGTCTTTCGCGGCTGGCCGGAACATGCGCGGGGTGCTGCACGTGCACGAGTCCGGCTGGCTGGCCGGGGTGGGCGTGGAACTGGCGCGGGAATCCGGCCTGCGCGTTTTGTGCAAAACGGCGTCGTTTCCCGCGCTGGACCCCATCGCGTACGACACGCCGCGGCGGCGCAAGTGGGATCGCTGCCGGCGCCAGGCCGATGCGTGGATCGCCCTGACCCCCGCGGGGCAAAACGACTTGCTCCGCGAAGGTCTCGCGCCGGAAACCGTCCACCTCGTTCCCAACGGCGTCGAACTTCCGCTCGAATCCGGCGCGGCCTCGCGTTCGGCGGAAGTGCTCTACGTCGGCAATTTCTCGCAAGGCTCCGCCTGGAAGGCGTTCGACGTGCTTTTCGATGCCTGGATCCAGGTGGTGCGCCGGCATCCCGAAGCGCGGTTGACGGTCGTGGGCGGCGGCGATGCCGCGCCGTGGAGGCGCCGGCTGCAAGCCGCCGGCATGCTCCAGGCCGTGCGCTTCGCCGGCGCCGTGGGCGACGTTTCTCCGTTTTATCGCGCGGCGGGGATCTTCGTGCTGCCTTCGCGGGTGGAGGGGCTGTCCAACGCGTTGCTGGAGGCGCAGAGCTGGGGCTTGGCCTGCGTCGTTTCGGATATTCCGGGCAATCGGGCCGTGGTGGAATCCGAGGTCAACGGATTGGTCGTTCCGGTGGGCGCTGCTCCGGCGCTGGCGAACGCGCTGCTCCGGATGCTGGAAGATCCCGCTCTGCGCGGGCGTCTGGGGCGGGCCGGCCGGGCGAAAACGGAGGCCTCGTTCGATATCGCCCAAGTGGCCGACCAGGTCCAGGAAATCTATCGGCGCCTGCTGGACGGAGGGGCCGCATGAACGTTCTTTTCCTGTGCTGGGAATATCCGCCCGTGGGCTCGGGCATCGGACGCTACGTGGCCGAGATGTCCTCCGCCTTGCGGGGAATCGGCCACCGCACGGTCGTGCTGACCAGCCGGGCGCCGGGCTTGCCCGAACGGGAAACGGTGGCCGGCGGGGAAATCCTGCGCTTGTTCGACCGCCGGGAAATCCGCTCGGCCCGGGTCGCCCGGTTGGCGCGGGACGTCGCCCGGCAGCATCGAATCGACTGGATCGAAACGGCCGACCATTGGGGGGAGGGCGCGGCGCTGCTGCGGCTGCAAGACCGGCCGCCGGTCGTGGTGAAAATGCACTACAACGACGTGCTGAAAACGCCGCGGTACGCCCAGGCGTGGTATGCGTGGCAAAAACCGATGATCGACCTGGCCTGCATCCGCCAGTGGCGCTCCATTCGGGCGGAGCGCTTCGGGATCGAACACGCCGACGTCCTCTTGGCGCCGTGCCGGAGGATCGTGGCGGAAGCGGAACGCCAAGGTCTGGCCTTGCCCGCCCGCCGGGCCGTGATCCCCAACCCGTGCGACGTCGTGCCGGCGTGGGAAAACCGGGAAGCGCCGGCGCCGACCGTCTTGCTGGTCGGCCGTTGCGACGTCGGCAAGGGGCTGCCTTATCTGCGGGGCCTGCTGGAGCAATGGATTCCCCGGTTTCCCGACGTGGCGCTGGAAATCGCCGGCGGCGACGGCTATGCCCGGGGACTGGGCTCCTTGCGGGGCTGGGTGGACCGGCAGTTGGGGCCGTTGCGGCGCCACGTCCGCTTTCTGGGGGTTCTGGGGCGCGCCGAAATGGACGCGGCGTATCGCCGGGCCTGGGTCGTGATCGTGCCTTCGCGGTGGGACACGTTTCCGCAGACGGTGCTGGAGGCCATGGCGCGCGCCAAGGCGATCGTGGCCAGTCCCCACGGCGGCATGCCGGAAATGCTGGCGGACACGGCCGGCGCCATCGCGGATCCCGACACGCCCGATTTCGGGATCCGGGTGCGCCAATGGCTGGAGGACGAACCGAGCCGCCGGGCGGCCGGAAACACGGCGCGGCAAAAAGCCCAGACGGCATACGCGGCCGTGCCGTTGGCCCGGCAATACGTCCAATTCGTCGGGTCCGGCCTGAAATCGGAGACCTAGCCCGTGCTGTTCAACTCCATTCCGTTCCTGGTGTTCCTGCCGCTCGTTTTCGCGCTCTATTGGGGGCCCGCATCGAAAAGTCTGCGCCGGCAGAACCTGCTGGTCGTGGCGGCGTCCTACGTTTTCTACGGCTGGTGGGATTGGCGTTTCCTGCTGTTCATCGCCGCGGGCTCCCTTTGGACGTATGCCCTGGGGCTGGCCGATCTGCGCGGCGCGCGGGGCCGGAAGCGCTGGGTCTGGCTGAGCTGCCTGGTCAATTTGGGCATCCTGGGCTACTTCAAGTACTGCAACTTCTTCATCGACCAATTCCTGTGGATGGCCTCCCGGCTGGGCTGCGCGCCGCACGCCGCGATCCTGCAGGTCGTTTTGCCGGTCGGCATCAGTTTCTACACGTTCCAGATGGTCAGCTACACGATCGACGTCTATCGGCGGGAGATCGAGCCGACGAAAGATGGGGTGGCCTTTCTGGCGTTCGTCGCCTATTTCCCGCAGTTGGTCGCCGGTCCGATCGAACGCGCGGCGAACCTGCTGCCGCAGTTCCTGGCGCCGCGCAAGTTCGACTACGCCCAGGCCGTCGACGGCTGCCGGCAGATGCTGTGGGGCTTCTTCAAGAAAATGGTCGTGGCCGACAACTGCGCGGTCTGGGCCAATTCCATCCTGAACGCCGGCGCGGAACCGTCCGGCGGCGCCTTGTGGCTCGGCATCTTTTTCTTCGCCATCCAGATCTACGGCGATTTTTCCGGCTATTCCGACATCGCGATCGGCTGTTCCCGGCTCTTCGGGATCCGGCTGATGCGCAATTTCGCGTTCCCGTATTTCTCGCGCGACATCGCCGAATTCTGGCGGCGGTGGCACATCTCGCTCAGCACCTGGTTCCGCGACTATCTCTACGTGCCCCTGGGCGGGAGCCGCTGCGCCATGCCCCTGCGGATCCGCAACACGTTCGCGATTTTCCTCGTGAGCGGATTCTGGCACGGCGCGAATTGGACGTTCATCGCCTGGGGGCTGGTCCATGCCTGCTGTTTCCTGCCCCTGCTGGTGTTCGGCCGCAACCGCAAGCACACCGACGTCGTCGCGGCGGCCCGCGCCTGGCCGTCCCCGGCGGAACTGCTGCGGATGGCCGGCACCTTCCTGGTGGTGCTCCTGGCCTGGACGTTTTTCCGGGCGCCGGACATCCGCACGGCGCTGGATTGGATCTGGCGCATGGCTTCCGGCGCGCCGGGCCAAGGCGCGCTCCTGTCCGGCCTGCTCACCAGCGTGAAATCCCTGGCCGCGCCGGGCGGGATTTGCCTGCTGGTGGCGACGGAGTGGTTCGGGCGCCGGCACGCGCACGGACTCCAACGCTTGCCGGGCCGCAAAGCCCTGCGCTGGGCGATCTATTGCGCGCTGATCGCGCTGATCTTCTTTTTCTCGCCTTCCCAAAGCCGGGAGTTTATCTATTTCCAATTCTGAGGGTTTCCACTCCATGCGCCGTTTCATCGTGCAAATCAGCCTGTTCCTGGCGCTGCTTCTCGGCCTGGCGGCCGGGCTGGCGACCGTTTGCCTGGCGTTTCCCGCGCGGTTTCTGCCGGACGACGACTACAACATGGCCTGGCTGGACAAGGTGCGGCGGCTGGAAGCGACCTGCGGCGCGCCGCAGCGCCTGATCCTGATCGGCGGATCCAATCTGGCGTTCAGCCTGGATTCGGAGCGGCTCGCGCGCGAAGCGGGCTGGACGGTCGTCAACCTGGGCTTGAACGCCGGCCTGGGGCTGGGCTACGCGCTGGCGACCGCGGAGCCGTACGTCCGCGACGGCGACGTCGTCGTGCTCGTTCCGGAATACGGACAGTTCGCGGATTGGGACGGGGATTTCAACCGCATCGCCATCACGATCGACGTGCAGAAGCAGCCGGCCTCCGCCCTGTATCGGCGCGGCATGTACGGCCTGCCCGACCAGCTTGCGGAATACGTGAAATGGAAATCGTTCAATCTGTTCCGCCGCAAGACGGTCTTCACGGATGCGACGCTCCGGCGTTCCGGTTTCAACCGGCTGGGCGACTACGTCGGCCATCTGGGCAAACCCAGTCCGGGGTTCGAGGTGGCCCGCGCAAAGGACGTCGCCCGGCTGGATCCGGCGATTTTCAGGGCCTTGTCGCGCTACGTCGCGGCGATCAAGACCCGGCATCCGCAGGCGTCGTTCCTGGTCAGCTATCCCAGTTTCGAGGCGCGTTCCTTCGACAACCAGCGGGCGTGGATCGAAGCCGTGGCCCGGGAGCTGGCGCGGCTGGACGTGGACGTCGTTTCCGCGCCGGAGGATTACCGGTTCGAGGCGGAGCTGTTCTACGATTCCGCCTACCATCTGAATGCGGAGGGCCGCCGGTTGCGGACGGAGCGCCTCCTGCGCGATCTGGCGAAGTGGCAGGCCGGCCGGCGCGCCGGACTCCCGGCGGACGGCCCATGAACTCCATCGCCCTGATTCCGTACGCCCCGCTGCCCGCCGACCATGGCGGCAAGGCGGAGACGTGGAAGATGCTGCAATGTCTCCGGGAACTGGGTTCCTGCACGATTCTTTCCGCGCGCCGGCGGCCGGTCGGCATGGGCTGGACGCCCGAGACCGTCGCCGAAGTGGAGAACCTCGGGTTCCGCACGGCGTTCCGCGAAGACGAAGAGCCGCGGCGGTTCCGGCCCGGCCGCGCCTGGGGCCTGGCCTACGGCGCGGGGTGCAAGGCGGCGCGGCTGGAGCGGGCCTTCGGCCATGCGAATCCCTATCACCGCTGCGCCTTCGATCCGGCCTGGATCGCGCGGCGCTCGGAATCGGCCGATTTGGCGGTGTTCGCCTACAGCTTCTGGGCCGGATTTCCTGCGGCGTGCCCCAAGGTCGTCCTGCTGCTGGACGTTTGGTCGGACTACATGTGGGGCGGCCGGAAACGCGAAACGCAGGATTTGAAAACGGCCGATCTCGTGATCGTGATCTCGAAGCAGGAAGAACGGAGCCTGCACGAGCGGGGCATCACCCGCACGCTGTGGAGCCCGCCGTTCGTGGCCGCCCAGGAGCTGCCGGATTCGGAGCGGATCGGCCTGCTGGGCTCCGCCAACGCCTTCAACCGGGAAGGCTTGCGGTGGCTGGGACCGGGCTTGTCCGCCGCGCCGATCCAGGTGTTCGGTCGGTTGGCGGCCTTTGCCGCCGGACCCGGATTCGAGCCGGTCGGCCGCTATGCGGATGCGCGGGATCCGTACCGCGCGTGCGGAATCATCCTGATGACGACCGCGGCGGGCATGGGCGTGCAGATCAAGAGCATCGAAGCGCTGGCGGCGGGCCGCGCCATCGTGGCGCGCCGGGGCGCGATGCGCGGCATTCCGCCGGGCGACGGCGCCTGGATCGAAGTGGATACGCCGGAAGAAATGCGGACCGCCGCGCGGCGGTTGCAGCAGGATGCGGCGGCCCGCCGGGCGCAGATGGAGGCCGCGCGCGAATACTACCGGCGGCATTTGGACGTCGTCCGGTTGCGCGAAGAATTGAAAACCGCCTTGCGGCGGACGGCCGGCCAGCCATGAGAAGCCGGCGCGTTTTTCTGTACGGGACCGTGGCGCTTTGGCTGCTGGTGACGCTGCTGGCGTTGGGCGCCATGTATCGCCTGTGGTGGACGCGCGAACGTGCGCTCTATGCCGGGCGCAGTCCCGACGAACAGCGCCGCATCGTCCTGGAACGCGCCGGAATCCCGGCGCGGACCTTGGACGTCGCGCGCGCGGCCGACGCGGGCTGGCCGTTGGACGGGAACTACGAAGACGACGGCGCGGAGGTGACGCTGTCCTATTTCAAGTATCTGGTGTTGCCGCGGATTCCGGTCGATTCGTCCGCCCGGCGGATCGAGGAACGCGGTTCGGAATATGCGCTGCAGGGCGTCGAACCGGGTTCCAGCGGTGCGCCGCGGCCGTTCTCGACGGTTCCGCCCACTCCCCGGGGGTTGATTCTTTCCGCCCTTGCATTGCTGGGGTTGGCCGCCGGTTCGACGCGGCATGGCTTCAGTTTGCCGGAGGGATTGTCGGCCGCCGTCCTGGCGCTCGCCATCGCGGGCGCGTTGGCCCAAGGCGTGTTCGGCTCCTTTGCGCCGGCGGGATACGCAACCTGCCTGCTGGGCGCGGCCGGGTGGGCGTGGTTCGCGGCGGGCCGGCGCCGGGCGCGGGAAAGCCGTCCGGCGAACCATGAGCCGGCTTCGCGCGCGGACGTTTGGATCGGTCGTGCCGCGCTGGCGATTTTGGCGGCCTCCGCGGTCTGGGCGTTGCTGATGGCCGCGGCCGTCGTGCCGGACGATTGGGACGCCTGGGCCCAGTGGGGACCGAAAGCCAAGATTCTGGCCGTATCCGGCGGCGCGCTCGCGGGCGTAGGCGAATTCGTTCCGGGTTCCGGCGATTATCCGTTGCTGTGGCCGGCGACCTGGGCGTTCTCCGGCTGGTGCGCGGGCGGCTGGGAAGAGCAGTGGAGCAAAGGCTGGGGCGCGATCTTCCTGTGGCTGGCGGCTTGGCAGTTGCAGATCGTGGCGGTCCGCTCGGGCCAGCGGCGCGGCCCCGCCTGGCTGTTCGCCGCGGCGTTCGCCAGCATGCCGGCGGTGCCGCTGGTCGCTTCCTGGGGATATGCCGAAGCGCCGTTCTGGCTGGCGCTCGCGTGCGCCACCGGACGGCTGCTGGCCTGGCAGGCCGGCGGAAGGCGAGCGGAATTGTGGCGGGCGGGACTGTTCATGGCGGGCGCGGCCTGCACGAAAAACGAAGGCCTGCTTTTCGCGACGCTGGGCGCGGCCTGGGTGGCGGCGGCGGGGCGGAAGTGGCGCGACGTGGCGGCCGTCGGCCTGCCCGTGGCGCTGTGCGCCGGGGCGTGGAAACTCTACGTGGCCGTGGCCATGGACGTGACCAACCACAGCCTGGCGGCGCTCGGGGGCGGTTTTCCGGCGCCGGCGGAATGGCTCCGGCGCTTGGCGGCGGCCGGCGGCTACGTTGGACGGCAGTGGCTGGACGTGCAGCAATGGAACGTGGTTTTGCCGGCGGCGCTGGCCGTCGCCGGCTGGCTGGCGATCCGGGGCGGTGCCCGCCAGCGCTTCGGATTGCTGCTGCCGTTCGGCCTGCTGGGCGGCCTGTTGGTGGTGGTGCTGATGTACGGCGACAACTGGCTGTGGCAACTGGGCGTGGCGTGGAACCGCCTGACCATCCAGTTCATGGCGGTGCTGTTGCCGGTCTTGGCCGCAGGGCTTTGCAGTTGCCCCGGCCGTCCGGAAAGGTAAAAATCGCTCCCGTGAATCTGCTTGCGATGGCCATCCTGGCGTTTGCCGCCGGAAGTGCGGCGCGGTTGTGCCGGCACGGCACCCGGGGCACGTGGGGCGGCGCCTGGATGCGCGCGGCCGCGTTGGCGGCGGCCATCTTGCTGCTGCGGCCGCATGGGGACACGTTCACGGCGCTGGACCATTCGGGCTATCGGCTGATGGCGTATGCGTTCGCCGAGGGAAGGGGACCGAACGAAACGGATCGCATGGTGCTGGAACTGCCGGATGAAGTCCGCCAGGACTGCACCCTGCTGCCGCGCACCGCCGAGCGCAATACCCGCGACCGTTCGTTCCGGCTGCGTTCGGACGCGACCGGTGCGACCGAGCCGTTTTTCTATCCCACCTTGCCGCTGGCCGCCGCCGCCTTGCAGCGGATTTGGCCGCTGGGCGGACTGGATCTGTTCGTTCCGCTCGTCGGATTGGCGTTGGCGTGGACGCTGCTGGCGGCGGGCCGGCGCTTGGGCGGCGGAGCGGGATTGGCGTTGGCGGCGGCTTTGTTTCTGGCCACTCCGCTGCCGGCGATGCTGCTGCGCGGCTTCTATGCCGAAGTGTGCGGCGGCGCGTTCGTCGCCTTGGCCGCGCTGCATTGGCTGACCTTGCCGAACGGCCGGCCGGTTTCGCTGGCGGCCTATGCCGCGCTGGGGTTGGCGCCGGCCATCCACCCGGTGTTGATCGTGGTTTCCCTGCCGCTCCTGGCGGCGCTGGTGTGCGTGGACGGCGGTTCCGCGCGGCGGGTGCTGGCCGGATTGCTGCTGTTCGGCGTCGGCTTGGCGCTGCTGGCGTGGATCACGGCGCGGGTGTGCGCCCCCTACGGCAGCCTCCGCTGGTCCAATCTGGCATACAATTTCAAGGGCAGCCAATCGCACCAGGTGGCCTACGTGTTCATGCTGGTTTTCGGGGCGGCCTTGGCCGGATTGCTGGCCTGGCGGTTGCGGGGAGCGGAAACCTTCCGGCGCGGGCTGGAGCGTTTGCATCCGCGCGCTTCCGCCTGGCTGCTGGTGGCCGGCGTGCCTCTCGCGCTGGCGCTGGGAGCCTGGGCGGAAGCCCCGCGCGTGGAGAAGGGCTTGGCCGATTTGTGGTCGGCCGTCGGCTGGCCGGCGGCCTGGCTGGCTTTGGCCTGCGCGGCGGCCGTGGTGCATCCGGCCGGCGGCGGCCGCGCCCGGTTTTTGGCCGGCGTGGCCTGGGCGGTGCTGCCGGTGTTCGCCTATCTGAAAGGCGCGGAGCAGATGGGCATGTGGAGCCAGCGGCGGATCGCGCCGTTCGTGCTGTTGCTGCTGCCGGCCTTGCTGGTGCCGGCGGCGCGGCGGCTGGGCGGATTGCGGCTCCGTCGGTCCGGCGCCGCGGTCTTGGCCGGCGGACTCGCGCTGGCGCTGGGCGGCGCCAATCTGGTGCGCTGGCCGGCTCCGTACGGGGTGCGGCAGGAAGCGGGAGCGACGGAGCGCGTGGAGCGCTTGAAGGCGCGCATCGGCTCGCGCCTGGCGTTCTTCGATTATCTTCCGGACAGTTTTCCCTTTGCGGTGGACAACCGCACGCGCGTCGCCGGCTGGAGCAGCGTGGCCAAGGCCCGCAAATGGGATATGCTGGTCGCCTGGCTGAGGGAACGCGCCGCCGCGGAGGAGGTCTGGGTGGTGTCCTCCTATTCCGCGCCGGGGCTGGAGGAGGGGTTGCGCTTGGTGCCGCTCTTCACGGAATCCATTCCGGTGGCGCGGATCCGCAGCCGGCAGGCGTTGCCGGCCGTGCGGCAAGACGGCGAACGCATTTTGCGGTTCCTGCGCGCCGAACCGGTCGGTCCGGAACCGCTGGCGCTGGACAAGCAGCTGGATGGCGGTCCCTTGGCGTTGCGGGGGGCTTGGGGTCCGGTGCGGCCGATGGTCTTGCCGGACGGCACGCGCAGCCAAGGGCAATGGAGCCGCGAAGGCTGCGGCGTGGTGGGCCCGGTGCCGCCGCGCGGCCGGGTGCGGATGACGCTGGTGGCCTCCTCGGGCCGGCCGGAACAATCGCAACGCCTGCGGGTGGTGCCGCCGTGGGGCGAAGCGGGCGCGATCTGGCTGGACGTGCCTTCCGTCGCAACGGAACTGGCCGCCGCGTTCGAACCGCCGCCCGCGGCCGCGCAAAACCGGACGGGAATCTATCGTTTCCATGCGGCGGAACCCTACGATCCGTCCGGAAACGGGCCGGGCGATTATCCGGCGGACCTCGGCGCGCTGATCCAGCGCGTGCGGCTCGCGGAAGCGGAATAGTCCCCCGGGCAACCGTCTTTTCCTTTTCAAGGCGCACGTCGCGTAGTAGCCTGTCGAGCGTATGGACAAGGCGCACGTCGCTAAGCGCGACCACATCCTGAAGAATCTGCTGGTGCTGGTGCCGGCCTTCAACGAGGAGGCCTCGTTGGGCTCGTTGCTGGCGGAAATCCGCGCGGCCTTGCCCGGGGTCAAGGTGCTGGTCGTCAGCGACGGTTCCAAGGACCGGACCGTCGCGGTGGCGCGCGCCGGCGGGGCGGAGGTGCTGGACTTGCCGCACAACCTGGGCGTCGGCGGCGCCGTGCAGGCCGGGTTCCAATATGCGATCCGCAACGGCTTCGATCATGTGCTGCGGTTGGACGGCGACGGCCAGCATCCGCCCGCGGAAGCCGGCAAACTCGTCGCGCGCATGGCGGAAACCGGCGCGGACCTGGTGGTGGGCAGCCGGTTCGGCGCCACGCGCGAGTGCGTCAGTTCGCGCTTCCGCTACGCCGGCATCCGGGCGCTGGCGCTGTTCCTCAGTTCCATCTGCAAGGCGTGGATTTCGGATCCCACGTCCGGCTTCTGGCTGGTGAGCCGGCCGTTGCTGGACTATTTCGCCCATTACTACCCGACGGATTATCCCGAGCCCGAAGCGCTCGCGCTGCTGCGGCGCCAGGGATACGCCTTCGCCGAAACGCCGGTGACGTTCCGCGGCCGGACGACGGGGCAGTCGTCCATCGGCTTCCTCGACGCGCTCTACTACATGGTCAAGGTGGGCCTTGCGCTGGTGGTGGACCGGGTGCGCGAAGTGAATCCGCGGTTCGCGAAGGGCCGCCTGGAAGGAACCGTCGCTTGAACCTGAAGGACATGACCGATGCCCTGCTGCTGTGGGTGTCGCGCTGGGCGGGAGTGACGCTGCCGCTGATCGTCACGCTCGTGGCCGGACTGGCGCTGGCCGTGGCCGCGGTTTCGGCGCTGTGGACGCGCCGCATGCGGGTCGCCGTGGCGTTGCTGCTGCTGCTGGCGGGGGCGTTCCTGGTGCTGATCAGCCTGGACACGCGCATCCTGCATTGGCTGGTCGCCACCAGCTACCTGGTGCGCATCCGCCTCCTGATGGGAGTGCTGAGCATCTTGGTGGTGGGCGGCACGTTCGAGGCCGTGCGGCGCTCGCGCCTGAAAGAGCGCTACGCCATCCTGTGGATGTTCACCGGCGGCGGCATCCTCCTGTGCGCGTTTTTCCCGGCCATCCTGGATTTCCTGACGGCGCTGCTGGGCCTGCAGTACGTCACGGCGGTCGGCGTGGTGATCTTCGGCTTTTTCCTGATGGTCCTGTTCCACGTTTCGCTGGCGCTGTCGAACTTGCAGGAGGACGAAACCGCCACCGCCCAGCGCTGCGCGTTGCTGGAAACGAAACTGGAGCGGCTCGCCGCGGAACTGGCGGCGCTGCGCCGCGGGCCGGACGCGCGCCCGGAACCGGTTCCCGCGCCGGCGTTGGACGCTCCGCCGGCTCCGCCGGCTGCCGGCGGCCGCGTCCTGCGCGGGTTCGTGGTCGGCGTGCCGCTGCTGATCGTCGGCGCCGCGCTGGCGGTGCTGTGGTCCGGGCTGCAGGCGCCGCAGGCTTTGGTGGGCGACGAAGTCACGCATTACCACATGCTGGTCCACCAAGCGGACCGGCTGCCCGCGGCGACGTTCGAGGCCCCGATTCCCACGGGCTGGGGCGACGTGGAATTGCGCCGCTATCCCCACGCGAACCTGTGGCATTACGCCGGCGCCTGGCTGTACCGCGGCTTGCCGGCCTTTGCGACCGTCCAGGTCTTCCAGGCGCTGTTCCTGGTGCAGTTGCTGGCGGCCGGCTTCTTCCTGGTGCGGCGCCGGCCGGACGCTTCCACGCCGGCGATCCTGCTCTACCTGCTCGTGCTGGCCTCGCTGCCCGTCACGCTGATGTTTTCGATGACGTTCTACCAGGACGTGCCGATGACCGCGCAGGCGGTGACGGCCTTTTGCCTGCTGGACCGGCGCCGCTGGGTCTGGGCGACGGCGTTTCTCGTGGCCGCGCTGGGTATGAAGGAAACGGCGGTCCTGTTCATTCCCGCTTTCCTGATCATGCTGTTTGTCCAGCGGCTGGCCGGCGCGCCGGACCGGCGGCGTTCGCTGCGGGTGGCGCGGGCGCTCCTGCCGGCGGCGATCGCGTGCGCGCTGCTGTGGGTGCCGATGAAAGCCACCGACCGGATGTTGGCCACCCTGGGCGGCTACTATCCCTTCCAACAGGTCAAATCCATCGTCGAAAAGACGGTCGAGACGGTGGCGCCGCGGGCGCCGGCGGCCAATCGCGATTCCGTCTCCAAGGCGAAATCCCGGCCGGTGTCCCGCTACGAGGCGGAGATCATCGCCAACCATCCGGGCGATCTGCGCTTGCCGGCGAACTGGGTGGTCTATGGCGGCGTGGTGCTCTGGCTGGTCGTCGGGCTGGGGCTGGCCCGGCGCGCGCTGGACCGGCGGCAGCCGGTGCCGTGGCGGACGTGGGCGGCGGACCGGTGGCCGTTGTGGGTGGGGCTGTCGTTCCTGCTGCCTTCGGCCTATTTGCTGAAAACCGCGCCGGACGCGCGCTTCTTCCTGCCCGCGCTGCCGTTCATGCTGCTGCCCTTCTCGGAATCGTGTGCGCGGTTGCCCCGGCCGCGGCTGTGGATGCCGGTTTTGGCCGCGCTGGCGATGGTGCAGGCGGGCTTCGTGCTGGCCAAGGCCGTGCAGTTGCGCCAGGTGTCGCCGGCGCTGGAGGCCGGCATGGCCTACCTCAAGAAAAATCCGCCGACCCCCAACCGGGTGTTCATGTATCCGGAAGGCAACTACCGGCTGTTTCCCGTGCAGCACGAATGGTACCTGAAGTACCGGCTGCGCGACTTCTGGCGCGGAGACAACGACTTCCGGATGCGACTGCTGGTCAAGCGCGGGGTCGGCGCCATCGTGGTCAAAAAACACCTGGTCGGTCCGGTGGACCGAGAAATCACGAATCTGGGCGTCTATCCGGATTACTTCGTGAAACAGATCGAGGCGGACGCGCGGTTCCGCAAGACGTTCGACAACGCCGCGTTGGCCGTCTACGAATTCGACGCCGCGGGATTGCCGCCGCTGGACTAGCCGCCGGCGAACCCGTTTCTGCGCCTGGCCGCCGCTGCGCGGACCCATTTTTTCGTTGTTTCCCGCCGGGGGTCTGCACATACTGCGGGTCGCGTTCATTCAAGGAGAACCCCATGATTCTGGCCTATATCGATCCCGGCAGCGGCAGCATCCTCATCCAGGTGGTGTTGGCCTCCTGCATCGGCGGCATCGCGGTGTTCTGGAGCAAGATCAAGGCGCTGTTCACCGGCAAGAAGCCGGAAGCGCCGAAACCCGAAGACCCCGCCAAGCCGGAATAAGGGCATGTCGCGCGATTCCGGTTCGTTCCGCGATCCCAGCGGCTACGTGTTCCAGTTCGAAGGCCGGGTCTTCCGCGCCCTGGACCGGGCGTCCGCCGAACTGCTGCGGGGACTGGACGCCCAGGGCCATCTGGCCCGCTGGGCTCAGGAAGGCCTCGTGGTCGGCACCCGCTTCGTCGCCGACGCCGCTTTGCAGGCGCAACTGGCCGCGCTCCATCCGGGCTTCGCGGCGTTCCTCGAACACGACCGGATTTCGCCGATCACCTATCCCTACGAGTGGTCCACGTCGATGCTGGCCGACGCGGGCCGGCTGACGCTCCGGCTCCAGGGGGAACTGCTCAAGCTGGGGCTGTCCCTCAAGGACGCCACGGCCTACAACGTCCAGTTCGTGCGGGGCCGGCCCGTCTTCATCGACCTGACGTCCATCGAAAAGCCCGCGCGGCTCGACCTGTGGTTCGCGCTCGGCCAGTTCAACCGCATGTTCCTCTATCCGCTCCTGCTGGCGAAACACGCCGGCTGGGACCTGCGCTCGTATTTCCTGTCCAATCTCGACGGCCGTTCCACGCTGCAGGTCGGCCAGGCCTTTTCGTGGTTCCGGCGCTGGAGCCCGGGGCTGATCCTCGACGTCGGCCTGCCGTTCGCCCTCGAGAAAAGGGTCAAGGCCGGCAAGGCCACCGCGCCGCGGGCGCCGGCGGCCGGCGCCGCGGGCGCGCCGCAGGGCAATTCCGTCGTCCAGGAAATGACCCTGCGCCGGCTCGACAAGAAGCTCGCCGCGCTGGCCGAAGCGGTCGCGCCGGAAACGGTCTGGGGCGACTATACCCAGATCTGTTCCTACGACGACGAAGCCGAAGCGTCGAAGAAAGCGCTCGTGCGCGAATTCATCCAGCAGGCCCGGCCCGCCGAGGTGCTCGACGTCGGCTGCAACACGGGCGACTACTCGCGGATCGCCGCCGCCTGCGGCGCGTCGGTCCTCGCCACCGATTTCGATCTCGGCGCGGTGGAGCAGATGTACCGGCGGCTGCGGCAGGAACCGGCCGCCATCACGCCGATGGTCGTGGACATCGCGAATCCCAGCCCCGGCATCGGCTACCTGAACGCCGAACGGCCGCCGTTCCTCGAACGGGCCAAGCCCGATTGCGTGCTGGCGCTGGCGGTCATCCACCACCTGCTGGTCGGGGCCAATTTGCCCATGGCCGCCGTGCGCGACCTGCTCGCGTCCGTCGCGCAGAAGCACCTGGTGCTGGAATTCGTTCCCACGGACGACGTCATGTTCCGCAAGCTCGTCGAATTCCGCGTCAACCTGTTCGACCACGTCACGCTGGCGCATTGCCTCGAGGTCTTCGGCGAAAAATTCGCGCTCGTGCGCCAGGAACCGATCCGGAATTCCCCGCGCACGCTGCTGCTGTTCGAAAAGCGCGGCTGAGGACGGCATGAACGCTCTGGGAGCAGCCCGATGACCGCCCTGCGGCTGGGCGTCAACGCGCTGTTCTATCTCCCGGGCGAGGTGGGCGGCTCCGAAACCTATCTGCGCGAAACCCTGCGCGCGCTGGCGCGCCGGCCCGACCGGCCGGATCTGGTGCTGTTCACCAACGCGGAAAACGACCGGGTCCTGCGCGCGGAATTCCCGGCCGCGGATGCCGTGCCCTCCGGCATCGCCGCCACGAACCGGTTTGCCCGCATCCTCGCCGAGCAGTTCCAGCTGCCGCAACTGGTGCGCCGCGCGCGGCCGGACGTGCTTTGGTCGCCGGGCTACACCGCCCCCGCGCGCGCCGCCTGCCCGCAGGTGGTGTCCGTCCTCGACATGCAGTACAAGCGGTTTCCGCAGGACGTCTCCTGGCTGGCCGCGCGCGCGATGGACGTGCTCTATCCGCTGGCCGCGCGCCGCGCCGCCGCGGTGGTGGCCATTTCGGAATTCGCCAAGGCGGAAGCCGTCCGGTTCCTCGGCGTGCCGCCGGAGAAAGTGACGACGACGCTGCTGGCGGCCGATCCGGCGTTCGGCGCGGCGGACGGTCCGCCGCCGGCGGAAACGGCCGGTGCGCCGTACCTGCTGTGCGTGGCGCACACCTATCCGCACAAGAACGTGGGGTTGCTGGTGCGGGCGTTCAGCCGGATCGCGGGGGAGATTCCGCATCGCCTGGTCCTGGTGGGCAAGCCGCGCTTCGGCGAACCGGAAGTGGCCGCCGCGCTGCGCGCGGCACCGGCCGGCCGCGTCGTGCGCTTTCCGGGGTTGCCCTGGCCCGAACTGATCGCGCTCTATCGCCACGCGGACTGGTTCGTCTTTCCGTCGCTCTACGAAGGGTTCGGCCTGCCGGTGCTGGAGGCCATGCGCGCGGGGGCGCCGGTGCTGACGACGCGGGAGGCCTCCATTCCCGAAATCGGCGGCGAGTGCGTGCGCTACGCGGACGGCCGCGACGAAGCGGCCTTCGCCGCGGCGCTGCGCGCGGCGGCGGTTCTGCCGGCCGCCGACCGGGCGCGCCAGAGCGAAGCCGCGCGCCGCCGCGCGGAAGGCTTCACCTGGGACGCCAGCGCGGAAAAGCTGTGGTATGTTCTCCAGCGGGTCGCGAGGGAGCGAAAATGATCAGCCAAAGTTTGACCATCGTGTTGCTGAGCCTGACGTGCGGGGCGCTGTTCGCCGGGTTGCTGTTCGCGCTGTTCCGCCGGAAGGGCGGCGGGCGGAACCTGCGGATCGACGCCGTCGCCTCCATCGAGGAACTGAAGGCCATCGGCGTGCTCTCCGCCTTCAAGGCGGTCACGAAGGAAATCGTCACCGCGCGCGACCATCTGCTCGGCGATCTCGGCAAGCGCTACCTGGAATGGCTGGTCACGTCGCGGAAGATGGCGATGATCTTCGAATTCGACATCGACTTCCAGTACGACCTGCGCGATCCCGCCTTCGCCGTGGCGGAGGAAGGTCCCGGCCGCTATCGCCTGCGGATGCCGCGCTGCGACTACGTCGTGCACGTGCGCAACGTGACGTTCTACGACGAGCAGGGCGGCAAGCTCCTGCCCATCATCCTGCCCGACGTCGTCAACCGCATCCTCGGCGGCGGCTTCAACGAAGTGGACCGCAACAAGCTGATGGAAGCCGCCAAGGGCCAGGCCGAGGCGCTGGCGGAAAACCTCGCGCGGCGGCTCAGCTCCGAAGTGCAGACGTCCGCGCGCCAGACGATGGAAATGCTCGCCAAGAGCTTCGGCGCCCAGGCCGTCCAAGTGGTGTTCCCCGACGCCGCGCCGCGCAAGACCCAGCTCGTGGACGCCGCCGCGGGCGCGGCGTCATAGCCGGACGAGCCGGAAGCCGTCGGCGGGAACGGCGAGGGGGCCCGCCGGCACGTCTGCGCCCGTCCACAAATCGCGGCCGGGGCCCGGCAACTCGATCTGCACGGCGCCGGCGCCCTTGCGGATCGCGCACACGATCTTCGCGCCGTCCAGTTCGCGCTCGAAGACGAGCGTGGCGTCGTCGGGCGCGGGGAGCCAGCGGAACGCGCCGCGCCGCAGGGCGGGCTCGCTCTTCCGGATGGCGATGAGGCGCTGGTAGAACGCGAAGAGATCGAAGTCCGGCGCGCGCGGATGCGGCGCCAGCAGCGGCGCGCGGAATCCCAGCGTTTCGTCGGCGTAGGCGACGTCGCTCCACAGCATGGGCTGGCGGTCGCACGGATCGTTCGCCCCCCACAGGCCCACTTCGGTCCCGTAGTAGAGCATCGGCGCGCCGGGGCCGGCGAACTGCCACGCGGCCGCAAGCTTCAGCGCTTCCTTGGCTTGGGGGCCGGGGCGGTGGGTTTTCAATTCGGGATTGTCCGCCGCCTTGGGCCAGTTGAAATAGGCGTTCCATTCCGTGAACGGCGGGCAGGCGCTCTCGAAGAGCGTCAGGATGCGGCCGGTGTCGTGCGAGTCGAGCAGGTTCTGCAGGATCAGCGTGCTGCCGGGCGCATGCCGCGCGTGCAGCGCGTCGATCCGCGCGCGGAACTCCGCCGCGCCGATGCCGGCGGCATTCGTCGTGAAGAACGAAATCGTCGGATAGGTCCACTCGTAGTTCATCACCGCCGCGAACTCGTCGGGTTTGACCCAATCCTGCGCCGGACCGACGATTTCGCCGGTCGTGTAGGCCTCGGGATTGATCGCGCGGACGTGCGCGTGCCATTCGCGCCAGAAGCCGTGCGGCAGGCAATAGGCCACGTCGAGCCGCCAGCCGTCGATGCCGTCGCCCGGCCGGCCTTGGCCGGACGGATCCATCCAGCGCCGCGTGGCGTCGAAGAGATACTGCTTGATGCCGGGATGGAGGGTGTTTTCGTCGCGCCCGAAATTCGGCAGGCTGCCCGTGCCGTCCCAGCTCGCGTAGTCGAACGTGCCGTCGGCATGCCACTTCGCGATCTGGTACCAATCGGCGTACGGCGAGGCCGGGCCGTTCTTCTTCAGGTCTTGGAACGCGAAGAAACCGGTGCCGGAATGGTTGAAGACGCCGTCGAGGATGATCCGCATGCCGCGCGCGTGGACGTCGGCGACGAGGTCGAGGAAATAGCGGTCGGCGGCGGTCCAGATCCAGGTGGCGGGATCCGCGGTTTCGTGCGCCGCGGCCAGCGCGCGCAGGTCGCCCGCGCGGTCGGGACCGAAACTCGGATCGACGTGGTGGTAGGCCGTGGCGTCGTACTTGTGCAGCGACGCCGCCCAGAAGATCGGATTGAGGTAGATCGCGGTGACGCCCAGCTTTTCCAGGTAGGGGAGCTGCTCGCGCAGGCCGACGAGGTCGCCGCCGAAGCGGCGGTCGAACACCGTCGCCCAGAAATTGTCCGCGCGCGGTTTTTCCCATTCGTCGCGCCCGTACCACTCCATGCCCCAGGGCGACACGCGCCAGCCGGGAATGCCCTGCCCGCCGAAATCCTCGGGCCGCGGATCGGACTGCGGCGCGCCGTTGCGGAAGCGCTCGGGAAAGATCTGGTACCAGACGGCGTCCTTGGCCCACTCGGGCGCGGCGGGGGGATTTTGCTGTTCCATGGCGTACACCGGGGGTGGGGGCGGCGGCGGGAGGTTCATCGGACCGTGCAGAGCGACTTGAGCCAGGCGAGGTATTCCGGCGCGCGCGGATCGCCCTCGGGCGGCGCGAAAGCCGCTCTTTCGCCGGGCGCGAGCGGCACGTAGGGTCCGGCCTTCGCCTCGAAGAAGATCGTGCCGTCTTCCAGCGCGAGCCAGGTGTGGAACGTGCCGTGCGGCACGTCGGCGGTCTGGCCCGGACGGAGCACGACGGCGGAGACGACCTGGCCGGCTTCGTCGAAGATCACCGCGCCGAGTTTGCCCCGCAGCAGGACGAGCGTTTCGTCCTTGGCCGGCTCGGCGTGGCGGTGCGGCTGCACGTAGGTGTCCGCGCACAGCGCGTTGAAGAACCGCTGGCAGGGATAGTCCGCCGCGGCGTGCAGGTTGTAGTTCTGGCGGCGCCGCGGCGCGGCGGCGGCTTCGGCCGCGAGGCGGTCGAGAAAGGCGGCATCGAACAGGCGGAGGGCGCTCATGCCCGAAACCCTTGCAAAAAAATCGGCGGACGGAAAGCGGGAAAGCCCGCCCCGTCCGCCGCGCGGATCGGCCGAAATCCGGTTTAGGCCTGGACCGCGATGGCCTTGGACGACTGCCAGACGCCGTGGATGTTGCAATAGGCCACCGCCTGCAGCGTGCCCGACTTGGCCAGCTTGACGTTGGCGATCATGCTCGGGTTGGTCAGCGCGGGGCCGGGAACGTCCGTCGTCGAGTCGCCGTGGGCCTTGAATTCGGCGTGCGCGAGCTGGATCGGCAGCTTGCCGCCTTCAGGCAGGAAATAGAGCGAAATCCAGGCGATGTAGTGCTGGACGGTGTTCGGATGGGCGATGGCCTTGCCCAGGCCGGCCGACACGGTGAAGAATTCGCCGGCCTTCACGGATTCCGGCGCCTCGATGACGGGGGCGTGCTTTTCGACTTTCCAATCGGCGTTCTGGATGGTGCTGCTGAATTCGGACATACATGCTCCTTGTGGGTTTGACCGGACCCCACCTTAACACGCCGCCGGAATTCCTGCCACCCGGCAAGACCCGGAAATCGCGATTTTTTCGGGAATGGGTGTTGACCCCCCTTTGTTTCTTCTGAAAGAATCTTCCCATAAGTCAAAAGAAACACCCCCAAGGAGACCCGTCCCCATGAGAAAGAGTTGGATAGCCCTGGTCCTGGTTTTCTGTTGCGCCGCATCGGCCTTCGCCATGGAAGTGACCGTGCCGGAAGCCGGTCTGCGCCTGCAGATCTACGGCTACGTCCGCGCCGACCTGTCCCACGACACGCAGGCCACCGCGCCCAAAGGCGACTTCGCCTTCTTCGTCCTGCCGGAACTGAACGGCGAAAAGGACGCCCAGACCCACATCGGCGCCCGCGAATCCCGCCTCGGCCTGAACCTGTTCGGCCCCGACGTCGGCGCGTGGAAGACCACCGGCAAGCTCGAAATGGACTTCTACGGCGGCGAAAAAGCCAATTCCTACAATCCCCGCATGCGCCTCGCCTACCTGGACGTCGCCCATACCTCGGGTTTGGCCCTGCGCTTCGGCCAGGACTGGGACACCTTCTGCGAACTGGTGCCCCGCATCGTCAACTTCGCCTATCTCGCGGACATCGGCGCCCTCGGCCTGCGCCGGCCCCAGGTCCGCCTGACCCAGGAACTCAAGCTCGCTGAAAACACCAAGCTCGTGGCCAAGGTCGCCGCCGCCCAGACCGTCGGCGAAGACCTCGACGGCGGCACGTTCGAGGACGGCGCCGATGCCGACTGGCCGACCCTCCAGTGGAGCGTCGCCCTCTCCCAGAAGCTCTGGACCGAGAAGTCCGCCAAGATCGCCTTCGGCGGCCACTACGGCCAGGAAACCGTGGACGGCGTCGAAAAGTCCGCCACGACCAACGCGTACGGCACGATCACGGAAGCTTCCCGCGTGATCGATGCGGACGCCGCCGACTACGATACCTGGTCCGCGCAGGGCTCGATCTTCCTGCCCCTGACCAAGCAGTTCGCCGTGCAGGGCAATCTCTGGAAGGGCGAAAACCTCGACACCTACTTCGGCGGCATCGGCCAGGGCGTCAACGTCGCCCTCGGCCGCGAAATCGAAGCCCAGGGCGGCTGGGTCCAGTTGCTGTGGGACCCCACCGACAAGCTGTGCTTCGGCTTCGGCTACTCCGTGGACGATCCCAAGGACGAGGATCTCGCCGAAGGCCGCCCGTCCAAGAACGAGCAGATCTTCGGGAACGTCGCCTACAAGCTGACCCCCGCCGTCACGGCCATGGCCGAATACGCCCACATGACGACCGACTACCTCGGCCGGGACGAAGCGGTCAACGACCGCGTCCAGCTCGCCATGAAGTACGCGTTCTGATCCGCGCGCGCGCGCGCCGGGCCGCCCTTTTCGGGGCGGCCCTTTTTCGTGCCCCGTTGCGACTCGAAGTTTTTACGTTCTACGTAAAACCGCGTGAAAGTTTTTACGTTCTACGTAAAAATCGGCCGTTC
>CALKWZ010000066.1 GCA_938003985.1 uncultured Verrucomicrobiota bacterium | reverse complement strand
GGGCTGTTGGTGGCGACGGGGGAGACGGTGGCCTTGCCGAAGATGCTGCCGGCGAAGCCGGGCTCGATCCAGGCGGCGTCCATCGTTGCCAACTGTCCGTCAGCGCTGAGCGTGCCGGCGACGTCGACGGACACGCCGGCGGTGGTGCGGCCTTGGAGGCCAAAGCTGGCGACGGCGCCGTTCTGGGCGGAAATGCTGCCGGCCCAGGTCATCCCGGCGTTGTCGTAGCCTTCCAGCACGCTGCCGTATTGGAGCAGCCGCAGCCAGATCAGCTTGACGCCGCTTTGCTTGCCCGCCGGGAACACCAGCGCGCCGTAGCCGTTGGTGCTGCCTTCCTCGGTGTTCATGTAGAGCCCCGCATAGCTGTGGAAGCCTCCACTGCTATCGGCGATCACGGCCGTCGTGCTGTCCGTGGAATCGACGTCGCAGCCGACGGTTCCCAGCAGCGCGGCGAGGGGCAGGGCCAGGCCGAAGGCCAAGGCGCGGAAAGCGGCGGTCCGGAATGGGTTCATGCGCGGGTTCCTCATGGAATATCTTTTTAACTTCCCCCATCCGGGCCGTTTTTGCAAGACTGTTCGCGGCGGGAGTAGCCGCCGAAACGAGGAGAACCAGCGTCCATGAGGCCCTACCACGTCGAGGAAGTCCTGATCACCCCCCGCCGGCTGGCCCGGCGCGTGGACGAAGTCGCCCGCGAGATCGCGGCGGCCGGCCCCGGCGAAAATCTCGTGGTCATCGGCATCCTGCGCGGCAGTTTCATCTTCCTGGCCGACCTCGTGCGCTGGTTTTCGCTCAACGACCTGCATCCGCGCATCGACTTCATGATCATGGAAAGCTACGGCAGCGGCACCACGGCCCAGCAGGAGCCGACGGTGACCCGCGACTGCACGATCGACCTGGCCGGGGCGGACGTGGTGGTGGTGGACGACATCCTCGACACCGGCCGCACGCTCCAGAAGGCGGTGGCCCATCTGCGGGCCAAGGGCGCCCAGACCGTCCGTTCCTGCGCGCTGCTGGACAAGCCCTCCCGCCGGATCGTGCCGTTCGAGGCCGATTTCGTCGGCTTCAAGATCGAAGACGTCTTCGTCGTCGGCTACGGCCTCGACTACGACGGCCGGCACCGCGAACTGCCGCACATCGCCAAGGTGACCTTTCTCGACGCGCCGTAATCCGCCCATGCGCACGCTTCTCAAAGCCTCGTTCGCGCGCGTTGCGGCCGCGACGGGCGCCATGCGGCGGCGCCACGCCGGGCGGCTCGTCGTGCTGACCTTCCACCGCGTGCGGCCGGGCGGAGACGATCCCCGCTCGCGCGCCATGCGGACGCTCGACGCGCCCGCGGCCGATTTCCGCCGCCTGCTGGCTTGGATGCGCGAGCGCTACGAACCGCTGGCCCTCGCCGACTGGCTCGCGCGCGAGGCCCCGCCCGCGCGCGCATCCTTCGCCGTCACCTTCGACGACGGCTGGGCCGACAATTACCACCACGCGTTCCCCGTCCTGCGCGAACTGGGCATACCCGCCACGATTTTCCTCGCCACCGGCGCCGTCGAAGACCGCACGCCGTTCTGGTGGCAAATGCCCGGCCTCTCCGACGTCGAAATCGAACTCATGAAGCGCCGGCCGCACCGCTGGATCGAAGCTCAGATCGCCGCCCGCCCCGACTTCCGCCAGGCGCATGCCGAGGATTTCCTGACGTGGGACCAGGTCCGCGAGATGGGCCGCAGCGGCCTCGTCCGCTTCGGCGCGCACGGGCACGGCCACGGACTGCTCGACCAGGTGCCGCGCGCGGAGGCCCTGGCCGACGTCCGCCGCTGCTGGGAGCTGCTGCACCGGCACGCGCCGGACATCCTCGTGCCGGCGCTGGCCTGGCCCAACGGCAACGCCCGCGCCGACCTGGACGGCGACCTCGCCGCGCTCGGCCTGCGCGCCGCCTTCGGCACCGCGCGCGGCGCGGTGGCTGCGCCCGGTGCCGCCCGCTGGAACCTGCCGCGCAACGACGTCGACCGCAACCTCGCCCAACAGCCCGGCCTCTGGAACTGGCTGCTGTGGAGGGCGCCATGAAAGTTTTTACGTTCTACGTAAAACGCGCGCAAAGTTTTTACGTTCTACGTAAAAATCGGCGAAAGTTTTTACGTAGTACGTAAAACAGGGGAGCGGGCCATGGACGAAATGAAATGGGCGTGGGTGTTGTTCGTGGCGGCGACGCTGGCGCTGCTGATCCGGCTGTCGACGTGGTTCGTGCCGGCCCCGGGCTGGCGCGACGCGAAGGTGAAGCAGGCGACGGAGACCGCGGAAACCGCGGCGGTGGCGGAAGCCATGCCCGAAATCGCGCCGGCGCCGTTGCCGCCGCCGCCGGAGCCGATTCCCGTGCCGCCGCCGGCCCCGCCGCCGGTCGCGGAGCCGGTCCGCTTGGAGCCGGAACCGCCGCCGGCCGCGCCCGCGCCCCCGCCGGAGGAATACCACCTGCGCCGCGTGCGCTGGGGCATGGCGCCGGAGGAAGTGCGCGCCGCGGAACGCACCGAGCCGCTGCGCGCGAGCGCCACGGAACTGACCTATGCGACGATGACGCTGGAGCTGCCGTGCCTGCTGACCTATTCGTTCGTGGACAACCATCTGGTTCGCGCCCGCCTGGCGTTTTCCGACGCGTCCGGCCTGGACATCCCGCCGCTGACCGTCGCCCAGGCGCAGCGCCGGTTCCTGTATCTGCGCGAGCAGCTCCGCAGCCGCTACGGCGAGCCGGTGCAGAAAACCGTCACCGTGCCGCGCGACGCCTCGCAGCTCGAGCGCACCGTCCAGAAGCAGGCCGAGCTGGCGAAGCAGTACGACGTGGAAATCGCCGAAGCCGATCGGCGCCTGAAGGAACACCGCGCGCGGCTGGAAGCGCGCTTCAAGCGCTGGAAAAACCCCGCGGAAATGGTCGCGCGCGGGCTGGCGCCCTACGAGCGCGATCTGCGCGACCTGCGCCGCTGGAAGCAGGAAGCGCTGGAACTGGCCGGGGAATCGCGCAAGGGCATCCAGGAGCGGCGCGAAGCCGACGCCCGCGAGCCGCTCGTGGCCTGGATGAACGCGCGCTGGCCGGCCGCGCAGGAACTGCACGACGTCGAACTGACGCTGGATTTCCGCGGGCGCGCGCCGCGGCTCGACGTGCGCTACGACGCGACGCGCGGCGCCCCCAGCCGCATCCGCCACGCGCTGTGATCCGTTCGGCTCCGCCGCGGCGGTGTCCCGGACCCCGGCCGCCGGGCCCGGGCCGCGGTTTTCGGCTCCGTGTACCGCTTTTTCCTGTGCAAGGGG
Source organism: uncultured Verrucomicrobiota bacterium (assembly GCA_938003985.1). Classification (GTDB taxonomy): domain Bacteria; phylum Verrucomicrobiota; class Kiritimatiellia; order CAIQIC01; family Lenti-01; genus Lenti-01. The sequence continues at coordinate 20,207 of CALKWZ010000066.1, read as the reverse complement.
GGCGGGGGTGGGGTATAGACTAGCTCCAGTGAGGAGAAACGACGTGAAAGCCATCCATTTTCTGCTCGGGCTGGTGCTGTTTCTGGCGATCGCGGCGCTGGGACTGGCGCTGATCGTGTCGCCGCGGTATCCGGATTACCTCCAGATGGCGATCGCCTTCGGCGCCGGTTGGCCGGACTGGATCCAGGTGGCGGCGGGCGTGCTCGTGACGCTGTATCCGTTCGCCTATCTGCTGACGGGCGTGGCGCTGCGCCGGCGCAAGCACTTCATCACCTTCCAGAACGACAACGGGACGGTCAGCGTGAGCACGGACGCCGTGCAGGACTACCTCGACGAGCTGAAGGGCGAATTCGCGGCGGTGGTTTGGCTCAAATCGCACCTGCGCGTCGTGCGCGGCGCGCTGGACGTGGGGCTGGTGCTGGGGGTCAAGGACGGGACGCAGATCCCGGAACTGTGCAAGCTGATGCAGGCGCGCGTGCGCGACCTGCTGGAGGAACATCTGGGCGTCTGCGACCTGGCGGGCGTTTCGATCGAAGTCAACGAAATCCGCGCGCGGAAGAAACCCGCCGCGGAGGCCGCGCCGTAAGGACGGGACCATGGACTGGGACGTTTTCGCCGAAGGGCATCTGGACGCCGCGCACGAGGTGTTGACCACGCTGCGGCCGGCGATCGAAGCGGTGGCGGCCGGCATGGCCGAACGCCTGCGCGCGGGCGGCAAGGTGCTGGCCTGCGGCAACGGCGGCAGCGCCGCGGACGCGCAGCATTTCGCCGCGGAACTCGTGAACCGCTTCCAGCGGGAACGCCGGCCCTACGCCGGGCTGGCGCTGACGACGGACAGCTCGGTGCTGACGTCGATCGGCAACGACTACGATTTCAGCCAGGTCTATTCCAAGCAGGTCGAGGCGCTGGGGCGCAAGGGCGACGTGCTGCTGGCGATCTCGACGAGCGGCAACGCGGCGAACGTGTGCCGGGCGGCGGAAGCCGCGCGGGCGGCGGGGCTCTGGACGGTGGCGCTCACGGGCGGCACCGGCGGGCAGCTCGCGGCGCTGGCGGACGAAAAGCTGTGCGTGGCCAGCACGCGCGTCACGGCGCGCATCCAGGAAGGGCACGGGATGATCATCCATGCCCTGTGCGAACTGCTGGAAGACGCGCTGGCCGAATAGGCCGGCCGGGGGGCGGCGGGGGCGGAACGATTCAAGGAGCAGAGAGGACATCCATGAGCAAAGCGCAGACTCCGGACGTGGTGGTGGTGGGCTCGGTGGCGTTCGACAGCGTGCAGACGCCGAAGGCCATGCACGAAAAGCTGCTGGGCGGCTCGGCGAGCTATACGAGCGTGGCGGCGGCGCTGTTCGCGAAGACCGGCGTGGTGGGCGTCGTCGGCGAGGATTTTCCGCAGGAATATTTCGACATTTTCAAGCGGGCCGGCGTGGACGTGCAGGGGCTCCAGCAGGAAAAGGGCAAGACCTTCCACTGGAGCGGCGTCTACGAAGACAACATGAACAACCGGCGCACGAACTGCACGGACCTCAACGTGTTCGCGAATTTCAACCCGGTGATTCCGGAAGCGTACCGGACGAGCCCGTACCTGTGCCTGGAGAACATCGCGCCGGCGCTGCAGGCGCGCGTGCTGGACCAGATGGAGAAGCCGAAGTTCACGGTGCTGGACACGATGGATCTGTGGATCAACACGACGCGCGAGGAGCTGATGAACGTGATCCGGCGCGTGGACCTGCTGACGGTGAACGAGCACGAGGCGCGGCACCTGACGGGCAAGGGCTCGCTGCTGAAGGCGGCGAAGAAGATTTTGGACATGGGGCCGCAGTACGCGCTGATCAAGAAGGGCGAGCACGGGGCGTTCTTGATGTCGAAGGACGACATGCTGATCGTGCCGGCGTGGCCGCTGGTGGAAGTGGTGGATCCGACGGGGGCGGGCGACACGTTCGCGGGCGGGCTGCTGGGGACGCTGGCGGCGCTGGGCGGGGTGACGCGGGAGAACCTGCACCAGGCGCTGGTGAACGCGACGGTGACGGCGGCGTACACGTGCGAGGCGTTCAGCGTGGACCGCCTGCGGCAGATCACGCGCGCGGAGCTGGAAGAGCGCGCGCGGGCCTTCCGCCGCATGCTGCCGTAGCGGCGCGGGGGCGGGCGGAAGAGCAGACGGGAATTTCTTCCGGATTTGGACGGCGCGGGAACCAACCCGCGCCTTTTTCGTTCTGCCGCTTCGCGACCGACCGCTCGCCGACTCGAGTCGTGCTCGGGTCGTCCGCAAAGCGGCACCTCCGGAAAATTCGCGGGTTATCCCCGCGCAACAGCCCCGTCCAAATCCGGAAGAAATCCCCGGGTTGCCACATCCTTCGGGGAGCGATAGGGGATTGCCATGGAAAGACCTGTTGGTGGGAAATGGTTTTCAACCGCTGAACCGTGAACCCAACTCGCCGCGTCCTGGCGGTGGGCATGAGCATTTTGGGGTTTTGTTGTCGGCCGGGGCGGTGACCCGGCGACTTGGATCGTCCTGAACCCTGAACCCTGAACCCTGAACCCCGACCTCCTGCACTCCTAGACTCCGATACTCCTTGACCTCCGAAACTCCTTTCACCCCCGGCTTGACCCGGCGCGGGCTGAGGACCACAATACCCTGCGATGAACGGGTTTGCCTGGATGGAGCATTTCCGGGGCGCGCCGTGGCTGTCGTGGGGCGCGGCGTTCCACGTGGCGTTGTTCGGGCTGGTGACGCTGCACGCGCTGCGGCACCGGCGCCGCGCGGATTCGACGATGCTGTGGCTGTTCGTGACGTGGTCGCTGCCGGTGATCGGGGCGCTGCTCTACGCGGCGTTCGGCGTGGACCGCGTGCCGCGCGAGCGCTGGCAGCGCGGCGTGCAGCGCCGGGTGCGCATGGACGGCGCGCGGGACGCGGCGACGGACGACGTGCTGCCGGAAGCCTACTGGCGCTCCATGGGCCGCGCGGCGGCCACGCCGGCGGACGAATGGACGCGCGAGCTGGACCGGCCGCTGGCGGCCATGCTGGAGAACTATCCGCTGCTGGGCGGCAACCGGATCACGCCGCTGCTGACCGGCGACGAGGCGTTTCCCAAGATGCTCGACGCCATCCGCGAGGCGCGCCACCACGTGCATCTGCAGTCGTTCATCATCGGCAACGACGAGGTGGGGCGCGAATTCATGGAAGCCGTGGCGGCGAAGGCCCGGGCCGGAGTGCGGGTGCGGGTGCTCTACGACCGGTTCGGCTCGTCGCACGCGCTGTGGGGCGGGCTGTTCCGGAAGTACCGCCAGACGCCGAACCTGGCGATCGCGGGCTGGACGCAGTCGAACCTGTTCCGCAAGCAGCTGCATTTCAACCTGCGCAACCACCGCAAGGCGCTGATCGTGGACGGGCGGATCGGGTTCATGGGCGGGGTGAACCTCAACGAGTACTCGCGCAGCCGCCCGGGCCAGCTGGCGATCCAGGACTACCATTTCCGGCTGCTGGGGCCGGTGGTGCAGGAACTGCAGTATTCGTTCCTGCGCGACTGGCACGTGATGACGGAAGAGGATCCGGAACGCCTGCTGAGCGCGGAGCATTTCCGGCGCCTGCACGAGGAGGGGCCCGCGCTGGCGCGCGTGGTCAACAGCGGGCCGTCGTCGGACCTGCGCGTGGCGGTGGACGTGTTCTTCAACGCCGTGAACGAGGCGCGGGAACAGGTGCTGATCATCACGCCGTATTTCTTGCCGTCGGAAGACCTGCTGCGGGCGCTGCGGCTGGCGGCGCTGCGGGGCGTGCGGGTGCAGCTGGTGGTGCCGGAAAAAAGCAACCATTGGTACACGACCTGGGCGGGACGGGCGACCTACGAGGACCTGCTGGAAGCGGGCGTGCGCATCTACGAGCGGCCGCCGCCGTTCATGCACGCGAAGGCGCTGGTGGTGGACGACCGCCTCGGGGTGGTGGGCTCCGCGAACTGGGACTTCCGCAGCCTGTATTCGAACTACGAGACGCTCCTGACCGCGTACGATCCGGATTTCGCGGCGCTCTTGAAGCGGATGATGAGCGAGGATCTCAACGTCAGCCGCGAAGTGGAATGGCCGGCCTTCAAGAACCGGCCGATCCGCCACCGCTACCTCGAAAACGCCTGCGGGCTGCTCTCGCCGCTGCTGTGAGGCGCCGGAAAGGATTTGCGCGGAGACGGGGGGGGCGGCTACAATCGCCCGACAATCGTAATTCCAAAGGAGTGCCCATGAAGAGTCGGATTTGGCTGGGGTGGACGTTGGCGGCGGTCGCGGGGCTGGGACTGGTCGCGGGCTGCGGCAAAAAGGAAGCGTCCGCGGACGGCGCGGCGGCGGCCAAGACCTACAAGCTGACCTACAGCATTTTCTTCCCGCCGATGCACGTGCAGGCTAAGACGGGCATGGAATGGGCGGCGGAAGTCGAGCGGCGTTCCGGCGGCCGCCTCCAGATCGCGGTGCATCCGGGCGGCACGCTGACGAAGGCCGACCAGTGCTGGCAGGGCGTGCTCGGCGGCATTTCCGATCTGGGCATGAGCTGCTTCGCCTACACCCCCGGGCGGTTCCCGCTGCTGGAGGCCCTCGATCTGCCGCTGGGCTGGCCCGACGGCCTGACGGCCACGCGCGTGGCGACGGCGCTGGCGGCGAAATACAATCCCGCCGAAATCCAGGGCGCCAAGATTCTCTATGTCCACGCCCACGGCCCGGGCATCCTCGCCACCAAGAAGCCGGTGCGCGCGCTGGAAGATCTCAAGAACCTGAAGATCCGCGGCACGGGCCTTTCCGCCGGCATCGCGACGGCGCTGGGCGCGACGGCCGTCGGCATGCCGCAGCCGGAGACCTACGACGCGCTGCAGAAAGGCGTGGTCGAAGGCACGTTCTGCCCGGTCGAGACCCTCAAGGGCTGGAAGCAGGGCGAAGTCGTCGAATTCGTCACCGACACCAAGGCCATCGGCTACACGACGGCGATGTTCGTGGCCATGAACCAGAAAAGCTGGGACGCGCTGCCCGCCGACCTGCAGCAGATCCTCGTGGACGTCAGCGCGGAATTCGTCGACAAGCACGGGGAAGCCTGGAACCAGGCCGATGCGGAAGGGCTGGAATTCGTGCAGGGCTTGAACCGCGAAATCATCGCGCTGTCCGCCGACGAGGAAGCCCGCTGGAAAGCGGCGGTGGAGCCGATCGTGGCGAAGTATCTCGCGCAGACGGCGGAAAAGGGCTTGCCGGGCGCGGATTTCCTGAAAGACGCCCAGGCGCTGATCGCCGAGGCCCGCGCGGCCCAGCCATGAGCCCGCTGTCGGGAACCAGCGCCCGCACGGGCGTCCTGCGCTGGACGACGCACGCGATGGCCGCCGTGGGCGGCTGCGCCGTGGCGGGCATCGTCCTGGTCACGGTGGGCGACGTGGTCGGCCGCCGGTTCGGGCTGCCGGTGAAGGGCGCCTACGACCTGGTGCGGGTGCTGGGGGCGATCGCGATGGTCTGCGCGCTGCCGCTGACCAAGGCGGTGAAGGGCCACATCGCCATCGAATATTTTTTCCAGAAACTGGGCGCGCGCGGCCGGGCGGCCACGGACACGCTCATGCGCCTGGTCCTGCTGGCGCTGTTCGGCCTGCTGGCCTGGCAGTTCGTCCTGCAGGGCAATGCGTTTTTGGAAAGCGGCGAGACGACGGCCACGCTGCACATGCCGATGTTCTGGGTGCCGTGGCTCGCGGCGCTCGCGTGCCTGGTCACGGCGGGCGTGACGCTCTGGCACCTGCTGCATCCGGGCCGTTCCATGATCCGGCCGCGCTGACATGAGCGATCTGCAAACAGGCTTGGTCGGCATCGCGCTGCTGTTCCTGCTGCTGGCGAGCAGCATGCCGGTGGCGTTCGCGATGACGCTGGTGGGGGTGGTCGGCTTCGCGTTCGCCGTCAACGTGCCGGCGGCGCTGCACGTGCTGGCCACGGACTACTACGACGTGTTTTCCAGCTACGGGCTGACGGTGATTCCGCTGTTCGTGTTCATGGGCCAGGTGGCGTTCCACGCGGGCATCAGCCGCAAGCTGTTCGCCGCGGCCCAGAACTGGTTCGGCTGGCTGCGCGGGGGGCTGGCGATGGCGACGGTGGGCGCCTGCACGGCGTTCGGCGCCATTTGCGGCTCGGGCCCGGCGACGGCGGCGACGATGGCGGCGGTGGCGCTGCCGGAAATGAAGCGCTTCAAGTACCACCCCGGCTTCGCGGCGGGCACGGTGGCGGCCAGCGGCGGCATCGGCATGATGATTCCGCCCAGCGTCGTGTTCATCGTCTACGGCGTGATGACCGAGCAGAGCATCGGCAAGCTGTTCATCGCCGGCATCGTGCCGGGGTTGCTGGTGGCGGCGCTGTTCATGGCGACCATCGCGCTGGCCTGCGCGCTGCGGCCCGGGCTGGCGCCCGCGGCGCAGGCGGCGACCTGGCGGGAACGCTTCCGGTCGCTGGGCGGCGTGGTCGAGACGCTCCTGCTGTTCGCGCTGGTGATGGGCGGGATGTTCGCGGGCTGGTTCACGCCGACGGAAGCCGCCGCCGTGGGCGCGGCCGGCAGCGTGGCGATCGCGCTCGCGCTGCGCAAGTGCAGCTTCCGGATGCTGGCGACGGCGATGGGCGAAACCCTGCGCACGTCGTGCATGGTGCTGGTGATCGTGGCGGGCGCGACGGTGTTCGGCCACTTCCTGCAGATCACCAACGTGCCGACCGAACTGGCCGCGTGGATGGCGCGGCTGCCGCTGCCGGGGTGGGGCATCCTGCTCACGATCGTGCTGTTCTACCTGGTCGCCGGGGCGTTCCTCGACGCGCTGGCGCTGGTGATGCTGACCATTCCGATCTTCTATCCCGTGGTGCTGGACCTCGGGTTCGACCCGATCTGGTTCGGCGTGATGATCGTGCTGGTGACGCAGATGGGCGTGATTTCGCCGCCGGTGGGCGTGAACGTGTACGTGGTCAGCGGCATGGACCGGGCGGTGCCGCTGCAGAGCGTGTTCAAGGGCGCGCTGCCGTTCCTGGCGGCGCTGCTCGTCGCGGCCCTGCTGCTGCTGGCGTTCCCGGAAATCGTCACGGTGCCGACGGGTTGGGTCAAATAGGCGGGAGGCGAACCATGGACGCGACGATCCGGCACGAGAACTTCAAGAAGATCCTCTTCTGCACCGATTTTTCGGAGAACGCCGACCGCGCGTTCGTCTTCGCGGTGAATTCGGCCGTGCGCAACGTCGGCTGCGAGCTGCACCTGCTGCACGTGATTCCCGAGCCCCCGGCGCAGTTCTGGAAGGGCTACATCTACGAAGTGGACGAGGACGTCGACGCGCGCGCCAAGCGCGAGATCGACGCCAAGCTGGCGGAGGCCTACCAGCCGCGCGTGCCCGCGGGCGTGAAGCTGGTCGTCGCCATGCGCATCGGCGAGGCCCGCCACAAGATCCTCGAGTACGCCGCGGAGCAGGACGTCGACCTGATCATCCTGGGCCGGCAAGGCGCGGGCGCGGTGGGCAAGATCCTCTTCGGCAACGTCACCGAGCGCGTCGTGCGCAAGGCCGACTGCCCGGTGCTGGTGATTCCGCCCACGCCGAAATAGGTTCCGCGGGGCTTCCCGCGCCTTCCGCGATCCGTTCCCGGCCGGCTATTTCGCCTTGAGGAGGAGGGTCGGGGGGCGGAAGCGCTCGACGTCTTCGGTGGCCGTGAACTTCCAGCCGGTCTTGTGGTCGGTGTCGCCGTCGCCGGTGAGGACGAGGGTGAGTTCGCCGGGGGCGTAGGTGCGCAGGAAGGCGACCAGTCCGGGCAATTCGAAGACGAGCGGATCGCCGGTGTCGGGATTGGCGGCGAGCGCCGCGGTCGCGATCAGGACGGCTTGGTCGGGCTTCATGCCGCCGGGGGTGGCGGGATCGTTGCCGGGCGCGCTGCTCCAGGAGGAATGGACGTCCCACGGCAGCGGGCTCTTGAGGGCCCAGATCTGGAGCTGGTAGGCCGGGGTCTTGGGCTTGGCGCCGGTCTTGCGGGCGGTCAGGCGCAGGGACGCCTGGTCGAGGCGCGCGCGGTCGATGCCGGCGAGGGGAAAACGGAGATAGATCTTGCTGGCTTCGGCCAGTTCGCCGGCGTTGCCCGCGCGGAGGGCGAGAACCGTCTGGTCCTTGAATTCCGCGGCGGCGTCGGTGCCGGCGACGGCGACGTCCTGGTCGGCCGCGAGGGTCCATTCGTTGACGGGCGTGGCGGCCGCCGCGGCGTCTTCGGCGGGCTTCTCGGCATCCACGCGGACCCAGACGAGCTGGCCGCCGCGCATGACCTGCTTGAGGCGGCCGGCGGCGATGTCCGCGGCGCGCTGGGCCTGCTCGCGCTTTTCGGCCTGCTTGGCCTGGAAGACGTGGAGCCCGAGATAAGACAGCCCCGCGATCAGGGCGAGGCCGACGAGGCCGAGCATGACCGGGGCGACGACGCTTTTCTTCTCGGGCGGCTTCTTCTTGCCCGAGCGGGCTTCGAGCAGGGGCTCGATGGCGACGGTGACGTCCTTCAGCAGCGATTCGTAGGTGGGATAGCGGGCGAAGGGATCCATCTCGAGCATGCGCAGGAGAATGGCCGCGGTCTTGGGGCTGACGGAGTTCTTGAAGACGCGCGGATCGGGCGCGGGCTCCTTGAAGCGCAGCAGGACGGTGTCGGTGACGGTCTCGCAGTTGAACGGCGGTTCGCCGGTGAGGACGTGGTAGAGGGTGCCGCCGAGGGAGTAGATGTCGGACCCGGCGTTGGGGGCCTGGCCTTTGACGACTTCGGGGGCGACGTAGTAGGGCGTGCCCCAGACCTCGCCGGGCTTGGGTTTTTCGCCCTTGAAGCGGGCGAGGCCGAAATCGGCGACCTTGGCGCTGCCGGCCTTGTCGTAGAGGATGTTGGCGGGCTTGATGTCGCCGTGGGTCATGCCGGCGGCGTTGGCGGCCTGCAGGCCCTGGATGACCTGGATGGCGGTCTGCAGGACGAAGGCTTCGTCGAGGGCCTTGTGCTTTTCCTGCAGATGGTCGAGGCGGTTGCCGTCGACGAGTTCCATGACGATGTAGGGCTGGCCGTTCTCTTCGCCGTAGCTGTAGATCTGGACGATGTGGGGGTGGTTGATGGCCGCGAGGGCGCGGGCTTCCTGCAGGAACTGCTCGACGAACGCGCGGTCCTGGCCGATGGACTGCTGCATGACCTTGAGCGCGACGGTGCGCCCGAGGGTCTCGTCGTAGGCCTTGTAGACGGCGCCCATGCCGCCCTTGCCGAGCTGGGAGAGCAGGATGAAGTTGGCGAAGCGCGCCGGCACGCGCATTTCGGCGCCGCAGACGGGACAGTGGATGGCGACGAAGGGATCGGAAGCGGCGACGTCGATCGGCTGCGAGCATTTCGAGCAGGCGATGACCTCGAACCGCTCGATGAGGATGTCGCCTGCCTGTTCGCTGCCCATGGGGTACCTCAGCCTTGGATCGTGCCCGCTTCCCGCAGCAGAAGCAACATCAAAGCCTTGTGCATGTGCATGCGGTTTTCGGCTTCGTCGAAGACGACGGACTGGGGCCCGTCGATGACTTCGGCGGTCTGCTCCATGCCGCGCATGGCGGGCAGGCAGTTGAGGAAGATGGCGTCGGGCTTGGCCTGCTTCATCAGGTCGCCGGTGACCTGGTAGGGGCCGAAGATCTTCTTGCGCTCGCCGGCCTTCTCCTTGGGCACGTGGTAGCTCATCCAGGAATCGGTGTAGACGACGTCGGCGTCGCGGACGGCGGCCGCGGCGTCGTGGGTCACCGCGAACGTCGTCCCGGTCCGGGCGGCATCGGCCCGGGCGGCGGCGAAGGCCTTGGGATCGGGCTCGTAGTCGGCGCCGGGGGGGCAGGCGACGGAGAGGTGCATCCCCATCTTGGGGCAGGCGAAGAGGAGGGAGTGGGTGACGTTGTTGAAGCTGTCGCCGCAATAGGCGAGCTTCAGGCCGGCGAGGCGGCCCTTGTGCTCCTCGATGGTCTGGAGATCGGCCAGGATCTGGCCGGGATGGGAGAAGTTCGTCAGCGCGTTGATGATCGGCACGGTGGAGTGCCGGGCCATTTCCAGGAGGTCCTCGTGCTTGAAGAGCCGGGCCATGATGACGTCGACGTAGCGGCACATGGTGCGCACCGTGTCGGCGATGGATTCCTTGCCGGCGCCGATGGGGGACGTCGAGGTGTCGTAGTAGATGGCGTGGCCGCCCATCTGGTTCATGCCGGCCTCGAAGGACAGGCGGGTGCGCAGGGAGGGCTTCTCGAAGATCATGCACAGGGTCTTGCGGCGCAGGACGTCCGCGTATTTCGCCGGATTCGCCTTGATGGTGCGCGCCGTCGCGATGGCTTCGGCGATTTGCGCCGGGCTCCAGTCTTCCAGGGTCAACAGATGTCTCATGGGATTCCTCGTCAATCAAACGGAAACCGCATCCTACCCGAAGCGGCGGGAGAGGTAAAACATTTTCCGTCCGCGCGCCGGGTTTGCGCGGGGCGGGGCAATCCGCTAAAGTGACGAAAATGAAAGTCGCTTTTCTGCTTCAGGATACGCGGACGCTCTACGGCGCCGAACAGGCGACGGTGCGGCTCGTGGCCGGGCTGGTCGCGGCCGGCGTGGACGTGCGCGTGCTGCTGCTGCGGGAAACGCGGCTGGGGCCGGGCGCCAGCCCGCTGGCGGAAGCGCTGGAGCGCGTCGCGCCGACGGCGGCCATCCCGGTGCGGGGCCGGTTTTCCCGCGCGGCCGTGGCCGCCATCCGCGACTTCGCGGCGCGGGAGCGGATCGACGTGCTGCATTCCACGGGCTACAAGGCCGATTGCCACGCGGCGCTGGCCGCGCGCGGGGGCGCGCTGTTTCCGACGGTCGCCACGGTCCACGGTTGGCTGTTCCGCTGGAACCTCAAGGAACGCTTGTTCCACGCGCTGAACGTCGCGGCCCTGCGGCGGTTCTCCCGGGTGATCGTCCTCAGCGATTTCTACGAGCGCTATCTGCGCCGCCGCGGGCTGGCGCCCGTGCAGCTGGCGCGCATTCCCACGGGCGTGGACGCGGACGGAATCGTGGCGCGCGCCGAGGCCCGCCGCCTGTGGGAGACGCCCGACGAGCCGTTCACCTTCGGTTTCCTGGGGCGGCTGAGCGAGGAAAAGAACGTCGCGCTGCTGCTGGCGGCGGCCCGCCGGCTGGCGCGCGATCTGGAAGCCTCGCCGCGGTCGTGGCGGATCCGGATCGCGGGCGACGGCCCGCTGCGCGGCAAGCTGCGCCGGCAAATCGCGCGGTCCGGGCTGGCGGACCGGGTCGAACTGGCGGGCTGGATGGCGTCCGCCGATTTCTTCCGGCGGGTCCACGTGCTGGTGCAATGCTCGCAAGTGGAAAACCAGCCGCTGAGCGTGCTGGAAGCCATGGCCTGGATGCGGCCGACGATCGCCACGCGCGCCGGCGGCCTGCCCGAATTGGTCGTGGACGGCGCAACGGGGTGCCTGGTGCCCAAAGGCCGCGCCCGCGCCTTGGCCGCCGCCATGAAGGAATGCCTCGTCGCGCCGGAGAAAGCCCATGCCGCCGGCCTGCGCGCCCGCGAACGGCTGGAACGGGAGTTTCCCTTCGACCGCATGGTCCGCGACCACGTCGGCCTCTACGAAGCCGAAGCCAGAGGTTGACATCGGCCGCGGAAATGGTACAAGTTCGCGACTCATTCATTCAGAACAGAACTTGAGCGGAGAACACCCATGTCCATGCATCGCAGTTTGAAGTCGGCCAACAAGGTGGCCACGCAGCGCAACGTTTTGAAGCGTTTCGAGCGCATCGAAGTCCTGAAGGCCGCCGGCAAGTGGAAAGAAGGCGACCGCGGCCGCGGCCTGCCGAAGACCAAGCCGCCCGCGTAATCCGCCGTCCACGGCGAAAGAAAAGCCCTTGGGCCCAGGCCCAAGGGCTTTTTGTCGTTTTTGGCGCCGCTGCCGCTGGATGGCCGGCCCCGGCGGGGCCGGGGCTGCGGCGCGGGCGTTCGGATCAGTCCTCGTAGCCGACGCGGTAGAAGTTGGTCGGCAACAGGCCGTTGGTGATCAACAGGTCGATCGGCCCGCCGTCGGCGTTGCTTTCGGTGCCGGCGACCTTCTGCCAGTTCTGGCTCGGGTAAAGCGTGGGCGTGGCCCAGACGGCGTAGGTGGCGCCGGCCACGCTGCTGCCGAGGCTGAAGCCCAGGCCTGCGCCGCCGCCCTGCAGCTGCATGCCGCCGATGACCGGCGGCTCGCCGCCGCTGCCGGCCTGGCGGGTCACGATGACGAAGTCGGAATGGGTTTCGACTCCGCCCGCGGAAGGGGCGGTGACCTTCAGGTTGTCGACGTACATCTGGCGATTGTCTTGGTCGGGGGCTGCCGGAACGGAACTGGCGTTGAAGTAGAACTTGATGCGGCTCGGGGCGCCGGCCGGAACGGTGAGCGTTTGGTCGTAGGATTCCGCGCCGTTGCGGCCGATGCCGTGGACCCGGATGCTGCCGTCGGCCACGTATTCGAAGTTCAGCGTCATGGCTTGGACGCCATAATTGGTGTACATCGGGCTGCCGTTGATCGAAATCGCCGCGCTGTTGCCCATGTTGATGTAGACCAGTTCCGTATCGCCGGCCGACAGGCTGCAGCCGCGGTAGGAATTGGAGGCGTCGCTGTCCCAGTTCAGGCCCCAGTCGAAGCTGAACGTGGACCCCACCGCCATCGGCGCGCCGAAATTCCGGATGACCTCGGCGTTCGCACCCGAATCCGGCGGGTTGGCGTAGAATCCGAAGGCGTTGGTGCCGAAGCCGGAGATGCCGGCCTTGGCCGGATCGCCGACGAAGCAGCCCGCGTAGCCCGTGCCTTGCGAGTGGTTGAAAATCCACCCCAGGAAGCCGGTGCCGCCGTTGTTGCCGTTGGTCCACGTCGGTTGGTAAGCGGCATCTGCGCCGGAATCGACCGCGTTGGTCGTCGTCCCGCCCACGACGACGTTGGAGCCGCTGACGACGATCTCGTTGCCGCCGACGCCGAGCGCGAGGCCCGGCAGGCTCCACGGCGAGGCCGCGGCGATGGCGCCGGACGCGCCCGTCAGCTTGTTGGTCCACTGCAATTGGCCTTCCATGCCGTCGGCGACGCCGGACAGGTCGATGGTCGCCACGGCGTTGGAAACGCTCGTGCCGCTGGGCGGGTTGGTGATGGCCAGCCCGGTGGGCAGGTCGGGGCAGTCGGCGACGTCGAAGTGCCAGTCGGCGCCGTCGTTGTTGTCCCAGACGGATGCGCCGTTGTTGAACACGAAGTCGATGTTCGTGGTGCCGGGCAACGGCGCATAGACGTAGGTCCAATAGGAGCCGCTGGCGACCATGCTGGGATTGGGCAGGATCACGTCCTGCCAGCCGTTGCGGCCGACGTGGATCTTCACGGGGTTGGCGCCCACCAGGTCGCGGCCGGAGGGATTGTAGACGATGGTGATCGGATCGCACGCGCCGGGGTTGGTCGGGATGAGCGTCACGGCCGGCAGGGGCTCGGGGGCGTCGCCGCAGTTGGTGACCGCCACGTGCCAGTCGCTGCCGCCGTTGTTGTCCCACACGCCCGCGCCGTTGTTGAAGACCACGTCGATGACCGTGGTGTTCGTCGGCAGGACGTAGACGTATTCCCAATAGGTCCCCGCGTTCGTCATGGCCGGATCGGGGGCGAGGGCGTCCTGCCAGCCGTTGCGGCCGACGTGGATGAAGACGCTCGTGGCGGTGGCCAGCGGCCGGCCGACGGGGTAGTAGCGGATGGTCACCGGATCGCAGCCGTTGGGCGCGGCGGGAATGAAGTTGACGCCGTTGACCGGCGCGTCGCAGTCGCGGATGGCGACCTTCCAGTTGCCGCCGCCGTTGTTGGCCCAGTTGACGCCGTCGTTGAAGGCCACTTCCAGCTGCGGGGCGTTGTCGGGCACGGTGTTGAAGACGTGGCTGAACGTGTTGGAGCCCGTGCGGGTCATCGCGGCCGACGCCCAGTCGTTCGTGTTGGTGGAGAAGTGGTAGGACACGTTCACGACCGCCGCGGTCGCCAGCGGCGAGGTCGCGGCGTTGAAGTTGACCGTGACCGGCGCGCAGTCGGAGGGCGCGGCCGGATCGAACGTCGCGGACGGGTTGAGCGTGCTCTGGCCGCCGTCGTTTTCCACCCACACGTGCTGGATGTCGGACTTGGACACGTTGCCGCGGCCGTCGGCGGCTTCGACGTAGTAGTCCAGCAGCTTGCCGCGGAACCCGGGCACGTTGCCGTCGTTGATCTGGACGAAATAGTAGTCGGCGACGACCGGGCTGGGCCAGAAGGCGGGATCGAAGACGAAGTAGTCGATCTGGCCGTTGGCCGCGGCGGCGTTGAGCGCCGTGCGGGTCTTGGGCAGGACGCGCTTGGTCATGGGAATCGTGATCCAGGACCCGACCTCGCCGCCGCCCGCGTAGGTTTCGTTGTGGGTGCTGGCGAGCGAATTGACGCCGTCGTTGTCCACGCGGACCTTGAGGCTGAGGTTGGTGATGCCGTTGACGTCGTAGGCGTGCGTCCAGACGTAGAACTCGGAGGGCATGACCTTCAGGTAGCGGGTGTCGCCGCCGGGGACGTAGTTGTACCAGCCGAAGGTGTGGGCGCCGGGATTGTAGGGAAAGCGCTGGGGCTTGAGGACCGTCGGCGGGGTCTGGTCCAGGTTCATGCGGGTGGACATGAAGGACTGCAGCTTGTCGACCGCGCGCTTGGTGGCGAGCGCCGGCTTGTTCTCGTCGTCGTTGCCGAGGCCGCCGTAGTAGTTGAAGCCGGAATCGAGCCCGGCGAGATAGACGTGCCAGGCCAGCTCGACGTCGTTGGGGCTGTTCCAGGTTCCGTTCCAGTCGTAGGGCGCCTGGATCTTCCAGGCGGCCACGTCGCCGCCCTGGTCGCGCAGGATCTGCTCGGCGGTGATGCACCAGTTGGCGCCGGCCATCAGCGGGGCGTAGCTGAAGAACTTCAACGCGAAGCCCGGCGTTTCCAGATCCGCCTGCGTGCTGCCGTAGCGGTTCGTGGCGCCGATGGCGACGTTGTAGAGCGGCGGCTCGATCCACTTCAGGAAGTTCGGCGAGCCGTAGCACATTTCCGGGAAGATCCACGCGCCGTCTTCGACGTGCACCAGGTCGGCGTTCGCCTTGGCCGCGTCCACGAAGCCCTGCGGCGTGTTCTTGTTGTAGCCGGCGCCGGCGGAATCGTTGAAATACTGCGGCGTGGCTTCCATCCACGAGCTGCTGCCGCCGCCCCAGGCGTTGTCGCCGTCGGAGGAGGGCATCACGACGACGGGCCGGCTGGGGTCCGTCGCGAAGGGGGAAATGTAGCTCTGGATCTTGCTGATGCCTTCGTTGGCGTAGCCGAAGCGGTAGCTGAGGACGTCGTCGGACGGCACGAGGTACATCTGCTTCGTCGCGCCCGTGTCGGGATTCACGTACTGCGCCTTGTGCAGCTGGTAGGCGAAGGGCGACACGTTCCAGGCCGCGTTGCCGGGGTTCGGCTGCCCGTACCACCAGCCCGTCGTCGGCGAGGGCCCCAGCAGGTCCGCCTTGTTCGGCGGCGTGGACATGATGTCGTACTGGTTGTTCGCCAAATTGAAGTTGTTGAAATAGGTCGGGCAGGTGCGGCTCAGATGGTGGCTGGCCACGATCGACCACTCGTAGCCTTCGTCCACCAGCACGTCGATCAGCGACTGCGAGAAGCCCATCTCGGTCGGGAAGAAACCCTTCGAGTGGTCGCTCAGGTCGCTCTGGCCGCCCCAGGCCTTCCACCAGGCCTGCTTGAAGGTCTGCAGTTCCTTGCGGAACACTTCCTTCGGCAGCAGCGGCGCCAGCGAGTGGTGGTAGGTGAAGCCGACGAGATCCAGCCGGCCCCAGCCGCGCGCTTCCGTGTTGCCGCTGTTCCAGTTTCCGCCGTAGCCGAGATTGCCGCCGCCGCCGAGCTGGCGGACGTTGTCGATCAGCGAGCCCGAATAGCTCAGCGCGAAGCCGCCGCCCGAAAACGTGGTCAGCGAATTGCGCGGCCCGCCCTGGTAGGCGTTCTTGCGGTCGTCGAGCCCGAAGATGTCCGTCAGGTTGTTTTCGGGATGGAAAACCGGGCTGATGCCGCCGTAGTTCTGGCCGGACTTGAGCACGATGGAATCCCACGCGTACTGCACGCGGCTGTTCTGGTCGCCGTTGCTGTTCCACTCCGGCCAGTAGATCGGCTGGTGGTTGTGCCAGAAACGGGTGACGTGCACGTTGCCGTTGGCGCGGGCGTCGGACGGCAGCCCGGACCCGAGGGTGAAGGTGGCCAAGGCCCACGCGGCCAAGGGGAGAATGCGGCGTGCAGTGTTCATGATTTCCAACCGTACTTTGCTCGGACCCGAAACGCCAACCGGAGACACGCGCCTGCCGGAAGATATGAAAAACAGATTAACCGAAACGTTTTACTTCGCAAGGATTTTTTCCGCCGCCGGGCAATTATTATGAGACGTGTCGGTTGCTCCTTGGCCGGCCCCTGGCCCGAAGGTTCCCGAAATCGTGCGTGGGAGCCGATCCGCGGGTCCTCCCGGTTCCGCTGTTCGGGCCACGGTATGGAGCCGCCGCCGGCCGCAGGTATGTTCACCCCGTCGATAGTCTAGCGAACCGCTTGACATCCCGTGCCGCCGCCGTAGGTTCCGCTCACAAGACGCCTCTGCAAAGAAAGGAAAAACTGAGATGAAGAAATCATTGGTGATCGGATTGGCCGTGGCCGTTTGGCTGGTCGGCAGCGTGGCCTGGGCGCAGTGTTGTCCCGGCAGCAAGGCCAAGGCAAAAGCCGCGGCGGAGAACTGTCCGAAGTGCGGCGAGGTCGCGAAATCCGCGGACTGCTGCAAGGCGGATGCGGAACTCTGTCCGGCGTGCGGCCTGCACAAGGGCTCGCCGGGCTGCGGCGCGAAGTGCGCGCCGCCGGCCGAACCGGCCAGCTAGGCGGTCCGCAACCCGGGCGGTTCCCGGGATAACGAAAAAGCGGCGCGGGAATTCCCGCGCCGCTCTCGTTTCCAGCGCGCCGCCGCTACTGCAGCACCGCGCCGATGTCGGCCGGGCCGACCAGCCGCTGGTAGCGCGCCAGCCAGCCGCCCGGCACGTTCGACTTGAACGGCTTGAGCCTCTTGGCGCGCGCCTGGAGTTCCTTGGCGGAGACCAGCAGGTTGATCTTGTAGGCGGGGATGTCGATGGCGATCTGGTCGCCGTTCTTCACCAGCGCGATGGGGCCGCCGTCGGCCGCCTCCGGCGCGACGTGCCCGATGGCCGCGCCGCGGGTGGCGCCGCTGAACCGGCCGTCGGTGATCAAGGCCACGTCCTTGTCCAGCCCCATGCCCGCCAGCGCGGAAGTGGGGCCGAGCATCTCGCGCATGCCCGGGCCGCCCTTGGGGCCTTCGTAGCGGATGACCACGACGTCGCCCTTCCGGATCTTGCCGCCGAAGATGGCCGCGATGGCCGCTTCCTCGCTGTCGAATACCCGCGCCGTGCAGGTCTTGACCAGCATTTCCGGCGCGACGGCCGAGCGCTTGACCACGCCGCCGCGGGGAGCGACGTTGCCGAACAGCACCGCCAGACCGCCGGTGGGGCTGTAGGGATCCTGGATCGGACGCAGCACCTTGGGATTGCGGTTGGCCGCGCCGGCGATGTTCTGGGCCACGGTCTTGCCGGTCACGGTGACCAGTTTCGTGTCGATCAGCTTCGCCTGGGCCAGCTGCTTCATCACCGCCGGCACGCCGCCGGCGAGGTGCAGGTCCTGGATCAGGTCCGGGCCGGCCGGGCTCAGGTGGCACAGGTTCGGCGTCGTGGCGCTGATTTCGTTGATGCGCTTCAGCGGCATCGGCACGCCCGCTTCGTGGGCGATCGCCGTCAGGTGCAGGACGCTGTTGGTCGAGCAGCCCAAGGCCATGTCCACGCGCAGGGCGTTGGCGAACGCCGCGGGCGTCATCACGTCGCGCGGACGCAGGTTCTTCGCCAGCACCTGCATGATCTGCATGCCCGCTTCCTTGGCCAGGCGCGTGCGCGCCGCGGCCACGGCCGGGATCGTGCCGTTGCCCGGCAGCGCCATGCCGATCGCCTCGCTGAGGCAGTTCATCGAGTTGGCCGTGAACATGCCCGAGCACGAGCCGCAGCCGGGGCAGGCCGTCTCTTCGTAGTCCGTCAGTTCCTTCTCGCCGATCTTGCCGGCCTTGCAGGCGCCGACCGCCTCGAACACGTTCGACAGGCTCAGGTGCCGCCCGTCGAGATCGCCGCCGAGCATCGGGCCGCCGCTGACCACGATGGACGGAATGTTCGTCCGCGCCGCCGCCATCAGCATGCCGGGCACGATCTTGTCGCAGTTGGGGATGTACACCACCGCGTCGAAGCAGTGGGCCAGCGCCAGCGTCTCGCAGGAATCCGCGATCAGCTCGCGGGAGGGCAGGGAGTACCGCATGCCCGGATGCCCCATCGCGATGCCGTCGCACACGCCGATCGCCGGCACCAGGATCGGCGTGCCGCCCGCGATGCGCACCCCCGCCTTGACCGCTTCCGCGATCTTGTCGAGGTGGATGTGCCCCGGAATGATTTCGTTGAAGGCGGAAACGACGCCGATCAGCGGGCGCTTCATTTCCTCGGCGGAGAGACCGAGGGCATAGAGGAGGGAGCGGTGCGGGGCGCGCTCGGGGCCCTTCAGGATCCTGTCGCTGGTGCGTTGCTTGGAGGCCATGTGGTTTTCCTTCGGATTGCGGGGTTCAACGGCCGTCGAATTTCCGCCAAGGGACGCCATATTTCAAGCGCAAATCGGCGATCACCGCGGATTCCGCGCGGCGCGGCGCGCCCGCCCGGCCACTGCCCGCTGTCCGGGGCCGGACACGATTTCCGCGCCGGAGGTCCTCTTCGACGCAGGGCGGGAGAGCGGGAGGCGGCCGCCCCCCGGTGGCCGGATCCATGGAACCGTTGGCCCGGCTGTTCGGGTCAATCGCTGATGCTCCATTGCAAATATGGACGGGAGATGTCGCGGATGACGTCTGTGGGCCGTTCGTCCAAAACGTACTGATCCGGCTTCGAGAGGGTGAAGGTGACGTCGACTTTTATATAGGCGCAGTCGCGATGCGCAAATGTTCGGCTCTTGGCCGTTGACAACCCCCCTTCGGGGCCAAAAACCTCATAAAGTTCCGCGCGCGTCATTCCGGGCTTAATCTTCTCCCACTCGGTAATGATCTCGGATATTAGCGGAGTTAATTCATCGGCGCCCATGCAGGGAGCCGATAGGGAGAGGACGGCAATCACGCCGAAAAAGGTGGCATATTTCTTCATATTCTTATGAGCCCAACGTCAGCGTTCACCCTCGGCGCACCTTGTGCGCCGTAGTGGTGCAACGCCTTGTTCGAATTCTCATTTATTTCTGCTTCTGATTAATGCTGCTACAAAGAGGAGCGCGAATGGGCCTACAAATATCATATAAAGGAAGGGCGAAATGGCTATGCCCATGACCGAAGACCATCCATCGGTCGCGCCGGCGCCGTGAGATAGCCATAGGACGGCGAGGGCAGATAGCGCCATCGCCGCGCCAAATACGATTACTCCGAAATATCTCATCTATATTTCTTAATTCGAACGTCAGCGTTCACCCTCGGCGCACCTTGTGCGCCGTAAGGGTGGAACGCATTGTTGGGATTTTCATTTTGGCTGTTCATGCCCTGGCCCTGTCCGAAATCGTGGCCGCGTCGTCGATGCTCTTTGCGAGAGGGTGGTGGAGGGTCCATTTCACGTGCGGTAGCCCATTATTCTGATCCCAACGTTAGCGTTCACCCTCGGCGCACCTTGTGCGCCGTAGGGGTGGAACGCCTTGTTGGACATTTTCTGTTTTCTTCACTCGGTGAATCCGACTAACGCCCAAATAATTCGCGGAATCCAAATTGTAACCACAAGATTCACAAGGCACGTGATAAGAAAGACCGCTCGAAATGTTCGGTTGCTAATGGCTTTGAATGACTGAAGCATTTGCGCAATGGAAATCGGGAGCAGAAGGAGGACTGCTCCCGCGAAATAGGCAAGGCAGTAAAAGCCTAGATCAATCGCTTCTTTTAGGGGGGGCTTGACGGTTGATAACGCCAAGGCCAATGCGCCAGTTAAGGCCACCTGTAATATATATGGGGCGATAAGCCAAGGGCTCTTCATTTTTATATCAATCATTCATGTCCAACGTCAGCGTTCACCCTCGGCGCACTTTGTGCGCCGTAGGGGTGCAACGCCT
>CALKWZ010000065.1 GCA_938003985.1 uncultured Verrucomicrobiota bacterium | reverse complement strand
GCCGTCGCGCGCCGCGAAGCGCTCCGCGCGCGCCGCGAAGGCCACGGCGCCGGCCGCGGCCGTCGCCAGCAGGGCGCACAGCCCCAGCGAGGCGAGAACCTCGATGAGCGTGAAGCCGGCGGCGCCGGCGGCTGGACGGGTGGGGGCCATTCGTGGACCGCGGCCCCGATGTTGGCACGGATCGCCGCGCCGGGGCAACGTCGATTTTGCGGCGCGCGTTTTTGGGTCGCGCGCGGTTCCGCCGCGGTGTAGGCTCCGGTTCCGATGCAAACGGATGCGGGCAAACCGGCGGCGGAACGGAAGGGGTTCCTGCGGATGGCGGGCGGACCGGCCGCGGCGCTGGCCGCCCTCGTGCTGGCGCTGGGGCTGGGGACCTCGGCCTGGCTGGCGCGCGCGCAGGGGCGGCAGGAACGCGCGCGGATCGAACGCGAATTTCAATTGGTCGCCGACAAGCTCTTCGCGCGGGTCTTGCGCGACGTGCAGCTGTTCATGGAAGTGCTCGATTCGATCCGCCAGCTCCACAGCCTGTCCGACCAGGTTTCGCCCGCGGCGTTCGACGAAATCGCGCGCAAGGGCATGATCTACCAGCGGCGGATCCTCGGCGCCTACGGTTTCGTCCAGCGGATTCCCCACGCGATGCGGGCGAGCTACGAGCAGCCCGGCGGCGCCGGACACGCCATCGTGCGCGGCGCCGGCCAGGGCGGATTCAAGCCGATGTCCGACCAGTCCGAGTATTTCGTGCTGACCTACCAGACGCCTCCCGGCGGACTCGGCGTGCCGCCCGGCTACGATTTCGGCGCGCGCGCGGAGGACCGCGAAGCGATCGCCGCGATGGAAGCCCACGGCGTGTTCGCGCTGGGCGGCGCGCCGCCCGGCGGCAGCGGGTTCTACATGTTCGCGCCCATCCTGTACGCCGGCGGCGTCGGCCGCGGCGAAATGGTCGGCTTCGCGGTCGGCTGGTTCCAGCCGGAACGCCTGCTGGCGGCGGCCCTGGGCGACAACGCCCCCGGGCTGCTGGCGCAACTGGAGCGCGCGCCGGAAAGCCCCGCGCCGGACGGCCCGTTCCGTTTTTCGCGCGATTTCAGCCTGGCCAACCAGGAATGGCGCTTCGCGGCCGCGGCCGATCCGGCCGTCTGGGCCGCGGCGCAGGTGCGCGGCCCGCGCCGGATCTTCGCCGTCGGCGCGGCGCTTTCGCTGGCGCTGGCCGGCGTCCTGCTGCGGCTCGCCGGACGGACGCGCCGCATCGAGGCGCTCGTGCGCCGGCGCACCGCCGAACTGGGCGACGCCAACCGCAAGCTGGAAGCGGCCATGGAAGACCGCCGCAAGCTGGAAGACGAAGTCCTGCGGATTTCGGGCCGCGAAAAAGCCCGCATCGGGCGCGACCTGCACGACTCCCTCGGCCAGAAGCTCACCGGCGCGATGTATCTCTTCGGCGCCTATCGCCAGCGGCTGGGCCGGACCGACGACGCGGCCGACGGCGACGCCGCGCAGATCGGCGCCACGCTCAAGGAAGCCGTCAGCCAGGTGCGGCGCATCGCCCGCGGCCTCGCCCCCGTGGCGCTCACCGACGACGGCCTGCCCGACGCCCTGCGGCATCTGGCCGAGGAATCCGCCGCGCTGTTCCAAAAAGACGTGGAATTCTACGCCGAGCGCGAAGGCAAGCCCAAGGACGTCGGCACCGCCGAACATCTCTACCTGATCGCCCAGGAAGCCCTCAACAACGCCGCCAAGCACGGCGACGCCGCCCACATCGTGCTGACGCTCGACTACGACGAACGCGGCGGGGAACTGACCGTCGAAGACGACGGCAAGGGCTTCCCGGCGGACCGCAAGGACGACCGCGAAGGCGGCAACGGCCTGCGCATCATGCGCCACCGCGCCGAAGTCTTCGGCGGCGAACTGGCCGTCGGTCCCGGCCCCCGGGGCGGCGTCCAGGTCCGCTGCCGCTTCCCGAAGGCCTGACGCGGCCGGCGGAACCGACTCCGGGGAGATCAGGAGCGGGCGGAGTATGCCCGGATGCGGGCGATTTCGGTTTCCGGAATGCCGAGGGAGGCCAGGAAGCCGTGGTGCTCGCGCGGGGCGCGGCGTTCGAATTCGCGGTGCCAGCGCTCCATGGAGGATTGGCTCACGCCCGCGGCCTTGAGCATGGACACCCACGTGGTTTTGTCCACCGTCGGCGGCACGGACTTGCCCGCCACGCGCAGCAGGGAGGCCAGCAGGCGCTGCTGGCCGCGCAGCGCGCCGATTTCCTCGCTGGTTTGGCGCAGGCGCTTTTCCAGGAGGCGGGCGGCGGGCCGGCCGGAAACGTCCAGCAGCGCGCGGATGTCCGCGAGCGGCAGCCCGGCGGAACGGTATTGGCAGATGCGCTCGAGGCGGCGGCGGTCGGCTTCGGTATAGATCCGGTAGTCGGCGCGGGAGCGGTCGGAGGCCGACAGCAGCCCGATGCGGTCGTAGTGCAGCAGCGCGCTGCGGGAAAGCCCGACGGCGCGGGCCAGTTGCGTGATGCGGTAGGTCTTCATGGGCGGCTGCAGTCTAGCACGAGAGCGGGGCGGCGGGAATCCCCGCCGCCCCGGCGCGGAATCAGCCCCGGCTGCGGGCGCGGATCTGTTCGATCTGCGCCGCGTCCAGCCCCAGCCATTCGAGGAAGCTCTTGTGGCTGTCCGGATGGCGCTGCTCGAAGAGGGCATGCCACTTCTGCATCGCCGCCTCGTCGAGGCCGATCTCGCGGAACATCTGCGCGAACTCTTTCACCGTCATTTTCGAACCCATGGTTTTCTCCTTTGTTATGAGGGTTGCGCCGCGGCCTGGATGGCCACGGCGGAAGCGAGCCTAAACCGTGAAGCGATAGACGGGTCAACGGGGCGGCGGAAAAAGTTTCGGCGCGCGGAAAACGTCAGGTCGCGCCCGGCAGATAGTCCGGCCGGACGGGGGAGAACACTTCGATGGCGACGGAGTCCGCGGCGATCCGCGCCCCGTGCGTTTCGTTGGCGGGGATGCACCACGAGTCGCCGGGCTGGACGTCGTATTCGCGGTTTCCGATTTTCAGGACGATGTGCCCGGCGACCAGATAGCCCGTCTGCTCGTACGGATGGGCATGGTCGGGCAGGACGCTGGCCTGCTTCAGCCGGAATTCGGCCATCAGCGTCCGTTCGCCGAAGACGAGGGTTTTCTGCCGGATGCCCGGCAGGGGGTCGGCGTAACCGTGTGCGGAGTGCGCGGCAAACGTTCGGGTCATGGCGGGATTCCTTTTCCGCAGCCTACCATGGCCGGGCCGGCCGGCGCAGGCGCGGAATCCGCGGCCGGGGAGCGGGGAGTTGCGACTCGAAGCCGCGGAACGGCCCGGCCCGCGAAAAATGGCCGAAAAATGGCCACAAAACGCGAAAATTCGGCAAAAAACGCCGAAAAACGGGTAAAAATGCCTAAAAAACGGATATTTTGGCCTAAAAACGCCGAAAATCGGCGTTTTTAAACGCCGGGCGGCAGTTTGGACGCCATGGCCTTGCGACGGTCCAGCCGGCGGCCGTCCGCGACGAACGTGCCGTCGCCGACCGCATGGAGGGTGCGGGTTTCCTTCCGACCGGCGGTAATATGCGCGGCCACGGCTTCCAGCACGACGATGTCGTGTCGCCGCACGATCTCGACGACCTTGCATTCGATGTTCGCCAGGCATTCCTTGATCAGGGGCGCCTTGACGATCCGGGCCGGGACGGGGGTCAGGTGGAAGCGCGCGAATTTGTCGACATCCGCGCCCGAGCAGGTGCCGATGCCAACAACTTTATCCAGCAAGTCCGCGCCGGGAATGGCGAGGACGCACTCGCGGGTTTTATCGAGCGCCCGGAACGAGTGGTTCCACGCGCCGGTGGTCAGGGCGAACCGCGGCGCGAAATCCACCACCATCGTCCAGGAGATGGTCATGACGTTGTTCTTCCGGCCATCGCAGGTGGTCACCAGCACGACCGGCCCCGGCTCGATCAGCGTGAAGGCCTTGCTCAACTTCAGCGTGCGCATGGATGCCTCCTTTTCGGATTCGTTTCGTCGGCGCAACTGGAGAATGGGCCTTTGGGGCGGGAGGATCAATCCGGAATGAACGGCGGCTCCGGGGCATGTTGAGTGTAGGCGCTCCACGCCGGAATCGAAACATCTCTGCCCCTTCCCGATATCCGGCCTGCGCGGTCAAGCCGAGATCCCTCGACAAGCTCGGGATGACAGCCTGGAGAAAACCGACCGGGACGAGGTCGTCCCGGCTCCAAACAGCCTTGGGATTCGTGATGTTGGAGCCCCCGACGACCCCGTCGGGGGGTAAACCTACTTCTTGGGAAAACCTTCTGGAAATTGTGCGGCGGAATCGCAGATGTCGTGCCAGGGGGCTTTCATCGACACCCAGATATGGCTTTGGGGCTTCAGCCGGGGATCGACGTCCAGCGAGCCCGCGCGGATCAGCACCATGCCCGGCCGCTGCTCGGCGCGCGCGAACAGATGGCAGCCGCAGGTCCGGCAGAACGAACGGAACTTGCCGGGCGAGGAGTTGAAGGCCACGAGGTTGTCCGCCCCGGCCACGACCTTGAACCCGCGTTCTTCCACGGCCAAGACCGACGAAAACGCGGAGCCGGAAAACTTCCGGCAGTCCGGACAATGGCAGTTCGCGAAAATCAGGATCTTCCCCGCGCTCTCGTACCGCACGTTCCCGCAATAGCAACTGCCCGTCAGCATGGCGGCCTCCTTGGATTCGAGGAAAGCGTACCGCAGATCGTTTCAAACGCCAAGGGGGAGGAGATCAACCTCGGATGGACACGGATGGGGAAGGGAGGAACAGCCAGTTCTCACACGGAGACGCGGAGGCACGGAGGGGGGTATCAATTTTAGGACCGACCCATTAACTAAGGGATGGCCCCACCACATTCTTAAAAAGGCAAGTCATCGCTCCCGACAATGGGGGTTTCGGGTAGTGCCCCTTTCGGTAGTGGAAGACTTGTGACTATGTAAAGATTTAATATATCGTCCCTGTCCATGAAGAGAATCTGGCTTCGCCTAGAAGCGTCAAGTATGTTGCCAAGCCAATTTCGGGCAGATTTTGTTATCTCTCCTGCCGCGACTATAAATGCGTGGTCAACCAAGACGCGTTTTCCGATCTCAGGATCGAAAATTTCGTGTCCCAACATCATCACTACTTGGTTGTGGATCTCGGCGACATTGGAATTGCCCTGTTTTGTTAAGCCAGAAGCGTCAATCTTGCCTTTTTTAGCCTGAAGTCCGAAATAGAGCACATGTTGGGTAGGAAGGGTGAATCTCATCCACACATCCTTGCCGTACTCCAGTGCTTTATCATTATGTCCACTGGCCGTGATGCGGTGAAACCCCAATTGGCGAAATAGTGGCAGCAGAATCTCCTCGATCAGTTCGTCTTCTGATGCTGCATCAAAATATTTGAGTAGTTGCTCCCTTTTCTTGACCTCGGCAGCAGAGAGGGGGCGGTGCGGATTGGTCGCACCTGATACGATCATTTTGGTTGCGATGTGCCGCAAATAGCATTGCATGTCTTCAGCATAAAATGCTTCGAAGCCTTCTCGCGCCAGTGCAGTGTTGAGAAGCGCGAGAGCGCCCGGCCTATCGCTGCCCTCATTGTGCGCATCGGCCGGGTCCATCAATACATTGATAATGCGACAGAATGTGTCCGGAGGAGTTTGTGAGTTTGCATGAGGCTCATCCAAGATCAACCTAAGTATATCGGCGACCCAATAGTGTCGCGTGGAGCCATTATGCACATAGTCTGTGTCGCACTCTTGAAAGAAGCGGGTGAGGTTGCTGCTGGTGCGGTAGATGAAGTAACTTGTTTCTTGAGGAAAATTGCCGCAGATCATATCTGCAATGGCACTTAAGGTGCGTTTTTTAAATTCCATAACTGCGACAGTGTATAAGCTAGAGTTTGCTTAATTAAAACATTAATGGGTGTAAGGTGCGAGCAAAGATCTACTTGGCCTCGTAGCGCCGTTTGTGGTCTTTGATGCCGGCGAGGCGGAAGGGGCCGCCGCGGTAGGGGGCGAAGACGTGGTCGGCGCCGTCTTTGGGGATGCCGTAG
>CALKWZ010000064.1 GCA_938003985.1 uncultured Verrucomicrobiota bacterium | reverse complement strand
GAGATGCCGTCGCAAAGACGCCGTTCCGTTTTTTGATTATCGACCGCCCCCCCCCCGTCCAGGAAATCATTTCGCCCTCCCGATGTTTTCCGCTTGTCGGGCGCGCTTCCCGAAGCCTACGCTCAACCTGTGGAGTTTGCCCCGCGCACGCCATGAACAACCCGGCCTTCATCGCTTTGGTGCAAAACGCCGCCCTGCTGCTGGCCATGGTCGTCGTCTTCGACCTCGCCGCCGGCCGGCGGCGGACGGACGGACGCGCGTTGCGCCAAACGGTCGTCGGTCTCGTTCTCGGCGGCCTGGGCATGGCGCTGATCCAGACGTCCTTCCGCCTGGAAAGCGGCATCGTGTTCGACACCCGCTCGGTGCTGCTGAGCGTCTCCGGCCTGTTCTTCGGCGCCGTGCCGACGGCGATCGCCATGGCCGTCGCGGCGGCGTTCCGCCTGCTCAAGGGCGGCGCCGGAGCGTGGACCGGCGTGGCCGTCACCCTGGCCACCGGTTGCATCGGCATCGCCTGGCGCCGCTTCCGCAAAGGCCGCCTGCAGGACGTCTCCGCGCGCGAACTCTACGCGTTCGGCCTGGTCGCGCACGTCGTCATGTTGGCGCTGATGTTCACCCTGCCGCGGGACCGCGCCCTGCACGTTCTCCATGCAATCGGCCTGCCCGTGATCCTGGTCTATCCCGTCGTCGCCACCGCGCTGGGCCTGCTCCTCGCCAACCGCCTCCGCCGCGAGCAATCCGCCGCCGCCCTGGCGGAAAGCGAGCACCGGTTCCGCACGTTCGTCGAAAACGCCCCGGACGCCATCTTCATCCAGACCCAGGGCCGTTTTGCCTACCTCAATCCGGCCGCCGCGACGTTGTTCGGCGCGGCCGACGCGCGGCAACTCCTCGGCCGGCCGGTCGCGGAACGGTTCCGGCCCGAATACGGCCCCGTGGTCGCCGAGCGCATCCGCCGCCTCAACGTGGACCGCCAGCCCGTCACCCAGGCCGTCCACTCCGTCCTGCGCTGCGACGGCACCGAAGTGAACGCCGAATTCTCCGGCGTGCCGTTCGAGTACGAAGGCGAAACCGGGGCCCTCGTCTTCGTCCGCGACGTCATGGATCGCCTCCGGGCCGAAGAAAAGTTGCGGCAGAACGAAGCGCAACTCCGGCTGCTCATCGAGCATGCGCCCGCGGCCCTGGCCATGTTCGACCGCGACATGCGCTATCTGGCCGTCAGCCGGCGCTGGCTCGCGGACTACGGCCTCGAAGGCCAGGATCTGCTCGGCCGGTCGCACTACGAAGTCTTTCCCGAAATCGGCGAGGCGATCAAGCAGCACCACCGCCGCGGGCTGGCGGGCGAGGTGCTGCGAAGCGACGAGGATCGTTTCGTGCGCGCCGACGGCACCGTCCAGTACCTGCGCTGGGAAATGCACCCCTGGCGCGACGCCCGCGGCGAAATCGGCGGCATCGTCATCTTCACGGAAGACGTCACCCGGCGCATCCTGGCCGAGGCGCGGAATCAATCGACCCTGGCGTTCCTCGACCGCGTGATCGACATGAGCCCGTTCGCCATGTGGATCGCCGACCGGAACGGCCTGATCACGCGCGTGAACCATGCCCTGTGCAACGTCATCCACCTGGCGGCCGACCAGGTGGCCGGCCATTACAACGTGCTGGCGGACGCCAACCTGGAAGCGCAAGGCGTCATGCCCCAGGTGCGGGCGGTGTTCGACCGGCGCGTGCCGGCGCGCTTCTGCATCCCGTGGCAGGCGGCGAACGCCGGCGACGTGGATTTCCGCGGCGGGCGCGACCTGTACGTCGACGCCGCCCTCTTCCCCATCGTGGACGCCGCGGGCGAACTGACCCACGTCGTCTGCCAATGGGTGGACGTCACCCAGCAGAAACAGGCCGAAGCCGCCCTGCGCGAAAGCGAAGAGCGCTTCCGCACGCTGGTGGACAGCGCCCCGGAAGGCATTTTCGTGCAGGCGGAAGGCCGCTTCCTGTTCGTCAACCCCGCCCTTGCGCGCATGCTCGGCGCGGACAACCCGGAGGCTCTCGTCGGCACGGAGATTCTGCCGCGCATCGCGCCGGAATACCACGCCGCCGTCCGCGACCGCATCCGCCGGCAACGCGAAACCGGTTCGCTCGCGCCGCCGATGGAGCAGGAATACCTGCGCTTCGACGGCAGCCGCGTGCCCGTCGAAACCACGGCCATGCCGGTCCGGTTCGCCGGCCGCGACGCGCATCTGGTGTTCATCCGCGACGTCGCCGAACGCCGGCGCATCGAGCAGGAGAAGCAGAACCTGCAGGCGCAACTGGCCCAGGCGCAGAAGATGGATTCCATCGGCCGCCTCGCCGGCGGCGTCGCCCACGACTTCAACAACATGCTCGGCGTCATCCTCGGCCATGCGGATCTGGCGCTGGACGAACTGGAGCCAGCCTCCCCGCTGTACGGCAGCCTGCAGGAAATCCGCAAGGCCGCCATCCGCTCGGGCGGTCTCACCCGCCAGCTGCTCGCTTTCGCCCGCAAGCAGACCATCGCCCCCAAGGCGCTGGACCTCAACGCGACCGTCGAAGGCATGCTCCAGATGCTGCGCCGCCTGATCGGCGAAAACGTCGAGCTCGCGTGGCATCCCTGCCCGGTTCCGGCGCGGGTCCAGATGGATCCGTCCCAGATCGACCAGATCCTCGCCAACCTCTGCGTCAACGCCCGCGACGCCGTCGGCGACAAGGGCCACGTTTCCATCGAAACGGGACTCGCCGAATTCGATGAAACGTACTGCGCCGCGCACGCCGGATTCCTGCCCGGCCGCTTCGTGCGGCTGGCGGTCGGCGACGACGGTTGCGGCATGGATTCCCAGACCCTCCTGCGCCTGTTCGAGCCGTTCTTCACCACCAAGGAAGTCGGCAAGGGCACCGGCCTCGGCCTGGCCACCGTCTACGGCATCGTGAAACAAAACAACGGCTTCATCGACGTCGACAGCGAACCCGGCCAGGGCAGCACGTTCCGGATCTACCTGCCGCAACTGCGGGACGCGCCCGCGGAAACCGCCCCGCCCGCGCCGCCGCCGCTCCCCGCCGGCCACGAAACCATCCTGCTGGTGGAAGACGAACCCGCCCTGCTCAACATGGCCCGGATGATGCTGGAACAGATCGGCTACCGGGTGCTGCCGGCCGCCACCCCCGCCGAAGCCCTGCGCCTGGCCAAACTGGAATCCGGCCGCATCGACCTGCTCATGACCGACGTGGTCATGCCGCAGATGAACGGCCGCGACCTGGGCCAAATCCTCGCCGAGGAATGTCCTGACCTGAAGCGCCTGTTCATGTCCGGCTACACCGCCGACGTCATCGCGCCCCACGGCGTCATCGAGACCGGCGTGCATTTCATCGCCAAGCCGTTCACCCCGTCCGAACTCGCCGTCAAGATCCGCGAAGTCCTCTCCGGCTCTTCCGCCTAGAGCAAATCCATCATTTTTCAGCCGATGAATCCGACCGGGACGTGGTCGTCCCGGCTCCAAGCAGCCACCGCATCCATGTCTTTGGAGCCCCCGACGACCCCGTCGGGGGATGCGGAGTGGCCATGGTCTTCCGACAACCGCTCTAGCGCCGCAGTTCGCCGCGCTCGGCCAAGTACAGCAGGAAATCCCCCAGCGCCTGCACCAGTTCGTCCCGCACGTGGCGATAGGCGTCCACCGAGGCCCCGAACGGGTCCGCCACGTCTTCCGCCGGCGCCGCCCCGAAGCTTTTCACCAGCCGGACCTTGGCCGCGGCTTCCGGAAAGTGCCGTTCGATTTCGCGCCGATGGCCGTCCGTCATCGCGAGGATGATCGCGGCTTCGTTCACCAGCGCCCGCGTGAGGGCCCGGTTGCGGTGCGACGAGATGTCGATGCCGATTTCCCGCATGACCGCGACCGCTTCGGACGAAGCGCAGCCCCCGCCCCAGCCCGCCACGCCCGCCGATTCCGCGATCCAACCCTTGCCCGCCAGCTTGTGGTTCAGCCAGCCTTCCGCCATCGGGCTCCGGCAGGTGTTCCCCGTGCACACCACCAGGACTTTTTTCAATGGGCGGTTGGCGGCTTCCATTCTGAATCCTGAATTCTGGATTCTGACTACTTCCTAGTAGGACTTCGCCATCAGCACGCGCTGCGCGCTGGGCCGGCCGGTCAGGATGCAGGTGCCCGCGCCGCGCGCGGCTTCGGGAATCTGGTCCGCGAACGGGATGCAGCGGATGCTCGTTTCGTACCGCTTGGCCATTTCGTCCTCGTCCGCGTGCGTGCCGGCCCAGTGCACCCAGGCGAACCCGCCGCCTTCGCCCTTGAAGAACGCCTCGAAGTCCGCGAGGGTGTCGATGACGCGCGTTTTCTTCTCGCGCATGGCGCGGGCGCGCGCGAGCAGTTCCTTCTGCAGCGCGTCCATCAGCGCGGGCATGCCGGCGATGGCTTCGGCGCGCGGCAGGAACTGCTTCTTGCGCTTGCGCAGGTCCTGTTCGCTTTCGCCTTCCTGCTCCAGCACGAACCGCCGCACGACGCACAGCGAACCCTTTTCGAGATCCTTCGGCCCCACTTCGATGCGCACGGGCACGCCTTTGCGTTCCCACTCGTAGTATTTCGCGCCGGGCTGCAGGCCTTCGCGGTCGTCCACCTTCACCGCCAGCCCCTGCGCGCGCAGTTCGCTCGCCACGGCCTGCGCCTCGGCGGTCGTCCGCGCCTGCTCCTCCGGCGTCTTGTAGATCGGCACGATCACGACCTGGATCGGCGCGAGCTTCGGCGGCAGGATCAGCCCGTTGTCGTCCGAATGCGTCATGATCAGCGCGCCCACCAGGCGCGTCGACACGCCCCAGCTCGTCGCGTGCACGTATTCGAGCTGGCCGGTCTGGTTCAGGAACTTGACGTCCGCGCTCTTGGCGAAATTCTGGCCGAGGTAGTGGCTGGTGCCCATCTGGAGCGCCTTGCCGTCCTGCATCATGCCCTCGATGCACTGCGTGTCGATGGCGCCGGCGAACCGCTCGCCCTCGGTCTTGTGGCCGCGCACGACCGGCACGCCCATCACGTGCTCCGCCACGTCGGCGTAGACGGCCAGCATGCGGGACACTTCCTCGCGCGCCTCGGCTTCCGTCGCGTGCGCCGTGTGGCCCTCCTGCCACAAAAATTCCGCCGTGCGCAGGAACAGGCGCGTGCGCATTTCCCAGCGCACGACGTTCGCCCACTGGTTGATCAGCAGCGGCAGGTCGCGGTAGCTCTGGATCCAGTTCTTGTACTGCGCCCAAATGATCGTCTCGCTCGTCGGCCGCACCACGAGGGGCTCCTCGAGCTTCGACTCGGGATCCACCGTCACCTTGCCGTCGATCGACTTCAGCCGGTAGTGCGTCACCACCGCGCATTCCTTTGCGAAGCCGGCGGCGTGTTCCTCTTCCTTCGCGAGGAAGGACAGCGGGATGAACAGCGGGAAGTACGCGTTGACGTGGCCCGTCGCCTTGAAGCGGTCGTCCAGCTCGCGCTGCAGCTTCTCCCAGATGGCGTAGCCGTGCGGCTTGATCACCATGCAGCCGCGCACCGACGAATGGTCCGCCAGGTCCGCCCGCTTCACGATGTCGAGATACCACTGCCCGTAGTCCGTCGCCCGCGGCGTGATGCCGTCGGCCGCCGTCGCGGGTTGCTGCTTTTGGTTTTGCGGGTTGCTCATGATCGATTCCTATCAAGAAATCGGATTTTCAGCAGGAAAACAGGAAACGTCGGGAAAACACGAACCAATCCGAGAATCCCATTGCCTGCAAATCCTGATTTTTCCTGTTTTCCTGTCTCTTTCCTGTTTTCCTGCCAAACGGCTGTTCCGGCCGTTCGCGCTACATGTTCGCGGCGATGGCCGCGCCGAACTCGGAACACTTCACTTCTTTCGCGCCGTCCATCAGACGCGCGAAGTCGTAGGTCACGACCTTCTGCGAAATGGTCTGTTCCACGCCCTTGACGATCAAATCCGCCGCCTCGGTCCAGCCGAGATAGCGGAACATCATTTCGCCGGACAGGATCAGCGACCCCGGATTGACCTTGTCGAGGTTGGCGTACTTCGGCGCGGTGCCGTGCGTGGCCTCGAAGACCGCGCAGCCGCTGTCGTAGTTGATGTTGGCGCCCGGCGCGATGCCGATGCCGCCCACGCACGCCGCCAGGGCGTCGGAGACGTAGTCGCCGTTGAGGTTCAGCGTCGCGATCACGTCGTAGTCCGCCGGCCGCGTCAGAATCTGCTGCAGGAAGGCGTCGGCGATGCAGTCCTTCACCACGATCTTCCGGCCCGTCGCCGGGTCGGCCAGTTCGTGCCACGGCCCGCCGTCCAGCGGCTGGGCGCCGAATTCGTCGCGCGCCGTCGCGTAGCCCCAGTCGCGGAAGGCGCCTTCCGTGAACTTCATGATGTTGCCCTTGTGCACCAAGGTCACGCTCCGGCGGCCGTTGGCCAGCGCGTAGCGGATCGCCGCCCGCACGAGGCGGCGCGTGCCTTCCTCGCTCACCGGCTTGACGCCGATGCCCGAGCTGCCCGGAAAACGGATTTTCTTCACGCCCATTTCCTGCTGCAGGAAATCGACGACCTTCTTCACTTCCGGCGTGCCCGCCGCCCATTCGATGCCGGCGTAGATGTCCTCGGCGTTTTCGCGGAAGATGACCATGTCGGTCTTTTCCGGATGCTTGACGGGGCTGGGCACGCCCGCGAACCAGCGCACCGGCCGCAGGCAGACGTAGAGGTCCAGTTCCTGCCGCAGCGCCACGTTCAGGCTGCGGATGCCGCCGCCCACGGGCGTCGTCAGCGGACCCTTGATCGACACGAGATAGTCGCGGCAGGCCGTCAGCGTCTCGGCCGGCAGCCAGGTGTTCGGGCCGTAGACGGCGTTCGCCTTTTCGCCCGCGTAGATTTCCATCCAGGCCACTTGGCGTTTTCCGCCGTAGGCCTTTTCCACCGCGGCGTTCCAGACGGTCAGCGCCGCGCGGGTGATGTCCGGCCCCGTGCCGTCGCCCTCGATGAAGGGCAAAATCGGCCGGTCCGGAACCTGCAGGCGGCCGTCCGGGCCCATCGCGATTTTCTGCCCGTCCGCGGGCACGTGGATCTTGCTGTCGCTCATGTGTGATTTCCCTTCAAATTCGGATTTTTCCGCGCCATGGAAAACGCGCCCGGACTTTTCCATAGTGCGGAAAAAAGGTCAAAACAAACCGCGGCGGCCGAACCGGGCCGCCGGGCGCTTTGGGCTGTTCAAGCCGCCGGTTTCAGCCTAGTCTTTGCGCATGAAGTCCTCGCTGAAGGAATCGGCCGCGCCGTACGAGATTTCGCTGTCGCGCATCAAGGATCTGCCGGGGCACCGCCGGCCGCGCGAACTGGCCCTGGAAGCGGGGCTGCCGAACGTGCCCGACGAAGTGCTGGTGGCCATCCTGCTGCGGGCCGGCACCCGCGGCCAAAGCGTGATCGACCTCGCCCGCCAGGTGCTCGACCGCCACCAAGGCTCGCTCGCGCGCCTCGCCGCCGCCCACCACGACGAATTGCGGGCGCTGGGCATCAAGGGCCTGGGCCCCGTCAAGATCCTGGAACTGCAAGCCGCGTTCGAACTGGGCCGCCGCGCCGCCGGCGAGCGCCACGAAGCCCTGCCGCTGGTCCGCGAGCCGGCGCACGTGCTGGACCTGTTGCGGGACAAAACGGCGCGGCTCGACCAGGAAACGTTCTGGGTGCTCATGCTGGACCAGAAGTACCGCCTGCGCCGCGCGCCCGAGGCCGTCACCAAGGGCATTCTCGACGCCAGCTTCGCCCATCCGCGCGAGGTGTTCCGCGAAGCCATCCGCATGGCGGCGGCGGCCATCATCGTGGCCCACAACCACCCGTCCGGCGATCCGACGCCCTCCGCCGAAGACGTCCGCGCCACCCGCCAGCTGGTCGAAACCGGCAAAATCGTCGGCATCCAGGTGCTCGACCACGTCGTCATCGGCGGCAACCAGCCGCATCCCGCGCCCTACGTCAGCTTGCGCGAAGCCGGGCTCGTGGACTTCAAATAGACCCCGTCCGCCATTGACAAACCGCGTCCGGTGCCCTTGAATGTGCGCGTTTTCGATCCACCGGAAAGACGTGTCCCCATGAACAAGCTTTTCATTCCGTTGTTGGCGCTGGTTCTCTGGGCCGGCGCTGCCGCCGCCCAGACGCTGAGCGTTTTCGCGGACAAGGCGTACCAGCCGGCCTTGCGGGAAATCGTCCCGCTCTTCACCCAGCAGACCGGCTTCGAGGCCAAGTTGACCTGCGGCCGCTCCGTGGCCTTGGCCGAGCGGATCGTCCGCGCCAAGAAATCGCCCGACCTCTTTTTCCCGGCCGACGCCGCCGCCATGCAACTGGTGATGGAAAAGGGGCTGATCGACGAGTCCCTGAAGCGCAACGTCCTCGTATTGCCTCCGTCCCCACCCGTCGAAGGCGAACCGGCGCCCGGCCCCGAATACGTGGCGGCCGCGGTGCTGCGCGACGCGGCGAACCGCTTGCAGGCGATGGCGTTCCTGGAATTCCTCGGCTCCGAGCCCGCCCGCGCGGTGTTCGCGCGCCGCGGTTTCGCGCTGCCCTAGTCGGGAACGCGCACGACTGCCGCCCGCGCGGCGGCCTGTTCCGCTTCCGCCCGCCGGCCCTGCCGCTCGAGGCAGGTCGCCAGATTGATCCAGCCCTTGGCGTCGCCCGGCCGCAGTTCCACGGCGCGCCGCAGCAGGCGTTCCGATTCGGTCCAGTTCCCCGCCTGGCCTTCGAGCACGCCCCAGTTGATCCACGCGGCCGCCGCGTGCGGATTCGCTTCGGTCGCGGCGCGGTAGAAGTCGCGCGCGCCGGCCGCGTCGCCGGCCTCCTCGCGCAGCAGCCCCAGCCACGTCGCCGCCGTCGCGCTCCGCGGATTCTGGAAATAGGCCGTCGTCCACAGTTTTTCCGCCGATTCCCACTGCCCCAGGCGCACCGTCAGCAGCAGCGCGTAGATCGCCGCCAACGCCGCCAAGCCCAGCCGGCGGCCGCCGCGCGACTGGTGCGACAGGATCCACGCGGCGACGATGGCGAAACCCGGCGCGAGCGGCACCAGATAGCGGTCCGCCACCGGGTGCAGCAGCGGCCAGAGATTGGAAACGGGCAGGAAGAACGCCAGCATCCAGGCCAAGCCCAGCGCGACTTCCGGCGCAGTTCGGCGCGCCCGCCACGCGCCCCAGCCGCACAGCGCCAGCCAAGCCAGCCCCCAGGCCAGCCGCGCCGATGCCGGCGTCGTCACCGGCGCGAAGCCCGGCGTCACGTTCAGCGGCCACGGCACCAGCAGCAGGCGCAGCGTCCGGGTCCAGAGCGCCGGCGCCGACCACAGCGTTTCCGGAAACCGCAGCGATTCGCCGTTCCACGCGCCGCCCGCCGCCTGCAAGTCCGTCGGCAGCGCCAGCCACAGCGCGAAAAACAGCGCCGCCAGCCCGGCGGCGGCCGCCCAGCCGACGAGGTTGTTCCGCCGCCCCGCCGGGAACGCCGCGGGAAACAGGACCAGCAACGCCCCCAGCAGCAACGGCGCCGCGAGCGCCGTTTCCTTCGCCAGCAGCGCCAGCGCCAAACTCGCCAGCCCCAGCGCGCGGCCGATTCCGGCGCGCGGCCCCGTTGCGAGGAATCCGCGCAAAAACGCCAGCGTGAAGAACAGGCACAGCACGTCGGCGCGGAAGCCCGGCGCATGGACCGCTTCCGACGTCGCCGGATGCAGCGCGTACAGCAACCCCGCCGCCGCCGCGAAAAAGTCCCGCCCCGTCAGGCGCCGCAACAGGCCGGCCAGCAGCGCCGCGCAGCCGAGATGCAGCGCCAGGTTCGTCGCCCGCCAGCCCGCCGGCCGCAAGCCGTAGAGCGCGCGGTCGAGGAAATACGTCGCCAGCACCGCCGGACGGCGGCCGTTGACCACGTGCGGATCCGCCAGCGTCCGGCCCGTCAGCACCGCGCCCGCGTTCGCCGGGTTTTCCAGAAAGGCGTTTTCCGCGATCATCCCCACGTCGTCGTACAGGAACGGAAACGAGAGGCCACGCAGCCATGGCGCCGCCGCCACGGCCAGCAGCAGCAGTCCTTTCCATGCGCGGTTCATGGGGCGCATTGAAAGCGCGCCGCGCCCGCTTGTCAACGCCGCCTTTTTTGCTTTCCCCGCTCCGCCGCCATTTCCTACACTGCCGGCGTGAACAAGCTCCTGTCCATCCGCCGTTGCCTGGAACTCGCCGCCGCCCTGTTCGTCCTCGCCGCGCCGACCGACGCCGCCGCCGCCAAGAAATGGCGCGAATACACCGGCTGCCGCGTGATCCCCAACGCCTCCAACGACGGCGACAGCTTCCACGTCAAGCCCACCAACATCAAGACGCGCAGCTATCTCTTCCGGCTCTATTTCGTGGATACGCCCGAATCCGAGACGTCCCTGCCCGAACGCCTCCAGATCCAGGCCGACTATTTCGGCATTCCCGACCCCAAGGACGTCGTCAAGGTCGGCAAAGAGGCCGTCCGGTTCACCGAAAAATTCCTCGAGGACGGCAATTTCACCGTGTATTCGCGCCTGTCCGACGCGCTGGGCCGCTCGGCCAAGGATCGCGACTACGCCATGGTCCTGAATTCCGCCGGCCAGGATCTCGGCACGGAACTCGTCCGCAACGGCCTCGCCCGCGTCTACGGCCAGGGCACCGATTTGAGCGATCTGGACGCCTACAAGCGCGACGCCGACGCCTGGTTCCGCCGCCTGCGCCAGGCCGAAGTCGAAGCCAAGAAGGAGAAACGCGGCGCCTGGGCCTATGCCGGCGGTCCGGCCAACCCTCTCGCCGCGCTGACGGCCCCGCGCGAAGTGGCCGAACAGGACGTCGTGCTCCCCCGCGCCATCTATCTCTATCCGCTCGCCAATCCCAACGGCGCCCCCCTGGGCCAGCTCCGCGCCGGGTTGACCGTCCGCGTGCTGAAGGGCGCCACGCCCGACAAGGCGCACGTGCGCTTCACCTCCTCCTCCGGCCAGGTCTACGAAGGCCTCGCCCGCTTCGTCGATCTCGGCATCTGATTTCAGAAGTCGCTCACACCAAGCCGCCAAGCCCCAAAGATGACGGAGAACGAAATAGGGAGGATCGTGGTCGACAGCGCGGTCAGCCTGCACAAGGCGTTGGGCCCTGGATTGCTGGAATCTGTATACGAAATCGTTTTGGCCCACGAACTTGAACGTCGGGGATGCGCGGTTGCCCGCCAAGTGCCGATCCCCATCCAGTACCGAGACATTCGATTCGATGAAGGATTTCGCGCGGATATCGTCGTTGAAGGCAAAGTCATCCTCGAATTGAAATCAGTCGAACAAACGACACGCGTCCATGCAAAACAGGTTCTGACCTACTTGAGACTGACCGGCATGAAACTTGGATTTTTTACTGAATTTTGGAGAAGCGCTCATGCGCGACGGCATTTCGCGGGTCATCAACGGAGATCTCGACTGAATTCTTCGGGCCTTTGCGCCTTGGTGTGAGAATTTTTCTAAGGAACGACCGCCATGTTCGATCTGCCCACCTATCTCGCCGACGGCGCGCGCTGGATCGAAACCGCGCTCGACCGGCTGGTGCTGCCGGCCGATACCCGCCCCGCTTCCCTGCACGCCGCGATGCGCCACAGCTTGTTCGCCGGCGGCAAGCGCCTGCGCCCATTGCTTTGCGCCGCCTGCGCGGAGGCCTGCGGCGCGCCCCGCGCCGCCGCGCTCTTTCCCGCCGGCGCCGTCGAGTGCCTCCACACCTATACCCTCATCCACGACGACCTGCCTTGCATGGACGACGACGACCTGCGCCGCGGCGTGCCCACCTGCCACAAGGTCTACGGCGAAGCCGTCGCGCTCCTCGCCGGCGACGCCCTGCAGGCCCTCGCCTTCGAACTCGCCGCCCAGACTCCCGTCGCCGCGCTGGACGTCGTCCGCGAACTCGCCGACGCGGCGGGTTCCGTCGGCGTGGTCGGCGGCCAAGTCGAGGACATGCTCGGCGAGCATCTGCCGCCCGACGAAGCGCGGCTGCATTTCATCCAGCAGCACAAGACCGGCGATCTGATCGTCTGCGCCTGCCGCATGGGCGTCCGCGCCGCCGGCGGCTCCCCGGCCGCGCTCGCCGCCGCCACCCGCTACGCCGCCGCCCTCGGCGAAGCCTTCCAGATCGCCGACGACCTGCTCAACGAAACGTCCACCGCCGAACAGCTCGGCAAGGCCGTCGGCACCGACGCCGCGCGCGAAAAAACCACGGCGGTCTCCGTGTATGGCATGGCCGGCGCGAAAAAGCGCCTAGCTGAACTCGTGGCGGAGGCCCTCGCCGCCCTCGCCGGTTTTCCCGGCGACGTCGCCCCCCTCGCCGCCCTCGCCCGCCACGTCGCGGAGCGGAAGAACTGACGTCCCCTTGCCGTGCGAACGATCGCTTTTCTACGGCATCGGCCCAGAATTACTGGGTAGTGGAACCGAAGACTCATGCTCCTCGGCGGTACTCCCTGACATCGTCGAAGGCGGTTCCGGATCCCACGTGGGCCATTCGTCCGGCGGAGTGTTCCGATGATAATCCCGAACGAATAGCTCCATTTCTTCCGCCGACACATCGGCGCTGTCGAAAAACTTAATCGGGTAGTGGTTTGGAGTCTCGCTAATAATATTGCCCGTATCGCTGATTCTGACTTTCAACTCCTTGACGGCACCATTTCGAACACAAAGAGCCGCAAGAGACCAGCTATAGGGCGCGCGACGAGGAGGGTAATAATAGATGTGGCGAGGGGTCTCATACACTTCATATAGTTTTTTGCGCAGCAACCCGATGGCCTCTCTCGCTGGCAATCGTTCAGATTCAGGCGCATCTGACAGTTCCTCATCTGTCTTTTTCAAGACCGCAGTCCATGCTTCCGAAGAATACGGAATAATGCCATGCGCTGAATCAGGGGACACCAACGAATAGCTTCCAAAATCCGGATTCTTTGAAAAAGAAGGTCCGCGCAGGATCAGGATCACATCGGATGAAAGAGCCGGGGTACCGGTATTTTCTTTAAAAAGAACCTCTACCGCCTTCTTAGGCATATTCCCACGCCCAACTTCTGTGACATCATATTCTGCTCTTATATTGAGCGTGTTGGTTGTTATGGCGCCGCGCTGACGGCCCCGAACAATCATAATGTCAGCCGAAGCAGAAACGACGAAGGAGCCCGCAATTATAAAGGACAACATCCATGTTCTTTTCATTATTGTCTTCCCAATCAATTAAATGGATCCGGCATTACCGGGCAGTTAAGATCATTCAACATGTATTCAAAATATTTGTTTTTTGCGCTTCTGGTCAATTCCGTTTCCGGCTCGATGTCATCTAGGCACTCCCACTGCGCCTTATATGCTTCGCATTCTCCTTGTTTTTTTGTTTCCGCATCCGGAAATGTCCCGACTCCATATCCGCACGGGGGGCAATTCGCACCGGCATTAATATGGTTGAGTTCATGCACGCAAACGCAATTTATCATTTCCTCGGTCCAGTCTGAATTTTGACCTTCAATGTGCTCACGGATCACACATTCCGTTGTGTCTCCATTAATGCATACAACATAACCAAAACAGTTTGTGTCGCCCCACACTTCATCCTGTATAGCCTGCGAAAACTTCCCTTGGTTGCTGGAAGCCCAATCGCAAGGGTCTTCTCCCTCTCCGGGAACTTCATAACATACGCCGTCGCAGCACACTCCATCTTTTCCGTTGACCTTGCAACTGGCCCCATCTTCTTTGTTCTGGATTCCACCAGCCCCGTCGCATTCTTTGCAGGGTTCGTTTTCCACCTCCGCCCCTTCCGCCTTTGGCCGACATGGATCCGAGCCTTGGCTCACAAGCGTGGGGTCTTCGGGCTCTTCGCATGGCTCGCAATCGTCCGTGGCATAAGCTGGAATCGCGATTCCAATCATAAGCACTACTGTCCAAGTCCATACTCTACGATTCCAGTTCATTCCCACTCCTCTAGAATACTAGTTTTCAATTTGCTTCGCCTGTTAGGCGAAGCGCCCGCAAGGTACATTCCCCCTGGTGATTACGACGGGCCAAATAAATGGCGTTAAATTGCCATCTATAGATCTGAATCCTCAGGCGCATCAATAGCCGCTGCCTCATTTTGCTCGTAAAACTGAATGATATCGCCCGAACGCATGGATGTGTCGATGCATTCATATGAGATCCGATGATGAATCCATTCATTTCCGTCTGCAGTCGGCAACATTTCCTCCTCCCGGTAACGGCCGTATTCCCTTCCGGGAACATCCAGCCCATCCACGGAAGCACGAAACGCCACGCTGTTCCCCATCATGATGGCGTATTCGCGCATTCTCCCCTTGTTGTCCGTGAACATCCGGCAACTAACTCGCGGCGCGACCATATCCTGAGCCGTCCATTCCCATTTCTCACATCCGCCATCCGCGGCAACACGGTACTTGTCTGGATCGCCGATGAGCATGCTTCTGGAAGAATCCGACACAAGAGCCCTGCCCGTCATTTTCGCCTCAAAGTCGGGAATCGGCTTTGAGCTTTCAACCCATAGCCATTGCCCCTCCTTGTCCTTGCCGATCAATTTCTCGTCCATCGATCGCCATGCGCGATCTACCTCCTCCAGCGGCAGATGAAAGGCTCCATTCCTTGCCATTTCCGCTTGCTTGGCAGAGACTGCCTTGTAGCAGAACCATTCGATCGCGTTCGTATCTCGGACAAAATATACGATAGCATTCTTATTGCTCGAGATGGCTCCCGTTTTGTATCCTGCCGTCGCCGCAACGATCTGCTTTAGATTTTCGCGCTTGTCCACTTCAACCCCCCGCGATTCCATCAGCGAATCCCAGTCGATCGCGAGCCATTCTTCGCTTATAACAAAGGCAGCTTGGACGGGGACTGCGGACGCCGGACTATTCAGAAATTCCGGCAGTACTCGACCTCCATTGGAAAAGGTCTGAGAAACCGCGATTCCCGCGCCTGCCGCAACAAATCCAACGCCAATACACCATGTGATTATCCGTTTTTTCATTTTTACAATCCTCCGCTGCACCCGATGCCATAGGCGCGATAAACCCTATACTTAACACATGTTCCGCAGTCGCAGTTTGCCAATTCGCAGAGGTATTCCCTTGTTGCCGGGCAATCATTCGCCAACTCGTTCAAGCAATTAATGATATCCCACACCTCGGAATCGGCGCACGCATCCCATGTTGGGCATGTTCCGCGATAATTGCCATAAGCATAACCTCTGCATTTAAACAGATCTTCCGGGGAGAGAGGCGAGCATTTGAATAAATGTTTTTTCTGAATTATGCGACGGCCCTCGGTGCACACATCGCATGGATCATCCGATTCCTCGCATTTTCCAAGCGTTACGGATTCGACTACTTCCGGGCACTCGCCGCAATCTGGGATCGGATAATTCACATCAGGTATTCTTTCAACTTCCCCCGGTTCGCCGCATTTAAGGCCATGGCCCGGTTTCGGGATACAAGGTGGCCCTCCCGCCGCAACAAGTGATGGATCGTTCGCATCTTCGCATGGCCCACAATCGTCAGTGGCAAAAACTTGAATGACTACTCCAATCATTACCGCAAATATAAGTGGCCAGACTTTTTGGTTCCAGTTCATTCCCACTCCTCTAGTATTCCAGTTTCTCAATCAGTTGCGCCCGCTGGGCCAGGCGCTTGAAATCGGCTTCCGCTTGGCGGGCGAAAGGTTCGCTTGCGATCAGGACGTTGAACTCGTCGCTGCCGTCCACGCCGGCGGCGGTGAGGTTGGAACTGCCGAGCAGGACTTTGTCGCGATCCACCAGCAGAAGCTTCTTGTGCATGACGCGGTATTCCTGGATGAAGCGCACCGCCACGCCGTCGTCCTGCAGGGTGTGGGCGAAAT
This sequence comes from uncultured Verrucomicrobiota bacterium, assembly GCA_938003985.1. GTDB lineage: Bacteria > Verrucomicrobiota > Kiritimatiellia > CAIQIC01 > Lenti-01 > Lenti-01. Next base: position 20,627 of record CALKWZ010000064.1, on the reverse strand, counting down.
TCAGCGTTCCGTTGCGGATGGGCATGGGCGTGCCTTTGCCGAACTCGGAAATAACCCGGACGTCCATGCCGGCGCGGGCCTTGCCGCGCATGCCTTCGTAAAACCGCTGGATGGCCGGGTGGCTCCCGCCGCTGATGTAATAGGCTAGGATCCATACCCGCTCCCGCGCCGCCTCGACCGCGGCGGCGATGGCGTCGCCAAACGCTTCCGTGGGCAGAAACTCGATTCGGGCCGGATCGTTGGCCCCCAAAGCCCGGGCCGTCTCGTCCAGCCGCAAGGCTGCGCGGGCCTTGGCCGGCGTGCCATAGACCACGTAGCGCACGGCTTTGACGGACACGTTGGTCAACAATGGCGATGGGAAGGCCGGCAACAATGTCCGGTAGCCATCCGCCGTTTCCCCCACGATGTTGCCGAAAAGCATCTGGCCGTTGCGCATGTACAGGAGATCGGGTGGCGCTATTTGAGCCTTTGCATTGGACAAACCCAATGCCAGCAGCAGGAGCCAGACTAATTGAAACAGCCAGCGGCACGGGGGCGTGCCGGCACCATTCCGAACCGCCAGGTCAGCGCCCTGGCCTACAACCGATCCAGTCTTCATTCCGGCCCCTCGAGTTCCGCGATGAGGTCGTCCCGGGCCTTGCCGCTCGCCTGGTTCAAATGCCGCAACGTCGTGATCTCCTGCTCCCACAGCTCCCGGCTGCGCATGTCGCTGATGGTTTTCCGGCCCAGCAGGAAATCGGCGAGCCTGGGCTCTTGGGCATCCAGCACGATCAACGCACTGCTCTCGTAAACCCGCTTGCCGGACAAGGACCCTTCCGACCAGTTGTGGGAACCGATCATTACCTTGGACAAATCCACCACGACAGTTTTCATGTGGAGCGGGGTGCTCGGCAGGGCCAGGCGCACGTCGATGCCCGCCTTGCGCAATTCTTCCGCCCGGTTGGAATGCTGTTCCGCAAGCCGATCCACCGTGCTGGGCGCGGTGTAGAGCAGCAGATAGACGTACACACCCCGCTGTGCGGCCGCCTTGAGGTCGCCGATCAGTTCCTCGGCAAAAGGGGCCGCGCTCTTCTGCTCCGAAAACACGTACATGCCGATGAAAACGGACTGCCGGGCGCCGCGGATCAGTTTCCTCAAAAGCGGCTGGCATACTTCGTCGGGCACGTAGCGCACCTTGCCGGTTGCTTCGAATCCGGGAAATGGAACGCGGGCAAAATCCGTGTAATTGGTTCGGGGTCCCGTTGCCGGCAGCGCTGCGTCGTAAATGTCCGGGATGACCGTTTCATCCGGTTTGGCGAGATTCAGCGTTTCCGATTCAAACGATCGGCTGGCCGCGAAAATCGCCCGCAGATTCCGGGCGTAGAGCTGTGCCAGAGCGGGCGAATCGAAACACAACATGTCTTCATAGTTCCCGCCCAAGGCGGTTTCGGTCCAATTGGCGGACCCGGTCCACACGTAGCGCTCGTCGATGACGACCGATTTCAGGTGCATGGCGGCGCGATCCCCGCGGAAAACGGCGATTTTCACGCCTGCATCCCACAGGACCTGCAGATTGCCGATTCCCTTGCCGGCCAGAACTCCGGCATCCACCACGACCCGCACCTCGGCATTGGACGCGATTTCCGCCAGCGTGGCGCGCAATTCCGCATCCGTAAGGAGATACATGCCCACGTCCACGGTCTTGGCCTGTTTCAACTGCGGAAGCAAGTCGGCCAATATCCGCTCCCGGGCCGGCGTGAAATACGTCCGCGCCTGGGCGGCGACGGTTTCCGTGCCCGGCAAGTTGCGCCGGGGCGGCGGCAACCTTCTGTCTGGACGCGCGGACGTTTTCGTAGGTGGCGGTCCGGCCAGCGATACACCGGTCGCCTGCATTTCATCGAAACGCGCCAGATATTTTTCCGCCAAGGCCGGCGAATAGGCCGCCAACACGTCTTCGTGGTTGCTTTGCTCCGCCGCTTCCGACCAGTTGGCCGCGCCCGTCAGCACGACTTTCCCATCCACCACGACGCATTTGTGGTGCAACTTGCCGGAACCGGTCGGCGACACCACCCAAACGCCGATTCCATGGTCGCGCAGCTTTTCCAGCACGGGCCGCGTCGCGGGTTGGTCCATGTCCGAGCAGGTCAACACCCTCACGGCGATGCCGCGCGTGGCGGAAAGACGGCACAACGCATTCACCAAGGCATCGCTGCTGAAATAGAACATCGCCACGTCCACGCGGGTCGTCGCCTGTTCCAGTTCGGCCAAGATCAACGGAATGCACCCGCCGCCGGGGGAGAATGTGGCCCGGCAAACCACCCCGGTGGCATCGGGCGGGGCGGAAAACGGGGCGTACGGCGATGGCGACTGGCCGTTAGCAACAAGAACGAGAGAGAGAGAAGCAAATGCCATACCAAGATTGATTCGCTTCGCCATCGTGCGGCAAAGGATTGGCATAACCAGACGTTAAGTCAATAAAGATTTATACAAATCGAAATCGCCGCCCTCGCCCGCCACGTCGCGGAGCGGAAGAACTGATCCTAGGGGTTCAGCTTGGGCGTTCGGATGAACGTCCCGTTTTCGATTTCCGCGAAGGCCTGTTCGAGCTCCTCGCGCGTGTTCATCACGATGGGCCCGCCCCACGCGATCGGCTCGCGCAGCGGCCGGCCCGCGAAGAGCACGAAGCGCGCTCCCGTTTCGCTGGCCCAGGCGGAAAATTCGTCGCCTTCCCCGAACAGGACCGCGCAATGGCTGTGGAGGGTTCGATCCGAATCGCCGAACCGGCCCGAACCTTCCACGACGTAGATGAACAGGGTCGCTCCGGACTCCACGGGCAGCCGGAATTCCGCGCCGGGCTCCAGTTCCACGTCCAGCATCGTGGTCTTCACGTAGTCGCCCTGGGTCGGGCCCGCCACGTTGCCGTAGCGCCCGGAAACCACGCCGATGCGCGCGCCCGCTTCCCGGATCCGCGGGATCCGGTCGCCCGACAAATCGCGGTATTCCGGCGGCGCGAACTTGTCCTTGCAGGGCAGGTTGATCCACAACTGCAAGCCCCGCATGCGCGGCGTGGCCTGCGGCATTTCCTGGTGGAGAATGCCCCCGCCCGCCGTCATCCATTGGCAGCCCCCGTCCCGGATGTGCCCGCCGTTGCCGAGGCTGTCGCCGTGCTCGACGTCGCCTTCGATCAGATACGTCACGGTTTCGATGCCGCGGTGCGGATGCCACGGAAAGCCCCGGACGTAGTCCTGCGGATCGCGCGAATCGAACGCATCCAGCAACAGGAACGGATCGAACTCCTCGACGTCGCCGCGCCCGATCACGCGCACGAGGCGCACCCCCGCCCCGTCGACTTGGTTGGAACCGGTTACGACCCGCCGGATGTTTCGGATCTGCGCCATAGGATCCTGCCTTTCCCGTCCGCCCACGGACAGCCTACCCCCCTTTTTCCGCGTCCGCAATGCGATCGCGGGCGGGAAAACGGACGTTTCCTATTCCCCGCGCTTGCGGAGGATTTCGACGGCGATGCTTTCGGTGTGCGGCAGCGCGTTCGGCTTGTCCACCACCACCCGCACCGACATCACCTGCGTGTGGCGCAGGCAGACTTCGGCCACCCGTTGCGCCAGCGCCTCGGCCAGGAAATAGCTGCCCTTTTCCGCCGCGACGATGACTTCGGCCTCCACCAGCTCGTAGTTGAGGGTGTCCCCGATCTTGTCCGACTGGCCGGCGCGGCGCGTGTCGACTTCCAGCGAGACGTTGAAATACACCTGGCGCGGCGTCGTCCGTTCGCGCGGATGGATGCCCAGGATGCAGGTGGCCCGGATCCGCCGCAGGTGGATCCAGTCGCCGCCTTTTTCCGTCGCCCGCAGGATTCTCGCATCGCGCATGGTTGGGGTCCTCGATTCAAAGGGATGATTCTAGCATGCCCCTTTCCCCTTCCGCAACCCGCGCGTCCGCGCTAGGATGGGTTTCTATGGGACACAAGCTCACGCCGAAGATCATCCTCGAAGGCACGCGGCTGACCTTCAAGACCGACCTCGCCTTCGCGCTCAACGAGCATCCGCGCATCGTCGGGCCCCGCCGCTACCGCTACCACTCGCCGCTCGTGTCCGGCGAATGGTGCGCCTTCACCAACTTCCCCTGGGGCCGCGGCCTCATCAACTTCGAGCCGCACGAGGAAGCGCAGGCGCTGGAAACGTATGCGACCTGGGCGCGCCTCTTCGAGCTCCAGCGCTACTACTCCTGGATCGTCGACCGCTTCCATCTCTCCACCCGCATGTTCCAGCTCATGGCCCGCGGCAAGGACTACGATTTCCGCTGGCTCGAAGAGCGCCTGCGCCCCCTCAACTTCCGGCTCGTCTACTGCGTCCGCTCGCCCGAGTCCTTCGCCGCCGCCCGCGCCTTGCGCCTGAAGGTCTCCGGCAAGCCCGACCAGTACGACGATCTCTCCCTCTTCGTCCGCGAGCAGGAACTCCTCGACCGCCTCGTCGCCGAATCCGTTTTGCCCGTGCTCCGGCTCGACCTGTCCGACAACGACGTTCCGGCCGCCGCGGACCGCGTCGCCGACTGGCTCGCGGCCACCGGCGGCCTCTGGATGGACGGCTGACGCCGCATTTTCCTCCAGCTCCCGCTTGCCCCCCGCCCCGGCCATCCGCTAGGCTTTGGCTCGACCAAGGAGGCACCATGGACAACGCGACGGCGTCCCGGGAACATTGGAGCGGCGCGTGGGGACTCGTCCTCGCCGCGGCCGGCTCGGCCATCGGCCTGGGCAACATCTGGAAATTCTCCTACATCGTCGGCGAAAACGGCGGCGGGGCCTTCGTGCTGGTCTACCTGCTGTGCATCGCCATCATCGGCGCGCCGGTGATGATCTGCGAATTCGCGCTCGGGCGCCACACCCAGCGCAATCCCGTCGGCGCGTTCAAGGCGCTGGCCCCGCAGACCTCCGTGCTGGCCCATCTCGTCGGCCTGGGCGTGCTGCTGGCCGGCATCTTCCTGTTGCTGTTCCGGTGCTGGGGGTGGGGCGCCATCCTCGTCGGCCTCGGCCTGCTCGTGTTCCGCTATGGCTGGGTTCTCGTCGGCGCCATGGGCGTCGTCGCGGGCTTCACGATCCTGTCCTTCTACAGCGTCGTCGCCGGCTGGACCGTCGGCTACGTCTGGAAAGCCGTCTCCGGCCAGCTCGATTTCGCCACCGTCGCCGCCGCCAAGGAGCATTTCAACCATTTCATCGTCGATCCCGCCTGGGCCGTCGGCTGCCATTTCGTCTTCATGGTCCTGTGCGTCCTGATCGTCTACAAGGGCGTCAAATCCGGCATCGAGCGCTGGTCGAAGATCCTCATGCCGGTGCTGTTCTTCATCATCCTGGCGCTCATCGTCCGCAGCCTGACCCTGCCCGGCGCCATGGCCGGCGTCCGCTTCTATCTCACGCCCGACTTTTCCAAGATCAACGCCGGCAGCGTGCTGATCGCCCTCGGCCACGCGTTCTTCTCGCTCTCCCTCGGCATGGGCGCCATGATCACCTACGGCAGCTACATCGACCGCAAGGAAAACCTGTTCTCCGCCACGCTTTCCGTCGTGGGCCTCGACACCCTCATCGCCCTCATGGCCGGCCTGGCCATCTTCCCGGCCGTCTTCGCGCAGGGCTTCGGCCCCGACGCCGGCCCCGGCCTCGTCTTCCAGGTCCTGCCCACCGTTTTCCACCAGATTCCGCTCGGAACCTTCTGGGCGTTTTTGTTCTTCGTGCTGCTGCTGATCGCCGCGCTGACCTCCGGCATCAGCCTGCTGGAAGTCGTCACCGCCTACTTCGTCGACGAGCGCGGCTGGAAGCGGCATCAGGCCGCCGTCGTCTTCGGCGGCGCCATCTTCGTGCTCGGCGCCTTCTGCGCCGTCAGCGTCGCCGACTGGTCGCGCCTCGAACCCCTCCATGCGTTGCTCGCGAAGACCTTCGGCTCCGTCAAAGGCTCCTTCTTCGACGTCATGGACAACCTGTCCTCCAACTGGCTGCTGCCGCTGGGCGGGTTGTTCATTTCCCTCTTCACCGGCTGGGTCTGGGGCACCAAGCACGCCCTCGACGAAATCCGCCACGGCTCCAGCAATTTCGGCGACGTCCATCTGCTGAGCCTGCTCGCGGGCCTCAAGGACGACCCCTCCCACAACTCGCAGGTGCACGTGCTGACCCTCGCCTCGCTGTGGGGCCTCTTCATCCGCTTCATCTCCCCCGTCGCGGTCCTCGTCGCCTTCCTGCACACCATCGGCTGGATCAAGCTGAACTGAGTTTTACGTCGTACGTAAAACGCCCCCAAAGTTTTGGCCGCTACGCTCGCGAAGCCTCGCTCGCTCGCCGCGCCAAGCGCGGCGCTATAGACCTCGCGTTCGCCCGGCGTCCCGCATCCGCGGGACTTGGGCTCGGCACTCGGCTATTTCCGTTCCACGTAAAACTACGATCCCAGGCGATATTCCCGGAAATTTTCGCGGGAATTGCCGTCGATGCGCAGCACGCCGACGGGTTGACCGGCGCCGTCGCGGAGCACGCGGTAGAGCGTGAAGTCCTTCCCGGCGTTGAGCCGGTCCAGTTCGGCGCTTTCGCCCCGCAGCGCGGCCGCCATGGCCTTTTCGAAATCCTTCGCCACGAAAAACCGCGCGAAGCCGTCTTCCGTCTTGTAGTCCCGCCAGGCCGTGTAGCCCCACAGCGCCGCCGGGTCCTCGGGATCGGGCACGTAGAGCGTGCCGCGCTGCACGAACGACAGGCCGTCCAGCGTCCGGATCAGGTCGTAGAGCTCCTTGTCCACGGCGCTGCGCGGCGGCGCGCCCAGCGCCGCGACCCGCGCGGCCAGCTTGGGCTCGAAATTCCCGACCTGCTCGGCCGCGATTTTCTTGAAGGTCGCCGTGCGGTGCGCCAGCACGCGTCCGTTCGCCAGCGCCAGCGCCCCGACCAGCACGGCGAATCCAACCAGTATGCACGTCATGGCCCGCGCGTAGCCCCAGCGCGTGGCCTCCGGCGCGGCGTCCGCGTCCTCCGCGCCTTTGGCCTTCGGCAGCGCCCGGAACGCGCGCACGATTTCCTGGATGCCCAGCACGACCGTCAGCGCCACCCCCGCCGCCGCCAGCGCAATGCTCCCGCCGAACACCCCGACCAGGATCGCCTCCAGCTTCGGACCGAAGAGGTCCCAATCCAGCGATTCGTTGAAAATGCCCACCACCACCAGCCCGGCCGCCAAGGCCACCAGCAGCGCCGTGGCGTGGACGACCAGCGTCAGCATCCGAATGCGTCTTTTCATGGTCTTCTCCCGAACGCGAGCGTTCGTCCGCCAGTTTCGCCGTTTCCCGCCGCGTGGCAAGCCCGATCCGGCCCCGCCCTCGCCGAAGCCACGGCGGGCCGCGGGGCACGGCTCAGTAAATCAACCGGTAGTAGGCGCCCAGGGTGCTGCCGGCGGTGGACAGCTCCAAGCCGGTGAGGCCTGATCCCCGGCAGCGCAACGAATACTGGCAGCTTCCGGATCCGAAATTCAGCAACGTGGCCGCGGTGCCATATTGGGCCTCGGTCCCGCCGTTGGTGCTGGTGCCGTCGCCATGGTAGGCCTGGAAGGTCACGCTGATGTGATTGCTGTTCTCGAACCCGAAGAGCGAAGCCACGCCGCCCTCGTGGGGCCATTCGCAGCCGATCTGCAGCGTGAAGGGAATGAAATGCGGCGGATAGATGACGACATTCGTGCCGGAAGGGATCAACCCGCCGGCCTGGATGCGGGCGAAGGCCCCGGCCTGCAACCCGTCCAGCAAGTCGGCATCCAGGCCGGATCCGCTGCCGTCGTCGTCCGCCAGTTCGGCCAAGAAGGCGCCATCCGCCAGCTTCTCGGCCGTGACGGCGTTGGCGGCCAGTTTTTCCGTGGTCACGACCTCGTTCGTGAGTTTGGCCGTGGTCACCGCGTCGTTGGCCAGTTTGACGGCGGTCACGGCCCCGTTCGTGAGCTTCGCCGTGGTCACCGCGTCGTTGGCGATTTTGTCGGCGGTCACGGCGAAGGTCCCCAGTTTCGCGGTGGTCACCGCTTCGCCGACGAGATGCTGGGCGAACACGGCATTGTCGGCGATTTTCCCCGACGTGACCGCGCCGCCCATCAAGTGGGCCGTGCCCACGGAAACCGAGGCCAGCTTCGACGACGACACCGTGCCGTCGTTCAGTTCGGTCGGCCCCACCGCATTCGGGGCGATTTTCGAAGCGTCCACCGCGTCGTTGGCCAGCGCCGCCGTGCCCACCGCGCCGACGGCGATCTTGGCGGCCGTGACCGCGCCGTCCGCCAGCGCTTCCGCGTGCACGTCGCCCCACGTGATTTTGTTGGAGGTGACCGCGAAGGTAGCCAGATGGGAGCTCTGCACCGCCCCGGCCGCGATTTTGGAAGAGGTCACCGCTCCGGCCGCGAGTTTGGCGGTCGTGACCGCGCCATCGGCCAGCGACACGCTGCCAATGTCGGTTAAGCCGCCTCCGTTGCCCGCAAACGAAGCCGCCGCGACGCTGCCGGTGACCACGGCGTTGCCGGCCACCGTCAACCGTTCGGAGGTCGGCGTCGGCTCCACCCCCACCCCCAGGTTTCCGCTCGGAACGGAAACCAGCGCCATATTGGTGTTCAACGAGGAAACGTACGTCGCAAACAGGAAGTCGATGTCCGGACCTTCGGAAGACAAGCCCCGGGAATAGGGGTTTCCTTCCGCATAGCCGGGGCGCACGGTTTCAATGGTTGCGAGCACTTCGATGGTGAAGACCTCCCCGGCAGACACGACGAGGTTGCTGTCGACATCGATCTGCGGCCAGTATTCATTCCACGTCATGTCCTTGGACCATAGAATGGCGCCGGTCGGGCCTTCCCCGGCGCGGATCTGAATCCGGCCGGAATCCACGTTGCCCTCATAATTGTTGTTCCACCAGGAAATCCGGCTCAAGCGGCCGTTCAAACCGACGGTGAAAGACTGCCAGACGCTTTCGGGTGGATTGATATGCGTTTCCCTGAAGAACTCCCACTGATACTGATCCAACTGGTGCGACAACGAAACCCGTCCCAAACGGAGATTCGCGCCGGACTCGACGTCCAGAACGACGTTGCTGTCGGCATCCAGCACCCGGAAGGCGCTGGCGCCGTTGGTGCTGTCGAGCACCACCTGGACGTCGCCGGCCGACGCGGCCAGAACGGCCAAGGCCCCGCCGATCCACGTCGCAAGCGTTCTTTTCATGGCGCCCTCTCCTTGTGCCGCTTCAAGGCACGTTTTCCTCCGCGGTGATCCAATACAAGACGGTCCGGCTGCCCGCGACGGCGCCGGTCCAGACGTTCTGCGGCTGCGCATAGGCCGTCACCACGGCGCTGGTGGCCGCCGCGCCGGGAAGGACCAGGTTCGTGCTGCGGATGACGGCATAGCGCCGGCCGGCGGCCGTGGTCCAGGTCAGGACGGGCGCATCCGTGTCCGCGCGGCGGATGGCGGTCAGGTGCAGGAACGAATCGCCGTCGCCCGGATCCGTGTTTGCCCCGTACTCGTCGCGATTCACTGCCGGATCCCCGTCCGGGTTGCCGGTGGGCGCAGCCGCCGTGCGGTCGTTCTGGAAGTAGGCCATCTCCCACCAGTCCGGCAGTCCGTCGTCGTCCGTGTCGCCGCGCAGATCGGTCAGGGCCAGATCCAGGCTGTTGGTCGGCGCGAGCCGCCACGCAGAAGCATCCGCCGCCGTAAACCCGGAATAGTCGCTGGCCGCCGCGCCGGAAACGATGATTTGCCCCACCGGAACCGCGCCGGAGGCGGGCACGACGTGCACGACCGCGGTGCCGCCGACGGCTCCCGCGGCCGCCAGGCGATCAAGGTCCTCGTGGCCGGCCGCATCGCAGAGAAAGCGCGAGCCCGGAACAAACACCACGGTACCACCGACCGTTTGCGTTCCGGTCCCGTTGCGCCCCGGCGACACGTCGCCCGCCACGTGCAGGTCGCCGTCAAGGTATCCGCTCCCGGTCAGGGTTGCGCCGGGTTCGATGGTCAGCCGATCGCATTCCACGGCGCCGGCCAGTTGCCATTCCCCGCCGCCGACGATGACGTCGCTCCCCCCGGCCGCGAGCGCCCAGCCGCCCATCGCCCCGAACAGAATCCACCAGCGTGAAGACATCTTGCACCTGCCGTGTGTTCCGCCGTCGTTTATCGTAGCTCCCGGAATTTTTTGCGGTCAAGCCCGCTTCCCAATCCGGCCTCGAACCGGAGCCCCATCGATCCCGTTCCCCCTCATGATATTGCATGATGCCTGTTCGGATCTTTCATCCGGCTTACGGTATTTTAATGGTTTTCCGGAATCCGAATCCGCGCTATCGTGGCTGTTTCCATGTTGCCCATCCACGCCATCCGCAACGATCTCGCCGCCGCGCTGAAGCGCTCGCGGCGGATCATCCTGACCGCGCCGACGGGTTCGGGCAAATCCACGCAGGTGCCGCAGATGCTGCTGGATCTGGGCGCGCTGGGCACGGGCAAGGCCGTCGTGCTCCAGCCCCGCCGCCTCGCCACGCGCCTGCTGGCCAAGCGCGTCGCCGAGGAACGCGGCGTGCCCCTCGGCGGCGAAGTCGGCTACCAGATCCGCTTCGAGTCCGTCTGCGGCCCCGACACCCGCATCCATTTCGAGACCGAGGGCATCCTGCTGCGCCAGATGCTCTCGCAGCCCGCCCTGCCCGGCATCTCCGCGATCCTGTTCGACGAATTCCACGAGCGCCACGTCTACGGCGACGTCACCCTCGCGCAGGCGCTCCAGCTCCAGAAAACCACGCGGCCGGACCTGCTGCTGATCGTGATGTCGGCCACGCTCGACGTCCGCCTGCTGCAGCCCTACCTCGAGCCGTGCGAAATCGTCCGGTCCGAAGGCCGTACTTTCCCCGTCGCGATCGAGCACCTCGCCAAGCCCCTGCATCCCGACCACGACACCCCGTGGGATGCCGCCGCGGCCGCCTACGAGCGCGCCGTCCGCGAGGACCGCGAGCCGGGCGACGCGCTGATCTTCATGCCCGGCGCCTACGAGATCCAGCGCACGCTCGACGCCCTGCGCCAGACGTCCGCCGCCAAGGGCGCGCTGCTCCTGCCGCTGCACGGCGAACTGCCGCCCAACGACCAGGATGCCGCCGTCGCCCGCTACGACCGCCGGAAAATCGTCGTGGCCACCAACGTCGCCGAAACGTCGCTGACCATCGACGGCATCCGGCTGGTGATCGATTCCGGCCTCGCGCGCGTCGCGCGCTTCGATCCGTGGCGCGGGATCAACACGTTGCTGGTCGAGAATATTTCCCGCGCCTCCGCCGACCAGCGCGCCGGCCGGGCGGGCCGCACCGCGCCCGGCCGCGCCATCCGCCTCTGGACGGAGCACGAGCACGCCGGCCGCGCGGGCCACGACCTGCCCGAGATCAAGCGCATCGATCCGGCGGAAATCCTGCTGACGCTCAAGGCGCTGGGCGTGCGCGACGTCGCCGCCTATCCGTGGCTGGAGCCGCCCGAACCCCGGGCGCTCGAGCGCGCGCTGACCTTGCTGCGCGACCTCGGCGCGCTCGACGCCGCCGGCGCGCCCACGCCGCTGGGCCTGCGCATGCTGTCGTTTCCCGTCCATCCGCGCTACGCCCGCATGCTGCTGGCCGCCGGCGAACGCGGCGCCGTGAAACCCGTCGCCCTCATCGCCGCCATCGCCCAAGGCCGGCCGCTGCTCGTGCGCAACGCCGGCAAGGGCGCCGCGGACCAGCGCCGCGACCTGCTCGGCGCGGACGGCTCGGATCTGCTCGTGCTCATGCGCGCGTGGAACTACGCCCGCCAGAACCGCTTCGACCTCGACCGCTGCCGGCGCCTCGGCATCCATGCCGGCGCGGCCCGCCAGGTCGGCCCGCTCTGGGAACGCTTTCTCCACATCGCCGAATCGCAACGGGTGCCCATCGAGTCCGCCCCGCCCGAAGACGCGGACATCGCCAAGTGCGTCCTCGCCGGATTCTCCGACCAGGTCGCCCGCCGCCTCGACCGCGGCACGCTGCGCTGCGACCTCGTCCACAAGCGGCGCGGCGAACTCGCCCGCGAATCCGTCGCCGACGAAGCGTCCCTGCTCGTCGCCAACGAAATCCACGAGATCGGCCGCGGCGACGGCGAAGTCAACGTCCTGCTGACCCAGGCCACCGCCATCCGCGAGGAATGGCTGCGCGAGCTGTTCCCCGACGACTTTTCCGAACGCGTCGCCGTCGAGTGGGATGCCGCCGCCAAGCGCGCCGTCGCCCGCCGCGAGGTCGTGTTCCGCGACCTGGCGCTCGAAACCCGCCCGCTGGATCCGCCGCCGGCGGAGGAAGCCGCGCGGTTGCTGGCCAAGGCCGTCCTGTCCGGCGAATGCGTCCTGAAGGAATGGGACCGCGCGGTGGACCAGTGGATCGCGCGCGTGAACCTGCTGGCCCAGGCCTGTCCCGACTGGGAACTTCCGGCCTACGGCGAGGCCGAGCGCGAACTGCTGATCCAGCAGATCTGCCACGGGGCGGTTTCCTACAAGGAAATCAAGGACCGCCCGGTGCTCCACGCGGTGAAGTCGCTGCTCTCTCCCGCCCAGATCGCGCTCATCGAGAAACACGCGCCCGAGCGCGTGACGCTCGCCAACGGCCGCGCCGTCAAGGTGCAGTACGACGGCGCGGCGGAGCCCTACGTCTCCGCGCGCATCCAGGAACTGTTCGGCGTGGAAGCGCTGCCGGCGCTGGCGGCGGGCCGCGTGCCGCTGGTGATCCACGTGCTGGCCCCCAGCCAGCGCCCCGTGCAGATCACCAAGGATCTCCCCGGTTTCTGGCGCGACCACTATCCGCGCATCAAGCAGGAACTGCGCCGGAAATATCCCAAGCACGAGTGGCGCTAGCCGTCGGCGCGCTTCTGCAGATACAGGTCGAGGATCGGTTCCGCCTGGACCCAGCCGCGCTTGAGCTTGTTCAGGTCGAGCAGCAGTTCGGCGATTTCGTGCATCGTTTCCTGCCGCTTCGGACCGTCCTGCTCCTTCACCCGGCGGCTGAGTTCCTCGCGCCGGCCGGCGAGATGCCGCTGCCAGATGCGCAGGATCAGGTCTTGCGCGGCCTTGGCCACGCCCAGGTCCGCTTCCGTGCTCACGGCTTTCTGCGGCGCGTTGACGATCTGCGCGGCCAGCGCCCGGCACGCGTCGCTTTCGTCGTCCAGCACGCCCATCAAATCGCCTTCTTCTTCGGCCAGCGCATGGATGATCGCCCGGCAGTCCGGGTCGGCGATCAGCGGATACGGCAGCCAGCGGCGCACGAGCCCGGCCAGTTCCGGATCGCCCGCGCCGAGCAGCGTCGCCAGTTCCATTTCCTCCACCGGCCGCGCGGCGGGCCGGACCGCCGGCGCTTCGGATTCCGGCGGCGCCGGCCGGAATTTCTGGCGCACCGCCGCCTTCAAATCGCGCCGCAGCGCGTCGTAGCCCACGCCGAGGCCGGCAGCGGCCTCGCGCAGCATCTGTTCGGTCTGCACCGCGCCCTGCGCGTGCCCGGCCAGCTCGGTCGCCGCGCGCGTCGCCCGCAACAGGCCTTCCTGCGTGCGGAAATCTTCCTGTTCCCGCAGCGTCCCCAGCAAAAAGCCCATCGGCGTCTGCGCGTTCTTGAGCACCGCGGCGAAAGCCTCGGGACCTTTCTTCAGGATCAGCGAATCGGGATCTTCGCCGGCCGGCAGCGCCGCGAGCGAGACGGCCAGGCCTTCCGCGATCAGCAGTTCGGCGCTGCGCAGCGCGGCTTTCCGGCCGGCCGCGTCGGCGTCGAGCACCACCACGACGTGGTCCGCGTAGCGCTTGAGCAGCGTCGCGTGTTCGCCCGTGAACGCCGTGCCCTGCGACGCCACCGCGTGCTTGAAGCCGCCCAAATGGCAGCGGATGCAATCGATCTGCCCCTCCACCAGCAGCGCCTGGCGCCGGTCGAGGATTTCGCGCTTGGCCTTGTCCAGCGCGAAGAGGACGCGGCTCTTGCGGAACGCCGGCGTCTCCGGCGTGTTGACGTATTTGCCGACGGACTTGTCGTCCGTTTTCAGCACGCGCCCGCTGAAACCGACGGCCCGGCCCAGTTCATCGCGGATCGTGAACATGACGCGGCCGCGGAACCGGTCGTAGAGGCTGCCTTTTTCGTTGGCCGAGAGCAGGCCGGCGGCTTCCAGCGCCTTCATCTTCGGGCCGCCGCGCGGCCCGGCCGCGCCGCTCAGGAAATCCCAGCCTTCCGGCGCGTAGCCGATGCCCCACTCCGCCCACGCGGCGACGTCCAGCGCGCGCTTTTTCAAGTAGTCCCGCGCCGCCGCCGCCGCGGGGCTCCGCAGCAGCTCCTGCTGGTAGCGCTTGGAGGCTTCTTCGTTCGCGGCGAAAATCTCGTCCTTGCCGGGGCCGTCGTTCGGGCCGGCGCGCCGGTCGTCGATCTGGATCGCGATGCCGGCGCGCGCCGCCAGCATGCGCAGCGCCGTCGGGAAATCGACGTGGTCGTAGAGCATCACGAACTTGAACACGTCGCCGCCGACGCCGCAGCCGAAGCAATGGAACGCCTGGCGCGCCGGATTGACGTGGAACGACGGCGTCTTTTCCTTGTGGAACGGGCAGAGCGCCTTGATCGAGCTGCCGGCGCGCTTGATCTGGACGTAGGAGCCGATGACGTCGGCGATGTCCAGCGCGTTGCGGATCTGGTCGATCGTTTCCTTGGAAACCATGCCCGCCATGGGCGCCTCTATTCTTCCGCGGGGAACATGGGCACGGCCTGGAACAGGTCCGCGCCTTCCTCGGGCAGCGGCGGCATGACCGCCTGCGGCAACTGCACGCCGACGGGGATTTCCGCCGGCAGCATCGCGGCCTTTTCCGCCAGTTCGTTGTACTTCGCCACCAGCAGCGGCAAGGCCTGGCGGCCGACGCTCGAATCCATCATCACCGCCCGCTGCAGTTTGGCCGACGGCACGAAGCTGGCCGCCAGCAGCAGGACCAGGGCGATCGCGCCCAGGCGGACGAAGCCCGCCAGCAACCCGCCGACGCGCTCCACCAGCCCCTTGAACGAAAACGTCATCATCGCCCCCAGCGCAAGGCGCACCAGCCGCATGCCGTAGAGCGTCGCCAGCGCCAGCAGGACCACCGCGAACAGCCGGGTGACCTCTTCGTTCCAGCCCCACCGTTCGCAGATCCAGAACGAAACGGGCTCGTAGAACAGCCGCGTGACCACCGCGGCGACCACCATGCCCACCAGCATGGCCAGTTCGTACGACAGCCCGCGCACCGCGCCCATGGCCGCGCCGTAGAGCAGCACGGCGACGAACGCCCAGTCGACCCAGTTGAATTGCGTCCAGTCCATGCGCCTCTCCTCGCCGCCTAGCCGGCCGCGGCCGCCGCCGCCGGCGGCTCCACGTCCAGTTCGCAGCCCAGCATGATCCCTTCGTCGAACAGGAACCGCCCGCTGAACTTCCGGCCCTGCTGGAGCAGGGGGAACCACAGCCGGTCGTCGGCCCACATCTGGCCATAGGGCATTTCGCGCTCGTCGATCCACAGCGGGATCGCCTCTTTCGTCTCCGTCGGCACGCCCTCGTAGGACGCGGCGGTATAGACGTGGCAGCGCAGCGAATAGCCGTCCGTGAACTGGAACGCCAGCACGCCCGCTTCCCGGGCGTTGAGCGGCGTCACGTGCAGTTCTTCCTGCGCCTCGCGGATCGCGCCCTGTTCCGGCGTTTCGCCCGGATCCACCCGCCCGCCGGGGGCGTTGATCAGCCCCGCGCCCATGCCCATCAGCTTGCGGATCAGCAGCACCATGCCGTCCATGCGCACGAACATCAGCGTGGCGGTCTCGCGCGGCTTCCAGGTCGCCCAATCGATCTCGGAAAATTTCACGAAAATCCTCTCTTCAGCCAATTATCCAGCCTAGCACGGGCCGTGGCCCGGGGAAAGCCCGACGGCCGGCTTTACGCCCGCTGCATGAATTCGCCCGTGCGGGTGTCCACCCGGACGCGCTCGCCCTGCTCCATGTATTCGGGCACCTGCAGCTCCAGGCCGGTTTCGAGCTTGGCCGTCTTCGTCCGGGCCGTCACGCTGGCCCCCCGCATCGAGGGCGCGCATTCGACGATCGCCAGTTCCACGGAATCCGGCAGCTGGATGCACAGCACCTTCCCTTTCTGCACCAAGGCTTTGATGCCTTCCATGCCGTCCACCAGGTAGGGCACCGCATCCGCGATTTCGTCTTCCATCATCTCGATCTGGGTGTAGTCCTCCAGATCCATGAACGTGAACCGATCGCCTTCCCGGAAGCTGAACGACATCAGCCGGGTGTCGAAATCCGTCTCCTTGACGGGGTCGTCCCCTTTGAAGGTCTGGTCCAGCTTGGCCCGGGTCCGCACGTTGCGGAAACGGACCTTGTAGAGGGTGGACGCCCCCCGGGCCGAGGGCGACTGCGTCCGCAGCTGCTCGACCACGTGCGGGTCGCCGTTGATTTCCACCACGCTGTTCTTCGTCAAATCGCAGGCCTTGATCATGGCCATCCTTTCCTGCCGGGTTTTTCCCTTTCCGGCCTTTTTTGTGTTCCAAAAAGGTATGTTGATATGCCATAACAAGTCAATGGCAAGCTTGGAGCGCCCATGACGCAGAAAACCATCGCCGAACGCACCTGGCGGTTTTCCAACCGGATGACCGCCCTGGCCGCCGTCGCCAAGGAAGTCTTCGAATGGCTGGCGAACCTGCCGCTGTCGTCCCGCGCGAAGTATTCCGTCGGCCTCGCCATCGAGGAAATCGGCTCCAATACCATCAAGTACGGCTACGACGACGACCGCGAGCACGAAATCGCCGTGCACGTCGCCGCCCGCAACGACCGGGTGGAAATCGTCTTCGAGGACGACGGCCACGCCTTCGACCCCACGGCGCACCCGAAACCCGATCTCGAACGCATCGTCGAATCCCGCCGCATCGGCGGCCTCGGCATCGAACTCGTCCGGCGCATCTGCGAAACGATGGTCTACGAACGCGTCGGCGCCCGCAACCGCCTCGCGTTGTCCATCCGCCGGTTCGAAGCCAACGATACCCAACTGTTGTCCTTGCCCCCGGGATTCCCGTCATGAACCGTCTACTCGCCGCTTGCGTTCTTCTGCCGCTGGCTTTCTTGCTGGCCGGCTGCGCCACGCCCGCCAAGCGCATCCAGCAAAACCAGGAGCTGTTCGATTCCTTCCCCGTCGCCGCCCAAGCCCGCATCCGCGGCGGCCAGATCGATCTCGGCTTCACCCCGGACATGGTCCGCATCGCCCTCGGCGAACCCCAGCGCAAGACGCTCCGCCGCTCCGGCGAAGGCGACCTCGAAATCTGGTTCTACCTGGATTCCATCCGGCGCTACGACCGCCAGCGCGTGGACATCGACGGCCTCAGCCTCTCCGGTCCCGGCGGCCTCCGCTCCCTCGGCGGCAGCGCCTGGATCAACGTCGAGCAGAGCCGCGAAATCGTCCGCGTCCGCGTCGAATTCCGCAACGGCGCCGTCGCGGCCATCGAAGAGCCCGCGCCGGAACAGAAACCCAAGTAGCCCCGCCCCCGCCCCGCCATGAAAATCGTCTGCGCCGCCAGCGTCCTGCACGCCCGCGAGGCGTTTTCCGGCCTCGGCGACGTCGTCCTCGTCCCCGACCGCGAAATCTCCCGCGCGCATCTGCAGGACGCCGATGCCCTGATCGTCCGCTCGAAGACCCGTGTCGGCCCCGACCTCCTCGAAGGCACGGCCGTCGGGTTCGTCGCCACCGCCACCGCCGGCGCCGACCACTTCGACGTCCCGTGGCTCAACCGCGCCGGCCTGGCCTGGACCGCCTCGCCCGGGTGCAACGCCAACTCCGTCGCCGAATACGTCGCCGCCGCCCTCGCCCTGCTCGCCCGCAAGCGCGCCGCGCTCCTGCCCGGCCAGACCCTCGGCATCGTCGGCCTCGGCCAGGTCGGTTCGCGCGTCGCCCAGAAGGCCGCCCTCCTCGGCCTGCGCGTCCTGCGCAACGATCCGCCCCTCGCCCTGAAAACCGGCTCCGCCGATTTCCTGCCGCTCGAAACCCTCCTGCCCCAGATCGACGCGCTCACGCTGCACGTGCCGCTCGAATCCGGCGGACCGTTCCCCACGCGCCACCTCGCCGACTGCCGCCTCTTCGAAAAACTCAAGCCCGGCACCTGGTTCATCAATTCCTCCCGCGGCGCCGTGACCGATTCCGATTCGCTCCAGTGCGCCCTCGACCACCACCTGCTGGCCGCCTGCGCCCTCGACGTCTGGGAAAAAGAGCCCGAACTGCCCGACGCCCTCAAGCGCGCCGTGGATTTCCTCACCCCCCACGTCGCCGGCTACTCCCTCGAAGGCCTCCTCAACGGCACGCTGCATTGCTACCGCGAACTCTGCCACTACCTCGAAGTCGAACCGACCTGGACCCCCGATCCGCGCCTGCTCCCGCCCGCGCCGTTCGTCGCGATCGACGCCGCCCACCGCGCCGACGACGACGTGCTCGCCGAGCTGCTCGCCGCCGGCTGCCCCATTCCCGAAGACGACCGCGCCTGGCGCGCCGAAATGACGACCGCCGATCCGGCCGAGTTGCGCCGCCGCTTCGACCGCTTCCGCAAGAACTACCAGTCCCGCCGCGAATTCGCCGCCTTCCGCGTCCACCTCTCCCACGCCTCCCCCGCCCTGCTCGAAACCGTCGCCGCCCTCGGCTTCCAGGTCTGCGCCCACCAGCCATGAGGGAGCGGGGTTCACGGTTCAGGGTTCACGGTTCAACGGTTCGCCGTCCGCAAGACGGGGATGCCCCATGACCGCCCCCCCGCTCGTCTTCACCCTCGCCGCCCGCGCCCCGCGCCTCGACGCCTGGCTCGCCGCCGCGCATCCCGGAATTTCCCGCTCCCGCTGGAAACAGCTCATCGAAGCCGGCCGCGTTTTCCTCAACGGCGCGCCCGTCCTGAAAGCCAACACGGCGCTCGCCGCCGGCTCCGAGCTCCGCTGCGTCCTGCCCGAGCCCGAGCCCGTCGGCCTCGTCCCCGTCGACATCCCCCTCGCCGTCCTTCACGAAGACGCCGACCTGATCGTCCTGAACAAACCCGCCGGCCTCGTCGTCCATCCCGCCCCCGGCCACGCCGCCGACACCCTCGTCAACGCCCTCCTCCACCATTGCGGCGATCTCCAGGGCATCGGCGGCGAACTCCGCCCCGGCATCGTCCATCGCCTCGACAAGGACACCAGCGGCGTCCTCGTCGTCGCCAAGAACGAGCCGACCCACGCCGCGCTCGTCGCGCAGTTCGCCGCCCATTCGATCCGCAAGGAATACCTCGCGCTCGTCTGGGGCACTTTGAAAAAACCGACCGGCACCGTCGAACTGCCCGTCGGCCGCCATCCCGTGCACCGCCAGAAAATGGCCGTCACGGAAAAAGGCCGGTCCGCCGTCACGCATTACGAAGTCCGCGCCGCCGGCCCGCTCGCCAGCCTCCTGCGCGTCCGCATCGAAACCGGCCGCACCCACCAGATCCGCGTCCACCTCGCCCACCTCGGCCATCCCGTCGTCGGCGACGCGACCTACGGCCGCGCCCGCCACGGCCTGCCCGACGGCTTGAAAATCCCCCGCCAGATGCTCCACGCCCACGTTTTGGAGATCGTCCACCCCCGCACCGGCCGCCCGCTCGTCTGCACCGCCCCGCCGCCGGCCGATTTCCTCGCCGCCCAAGCCATCCTCGTCGGAGCGCCATGACCGCGCCCGTCCGCCCCAGCCCGGTTTTTACGTACGACGTAAAACTTTTTTACGTACTACGTAAAAACGGCTTTCATGGAGCCCCACGCCCATGATCACCCGCGATTGCCCCCTTTGCGCCGTTCCCCTGGAGCCGGAAACCTACGAAGGTTTCCCGATCTGGCGCTGCCCGGAGTGCCACGGCACCCTCCTCGATCTTTCCCGCTACGAAGCCATCCAGAGCATCCCCGATACCTCCCTCGCCGAACTCGAGGCCGAGGCGCAGGCCGGTTTCCAAGGCGACCATCCCAACCGCATCCGCTGTCCCCGCTGCCGCGGCGTCATGGACAAGCGTCCGCTGCGGGTGCCCGGCTTCGAGAATCTCCATCTCGATTTCTGCCGCGGCTGTGACCTCGTCTGGCTCGACGGCGGCGAACTCGCCCTGGCCCAGCTTGCCTACCAGGCCACCCCCGCCTTCCGCGAAAAGGAGGAAATGAAGCGCCGCGCCGCCGAACGCGACGCCAACCCCGGGCGCAAGGCCGCCTTCGACGACGCCGTCGCCAAGCTGCCTCTGGATCCCCACCCCTTTTTCGAAGAATCCCCCCACCTCGTCGTCGATGTTCTGCTCGACGTGCTCCGCCACGGCAGATGGAATTGGAAAACCCGGTGAACGCCTCCGCCGGCATCCGCCTCCAGAAATTCCTCGCCGCCGCCGGCGTCGGCTCGCGCCGCCATTGCGAGGAACTGATCGTCGCCGGCCGCGTCCGCGTGGACGGCGCGGTCGTCGCGCAACTGGGCGCGCGCGTCGATCCGGAGCGCCAAAAAGTCGAGCTCGACGGCCGCCCGGTGCGCGCCGAACCGCACCGCACCTATCTGGCCGACAAGCCCCGCGGCATCCTGTGCACCTCTTTCGACCCCGAAGGCCGCCCCACCATCGTCGAGTGGGCCGCGCAGATGGGCGCCGATCC
>CALKWZ010000063.1 GCA_938003985.1 uncultured Verrucomicrobiota bacterium | reverse complement strand
AACAGTTTTATTGGGCCGACCCGAGGTCGGCTTTACGTGGCGAAGTGTGATTTGCTGACGGGCAAAAGAATAGCGGAAAAGGGGGGGGGGGGGCAAGGGGGCAAGGGGCGGGGGGGGGGGGGGAGGGGGGGGGGGGGGGTCAACGGCGCAGCGGGCGGGGGCGTGGGGGGAATAGGGCGCGGGCGGGCATGCCGCAGGCGCACGCGAGGTCGGCTTTATGCCGGTTTTGCGGTGCCGCGCAATGCCGACTTCGCAAAATGGGGCTCGCGGGAGGCATTTTTCGGACGAAAATGACCGCAGAGGGCGTTTCCGGGGCCGAAAATGGCTCGCAACGGGGCTGGAAACGGGGAAAACGGGCTGGAAACTACGAAATGCGCGGAAAACGCGAAAATGGGGGAGAAATCAGCCGAAAACGAAGGGGGATTGTCCGAGGTCCGAAGTCCGAGTTCCGAAAAGGTCCATTTGCGTGAATTTCCGCCAGAGACGGGCCGGTCGCGCTTATTTGCAGTCGATTTTCGGCTACCAGGGGGCTGGAGGGCTTGAAAACGGCGAAAAATGGCTCGAAAACGGGAATTTCAGCAGGGACAGGAAGGGATGGGGGCTTGATCCTGTTTTCCTGTGTGTTTCCTGTTTTCCTGCTTTATCGGGGGTTTTAGGGCTGGTCGGGCGCTTGGCGGGTCCGGAGAGGCCTGCGGAGGCGAAAAAATGCCGAAAAACGGCTCGCAACGGGCTCGAAACGGCAGAAAACCGGCAAAATATGCCTATTTTAAGCCCAACCGGGCGATTTTGGGCCGTCGGGAGGCTTGAGCCGCAACGGGTGGCGCACCGGGGCGGAATTTAGTCCGGGATGAAGAGTTTTTGGCCGACGCGGATGTTGTCGGGGCTCGACAGGCCGTTTTCGTCGACGAGGACGGACATTTTCACGCCGTAGGCGGCGGCGATCTTGGAGAGGGATTCGCCGGGCTGCACGACGTGCTCGATGCCGGTCTGCGAACCCGAACGGGGCCGCGCCGGCGCGGAGGCCCGCGCAGGGGCCGGGGCGGACGTCTTCAGGATCGTGGCGATCTTCTTGGAGATGTCGTCGTAGATTTCCTTCTGGTCCTGCGCGCGCGCGGCGTCGAGGGCGCGGATCTGGCGCTGGAGGTCTTCGAGCTGGGTCTGCAGGGACTGGACCTGCGCGGCGGAGGCGAAGGCGGACTGGCCGGCTTGCGCGGACATCATCTCGCCCTGGAAGCGCCCGAGCTCGGATTCGGAGGCGGACTGGCGGTCGCGCAGGCTGCGGATTTCGCCGCGGAGATATTCCACTTCGGCGCGGGTGGCCAGCGGCACGTCGTCGTCGGAATCGACCATCGTGGTGCAGCCGGGCGCGGCCAGCAGCGCGGCGGCGAGGGGCAGAAGAAGATAAATGGATTTCATGGCGGGCAGGATAGGGATTCCGGCCGCGGGGCGCAAGCAAATGCCGGCCGGAACCGGCGGCGGGAAAGATTGCCTTTGGCGGGGCGGTGCCGTAGGATGCGCCCTTCATATGCACGGTTGGCGTTCCATCGGATGGGTCCTGGCGCTGGCGCTGGGCGTCGTCGCCTTGGCGGCGCCGCCGGCGGCGTCCGGCCAGGTCCGCACCCTCAAGGCGGTGGCCGTGGCCGGCAAGCGCTACGTGGCGCTGAAGGACCTGGCGGCGATGTACGGGCTGCCGCTGACGATGCCGGGGGGCAAGGCGCTGCTGATCCGGGGACAGTACACGAGTTTGCAGTTCACGGCGGACGGCCGGGAGGCCATGCTCAACGGCAGCAAGGTCTGGCTGCACGTGCCGGTCATCAAGGTCCGCGGCAACTGGTCGATCAGCGACGCGGACGCGCAGTACGTGGTGGATCCGCTGGTGCGCCCGTCGGCCTATCTGGGCGCGCGCGGGGCGCGCACGGTGGTGCTCGACGCGGGCCACGGCGGGAAGGATCCCGGAACCTCGTCCCGGACCGGCTACCTGGAGAAGGATCTGGTGCTGGACATCGCCCTGCGGACGCGCGCGCATCTGGCGGCGGCGGGGGTGCGCGTGGTGCTCACGCGCGACGGCGACCGGTTCTGGGAGCTGGAAGACCGGCCGTATCTGGCGGCCCGCGGCGCCGGCGACGTGTTCGTGAGCCTGCACCTGAACGCGGCGGCGACGCGGACGGTGCAGGGCATCGAGACGTTCGTGACGGCGGCGGAGAACCATCCGCCCACGGCCGGCACGGGCACGGGCAAGTTCCCGGCCGTGCCGAACAACCAGTTCAACCACTCGAACCACGTGCTGGGCAACCAGCTCCAGCGCGCGCTGGTCGGCATCACGCGCGCGGAAGACCGCGGGCTGAAGCACGCGCGGTTCGTCGTGCTGCGCAACGCCGCGATGCCGGCGGCGCTGGTGGAATGCGGCTTCCTGTCGAACGCGCAGGAGGCGCAGAAGCTGGCGACGCCGTCCTACCGCGAATCCGTGGCGCTGGGCATCGCGCAGGGCATTCTGAACTATTTCGCGCTGGTGAACCGGGCCAAGACGGAACTCGGCGCGCCGGTGCAGCAGCGGCAGGCGCGGATGGCCGCGCCGCTGGCGCCGGCCCCGGCCCCGCCGCCCGTCGCGCCGGTGCCCATGGCG
>CALKWZ010000062.1 GCA_938003985.1 uncultured Verrucomicrobiota bacterium | reverse complement strand
CGAGATGTAGCCGTGACTGGAGTTCAGACGTGTGCTCTTCCGATCTCTGGTGCGCTTCGACGACCCGGTGTTCGTCTCGGCCGACAAGATTTCCGTCGAAGGCATGCGCGCGCTGAAGGCGGTGGCCGCGAAGCTGGTGTCGCTGAAATCCGGCGCGCGGGTGGTGGTGACCGGCTTCACCGACGACGAGCCGTTGACCAAGACGACGGACCGGTTCAAGAGCAACGCGGACATCGCCGCGGCGCGGGCCCAGGTGGCCAAGGCGCATCTGGAGCAGTTCGCCCGCGCGAACAAGGTCTTGGTTTTCGAGGCGCGCCCCGGCGAACCGGCCCAGGCGCCGTTCCCCAACGACTCGCCGCAGAACCGGCGGCTGAACCGCACGGCGACCGTGCAAGTGTTTCCCGCGCCCTGAACGGCGCGCTTTTCCAACCAGGAGCATCCCCGTGGCCGGCGAATACGTTTTCAACCTCAACCACCTGTCCAAGCAGTACGACCGCACGACGGTGCTCGACGACATCACGCTGGCGTTTTTCTTCGGCGCGAAGATCGGCGTCATCGGCGGCAACGGCGCGGGCAAGTCGTCGCTGCTGAAGGTCATCGCGGGGCTCGACAAGGAATACCACGGCGAATGCATCGTGGCGCCGGGCGTGCGGGTGGGCTATCTCTCGCAGGAGCCGCAGCTGGACGAGACGAAGGACGTGGCCGGCAACGTCGCCGACGGCGCGGCGGCGGCGCAGGCGATCCTCGACCGCTACGACGAGCTCTGCGGCAAGCTGGGCGAGGCGCTTTCCGACGCGGAATCCGAGAAGCTCAACAACGAACTCGGCAAGCTGCAGGACCTGATCGATTCGCGCGACCTGTGGAGCCTGGACAGTCAGATCGAGCGCGCGATGGACGCGCTGCGGCTGCCGCCCGGCGACGCGGACGTGCGCAAGCTCTCCGGCGGCGAGAAGCGCCGCGTGGCGCTCTGCCGCCTGCTGCTGTCGAATCCCGACGCGCTGCTCCTCGACGAACCGACGAACCATCTCGACGCGGAAACGGTGGCGTGGCTGGAGGAGTACCTCAAGAAATTCTCCGGCACGCTGGTGGTGGTGACCCACGACCGCTATTTCCTGAACAACGTGACCGAGTGGATCCTGGAGATGGATGCGGGGCGGGGCACGCCCTACAAGGGCAACTACGAGAAATGGCTGGAGACCAAGCAGGCCCTTTCGGCGCAGCAGAGCAAGCAAAACGCCGCGCGCCAAAAAATGCTGCAGCGCGAGCTGGAATGGGTCCGCCTGAATCCGATGGGCCGCCAGTCGAAGAGCAAGGCGCGCCTGACGCGCTACGAGGAGCTGGCGGCGCAACAGGTGGATACGCGCGAGGACGTGCTCGAAATCCAGATTCCCTCCGGCAAGCGGCTGGGGGACCTGGTGGTGCGCGCGGAAAACCTGCGCAAGGTCTACGGCCACCGGCTGATCATGGACCAGGTGAATTTCAACCTGCCGCGCGGCGGCATCGTCGGCATCATCGGTCCCAACGGCGCGGGCAAGACCACGCTGCTGCGGATGATCGTCGGCGAGGAACAGCCCGACGGCGGCGCGCTAACGGTGGGCGAGACGGTCGAACTGTCGTACGTGAACCAGTTCCGCGATTCGCTCGACTCCAACAAGACCGTGTACGAGGAAATCACGGGCGGGCAGGAGACGCTGGATCTCGGCGGCAAGGCGATGAACGGCCGGGCCTACTGCACGCGCTTCAACTTCCGCGGCACGGACCAGCAGAAGAAGGTCGGCGAACTCTCGGGCGGCGAGCGCAACCGCGTCCATCTGGCGAAGCTCCTGCGGCGCGGCGGCAACCTGCTGCTGCTGGACGAACCCACGAACGATCTCGACGTCACCACGCTGCGGGCGCTGGAAGAAGGCATCCAGTCCTTCGGCGGCTGCGCGGTGGTGGTCAGCCACGACCGGTGGTTCCTCGACCGCATCGCCACGCACATCCTGGCCTTCGAGGACGACGGCACGGCGACCTGGTTCGAGGGCAATTTCGAAGGCTACCACGAACAGCGCCGGCGCCTGCTGGGCGACGCCGCGGACCAACCCAAGCGGATCCGTTTCCGGCCGATCTGACGATGACGTGGCGCCGGTCCATCTGCGGGATCCTGCTGGCGGGCGCCTGCGCCGGCGCCGCGCGGGGGCAGACGGATGCGCCGGCCGCCTTGCCGCCGGGCAAGCCCGGCCGCGCGGCGATCACCAGCGCCGACCGCCGGTTCATGGTCTCGGGCCTGTCCTCCGCCGAAAACATGGTGCTGGCGCGCAAGCTGTCCGAACACGCCGCGCGGATCGAAACCGTCGCCGGGCTGCCGCTGCCGATGCGGCGGGACCAGATCCTCGGCGTCATGGTCCAAAGCTCGTCCGCGCCCGACGTCCGGGTGCTCAAGGTGCAGGGCTGGGACGACGGCCAGTTCTACCAGCGGCTCGTCGTGCCCGGCGCGCGGCAACTCGACGAAGAAGACCTGCTGGAAGGCGCCACGTGGCTGTTGCTGAACCGCTATGCGGCCGAATACGTGCCGGCCGGCCAGCGCCACGGCCTGGGCGCGACCGTCCCGGACTGGATCTCCGCCGGCCTCGCGCAGAACGCGCAGGCCGCGTGCCGCGCGCGGAACCGCGAGTGGATCGCCCGCGAGCTCGCCGAGGGCCGCGCCCTGCCGCTGGCGCAGGTGATCAAGCAGGAAGTCCTGCCGCCCGGCCGCTGGCGCGAAAAAGCCTATGCCGCCGCCGCGGCCGAATTGCTGTTCCCCGAGGGCGAGGCCCGCGCGTGGACGGCCTTGTTCAAGTCCGTCGGGCTGCGCCAGCCCATCGATGCCGCCTGGCTGCGGCAATACTGCGCCGCGCTGGGCGCGCAAAATCCGGAAGCCGTCTGGAAGGAATTTCTGGCGCGCAAGGCCCGGGCGCGCGCCGCGGAAGCCTGGGGCGACCGCTCGCTCCAGATCGAGGAAAAGCTCCTGCAAACCCTGAATTTCCGGCCGCGCGACTGGCTGGACGTCGTGCCCGACGAGGTGCCGCAGGAACTGTTCGCGCGGGATTTGATCGCCATGCGCGACCAGCCGTGGACGGCGCCGCTGGCGAACGCGCTGGCGCTCCAGGTCCGCAGCCTCGAACTGGGCGCGCCGCCGGCCTTGCTGGACGTGCTGGCGTCCTACGTCGCGTTTTTCGAGCAGCTCGGCACGCCGCCGGCCGAAAAAAAGGCCTGGTGGCAGCGCGAAAAGAAAGCGGCCGAGGCCCTGCGCCCGCCGGACGACGCGACTTGGCAGGTGGCGCTCAACCAGCTCTGGCTGCGCGCCGAGCGCGCCCACCAGGCGTTTCTCGAATCGCACCAGAACCGCAAGCGCTACGTGGATTCGTTCGACCGGCCGTCCGCCGGGGAACTCGCGGAGCCGGATCCCGCCGCGGCCGATCTGCCGCGTACCCGCATGCAGAAGGCCGTGGACGAATTCGAAGAGCGCCGGAACCGCGAGGCGTTCTAGCCCGCGGCCGGTTTCTCCTTGATCATCACCAGCGCCATCTTGAACGACCGGGCGGCGTTCAGGGCGTGGGGAAGATTGGCCGGCATGATCACCATGTCGCCGGTCTTGGCCAGCAGCGGCTGGCCGTCGACGGTGATTTCCGCTTCGCCTTCGAGAATCCAGACCAGCGCGTCGTAGGGCGCGGAATGCGTGCTGAGGCCCTGGCCCTGGTCGAACGCGAACAGCGTCACCGTGCCGGCCGTCTTGGAAATCACGGTGCGGCTGACGACCGCGCCGGGCTGGACGGCGACCAGGCCGGCCATGGGGATGACTTGGGACATCAGGTTCTGGGCGGGATTCGCGGCGGATTCGGAACTCATGGACTCTCCTTCGATTGGGAACGAACCTACCGCACCTTGCGCCGATTTCAAAATGTCTAGATCCCGGAAGGAGTTTTGATAGCGTGTCGGGCATGAGGTCGTTCAAGTTCATGGTTTGCACGGTCTGGCTGGCGGCGGTGGGCGCCGGTGCGCAGATCGAGTCGGACCGGTTCCGGGAAAGCTTGGTGCCGCAAGGGCACGTGAGCGATTGGGCGGGGGTGTTCTCGCCCGAGCAGAAATCCGAGCTGGAAAGCCGCATCGCCGCGGTGCGCCAGGCGACCGGCGCGCAACTGGCGGTCGTGGCGGTGAAATCGCTGGAAGGGGGCGAAATCGACGACTTCGCGGTCAAGTTGTTCGCACAATGGGGCATCGGCGAAAAAGGCAAGGACAACGGCGTCCTGCTGCTGGCGGCCATCGAGGACCGCGCGTTGCGGATCGAAGTCGGCTACGGCTTGGAAGGCGTGCTGAACGACGCCAAATGCGGACGCATCCGCGACGAATGGATCTTCCCGCGTTTCAAGGAAGGCAACTATGCGCAGGGCTTGCGCGACGGCGCCGACGCCTTGCTGAGCGTCATGGGCGGCGAGGCGTTGCCGGAGCCCGCCGCGCCGGAGGAAAATCCGCTGGCCGCCATCGTTTTTCTTGTCATTTTCGCCGTCGTTTTCATCCAGATCGTCCGGTCCGCGATTCGCGGCGGCAAGGGCGGCGGGGGAATTTCCAGCGGCGGGATTTCCGGTCGCGGCAGTTTCGGCGGATTCAGAGGGGGCGGCGGCGGGGGCGGTTTCGGCGGATTCGGCGGCGGCCGCTCGGGCGGCGGCGGGGCCGGCGGACGCTGGTGATTTGGAAAGACAACGGAAAGGAACGGCAGCATGAAGGGTTGTTTGGTGGCGGGCGGCGTGGCGGTTTTGCTGGCGATCGTCGTCGGCTTGATGGTCATGGGCATGTACAACGGCGTCGTGGACAAGGACGAAGCCTGCAAAAAGTCGTGGGGCAACGTGGAGTCGGTTTTGCAGCGCCGGTTCGACCTGATTCCGAACCTGGTCAACACGGTGAAGGGCTATGCCCAGCACGAGCAGGGCATCCTGGAGGAAATCACCCGCCTGCGCAGCCAGTGGGGCGAGGCCAAGTCGACGTCGGAAAAGGTCGAGGCGGCCTCCGGCCTGGAAGGCGCGCTGAGCCGCCTGATGGTGGTGGTGGAAAACTATCCCGATCTGAAGGCCAACCAGAATTTCGTCGCGCTGCAGGACGAATTGGCGGGGACCGAAAACCGGATCAACGTCGAACGCCAGCGCTTCAATGAATCGGTGCAGGCCTACAACGTGGCCATCCGGCGGTTTCCGACGGCCCTCGTGGCGCGCTTGGCGGGTTTCCAGACCCGCGCGCCGTTCGCGGCCGCCCCAGGCGCCGAAACGGCCCCGACCGTCCAGTTCTAGCCGGCGGAAACCGGTCTCCGGGCAGGCTCCCGAACGCGGGGCCTGCCCGTTTTTTTCGGTTGGGCCGGCCCCCGGATTCTGGCATTCTGCCGAGGTCGTATGAGCGATCTCTTCGAACCTGCCCCGGTGGACAAGCCGGACTTCGACGCCACCCGCCGCCCCTTGGCGGCGCGGATGCGCCCGCGCACGCTGGAAGACATCGTCGGCCAGGACCACATCCTCGGTCCCGGCAAGCTGCTGCGGCGGGCGATCGAGGCGGACCGCCTCTCGAGCATTATCCTCTACGGCCCGCCCGGCTGCGGCAAGACGTCGCTGGCGGAAGTCATCGCGCGGACGACGCGGCGGGCGTTCGACCGGTCGAGCGGCGTGCTGTCGAACGTGGCGGGCCTGCGGCAATCGCTGGAAGCCGCCAAGCAGCGCCGCGCGGCGTCGGGCCGCGAGACGATCCTGTTCATCGACGAGATCCATCGCTTCAACAAGGCGCAGCAGGACGTCCTGTTGCCGTACGTGGAGGAGGGGGCGGTCACGCTGATCGGCGCGACGACCCACAATCCCTTCTTCTTCATCAACAACCCGCTGACGTCGCGCAGCCAGATTTTCCAGCTCGAGCCGCTGAACGCGGAGGCGGTGGCGCAGCTGCTGCGGCGGGCGCTGGCGCATCCCGAGGGGCTGGGGCACCTGAAGATCGCGATGGACGACGCGGCGGTGGCGCATCTGGCGGCCGTGTGCGAGGGCGACGGGCGGCGCGCGCTCAACGCGCTGGAGATCGCCGCGCTGACGACCGCGCCCGGACCGGACGGCGCCATCCACGTCACGCGCGCGGTGACGGAAGAAAGCATCCAGAAGAAAGCCGTGGTGTACGACCACGACGAAGACGGGCACTACGACACGATTTCGGCGTTCATCAAGAGCGTGCGCGGCTCCGATCCGAACGCGGCGCTCTACTGGCTGGCCAAGATGCTCTACGCGGGGGAGGACCCCCGGTTCGTGGCGCGCCGGCTGGTCATCCTGGCCAGCGAGGATATCGGCAACGCCGATCCGCGGGGCCTGAGCGTGGCCGTGGCGGCGCTCGAAGCCGTGGATTTCGTGGGCATGCCCGAAGCCCGGATCGCCCTGGCGCAGGCAACGACCTACCTGGCAACGGCGCCCAAGAGCAACGCGGCCTACATGGGGCTCGAGGCGGCCACGGCCGACGTGAAGGAGGGGCGGACCCTCCCGGTGCCCCGGCATCTGCGCAGCACGGGCTCCAAGCGGGCCGCCCAGGCATTCGGGCACCAGGGGTACCAGTATGCCCATGATTTCGAGGGGCATTTCGTGGACCAGGAATACGTGCCGACCGACAAAATCTACTACCAGCCGACCTCGGAGGGCTACGAAGAGGTCATCCGCAAGCGCCTCGAGCATTGGAACGGCCTCCGGAAAGCCGCCCGGCAGGGGAAGGCGCCGCCGCCGGCGGGCTGAAAACTTGCCGAGGAATGGCTTGCCTCGCCCCCCGGGGGCGATATACAAATAACGAATATTTTTGGAGAAGACAGCCCAACTATGAAACCGAACAAATTGGCCTTGGCGATGGCGGCGGGACTGACGGCGGGAGCCTTGGCTTGGGCGGCCGGCACGGCCCCTTCTCCGGATTCCTACGCCAAGATCGATGCGGCGTCGCTGGTCAGCAGCCCGCAAAGCGCCTGGGCGCGCGCCATTCTGTTCTCCGACGTCGTCGAGCAGCTGCCGGCCGGCCGGCCCCAGCGCCTCGACCGCAAGAATTTCCTGCCGATGAAATTGGCGACGGCCAAGACCGTCTGGGTGCCGGAAGCGCTGGCGGGCAAATTCCTGAATCTCCAGGTCGGACAGACCTATTCGTTCGCCGGCACGGTGGACCAGATTTCGCGGCGCTACTACGTCATCGTGGATGCGTGCTACCAGATCCAGACCGCGCAAGACATGAGCGAGCGCTGGACGGACATGCTCAGCCCCGAGAACACGCCTGCGGACGCGCAGGCCCGGCTCTCCGAGACCGCGATGCAGGCCCTGCTGCTCGATGCCCAGAACCGCCTCATCCTGCTGGCGCAGGAAAGCAACGTGACCGTGGCCCAGCTCATCGAAGCGCAGACCGACGGCGGCCAGCGCATCGCCGAGAAACTCGTGGCGGATGCCTTGCAAGGGGAGTTGAAGGCCCAGAACAAGACCGCGGAAGAATTGATGATCGGTTCCGTGCTGGCTTTGCTGCAGAAGCAGGCCGTGCTCGACGAGTCGCGCCAAGTGGCCGAACAGAACGCCACGCAGGCCTTGCCTGCGGCGGAGCCGATCGCGCCCGCCAAAACCGCGCCGGTGGCGCCGCCGGCCCCCGATGCCGTGCCGGTGCCCGAACCTCCGGTCGCCGTCGTGGAAGAAGCGCCGGCGGCCGTGGTCGAAGAAGTCGCCGTCGCGCCGCAGCCGGAAACGCCGGAAGAACCGCCGGCGCCCGAAGAACCGGCCCCCGTTCCGGAAGCCGTGGCCTCTGCTGAATCTGCGGTTGTTCCCGTCGTTGAAGCCGCCCCCGAAGCGGCGGCGGAAGAGCCGACACCCGTGCCGGAAGTTGCACCTTCCGCAGAAGTGGCGGTCGTGACCGCCGTGGAAGCGCCGGCGGAAGCGCCGGCGCCCGTCGAAGCCGCGGTGGACGTGGCCACGACCGAGCCCGAACCGCCGGCAATTGCCGCCGCGGACGAAAAGCCCGCCGACCGCAAGGGCAAGAAGAAGAAACAGAAGAAATCGGAAAAGACCACCGATCCGAAGCCGGTCGAAGCGCCGGCGGAAGAACGGCCCGCCGAACCGGCCGTTGTGGAAACGGCGCCGGCGGCACCGGCCGTTGCGGCGGAAATGCCGGCGCCGGAAGAAACCGAAACGACCCTCGAATTCCAGCCGGGTCCGACGCTCGACGAGGAAATCCAGCAGGCGCAAGCGGCCGAGTTCGTTGCGCCGGCGGGGCCGGAAACGACCGCCGGTCCGGTGGCCCCGCCGCCGAGCAGCATGCTGGTCGTGCCGCTGACGGGCCAGCCCGAAGTCGTGCCGATGGTCAGCGTGGAGCCGACCAAGGAAGAGCTGGCCCGCATCCGGAAAATGGCGGCCATCGCCGAGCGCGAGCGCGAAATCGCCGAAGCCAAGGCCGCCAAAGAGGCCAAGCGCGCCGAGAAGGAAGCCCGGCGCGCCCAGATCGCCCGCGAACGCGCCGAGCGCGAAAAAGCCGAGGCGGAAGCCGAGGCGCGCGAGCTCGCCGAGCGCAAGGCGGAAGCCGAAGCCCGCAAGGCGGAAGCCGAGGCCCGCAAGCAGCAGAAGATCGCCGAAGAGCGGATCCACGAGGAGCAGAAGCAGGCCGAATTGGCCATGCGCCGCGCCGAAGAGCTCCGCAAGCAAGTGGAAGCGGCCGCCGCGAAGCGCCTGGAGACCGAACAACGTCTGGCCGAAATGGTCGCCCGCAAGGCGGAAGCCGAAGCGGCGCTGCGCGCCGTGGAAGAAGCCAAACAAGCGGCGGTGCGGAAGATGCAGGAAGAAGTCGCCGCCAAGGCCGCCGCCGCCGCGGCCGAGCGCGAAGCCCAGTTGGCCGCCGAAAAGGCCCGGCAGGAAGAATCCATCCGCATCGCCCAGGAAGTGGCCGAATTCGAACGCCGGGAGTCCGAGGCCGCCGCCGCGCGCATCGCGGAGGAGAAAGCC
Organism: uncultured Verrucomicrobiota bacterium; assembly: GCA_938003985.1. Taxonomy (GTDB): domain Bacteria; phylum Verrucomicrobiota; class Kiritimatiellia; order CAIQIC01; family Lenti-01; genus Lenti-01. Next base: position 33,585 of record CALKWZ010000062.1, on the reverse strand, counting down.
GCCGCTGAAGAAATCGCGCGCCAATTGGCCCAGATGGAAGCGGAAACCCGCCAGTTGGAAGACCAGACCCAACGGACCAAGACCGAAATCGAGAAAGGCTTGGCGCCGGTCGTGGCGCTGCCGGCGGAGGAACCGGCGGCGACGGCTCCGGAACTTGCGCCGGCCGCAGCGGCGCCGGAACCCGCCGTTGCGGAAGCCGCGAAGGATGAGAAGGCCGAAGCGGCGGAAAAGAAACGCCAAGCGGCCCAGGCGGAAAAAGAAGCGGAAATCGCGAAACGCAAGCAGGCCGCGGCCGAGAAGAAGGCGCAGCAGGAAGCCGCCCGCGCCGCCAAGGAGGCGGCCAAAGCCGCGGCCCAAGCCGAAGCCGCCGAGAAGAAAGCCCAGGCCGAAAAAGCCAAAGTCCAGGCTGCGGAAGAATTGCAAAAGGCCATCGATTCCGGCGAAGTGCCCGAATGGATGCAGCCGGTCCAGTTCTAGGCCGCTCCGCAAACCCGCGGCTAACGCGGGCAACCATGGCCTTGGCCGGCATTTGCATGGTCGGTTTATTTCTGGGTTGCGCCCATTCCGAGCCCGCGTCTCCCCAGGCGCGCTTGCCCGTCCCGGATACCACGGGGCGTCCGAACGTGGTGCCGCTGGTCAGCACGGAGCCAACCGCCTGGGAACGTGAGCAGGTCCGGCAGACGGCCGCCCGCGAACGGCGCGCGCGGGAAGAATCCGAGCGCCGCGCGATTCTTCAAATTCGCCGCGCCGAGCAGGAAGCGCGGCACGCCGAGCGGGAGCGCCGGGCAGCCGAAAAACAATGGGCCCGCGAACGCGCCCAAGTCCAAGCCACCGCCGAAAAAGAGGCCGCGCGCGAAATCGCGCGCCAAGCCGCCGCCGAACGCGCCGACCGGCGGCGGACCGCCCAGCAGGTGGAGCGCGAAGCGGAACGGGCCATGCGCGAAGCGGAATCCTTGCGGAATCACGCCGCTGTCGCCCGCGCCCAACGCGAGGCACAGGAGCGCCGCCTGAAAATCGCGGCCGACCGCAAGGCGGCGGCGGCCGCGGCGTTGCTCGCCGCCGAGGACGAGAAAAACATGGCCGCGGCGATTCAGGCTGAGCGCGACGCAACCGAACGGCATGCGCGGCAACAGGCCCGGCTGGCGGAAGAGCGCGACCGGCAGGAGCAGCTCGCGCGCCGCGCGAACCGCGCTGCCGCGGTCCGGGACGCCGCCGGACGGGTTTCTCCGCCAGCCCCGTTTTCCATGCCGGCCGCTGCCGCCGCCGCGCCCGACTGGTCCCAACCCATGCCATATTGATGGCCAACCCCGCGAAAGCCCTTTGCAAGTCCAGCCCACCCATGTAGGATCAACTACGGATGGCCGCGATCCGGAATCCGGACGCGACTTTTCGAGAGAAGAGGCATGCCGATGAAACCGATGTACATGTGCTTGGCGATCGTGCTGGGATCGTTCGGATCGGCAACCCATCTAGAGGCGGCGACGCCGGACATGGCGGCCTATGCGAAAGTCGAGGCGGCCGAGCTTCAGGCGAATCCCGGCACTTGGTGGGCGCGCGCGATCTCGTTTTCGGACCAAATCGAATCTCCGCCTTCCGGACAGGCGAAAACACTCGGGAACAGCGTCCGGCATCGTTCCATGAAACTGGCCGGCGCCGGCTTGGTCTGGGTGCCGACGCGCCTGGCGCGGTCGTTCAAGAATCTCGATCTCGGTCGCGAGTACCGGTTTGCCGGAACCGTCAATCAGACGGATGATCAATTCCACGTTGTCGTCGATGCCTGTTTCGTTCGGACGGAGGAGGGCGCCCGCGAGCAATGGGTGGATGCTTTTGCGCCGCATTCCAATTCGGCTCCCGCGGCGGAGCCAGCGGACGAATCGCCGGTGCGCATCGAGGCGAAGCTTCTGGATGCCGCAGCCGGGGAGGGCGGAGTTGGAGTCGTGTTGCCGCCCAGCGTGGAGGCGCCGGCGCCCGCGGAACAATCGGCCCAAATGGCAGTTCCCGACAAGAAGGCCGTGGAGAAACAGGCTCGTTTAGAAGCCAAGAAGCGCGCCAAGGAAGAGGCGCAGGCTGCCAAAGCCGCCGCGCGGGCCCGCGAAGAGGCGGAGGCGAAAGCCAGAGCCGCCGCCGCCGAGCAGAAGGCCGCTGCCGACCGGCAAGCCAAGTTGGATGCCAAGGAAAAGAAAGCGGCCGAAAAACAGGCGCGACTGGAAGCCGAGCGCCGCGCGGAAGAAGAAGCCCGGGCCGCCCAAGCCGCCGCCCGCGCGGATCGGGAGCGCACAAAGGCCGAAGCGCAGGCCCTGGCACAAGCCGAAGCGGAAGCCAAAGCCGAAGCCCGGCGCGCCGCCGACGAGCGGCAGGCCAAACTGGACGCCAAGGAAAAGAAAGCGGCTGAAAAGCAAGCCCGACTCGCGGCCGAGCGCCAGGCCGAAGAAGATGCGCGGGCTGCCAAGGCTGCCGCGCAGGCGGATCGGGAGCGCGAAAAAGAGGAAGCCCGCGCCCGCGAGGATGCCGCAGCGCAAGCCACGGCCCTCGCCGCCAAACAGGAGGCGGAGGTCGAGTGGCAAGCCAAGTTGGAAGCCGAGGAGAAGAAGGCGGCCGAAAAACAGGCGCGGATCGAGGCCGAGCGCCGCACCGAAGAAGAGGCCAAGGCCGCCGCGCGGGCGGAACGGGAACGGCAAAAAGCCGAAGCCCGCGCCCGCGCAGAAGCCGAAGAGCAAGCTCGGGCCATCGCCGCGCAGGCCGAGGCCGATGCCCGCCGGATTGCCGCCGAGCAGAAAGCGGAAGCCGAACGGCAGGCCAAGCTGGAAGCCGAGGAAAAGAAGGCAGCCGAAAAACAGGCGCGGATCGAGGCCGCACGCCGGACCGAAGAAGAAGCACGGGCCGCCAAGGCCGCTGCGCAAGCCGAACGGGAGCGCCAAAAAGCCGAGGCCCGCGCCCGCGCAGAAGCCGAGGAACTAGCCCGGTCCATCGCCGCGCAGGCCGAAGCCGACGCCCGTCGCATCCAGCAGGAGGCGGAAAGGATCGCCGCAGAAAAGAGCCAGGCGGAAAACGCCATCCGCGAAGCCCAGGAACTCGAACGCATCATCGCCGCGGAACGGGCGCGCCGGCAAGCCGCCGAGCAGCAACTGGCGGAGCTTCAGGCCCGCCAAAGCACCGCCATGGCCGAAGTGCGGACCATCGAAGCCGAAAAAGCGGCGGCCTTGGAACGAATCCGCGGTGAAGTGGCCGCCCAGGAATCCGCGCGGGCGGCCGAACGCCAGGCGCAACTGGCCGCCCAATCCGCCCAGCAGAACGAAATGCTGCGGATAACCCGCGAAATGGTCGTGCGCGGCGAAGACATGGCGGGCGAAGCCGCCCGGATGCTGGCCCAAGAGGAGCAATCGCGCCAAGCGGTCGAGCAGAACATTTCCCGCCTGGAGAGCGAAATCCTGAATTTGCAGACCGAGGCCAGCCGCATCCGGATCCAGCAAGAAGCCGAAATGCAGGCGGCGGCCCGGACGGCCGAGCTGGCCGCGCAAGTCGCGGCTGAAAACGCCCGGCGGGAAGCCGAACTGCGCGCCGCCCAGGATGCCGCCCGGCAAGGACAACTCATCGCGGAAGAAGCCGCGGCGCGGTTGGCCGCGGAGGAGGCCGCGCGGCGCGATGCCGAACGGGAAATGGCGCGCGTGGCGGAAGACCTGCGCCGTCTGGAAAGCCAGAAGACCGAAGCGATCGTGCCGGCCCCGCCCGCCGAACCGCCCCCCGCGGAACCGACGGAAGACGCCGCGCGGCTGGAAGCCGATAGATCCGCCCGTCAAGCGGCCGAAGAGCGCATGGCGCGGCTGACCGAAGAAGCCCGCATCCTCGAAAAGAAGCTGGAAGACGCCCGCAAGGAGCTGGAAGCGGCGCTGTCGAACGCCCATGGCGAGGAAGCTTCGCCGTAGCGGCGGCGGGGCGGCATCCGTGCCCAACGGCCATTGTTGGGCTCGGAAATAGCGTTGAACATTTTTCCGCGACGTGGAAAATCCGGAGAGTCATGGCAAATCTGCAACATGCCTATGCGGTCATCATGGCCGGCGGAAAAGGCGAACGGTTCTGGCCGCTGAGCACGGCCCGGCGGCCCAAGCAATTGCTGGATCTGGCCGGCGGCAAGCCTTTGATCCTGCAGGCGGTCGACCGCCTGGCCGGTCTGGTCGCTCCCGAGCGGATCCTGATCGTCACGAACGCGTCCTTGGTCGAGCCGATCCGCGAGCTGCTGGGGCAGGGGAGTCCGGTCGGCGTCCTGGGCGAGCCCGTCGGGCGCGATACGGCGGCGGCCATCGCCGCCGGGGCCGCTTGGATCAAGCGGCGCGATCCCGAGGCGGTCTTTTGCGTGCTGACCGCCGACCACGTGATCGGCAATCTGCCGACGTTCCGAAACATCCTGGAACGCGGCCTGGAACTGTGCGCGCATAACGACGTGCTGATGACCATCGGGATCGAACCGACGGAACCGAGCAGCGCCTACGGCTACATCGAGGCCGGCGACCGGTGGCAGACGTCGGGCGCCGTCGAGTTTTTCCAGGTTCGGCGCTTCGTGGAAAAGCCCGACGCCGAAACCGCCCGCGGCTACCTGGCCACCGGGCGCTATGCCTGGAATTCCGGGATGTTCGTCTGGTCCGTCCGCAACATTCTCAAGGCGTTTGCGGAATTCCGGCCGGCGTTGGCGGAGCGAATCGAAGCCTGGTCGGCCTGTCCGGACGAAGCCGGATTCCAAGCGGCGCTGGAACGGGATTTCCCGGTTTTGGACAAAATTTCCATCGATTACGCGGTCATGGAAAAGGCCCGCAACCTCGTGGTTTGCAAAGGCACGTTTGCCTGGGACGACGTCGGTTCCTGGCCGGCGCTGGAATCCCATTTGCCCCAGGATGGCCACGGCAACGCCACGAAGGGCGACGTGGAGGCGTTGGACAGCGCCCGCAACATCGTGGTCAGCGATGGCCGGCTGACGGCGCTCGTCGGCGTGGACGACCTGGTGGTCGTCCAGGCCGAAGGCGTGACGCTGGTTTGCAGCAAAGCCCGGTCCCAGGACATCAAAGGGCTGCTGGCCCGGTTGCGGACCCAGCCGAACCGCGAAACGATCCTTTAGAAAACAAAACCCAACCCAGGAGGAGATCCATGAAATACCTGTGCACCGTGTGCGGCTACGTGTATGACCCGGCCGTCGGCGATCCGGATGGCGGCATCGCGCCCGGCACGAAGTTCGAAGACATCCCGGACTCCTGGGTTTGTCCCGTTTGCGGCGTCGGCAAGGATTCCTTCGTCGCGCAAGAATAAGCGACCACGATAGGCCGATACGGCCCGGATCTGCTTCGGCGGATCCGGGTCTTTTCATTGGGTCGGCAAGGCCGCCGGGGGGCAGTTCCGATAATAGAAGATTCGAGGTCTCTTGGGCTCAAACCCTTAGATTTGACGGCCATCCATAATAGTCGCATAATACATATTATGTTGCTATATGGCCGTGGGCGGCCGCTATATGTTGTGGGTCATTCCGAAATGTCGGAGATTCGGCCCCGACGATAACTTTGTGGATAAGTCTGTTAACGACGTGGATATCCGGGTGCGGCAGGCAGCGTTGCTGGCGACAAGGACATCGCAATCCAACCTGCCTTGCCCGATGCTCCGCCGCAATTTTTGCGGCCCGATTCATTCTTCCAATCGACCGTCCGAATGCTGGTTGGATCAGGCGGAGCGCGCGGCAAAATGCCCCTGAATGAACGAACCGGCCGAGAGCGTCATGCGGGCAACCGAGGATCACGCCCGGGACACCCGGCGGCGGTCTCCGGTTTCGTGTTAAGGCAGGGGCAGGGGACAACTTCCCTCCCCTGCTCCGCGGTCCCCTCTTCTTCGACCTAGGGTACCAGCGCCAAGCTCAGCGCCGGCCAGTAGGTGATCAATACCAAGATGCCGAGCATGAGTCCCATGAGGACCAGCGAAGCGGCCGCCAGTTTCATCAGGGGCTTGTGGAGCCGCATGGCGGCGATGAACAGATTCATCCCGACCGGCGGCGTGCTGTAGCCGATGGCCAGGTTGGCCAGGAAGATGACGCCCAGATGCACCGGGTGGATTCCGTAGCGGGTCGCCAACGGCGCCAGCAACGGCACGATGACGATCGTCGCGGTATAGATGTCCATGACGCAGCCCACGACCAGCAGGAACAGGTTCAGGGCCACCAGGAAGACCAGCGGATTGCGGATCCGCTCCCCCACCCAGTCGAGAATGAGCTGCGGCACTTCCTGGTCGATCAGGTAATTCGTGATGGCCATGCCCATGCCGAGGATCAGCAGCACGCCGCCGACGAGCACCACGGTGTCGCGGATGATGCCGGTCAATTTGCGCACCGGCATTTCCCGGTAGACGAACCCTTCGACGACCAGCACGTAGGCGGCGGTCAGGACGGCGGCCTCGCTGGCGACCAGCCAGCCGCCGTAGATCGCGCCCAGCACCACGAACGGCAGCGGGATCTCCCACATGGATTCCTTCGCGGCCGCGGCCAGTTCGCGCGCCGCGAACGGCCGGCGCGGAATATTCGCGTGGAACCCGGCCCAGATGCCGTAGCCGCAGAGCACGGCCAGCGCCAGCAGACCCGGGAGCAGACCGGCGCGGAACAGCGCGGCGATCGTGACCTCCTTCGAGATCGGCTGCGCGATGATGGCGTAGAGGATCAGCGGCAGGCTCGGCGCGAACAGCACGCCCATGTTGCCGCCGCTGGTGACGAGGCCCAGCGCGGATTTCTCCCGGTAGCCGTCCTTGAGCAGCGCCGGCAGCAGCAAGCCGCCCAGCGCCACGATCGTGACGCCCGAGGCGCCGGTGAACGCGGTCAGGAACGTGCACAGGACGACGCAGACCATCGCCAGGCCGCCGGGCATCCAGCCGAACGCCGCCCGCGTCAGGCGCAGGAGCCGTTCGGACGCGCGGCTGCCGGCCAGGACGTAGCCGGCCAGCGCGAACATCGGCAGCGCCTGCAGCATGGGCATGCGCGCCAACCGCGTCAGTTCCCCCACGACGATGGAAAAATCCATGCCGGCCGCGCGGTAGGAGATCATGGCCAGCGCGCCGAACACGGCGAACATCGGCGCGCCCAGCAGGGCGCAGGCCAGCACGAATCCGATCACGGGGCCACCCTCCCCTCGCCCGGCAGCACTTCGTCGCCCGGAACCGCCCACCAGGCCGCGGGCACGGCGGCGCGCACGGCGAACCGCAGCGCCATGAGCCAGAACGCCGCGGGAATGATCAGCTGGTACTTCCAAACGGGCCAGCCCAGCAGGCGGCTGGGATCCAGTTCGCGCTGGAAGCCCACGTAGCGGCCCGCGGCCCAGGCCAGCAGGACGCACACGACGGCGGCGAACAGCGCCATGATCCGGGCCAGGCCGGCCGCGGCGCGGTGCGGCAGCAGCGCTTCGGCCAGATCGATCGAAAGATGCCGCCCCCGGCCGGCGGCGGCCAGCGCGCCCAGCATGGTCAGCCAAAGCAAGCCCATGCCCAGCAGCGGGTCCGCCCAGACCCAGCCCATGTGCCAGACGTTGCGCAGCACGATCTGGATCGTGGCCAGCCCCACCATGCCCGCGACGAGCGCGGCGAGCAGCAGGCGTTCGACGCGATCCGTCCAGCGGCAGACGGCACGGAACGCTTTCTCGCCGCGAACGCTCATGGCCCCCGGATTTCCCGCAACGTCTGCTGGAGCAGGTCCCAGGCCGCGGCCGAAAAATCCCGGCCCTTCACCTTTTGGAGCGCGGTGGCGGCCACCTGTTCGAACGCGGCGCGCGTTTCGGGGGTGGTTTCGATGATCTGGACGCCCTGGGTCCGCATGAACTCCAAGGCCTCCACGTCGCTTTGGCGGACCTTGGGCGTCAGTTGCCGGCAATGCTTGTCGAAAACGGCTTTGACGGTTTCCCGGTGGGCGGCGGGCACGCTGTTCCAGGCGGCGGAAGACAGAAAGACGCCGCCGAGGGCATAGGTCAGGCGCAGCGCGTTGGCATAACGGATCTTGGTGTGCCACTGCACCGCGATCGCGGCCGTCGGCGGACCGAACACGGTATCCAGCAAGCCGGTTTGCAGCGCCGTGAGCACGTCGGTGACGTCGACCGGAATGCTGGCGATGCCCGCCGCCCCCAGCAGTTCCATCAGCATGGGCGAATCCAGACCCCAGACTTTCGTGGTCCGCAGGGCTTCCAGGCTGGAGATGGGTTTCACGCTGTAGGCATAGCTGAATCCGACCTCGGTCCAGCCCAGCGCCTCGAATCCGGCGGCTTGCGTCCGGCCGTCCAGGAACGGACGCATCGTTTCAAGCGTGCGGTCGACTTCGTCGTAGTTCCGGAACACCATCGGGAACATCAAAGCGCCGATCTCCGGGCAGACGACGTTGATGGCATAGCCGAGGAATCCGCCGCCGTGGAGCTGGCCGGTTTTGATCTTGAACAGCACGTCCTGCTCGGAGCCCATGATGCCGCCGGGATAGATCTTGACCTTCACGGCGCCGGCCGTGGCGGTTTCGATCTCCGTCTTGGCGTCGGCCAGCGCCTGCATCCAGATGCTGCCGTCGGGCGCCATGGTGGCCAGCTTGAGGGTCGTCTGGGCGGCGGCGCCGCCGCACACGCCAAGGACGCAACCCGCCGCGATGAACTGCCGCCAACCACGTTTCATGGGATCGCCTCTTTCTTCCTAGAACAAATCGTCCATCTGGGCCAGCAAGGCGCGGGCGCGCGCCTGGGCCACGGCGTTCATCAGCGTGAATTCCGGCACGGCCGGTTCCGCCGCGAGCACGTTGCGCAAGGTGCGCTCGAACAGTTCCTGGTCGAAGGCGTAGCGGGCGTAGTACTCGGCGAACGTCACGCGGTTCAGCAGGTAATCGGGTCCGGCGACGGCGATGCTGCGCTCGAAATGCCGGCGGGCCTTGGCGAGATCGCGGCCGCCGCCGAGCGGCAGGACCGTGTAGTAGATGCCGTAGAACAGGTCCACGCCGCCTTGGCGGATGCGGGGATCCAGTTCCTGGACCCGTTCCATCATGGCCAGGACCTTGGGCATGTCGCCCAGCGCCGCCGGCGAATCGGAGGAGGCGATGATCCACATGACCCAGGACGTCGCCGTGGCGAGCAAGGCGTCGGCGTCCTTTTTCCGGAAATGGCCCAGCGCATGGACGAAATCCTCGTAGGAACCGTCCAGGGCGCGGGCGAATTTCCGGTTGCGGGACAGGGCGCGCAACCCGTACGTTTTCGCTTTCAGGAACATGCTCTTCGCGCGTTCCTTCTGCGCTTTGTCGAGGAAGCCCATGGCGTAGGCCATTTGCGCTTCCGCGGCGGCGATCAGGACGGCCGGCTTGTCGGGATGCGCTTCGGCGAGGGCGTCGAGCATCAGCAGGAAGGCGGGCGCGCCTTCGCGCACCAGTTCCACGTCGGTCTGGCGCATGAAGCCGTCGGAGAGTTCCATGGCCACCGGCGTGACGAGCTTGGCGGCGCCCTTGCGCACCAGCAGGCAGCCGCTGCCGCCGATGCCGGCCGCCAGCACCAACGCCGCGCCCAGCAGATGGATCGGAAGTTTCATGACGGATTTTCTTACTCCCCCCCTCCCCGCCAAACAAGCCAAAAGGGTCAGGAATCCAGCAAACCCGGAAAGGCCGCGCGGACCCGCTCCACCGTTTCCGGCGCCGCGTTTTTGCCGCGGAGGACCTGCAGGAGGGCCGCCAGGTCTTCGCCGGTCACCTTGAACGGCTCCTTCCGCGTTTTCAGGCGCTTCGCGGCGGCGCGATAGGTCAGCAGCCGCGGCGCTTTTTCGGCGGGCTGCCGCAGGCGGGCCAGGGCGGCTTCGAGCGCGGCGCGCTCCTGCCCGGCCGGCGCCGCCAGGACCGCCTTGCAGACGTCCTTGGCCTTGGCCCAGCTGATCTCGCCGGCTTCCAGCATGCGCCGCACGCGGGAATCCATGCCCGGCGCGTAGCGCAAAATGTCCTCGATCCACGCCGCGGGCTTGTCCAGGAACCGCGCGATGCGCTGGACGTCCCAGTTCGCGTTGGCCATGAAGATGACGGCGTCGAAATAGTCCGTGATGCGCGCGTCGAGGCGGTCGGCGTTCAGCTTGAGGTTCAGCGCCTGGATTTCGTCGAGTTCGCCGTGGACGACGCGCACGTCCACCCGGTCGAAGTAGCCGGGATTCTGGGACCGGATGCGCCGGATGGCGTTGTGCCGGTGGAACCCGCCCACGAGGAAGAATTCGCCGGGATTGCGCTCCCAGACCACGATGGGTTCCAGCAGCCCGTTGCGGAGGATGTCCTCGGCGTAATGGGCCACCTTGGCCTCGTTGAGGGGCCGGTGGTTGGCCACCGAGGGGTGCAGATGCACCCGGTCGAACGGCACGTAGTCGAAGCGCTTGGTCGTCAGCATGTCGCAAAGTCCTTTGGGTTCCGGCGCACTCTATGCGGATTGCGCCGGCCGGTGAAGCCATTTTTTGGGCGCCGGCGGCGGCCGGCGCGCTTTCATCTTTACTCTTCGCCCCGTTCGCCGTTAAATCGCGCCGATCAACCGAGGTCCCGCCCCATCATGTTCACCAAAACCATCACTCCCCGCTTCGGCGACGTGGACGGCCTGCGCCACATCAACAACACGCGGCTGCCCATCTGGTTCGAGCTCGGCCGCGACCCGTTTTTCCGCTTTTTCAATCCGGAGATGAAGTTCGAGAACTGGAACCTGATCATGGCGCACATCGACGTGGATTTCCTCGTGCCGATGCTGCTGGGCGCGGACGTCGAGATCCGGACCACCGTCGCCAAGATCGGCCACACCTCCTTCACGGTCCACCAGGAGGCCTGGCAGAACGGCCAACTGGGCGCCCAGGGCAACTCCGTGGTCGTCCACTACGATTTCAAGAACCGCCAGCCGCTGCCGATTCCCCCGGACGTCCGCGCGCTCCTCCAGGAGCACATGGCGTGAACGGCCGCCGCGGCATGAGCGTCGTCGAGCTGACGATCGTGGTGGCCTTCGCGCTGCTGGTCGCGGCCATTTCCGTTCCGGCCGTCCGGCAGAACGTCGCGCGGAAGCGCGCGGCCCGTTGCGCCATCCAGCTGGAAGCCCTCCGCGTCGCGACCCGCAACCACGTCGCCGAAACCGGCGCGGCGCCCCGCGCGCCGGCGGACCTCGTGCCGCGCGATTTGCCCGTTCTCCCCGTCTGCCCGTCCGGCGGCGCCTATGCGCTCGGCGACGGCGCGGACGTTCCCCCGACCTGTTCGATCCCCGGCCACCATTTCTAACCCCCGGAGCAACCCCATGAAGAAAGCCAAATACCGTCGGATCCTCCTCAAGCTCAGCGGCGAAGTCCTCCGCGATTCCGCGTCGGGCGAATGCCTCTCCGACGCCATCCTCGCCGCGATGGCCGCGCAGATCAAAGCCGTCCGGCAACTCGGCGTGCAGGTCGGCGTCGTCATCGGCGGCGGCAACATCTTCCGCGGCCTGAAGGGCCAGGACCGCGGCTTCGGCCGCGCCCACGGCGACAACATGGGCATGTTGGCCACGATGATCAACAGCCTCGCGCTGCAATCGGCCCTCGAGGCCGCCGGCGTGCCGGCCAAGGCCCTGTCCGCCACCGCCATGCCGGCGCTGTGCGAGCTCTACACCTTCCGCCGCGCCCTCGAGCTGCTCGACGCCGGCACGGTCGTCATCATCGGCGGCGGCACCGGCAACCCGTTCTTCACCACCGACAGCGCCTCCGCCCTGCGCGCCGCCGAAATCGGCGCCCAGGTCCTCCTCAAGGCCACCAAGGTCGACGGCATCTACGACGCGGATCCCGTGAAGAATCCCCAGGCCGTGAAGTTCGACCGCCTGACCTATTCCGAGGCGCTCGCGCGCCGCCTGAAGGTCATGGACGCCGCGGCCTTTTCGCTTTGCATGGACAACCAAATCCCTATACTCGTGTTCGATTTCTTCAAGCGCGGGGAACTGCTCCGCGTGGTGCGCGGCGAAAAGGCCGGCACCTTGGTCACCGCCTGAAAACCGATCGAAAGGATCCCGCCATGTACGAATCCGCCGACGACGTCCTGCTCGAAACCGACGACAAGATGGAGAAAGCCGTCGCCCACCTGCAGCAAGGCCTCTCCGGCCTGCGCACGGGCAAGGCCTCCACCAGCCTCGTGGACCACATCAGCGCCGACTGCTACGGCGCGCAGACCCGCCTGAACCAGATGGCCCTGATCAGCACGCCGGAACCGCGCCTCATCGTCATCAAGCCCTACGACCCCTCCTCCCTCCCCGCCATCGAAAAGGCCATCCTCGCCGCCAACATCGGCGTGACCCCGCTCAACGACGGCCGCCTCATCCGCGTGCCGATCCCCGAGCTGAGCGAAGAGCGCCGCAAGGAGCTGACCAAGGTGGCCAACCGCATGGGCGAAGAAGCCCGCGTGGCCCTGCGCGCCGTCCGCCGCGACGCCAACGAGGCCGTCAAGACTCTCGAAAAAGCCGCGACCATCAGCCAGGACGACCGCGACCGCGCGCTCGAAGAGGTGCAGAAGTACACCGACACCTACGCCAAGAAGGTGGACGAGCTGGTCGCCGCCAAAGAAAAAGACATCATGGCCGTCTGACCGGCCATGCGGTTTCCTGCGCGCAAGTCTCCCCTGCGCCATCTGGTTTGGATCGTTCCCCTCCTGGCGCTGGATTTCTTATTGTTCCGTTGGCTGGCCCTTCGCCAAGGCGGCTGCCGCCTGCCCGCGGCGCCCGAGCCCGTCGCGGCGGAAGCCCCCGAGCCGCCGCGCCCGCCGCCGCCGGTCTGGCAACGGCTGGCCGCGCCCACCCCGCAGCAGAACCTCCTGAATCCGGATGAACCGGGCGTTTTGCAGCCCACCGGCTCGGGCCGGCTGGAATCCGCCAAGTTCGGTTCCACCCGCACGGGCCTGCGCGCCGGCCGGTTGGTGCCCGTCTTCCACGAAGGCGTGGACATCGCCGCCACGCAGCGCGACCGCAAGGGCGTCGCGACCGATCCGGTCTATGCCGTCGCCGCCGGCCGCGTGGCGTTCGTGAACACCGTCGGCGGCAAGTCCACCTACGGCAAATACGTCGTGATCGAACATCCCGATCCTTCCCTCGGCCACGTCGAGAAACGCGACGGCACCGTCGTGCCCGCCACGGTCTATACCCTCTATGGCCATCTCGCCGACGTCCGCTTCGGCATCCGCCCCGGCCACGCCGTCGAGCCCGGCGACGAAATCGGCACCTTGGGCAGCACCAGCAGCACCCAGCCGCCCATCCCGCGCGAGCGCGCCCATCTGCATTGGGAAGTCGGCCTGCTGCTGAACTCCCGCTACGAAATCAAGCACCGCGCCGAAAAGCTCTCCCCCGACTTCGGGAACTACCACGGCCACAACCTGTTCGCCATCGACCCGCTCGATTTCTTTGCCGTCCACGCCCGCGATCCGGGCCTGACCATGGCCGCCTATCTGGCCCAGGTTCCGGCCGCTTGCGAAGTCGCGCTGCGCGGCAAGAATCCGGATTTTTTCCGCCGCTTCCCGGCGCTGTGGCAAGGGGCCCCGCACGACGGCGGCCCGCTCTTCCTGAAACTGTCCGAATCCGGCCTGCCCCTCGCCGGCCGCAACGCCACCGCCGCCGAAACCGCCCGCCTCGGCAACCAGCGCCAAGCCGTCCTGCGGGTCGATCCCGCCGTGCTCGGCAACAACGGTCGGCGCTACTTCGCCCAAAGCGGCGGCACTTGGCAATTTACCGCCGAAGGACGCAAATGGGCCGATATCCTCCTCTACTGATGCCGCCGCGCCCCGTCCATCGTCGGAATTGCCTTTTGGCGTTTGACATCCCGCTCCCTTTGTCCCACAATGCCCGCACTAAATGTTTTGGAGGAAACCATGGCTAAACTGTTGAAGCCGCTCGTTGTCATCGTGTTGCTGGTCAGCATCGCCGCGCTGGTGATCCAGGCCGCCGTTCTCTTCCCCAAGCGGACGCTGATCAAAGAGCGGACCCAGAAGCTCGAAAGCGGCATCGACCGCGTCGTCGCCACCCTCAAGGGCCCGCAGTCGCTCCTGTCCGACGAGATCAAGGCCCAGTCCGGCTTCAACGCCCGAAACCTCGTGATCGGCAACAAGATCGACCTGCCCCGCCTCGAGAGCGAGCTGAACAAGGCCAACCAGGTCGCCAACGCCGTCCTCCAAGGCTGGCAGTTCACCCAAACCGACCTGGAAAACACCCGCCAGGATCTCGAGAACACCCGCGCCGAACTGGAAAGCACCAAGGCCCAGCTCGAAGACGCCCGCACCCAGATCGTCCAGCTCAACGAAACCATCCGCGGCAAGGATCAGGAACTCGTCGAAAAGAGCAACCTGATCGCCGGCCTCGAGGATGAGAAGTCCTCCCTCGAAGCCCAGGTCGCCGAGCTGAACGCCCAGATCGCCGGCCTGCAGGACCAGGTCGCCCAGCTGGAAGAAGACAAGTCCGTCCTCGAAGTCCAGCTCGAGAAGTGCGACAAGGAACTGCACAAGGAAATCACGATGAAGCCCGGCACCACCGGCACCATCGTTTACGCCAACAAGGACTGGAACTTCGTCGTCATCGACATCGGTTCCAACGACGGCGTCCAGGCCACCGCCGAAATGATCGTCCACCGCGGCGACGACATGATCGGCAAGATCAAGATCAGCGCCGTGCGCGACGACGTCTCCATCGCCGAAGTCCTGCCCGACTACCAGAAAGCCACCGTCAAGGAGGGCGACGATGTTCTCTTCTAACGGATTGTCCGCCCTGACCCTCGTGGCGCTGCTCCTGCTGCTCGCGGTGGTGGGCCTGCAGGTCGCCGAGATCAGCTACTACTCGGCCGTCCCGTCCCTCTGGCCGTGATTCGTTTCCGTCGCTTGCTGGCGCTGGTCGCCGCGGCGGGCATCGCGCTCGCCGCCGCCGGGTGCGCCACCCATTCCGACGAATCCGAACTGCCGTGGAACATGCCCCAGTCCTGGGAAAGCGCCCCCGCCCTCCCCGGCAACGTCGGCGGCTACTAGCCCGCCGCAAACTTTTACGTACGACGTAAAACGTCCCCGAAGTTTTTACGTTCGACGTAAATCCCGCGCAAAGTTTTTACGTTCTACGTAAAAACGGCCGCATCACGGCCGCAGGGGATTGGGGGCGTCCGGCTCCGCGGCGGCCGGCGGCGGCGCCGGCTTGGGCCGGAAGTGCGGACAGGTGTCGGTCGCCTCGACCTCGCACTTGTGCAGCGCGCAGCGCTGCAAAAACGGGTTCACGACGTATTCCGCGCAGTAGCGGCACATCTTGCCCTTTTCGTCCTCGCGGAAAACCTGCACCGGCCGCGGTCGGTCGTCCGCGGAAAACACCTGCGGGCGGTTGTCCTTGAACGGAATCTCGGCCTCGGACGCGAAAACGTGGCCGCACAGGGCGCAGCTCAGCGTTTCGCCGATCTTCTTGAAGCCGTCGTACTGCGGCTTGCGCGACAGCCACGCATCCTGCCCGCAGGCGGGACAGCGCAGTTCGACCTTGGCCGGCTCCTTGCCCTTCATGGTCAGAAGAAGATTTTGGCCAGCCGCAGGATGCCCTGCTTCCACGGCACGCGGTGCGACACGCCGCTGGCGTTCTTGAACTGGTCCAGATGGTCGACGTACCAATGGTAGTTGCGGACCAGCGCTTGTTGGTTCGAGTACTTCGGGCGATAGCCGAGGATCTTTTCCGCCTTCTCGACGCTGACGAAGGAATCTTCGGCCGCGGTCTCGTAGACCCACTTGTACAGCGGCGAGAGCTTCAGCAGTTCCAGGAACCGCAGCGTCCAGATCATCGGCGCCGCCGGGAAGCCGCGGATCTTCTTGCCGTGGCCCGCTTCGTCCAGCACGGCCTGGTAGTCCTCGCGCATCGTCCGGAAATCCTTGGCGCCGACGTTGAAGACGTCGTTCACCCGGGCCTTGTCCAGCGTCAGCGTCAGCCAGATCGCGTCGCACAGGTCGTCCACGTCCAGCAACTGGTAGCGGTTCTTGCCGTTGCCGATCATCGGGAACCCGTGGCCGGTGTAGGCCCAGTCGTAGAACAGCGCGAACACGCCCAGGCGCTCCGGCCCGATGAAGGACTTGGGCCGGATGATCGGCACGCACAGCCCCTGCGCGCGGATCTTGAGGCACTCGCCTTCGGCCTCGATCTTCGCGCGGCCATAGGGCCCCACCCCGATCAGCCGGTCGGTTTCCACCAGCGGATGGTGGTCCGGAATGCCGTAGACCGCCGTGCTGGAAATCATCACGCACCGCTCGACGCCGGCCCGGTGCGCGGCCGCCAGCACGATCCGCGTGCCGACCACGTCGGTCGTGTAGATGTCGTGCTCGGAGTACAGCGGCAGCGCCGCCGCGCAGTGGACGACGTACTTCACCCCCTGCATGCACTTCGCCACCATCGCCTCGTCGCGGATGTCGCCCATCACCGCGTCCACGCGGTCTTTTTCGGGGTAATCGAATTCGACGAGATCCAGCGAGCGGACGTCCGTCAGGCCTTTGGCCATCAGATAGCGGATCAGGTTGATCCCCAAAAATCCGCTGCCGCCCGTCACCAGCACCTTGCCCGACGTTTCCGCGCTCATCGTGTCCTCCTGAAAATCGTTCCGTTTCTTGTAGCCCTTCGGCGGCGATCCGTCAATCAGTCGCCCCGGACCCGGAAATAGCCGCCGGCGGGTTTCAGCGCCGGCAAATCCACGCTCCGGCGGCCCCAGGGCTGGGTTTCGCGCGGCCAGTTCGTCGCGGCCGTCCAGCCGTTGGTCAGGCTGTCCGTCCACTCGACGGCATAGGCCGTGCCCGCGAAGACCGGGAACGCGATTTCGCCGTCCGCGAGGGCGGCTTCCAGTTCCGGAACCAGCAGCGGATTCGGCTCCTCGCGCACGTCGAGCAGGAAGCGGTAGACGTAGGGCAGCCGCTGGCTCCAGGCCCATTCGTTGTGGTCGTGGCCGCAGCCGATCGCGAAGCGCAGATCGACGTTGGGCGCGTAGCCGAAGCTCGTCAGGTACCAGTACAGGTCGTAGTTGTCGGTGTAGAGGCTGATGCCTCCGATGTTCGTCTCGCCGCCGACGGTCCCGACGTCCATCCAGAACCGCGCGTCGCGCGGCTGCGCCGATTCCAGCCAAGTGCGGAAATTGGGGCAGAAATCGGCGCTGTAGACGCCCGACAGCGCCCCGACCAGCCCGAACACGTTCGTCCACGTGCCCAGATACGTCGCCAGCAGCCCGCCCGAAGACGACCCGATGCAGGCCGTGTTCGCGCGGTCGTTCTTCGTGCGGAAGCCGACGTCCACCATCGGGCGCACGTTGTGGACCAAGTAATCGGCGTAGTAATTAGCCCGGCCGACCGTGCCCGGCGGCCGGTCGGGATCCGTATCCATGTGCGGCAGGTATTCCGTCTGCCGGTTCGCGGCGGAGGGCACGCCGACGACGATGCTCTCCCGCATGCGCCCGCCGCGGATTTCCGCGTCGGCCGTCGTGTCGGCGTACCAGCAGCCGAAGGTGCCGCCCGGCACGAAGACGTTTTCGCCGTCGCTCATGTAGACCACCGGGTAGCGGCGATCGACGTTCTCGTCGTAGCCGCGCGGCAAATACACCCGCACCCAGCGGCCCGTCACGTGCGCCGCCGTGGACCCGACGTAGTTGGTGACGATCCGGCTGTTCAATACGCCGTTCGAGGGCGGCCGGTAGTTGAACACCTGCCGGTCGCGGACGACCAGCGCGTCCAGGGGCGTCCAATAGTCCTGGCCGTCCCACGCGCCTTCCCAGACGTTCGTTCCGTTGCGCCAGCCGTTGAACGTGAAGCGCAGCCATTCGCCTTCGGTTCCGACGCCCTCCGCCACGTGCCGCCCTTCGCCCGCGCGCAGCCCCGGGCCGACCCGGGTCATGCCGACGGACTGCCACGTGCCCGTCGCGCCGAAGTCGGCCGCGGACAAAACGGAATAGGTCAGCGACACGTTCGTCAGATCGGAATAGAACTCGATGCGCTTGCCGGAAAACGGCGCGGCTTGATCGGCCGGCACGTTGGTTTGCAGGTTGGCGCCGGCCGGCCACCAGTCGCCGTTTCCCGAATCGCAGATCTGGGCGGGCGCGGTCGCGCGCTTCACGAACTTGTACTCCAGCGCCGTGCCCGCCTGCACGCCGACGTCGCCCCACCAGACGTTGCCCTCCGACCAGACCAGCTTGATCGCACGGGCCGGATCCCAGGCGCCGACGTCCGGATGGCTGCCCACCGCGAACCATTCGTAGCCCACGCCGGCATCGTTGGTGATCGCGAAATGCACGGGTACCCGCAGCGGGCTGCCGGCCCCGGCTGTTCCCGCGCCGAGCGCGGCCAAGACGCCGATGCGGAGGATGGATTTCATAGGCGTTTCAAGGCGGCTTGGAACACGGTTTCGACGTCCAGCGTGCGCAGGCAGGCCAGATCGCCCCGCGCGCAGGTGCGCGAATGGCAGGGCCGGCAATCCAACCCGTCTTTCGCCACCACGTGCGCCAACTGGCGGTACGGGCCGGTGCGGGCGGGATCGGTCGCGCCGAAGATCGCCACCAGCGGCACGCCCAGCGCGTCCGCCCAGTGCATGGGGCCGGAATCCACGGTCACCAGCAGATCCATGCCCTTCAGCAGCGCGCACAGCCCCGGCAAATCGGTCTTGCCGCACAGGTTCCGGGCCCCCTCGCCGATCCGGCTCGCCAGGGCTTCGCCCGCCGCCTCGTTGTCGCGCCCCCCCACGATGCGGATCCGGCAACCCATTTCCGTGGCCAGCCGCTTGCCCAGTTCCGCGAATTTTTCGACCGGCCAATCCTTCGTGTCCCAGCGCGAAAACGGCGCGAACGCCACGTGCGGTCCGGGCTCGACGTCGGGTTCGGCCTCCGGAAAGGCCAGTTGCGGCTCGGGCGGAACCGCCGCGCCGGGCGCGACGAGATTCACCACGTCCATCAACTCGTCGACGGCGTGCCGGCGCGGACCGGGAGTTTTCGCCGGCTGGGCGTCGTAGAACCGCGGCGCCCCTTCCCGGGCCCAGGCCGGCCCCACCCGGCGCTTTCCGCGCGCCAGCCGCGCGGCCAGCGCGCTCTTCAGCAGTCCCTGCAAATCCACGACCGCGTCGTATTTCTCGCGCCGCAGCTCGCGCAGGAACGGGAAGAACCCGCGCGCGAAATTCCGGCGCGGAAACGCGATCGTCCGCGCCACGTCGTTGCAACACGCCAGCAGCGGCGCGTATTCCGGCTGCGTCACCCAATCGATTTCCGCGCCGGTGCGCTCCTTCAGCGCGCGCACGGCCGGCAAGGCGTGGGCGACGTCGCCCAGCGAACTCAGCTTGATGACGAGGATCCGCTTCATCCGTTGGGTTTCGACAGGATTTCCTCGACGCGCTTGATCTTGAGCGCCTTGCCCGTGGCCGGATCGACCGTCAGCAGCGCGCCGTGCAGGCGCACGTCGCCGCTGGCGATCTCGAACTTCGTCGGCATGCCCGTCAGGAAGCGCGTCAGGATGGCGTCGGTCGTGCGGCCGATGACGGAATCGCACGGGCCGGTCATGCCCAGATCGGTCATGTAGGCCGTGCCCTTGGCCGTGACGGCCTCGTCCGCCGTCTGGATGTGCGTGTGCGTGCCGAGCACGGCCGTCACGCGCCCGTCGAGGAATTTGCCCATGGCCACCTTTTCGCTGGTGGCTTCCGCGTGCATGTCCACGAGGATCAGCTTGTACTGGGCGGCGTGCTTCTTGAGCCAGTCGTCCATGGTGCGGAACGGACAATCGGCCGAGGCGTTCATGAACGTGCGGCCCATGAGCTGCACGATCGCCAGCGGGCCGGCCTTGGTCTGGATCGAGATGGCGCCCTTCCCCGGCACGCCGGGCGGCAGGTTCAGGGCCCGCACGATGCGGGTTTCCCGGTCGAAATAGGCCGCCGCCTCCTTCTGGTCCCACACGTGGTCGCCCATGGTCAGCGCGTCCGCGCCGCCCGCGAACAGCTCTTCCGCCAGCGCGCCCGTGATGCCGCGTCCGGCGGCGCTGTTTTCCGCGTTGGCCACCACGACGTCCGCCCGGCCTTCCGCCTTGTAGCGCGTCGCGACGCGCGCCATGGCCATCCGGCCTGGTCCGCCCACGATGTCGCCCACCACCAGGATCTTCATGGTCCCCTCGTTTCCTGCCGCCTTAGCGGGCATATTCCACGCACCGGGTTTCGCGGATCACCGTGACCTTGATCTGGCCCGGATAATCCAGTTGGTCTTCGATCCGCTGCGCGACCCGGCGCGCCAACTGGATCGCCGCCGCGTCGTCGAGCGCCGTCGGTTCCACGAACACGCGCAGTTCGCGGCCGGCCTGCATCGCCAGGCTGCGCACCACGCCGGGCTCGGTCTTGGCGAGCCCTTCCAGGTTTTCCATGCGCTGCAAAAAGAGGTCCGTCGTTTCCGCGCGCGCGCCCGGCCGGGCCGCGGTGATGGCGTCGGCGGCCGCCGCCAGCGCGGCATAGGCCCCGCCCGGAGCGTCGCCGTGGTGGGCGCGCACCGCGTTCACCACCGTCTCGCTTTCGCCGGCCTGCGCCAGCAGGTCCGCGCCGATGTCCGCATGCCGGCCCGGCACCTCGTGGTCCACGGCCTTGCCGAGATCGTGGAACAGCGCGACGCGCTTGGCGATTTCGGGATCGAGGCCGATCTCCGGCGCCATCAGGCCCGCCAGATGCGCGGCCTCGACCGAATGGCGCAGGACGTTCTGGGAATAGCTCGTGCGGAATTTCAGGCGACCCAGCAGCTTCAGCAGTTCCAGCGGCACCCGCGCCAGATGCAGCGCGCCCGCCGCTTCCTCGCCCGCCTTCAGGATCAGGTCGTCGAGTTCCGCGGTGACCTGGTCGGCCATTTCCTCGATCAGCGCCGGATTGATGCGGCCGTCCGCCACCAGCCGCTCCAGCGTGACCTTGGCGATCTCGCG
Source organism: uncultured Verrucomicrobiota bacterium (assembly GCA_938003985.1). Lineage (GTDB taxonomy): Bacteria > Verrucomicrobiota > Kiritimatiellia > CAIQIC01 > Lenti-01 > Lenti-01. The sequence goes on along the minus strand of CALKWZ010000062.1, from coordinate 12,683 downwards.
GCGGATGGGATCGAACGACGAGAGCACCACCACGCCCGGCGAGTCGTCGATGATGACCGTCACGCCCGTCGCCATTTCCAGCGCGCGGATGTTGCGGCCTTCGCGGCCGATGATGCGGCCTTTCATCGCCTCGTCGGGCAAATGGACGGGCACGGTCGTGACGTCGGCCACCTGGTCCGCCGCCACCCGCTGGATGGCGGCGGTGACGATCTGCCGGGCCTGCGCCTCGGCCGTCGCCAAGGCGTCTTCCTGTTTCTTGCGGATCAGCGCGGCCGACTCGTCCGCCAGTTCGCCGTCCAGCCGTTCCAGCAGCGCCTGCCGGGCCTGGTCCGCGGTGAGATCCGCCAGGCCTTCCAGCCGGCGGCGTTCTTCGGCGGCCAGTTGCGCGACCTTGTCCCGCTCGGCCTGCAGCGCCGCGCGGTCTTTTTCCAATTGTTCGGCCCGCAGATCCAAGGCCTGGGCGCGTTCTTCCAGGCGATGGCCTTCGCGTTCCTGCCGCTCGTCCTGCTTCGCCAGGCGGTCGGCCGCGGCCGACAGCACCAGCTGGCGCTGCTGCAGTTCGCTTTCGGCCTTCTCGCGGTTGCGCATCAGCTCGTCGCGCACGGCCAACTGGGCTTCCTTGCGCAGCACCTCCGCGTCGCGCTGGGCGTCGCGCAGGATGTCGCCGGCCGCGCGGTTCGCCGCCGCGTCGCGGACGCGCACGAACAGCGCATGGCCGAAGAATCCGATCAGCGCAAAGCCCGCCGCCGTCAGCGTGGGCCACAGCCATTCCCAAAACACCGCCATCTAGCCGAACAACCGTTCCATTTTCGCCGCCGCCGTCGGGGCGAAGAGCATTCGTTTTTCCGTCGCCACGACGTCCATGCGGACGTCGTGGGGTTCCATGGGCACCGCCTCCACGAGGCGGTTCTCGAAGCACAATCCTACCAGCAAAGCCCCGCTCCGCGCCAGCAAGCGGTCGAAATGGCCGCGCCCATGCCCGAGCCGGCCGCCCTGCGCGTCGAACGCCACGCCAGGCACGACGATCAGGCGCAGGTCCGCCGCCGCGGCCGGAGCGGCCTCCCGCGGCTCCCAAATGCCGTGCGCGCCTCTTTTCCAGCTCGTGGAGGCATCCACCCAGCCCCAGGCATAGCCGGCTTTCCGGCGCACGGGCACGGCCACCCGGGCGCCGCGCGCGAGCAAATCGGCCAGCAACGCTTCCGTGGCCGGCTCGGTCGGCGTCGAGCGGTAGATCCCCACCTGGAACGCCGCCGCCCACCAGTCCGCGGCCATCAACCGCTGTTGGATCATCGCCGAAGCGCCCTGGGACGCCTTTCGGCCCCGGGCCCGTTCGCGCAGTTTCCGTTTCACGGCAGGAGCCTCCGCAAGTCGTACTTCTCCGGCGGCCGCGCCGGCCGGCCGGCGCCGTTCACCATGCACCAGTAGACGTCGGCTTCGGCCACCGTCGCGTCGCCCCGCCGGATGACCTGATGGAACGTGCCGCCGATCCGGCGGACGTCCGTGGCTTCCGTTTCGATCTCCAGCGCGTCGTCGGCATAGGCCGGCGACCGGTACGAGACGTCCAGCCGCGCAATGACCGTGAAAAACCCATCCGCGATCATCCCTTTGTAGTCGAATCCGGCCGCATGCAGGAACTGCATCCGGGCATGCTCCAGATAGTTGACGTAGACGGCGTGGTTGACGTGCCCGTACGAGTCGCATTCGTAGGGCCGCACCGTCAATGGAGTCAGGTGTTTCATCGGGAGGCGATCCTACCTCTTGTGGGCCTTTGGTTCAAGGATCGGGAAATTCCGCGTCGTTCCGCCATTGACATCCGGAATGGATGCATTATGGTTCCTGCATGAGCACGATTACCCTGAAAAACGTTCCGCCCGCCCTGCACCGCACCCTGCGTACCCGGGCGGACAGCAACGGCCGCAGCCTCAACAAGGAAATCCTCGTCACGCTGGAAAGCCACGTCCATGGCGCCGTCGTGGATGCCAAGGCCATCGGCGAGCACGCCCGCGCCGTGCGCGAAACCATGGGCGTGTATCTGACGCAACGGGATTTGCAGTCCCTCAAGCAGGCCGGCCGCAAATGATCGTCGTCGACGTCAACGTGCTGGCCTATCTCTGGATTCCGGGAGAGTGGACGGATCTGGCGGAGCGGGCGTTGGCGCGGGATGCCCAGTGGGCGACGTCCATCCTGTGGCGCTCGGAATTCCGGAACATCCTGGCCGGCTATCTGCGGCGCGGGACCATTTCTCCGGCCATCGCCCAGCGCTGCCTGGAAGGGGCCGAAGCGCAACTTTCCGGCCGCGAATACGTCCTGCCCAGTCCCCTCGTCATGCGCAAAGTGGCCGAATCCACTTGTTCGGCCTACGACGGCGAATACGTCGCCTTGGCCGAAGACCTGAAAACGAAGCTGGTCACGACCGACAAACAGATTCTCCGCGATTTCCCGGAATGGGCCGTTTCCTTGCGGGAATTCGCCGGCGCGCGCTGACTGTCCCTCCCCCGACGGGGTCGTCGGGGGCTCCAAAGAGATGGAGAGCGATCAGCCCTGGTTGAGCTCGTAGATGCGGGCCAGGCCGTGCAGCGTCAGGTCCGGGAAAACGGGGATCTTCAGCCCGGCGTCGGCCAGAATCTGCTTGGCGAAGCCGCCGGTGGCGCAGATGCAGGGCTCCTTCTTGCCGCAGGCCTTGCCCAGTTGCCAGAGGATTTCCGTCACCATGCCGCGATAGCCCCAGCGCGCGCTGAGCCGCATGGCTTCTTCCGTGTTGCGGCCGGTCTGGAGCTTGATGCCGCCCGGCTTCAGCTTCGGCAGTTGCGCCGCGCGGGCCAAGGCGTCGAACCACATCCCGTAGCCCGGCGCAATCACGCCCCCCGCGAAACCGCGCTTCGGCAGGACCAGATTGAACGTCGTGGCCGTGCCGAAATCGCACGCGATGCACGGCGCGCCGCACAGTTCCGCGGCGGCCACCGCGTCGGCGAACCGGTCGTGCCCCGTCTGGTCGGGCCGCTTCAGGTCCACGCCGATGCCGAAATCCAGTTTGGGATCCATCCAGAGAACGGGCACCTTCGGGAAGACCTTCTTCACCAGTTGCGCCCAGGCCTTGTTCCGTTGCGGCGCGACCGAACCGATCACGATGCCGTCGGGAATCTCGTCGTTGGCCACGGCTTCGAGGATGACCGGACTGGCCGTTTCGCTGCGCGCCGAGCGCCGGATCTTGCCCTTGGAAAACCAGCCCGCCGCCGTGCGGGAGTTGCCGACGTTGATCGCCAAGACGTTCATAGTTCCGGCTCCTGTTCCTGGGCGCCGGCCGCGATCCATGCGGCGCGGAGCGCGCCGAACGGCGCCCGGCCAGCGTCGTGCAGCGATTGCACCAGAAGCGCCAGCAGGTCGTCCACCGAAATCGGCGCGTTTTCGAGCCGGCACGACGTGGCCGGCAACCGCAGGTCCGGCGGAAAATCGCCTTCGCCCTGCCCCACGTTGATGCCGATGCCCGCCACGGCGAATTCGATGCGCCCCGCGCCGAGGCGCGGCTCCACCAGCACGCCGCAGATTTTCTTGCCGCCGGCCAGCACGTCGTTGGGCCACTTGATGCGCAGATCTTTCACGCCGGCCTTGTCCAACGCCCGGAACGCCGCCATGCCCGCGACGATCGCGAGGTTCGGCGCCTGTTCCGCCGGTCCATCGGGCCGCAGAACGAACGAGGCGTAGAGCCCGCTTCCCGCCGGAGAATCCCAGATGCGCTCGCGGCGGCCGCGGCCGCGCGTCTGGCGCGCCGCGACGACCAGCGCGCCGTCCGGCGCGCCGGCCAGCGCCCACTCGCGGGCGACGTCGTTCGTGGACGCCGTTTCCGCCAGCCAGCGCCGTGGATAGCCCCACTCCATCGGGCCTACTCGAAATCCAATCCCAGATCCGCGGCCCGGGAGGAATGCGTCAGCGCGCCGATGGAGATGGCCGCGACGCCGGCGCGGGCGTATTCGCGCACGTTGTCCTTGGTGATGCCGCCGGAGGCCTCGGTCTTGCAGGCGCCGTTGCACAGGATGACCGCCGCGGCCACCTGCTGCGGCGTCATGTTGTCCAGCAGCACCCAGTCGGGCCGGCCCGGCAGCGCTTCCTGCAACTGGTCCAAGGTGTCCACTTCGATTTCGATCTTCAGCCCCGGATAGGCCGCACGCGCCGCGCGGACCGCGTCGGCCAGCGTGCCCTTGTGCTTCTGCCGCCAGAACGCGAGGTGGTTGTCCTTGATCAGGATGGCGTCGTGCAGGCCGATGCGGTGGTTGGTGCCGCCGCCGCATTTGACGGCGTATTTGTCCAGCCGCCGCAGGCCGGGCACGGTCTTGCGGGTGTCGAGGATCAGCGTGCCGTAATCGGCCACGATCCGCACGAGGCATTCGGTGGCCGTGGCGATGCCCGTCATGCGCTGCGCCAGGTTCAGCGCCGTCCGTTCCGCCGTCAACAGCGCCCGCGCCGGACCGGCCACGCGCAGCAAGGCCGTCCCCGGCCCCACCGGTTCGCCGTCGGGGCAAAGGATGTCGCACTTCAGGCGCGGATCGGCCTGGCGGAAGACTTCGGCGGCGATCGCCATCCCGGCCGGCACGACTTCGTGCCGGGCCACGATGCGGGCGCTGGCCGCGGCGTCCGCGTCCACCAGCGCCAAGGTCGTCGCGTCGCCGGACCCGACGTCTTCGGCCAGCGCGCGCGCGATCAGTTCGCGGATTTCGGGGTCCTGATCCAGCGGCAACACGTCTTCGCTCATGGTTTCCTCCTTCGGCCGCCGGGGCGGCCTTGGCCCGGATGATACGCGATTTTCTTGCGCTTCTTGACCTGGACGGTGCCCTTGAAGGGATTCTCCGCCTGCTTCAGCTCGTAGATCTGGTCGCGCAGCAGCGCCGCGCGCTCGAATTCCATGGCCTCGGCGGCTTCGGCCATCTCGCGCTCCATCTCGGCGATGGCGCGGACCACGTCGTAGTCCTCCCCCGCCTCGCGCACGACGAATTCCTCGGTCTCGCGCGCTTTTTCGGCCTGGACCAGGCTCTCGCTGATGGCTTTTTCGATTTTCCGCGGGGTGATGCCGTGGGCGCGGTTGTATTCCTCCTGGACGCGGCGGCGTTCCTGCGTCAGGTCGATCATGCGCCGCATGGAATCGGTGATCTGGTCGGCGTAGAGGATCACGCGGCCTTGGAGATGCCGCGCGGCGCGGCCGGCCGTCTGGATCAGCGACGTCACGCTGCGCAGGAAGCCTTCCTTGTCGGCGTCCAGCACGGCCACCAGCGCCACTTCGGGCAGATCGAGGCCTTCGCGCAGGAGGTTGATGCCGATCAGACAGTCGAAATCGGCCTTGCGCAGCCCCTTCAGGATCGCCACGCGGTCCAGCGCCGTGATGTCGGAATGCAGGTATTTGCAGCGGATGCCGATGTTCTGGAGATAGGCCGAGAGGTCCTCCGCCGTTTTCTTCGTCAGCGTCGTCACCAGCACGCGGTCCTTGTTCTCCGTGCACTTGCGGACTTCCTCGATGAGATCGTCGATCTGGTCCTTCAGGGGCCGCACTTCCACGACGGGGTCGAGGATGCCCGTCGGCCGGATGACCTGGCGCACGGGCTCGCCGGCGAGGCCGCCTTCCAGCGGGCCCGGCGTGGCGGAGGTGAACAGCATCGTGCCGGTCACGCCCATGAACTCGTCGAAATCCATCGGCCGGTTGTCGAGGGCCGACGGCAGGCGGAAGCCGTGCTCCACCAGCGTGAGCTTGCGGGCCCGGTCGCCGTTGAACATGCCGCGCACCTGCGGCAGGGTCACGTGCGATTCGTCGACGATCGTCAGGAAACCCTTCGGAAAGAAATCGATCAGCGTGTAGGGCCGCGACCCGCGCGCCCGGCCCGAGAGCGGCCCCGAATAGTTTTCGATGCCGCTGCAGTAGCCCACTTCGCGCAGCATTTCCATGTCGAAGGTCGTGCGCATGCGCAGCCGCTGGGCTTCCAGCAGCTTGTTCTGGCCTTCCAGCTCCGCCACGCGCGCTTCCATCTCGGCCAGGACCCGCTCGACGGCCGGCGCGATCTTCTCGGCGGGCATCACGAAATGCTTGGCCGGCGAAATCGTCGTGTGGTCGAAGGTCTGCAGGGTCTTGCCGGTCAGCGGATCGATGCGTTTCAGGCTTTCGATGCGGTCGCCGAAGAACTCGATGCGCACGCCGTCCCGGCTGTAGCCCGGGAAGACGTCGAGCACGTCGCCGCGCGCGCGGAACGTGCCCGGCAACGTCGCCAGGTCGTTGCGGGCATACTGGACGTCCACCAGCTTGCGCATGAGTTCCTCGCGGGGCGTTGCGTCCCCGACGCGCAGGGTGACCAGCATGCCGCGGTAGTCCTCGGGCGAGCCCAATCCGTAGATGCACGAGACCGACGCCACGATGATCACGTCTTCGCGGTTGATCAGCGCGTCCGTCGCCGCCAGCCGCAGGCGCTCGATCTCCTCGTTGATGCTGGAATCCTTCTCGATGTAGGTGTCCGTCTGCGGGATGTAGGCTTCGGGCTGGTAGTAGTCGTAGTAGCTGACGAAGTACTCCACGGCGTTGCGCGGGAAGAACTCCTTGAGCTCGGCGTAGAGCTGCGCGGCGAGGGTTTTGTTGTGGGAAATGACGAGCGTCGGCTGTCCGAGCTGGGCGATCACGTTGGCCATCGTGAAGGTCTTGCCCGAGCCCGTCACGCCTTCCAGCGTGCGGCAGCGCTGGCCGGACCGGAAGCCGGCCACCAGCGCGGCGATGGCCTCGGGCTGGTCGCCCATCGGCCGGTAATCCGAAACGAGCTCAAACGAAGCCATACATCCCCCGCCCCAACCATCCGGAATCGACTACGAAAAACACGAAATTCGCGAAAGTATATTTTGGGATGCCTTTCGAGTTTTTCGCGTGTTTCGTAGTTTGCATTTGGCTGTTCAGCCCCAGCGTTCCTTCATGACCGTTTCGCCCAGCGGGCGGCGGGAGCGGACGCGCGGATTGGGTTCGACGTCGGGGTAGCCCAGCGGCGTCAGGCCGACGATTTCGACGCCGTCGGGCAGATTCAGGATTTCGCGGGCGGCGGCCGGATCGAACGCGCCGATCCAGCAGGTGCCCAGCCCCAGCTCGGCGGCGGCCAGCGTCAGGTGGTCCATGGCCAAGGCGCCGTCCACCATGGCGTAGTTCTGGCCGTCGTAGGAACGCACCCAGGCCTCTTTGGGCAGGATGCAGACGGCGATCACGACCGGCGCCTTCCAGAACCATTCCCGGGCATAGGCCGCGCCCAGGGCGCGCCGGCCGGTTTCGCTGCGGACCACGATGAACCGCCAGGGCTGCTTGTTGCAGGCCGACGGCGCCAGCCGTCCGGCCTCCAGCACGGTTTGCAGCAGATCCTCGGGCACCTCGTCGGGCTTGTAGGCCCGCACGCTGCGCCGCTTTTCCGCCAGCTCCAGGAACGCCGTCTTCCGCATCGCCTTACCTCTTCGTCAAATTCGCCTGCCCGCTGAAATTGCCGGGCCGCAGGGCATCCGTCGAATAGCCGTCGATGCGCACCGTGCAGGCCGAACCGGAGATTTCCCCGGCCGCGATCAGGTGCGCGGGCGGAAACTCCGCGGTGGCGCCGACGTTTCCGACGGCCGAAAACAGGCTGCCGTTCACGGCGCCGCCGAGGGTTTCGCCGCCCCAAAGGCCGACGATGCGGGCCGCGCCGTTGGTCACGTAGACGTTGACGAGGCCGTTGTTGCAGACGGTCGTGGCGTTCGTCGCGGCATTGGTGGTCGCGCCGGGCACGAAGCACAGGTTGAAGTTGCCGCCGTAGTTGCCGTCCACGGTCTTCGAATCGCCCCCGCCCCCGCCGCCGCTGTCGTAGGTGGCGATCGCCAAGGCGCCGCCGATGGCGAGACCGCCGCCGACGATGATCGCCGCCGGCAAGAGATACTTCGATTTGCCGCTCTTGGCCGGAGCCGGCGCGGGAGCCGGCGCGGCCGCGGCGGCCGGCGTCGCCTGCTGCCGGGCCTGCTGCGCCACCGTGCTGGCGGCCGGAATCGCCTCCGGCGCCACGCCGGAGTCCACCAGCTTGACGGTCAGCCAATCGGTTTCCCGGGTCTCGCCGTCGGCGTTCTCGGCCTGGATGTAGTAGAACATCTGCGCGCCGGGTCCCATCATGTGGCCGGGAATCGTGGCGTACCACGTGCCCGCCCCCGAGCTGGACATCGCCGCCCGGAACGGCGTCATCCCCCGCGAGGAGGAATAGAACAGCGCCACCGACTCCACGGGCGCCGCGGCGTCGCGGACCGTGGCCCGCACGCCCAGCGGCTGGCCTTTTTCGGCCACCTTGATGGGGTCGTGCACGATGGCGGGCACGCCGAAGCCCGGCGTGGCCAGCAGCGCCAGCGCCAGGATGGCGGAAATCGTTTTCAGCTTCAAATCCATGTTGTCTCCGAATCTATCGCAGGGAAACGAATCTTGTCGCAAATTTTCGACGCCATGGAAAACCTTTTTCCGCGGCGCGGAACCGCCTCACCACCGGTAGTTGACCGTGTAGGTCAGGATCGTCTCGCCGTCCGCCGGCACCGGCGCGCGGAATTCGACCTGGTGGGAATCGATTTTCTCGTACGGCAGGCTGCTGGACGCGATTTTCCAGTTCGCGCAGCGGACCAGCGGCTCGACCACGCGGATTTCCACGGCGTCCTTCTCCTTGCGGTTGCGCAGCTTGATCTCGAAGGATTCGGTCATCGTCTTGCCCGTGGTGTCCACGGAGAAGTCGGTGCGCTTGCGCTCGCCGACGAGGTCGAAGGCGCTGCCCATGTCGAGCTTCAGCAGCTCGTTCTTGGGCAAGTGGTCCATCTCGTTTTCGCCGGTGAACTCGCGCCGGCCGTCCACGTCCGTGCGGTACAGGCGCATGCGGCCTTTCGGCAGGGGCACGCCCAGGCCGTTGGTTTCGCTGTTCGAGATTTCGATGCGCACGCCGACTTTCTTGTCCGTCGTGGTGCCGTAGTCCGGATCCAGCTGGACCCCGCCGTAGGTGCCATGGCCGACGAGCGGGTTGTAGACGTAGTACCGGCTGCCCTTCACGCCCGCGGCGCGCAGGAATTCGACCTGTTTCAGCTCGTTGTTCCGCATCCGGACCGGCCGCGGCAGGGTGTAGAGATGGAATTCGTCGAACGCGCGCTCTTCGGGCATGCCAAAACCCCATTCGTCCGCTTCGGCCGCCATTGCAACGGCGACGCGCCTGGACCTGCGCGAGGGCGGCTGCACCTTCTGCACGTCGCCGGCGATCAGCTTGACCGCGGCGTCCACGAAGTCCTTGCCGGTGTCGTTGCGCAGGGAAATCCAGCCGGAAAAGTCGAAGACGTCGCCGCCCTCGGCGGGCACGACGAGGTTGTAGGTGGCCTCCCAGCTCATGCCGGCGGTGACGTAGGCGACTTCGATCGGACACTCCCCCGCCTTCTTCGCGGCGATCTGCCACACCAGCGACGGCTTGAGGAACGCGTTGGGATCGATGCCCTCGAACACGGGCTGGCCCGGCAGGGAGAAGCGCACCGCGCCGTCCTCTTCCACGATGGGCTGCTCGGATCCGCCGCCGGGCACGTAGCCGCTGCGCACCAGCTTGCCGACGTGCTCCTTGACCGTGCCGTCTTCGCGCTTCTCCTCGAAGCGCAGGGTCTTCCCTTCCATCTGGTAGAGCAAGAGCCCTTCCGTCAGCGGATCGTTCACGAAGCTCTGTTCGAGGATTTGCACGCCGAAGGGCTCGGCGGAGAGTTCCCGCAGCATGACGGAATCGGGTTCGAGCTGCCGCGACATGTCCGTCACGCGCACTTCGGAAACCCCTTCCGCGAGGGCCAGCGTCCGATCCTCCTTCACGGTCGCGAAGCCGTCGTTGTAGATCGTGACCTGCGGGCCGGCGGCGAGCGCCGCCAGCGGAAACCAACCGAGGAACAGCACGAGTTTCTTCATGGTCCTCTCCTTTCGGGAATCAGTTTACGGATAGGCGCCTGGATGGTCCAGCCCGAGGTTTTCGGGCAGGCCGAAAATCAGGTTCATGTTCTGCAAGGCGCTGCCGGCCTGGCCTTTCATGAGGTTGTCGATGTGCGACACCACGCGCAGGCGCCGCGTGCGCTCGTCGACGTCGACGGTCAGGTTGCAGAAGTTGGAACCGCGCACGTGGGCCGTGCCCACGACGGCCTTGGAATCGAAGAGCCGCACGAAGGGATTGCCCTTGTGGAACTCGGCGTAGGCCTCGCGCACCTGCGCCAGACCGATGCCGTCGCGCAGCGTGCCGTAGAGGCAGCTCAGGATGCCGCGGCAGACGGGCACCACCTGCGCGGTGAAGGTCACCGGCACGGGCTCGCCCGCGAGGCCGCCGAGCATGCGCTCGACTTCCATCACGTGCTGGTGGCCGCTCAGCCGGTAGGCCTGCATGTTTTCGTAGCGGGCCGGATAATGGTGGATCGGCGTGGCCTTCTTGCCGGCGCCCGACACCCCCGTTTTGCAGTCGCAGATGACGCTCTTGAAATCCACCAGCTTGGCCGCCGCCGCCGGCGCCAGGCCGACCAGGCAGCTCACCGCGAAGCAACCGGGATTGCCGACGAGGCGCTGGTTCTTCGAATAGGCCTTCCGGTTCAGCTCGGGCAGGCCGTAGACGGTCTGCGGCAGCAGGTCGGGCGTCTTGTGGACCGGATCGCGGCCGATGCGGCGGGCGTATTCGGCGTAATCCTCCACGTTGTTGAAGCGGAAATCGCCGCTGTAGTCGATGACGCGCGCGCCCTTGGCCAGCTCGGCCGGGGCCTGCACCATGCCGACGCCGTCGGGCGTGGAGAAGAACACCACGTCGGCCGGTTCCTGTGCCGCCGGATCGTCGGGCTTCAGGATCGGCAGGTCGCAGAACCCCTTCAGATGCGGATAGAGCTCGCTCATCGGCATGCCCGTCTCCGTCGCCGCCACCAGCGTCTGGATCTTCGCTTCGGGATGCCGCAGCAGCAGCTCCACGATCCCCACGCCGCCGTATCCCCCGCAACCGACCACCTTGACCTTGATCATCGCTTTCTCCTTCGGAGAGTATTCAGTAGTCAGAATTCAGGATTCAGAATGTAAACCTTCCGATCCCTGACCTTGCAACACGACTTCATTCTGACTTCTGAATTCTGAATACTCTGATTTCCCTAAAACGGAATCCACTTCTGCCCGGGCTTCATGCCCGCGATCGCGTGCGCGAGCAGTTCGACCGTCTGGTCGAGATCGTCCACGGCGACGATTTCGCTGGGCGTGTGCATGTAGCGCAACGGGATGCTCACCAGCGCGGCGGCCACGCCCGCGCGGGAAAGCTGGATGGGATCGGCGTCCGTCGGCGTCGCGCGGCCGTCGGCCACGATCTGCACGGGAATCTTGCGCTTCTTGGCCGTCGCCAGCAGGTGGTCGTAGAGAACGGGATTGACGTTCGCCCCGCGCGACAGCACCGGGCCGCCGCCGAGGGAGACCTTGCCCTCGCGCTTTTCGGCGCCGTCCATCATCGGGTGGTCCGTCGCGAACGTCACGTCCACGGCGATGCCCACGTCCGGCGCGATGCCGAACGCGGAGGTCGTCGCGCCGCGGCTGCCGATTTCCTCCTGCACCGTGCCCACGGCGTGGATTTCGGCCTGGGGCGCCATTTCCGCCAGCCGCCGCGCCGTTTCCAGCACGACGAACGCGCCGGCGCGATCGTCGAACGCCCGTCCCGCCAGCCGCCCGTTGGGCAGCTCGGCCACGCCCTGATCGATCACCATCGGATCGCCCACGGAGACCATCTTCTCCGCTTCCTTGCGGTTCTTCGCGCCGATATCCACCCACAGGTCCGTCAGCGGCGTCACGCGGCTGCGCTCGTCGGGCTTCTGCACGTGGACGGGCACCTTGCCGATGATGCCGGGCACGACGCCCTTGGCCGTGCGGATCGCCACGCGCTGCCCCTGGGGAATCTGCGCGTCCCAGCCGCCGATGGGCGAAATCCACAGGTAGCCGTGGGCATCGATCAAGGTCACGATGAAGCCGATCTCGTCGTAGTGCCCCGCCAGCATCACGCGCGGCGAACCGCCGGGATTGACCACCACGTCGACGTTGCCGTGCACGTCCGTGCGCACCTCGGCCGCGAAGGCTTCGGCCTCCTTGCGGAAGACCCGCACGGCATCCAGCTCGTAGCCGGACGGGGAAATCGCGTTCATCAGGCGCTTCAGGAAATCCAAGCTCGATTTTTTCATGCGGGCGTTTCCTTCCGGCATTCTCTATTGCGCGCGGGTGACCAGGTTGGGATTCAGCAGGCTCATGGGCGGCGGGGCGATGGCCGGCCGGGCCGCCGGCAGCGGCGCGGGGGCGGCGCCATGAGCGGGTTCACGACGCTGTTGAAGCGTGACCTGGCATTGGCCGTGCGTGAGGGTGGAGCGCTCGGCACCGCGCTCGGCTTCTATCTGATCGTCGTGACGCTCATGCCCTTGGGGCTCGGGCCGGACCTCAATCTCTTGACGCGCATCGCGCCCGGCATCCTTTGGGTCGCCCTGCTGCTGGCGGCGCTGCTGTCGCTGCCGCGCATTTTCGAGGCCGACCACGATGACGGCTCGCTCGACATCCTCACGCTCGGCGGGCAGCCGCTGGAACTGGCGGCGGCGGCCAAGGCGCTGGCGCACTGGATTTCGACCGGCATTCCGCTCGCCCTGATGGCGCCGGTGCTGGGCATCCTGTT
>CALKWZ010000061.1 GCA_938003985.1 uncultured Verrucomicrobiota bacterium | reverse complement strand
TGGAGGCCGCCGCGGATCCAGACCCCCGCGCCCTTGCGGCGCGGGTGAATGAGGTTTGCCCAAGGACGGCGCTTCGTGTTTCGCCGACCTTCTTCACCCATGGCGCAAGGCCATGGGGGTCTGGAAGTCCGGAAGACCCCCGCGCCCTTGCGGCGCGGGTGAATGAGGTTCATCAAAAGTCAGCCCGCGGGGGGGCGGGAGATCAGCCCTTCGCCAAAACGAGGGCGGAACGGGGCGCGATTTCGCAGGAATCGCCGGCAATGCGGCGGAGGGTTTTGACGCCGGCTTTCCGGCCATCGACGAGCACGCGCCAGCCGGCGGCGGGCAGGTGCACGACTTGGGGCTTGGCGGTGGCATTGAAAACGACGGCGAACAACTTTCCGCCGGCCGGGCTTTGCAGGACGTAGCCGACCATGCCGGGGGCGGGCATGGCCAGGAAGGCCAGCCCGCGGCGGACGTCGGCGGCGGTTTTGAGGCGGAAGGCGGGGTGCGCCTTGCGCAGGGCGATCAGGCCGCGGTAGTAGGCGACGAGGTCGGCGTGCTTCGCCTTGCGGCGCCAGTCCATGGCGTTGACGGAATCGGGCAGGTTGTAGGTGTTTTCGTGGCCCTTCTTGGAACGGGCCATTTCTTCGCCGGCGTGCAGGAAGGCGATGCCCTGGCTGGTCAGGACGATCGCGGCGGCCAGCCGGTTCATGGCGAGGCGGTCGGCGTCCTTCAGGCCCGGGGTCGTCAGCGCGAGCTTGTCCCAGAGGGCGTGGTTGTCGTGGCAGGAATCGTAGCTGACGCAATGGTGCGGCTGCTTGGCCCAGGGGCCGTGCCAGAGGTCGCCTTCGGGATAGGCGATCTGCGGGTGCGCGACAGCCGCCGTAATCCCGGTCTTGAGGCGTTCCTCGAAGCCGGGCGCGCCTTGGATGAAACCACCTTTGCCGTGTTCGGAAACGGGGCCTTTGATGGCGTCGCGGATCGTGTCGTTGAAAGCGGCGACGCGCGGCAGGCGCGCGACGTTGGTTTTCATGGCGCGCTGCTCGGCGGGCAGGGGGCTGTCGCCGCCGGTCCAGCCTTCGCCGTAGAGAAGGATCGAAGGATCGATCTTGTCCATGGCCCGGCGGATCTGGCGCATGGTTTCGAGATCGTGCAGGCCCATGAGATCGAAGCGGAAGCCGTCGACGTGGTACTCGGTGGCCCAGTAGACGAGCGAATCGAGCATCAGCTTGCGGACCATGGAGCGGTCGGAGGCGACTTCGTTGCCGCAGCCGGAGCCGTTGGAGAAGCCGCCCGCGGCGTCCTGCCGGTGGTAGTAGCCCGGGACGAGCTGGTGGAAGTGGGAATCGCCGCCGCGATAGGTGTGGTTGTAGACGACGTCGAGCACCACGCGCAGCCCGGCCTTGTGCAGGCCCTGCACCATGCGCTTGAATTCGCGCACGCGGATGCGCCCATCGTACGGATCGGTCGCGTAGGAACCTTCGGGGACGTTGTAGTTTTCGGGGTTGTAGCCCCAGTTGTACTGCCGGCCCGGTTTCGTTTCGTCCACGCCGGCGTAGTCGGCGACGGGCAGCAGGTGGACGTGGGTGATGCCGAGTTCGCGGAGGTGGTCCGCGCCCGTGCGGACGCCGCCGGGACCCCGCGTGCCGCGCGCGGCCACGCCGAGATAGGTGCCGGGGAAGCGGCTGCCGGCGGAGGGGTGGATGGTGAAGTCGCGGACGTGGAGTTCGTAGACGACGGCGTCCACGGGCTCGGCGCAGGCCGGCTTGGCGTCGCGGGCCCAGCCGGGCGGATCGGTGTCGCGCAGGTCGAGGATCATGGCGCGCTCGCCGTTGGCGCCGGCGGCGACGGCGTAGGGATCGACGGCCTCGACGGGCGCGGCCTGGCCGGGGTGGACGAGGCGATAGCGGTAGTACTGGTTGCGCAGATCGCCGTTGACGGTCGCGGTCCACGTGCCTTTCGCGCCCGGAGCCATGGGGACGACGCGCGGCGTTTCCGGCCGGTCGCCGGTCCGGAAGAGCAGCAGTTCGACGGACCGGGCGGTGGGCGCCCAGACGCGGAACGACGTGGCGGTCCGGGTAGGCCGGACCCCGAGGTCGCGGCCGGCATAATGGAATTGGTTCGCGAATTCCTTGGAATCGAAGCCGGGAGCGCACGTGTTTCGTTTCATGTCGACCTTTCGCAGATGGGGCGGAAAATACCATCCCTCCGCCGCGGCTGTCGAGGGGTCGCCAAACACCCGCGCCCTTGCGGCGCGGGGGAACGAGGTTTGGGGTCGGGAAGTCCGGAAGACCCCCGCGCCCTTGCGGCGCGGGTGAATGAGGTTTGCCCAAGGACGGCGCTTCGTGTTTCGCCGACCTTCTTCACCCATGGCGCAAGGCCATG
>CALKWZ010000060.1 GCA_938003985.1 uncultured Verrucomicrobiota bacterium | reverse complement strand
GCAAATCACACTTCGCCACGTAAAGCCGACCTCGGGTCGGCCCAATAAAACTGTTCGCAGAGAAGAATTATGAACATTATCTTCACGGCTAAACAAATACCCGAGATATCGCATTTATCCTGGCGTGATAGACACGCGATTGTCCGGTGACATCACTGGAAGGTATTTACTGACTGGCGCGGCATGCTTGGCATGGTGTCCTTCGTGGGCGGCATCGTAAGCGGAATATTTCTCCCCAGTAAGCTCTGGCCCGACGCGTCCGATGCAACCCGTCTTTTAGCGTCACTTGCTATTATGATGACAGGCGTGTTGATATACACCCCGCTATATTATCTGGCGCTGCGACCCCATATCCGGGATGAAATGGCGTTATGGAAAAGCAAGGGATTATTATAGTACTGCGAACAAGGCGTTGCACCCCTACGCGCCACAAGTGGCGCGAGGGTGAACGCTGACGTTCTGCAATAAAGAATGAATCATATATTTCCATCCATCGTTACCGTTGTAGCCATCGCGGCAGTATTCATCGGACTACCCCTCATCATCCTGTGGTTGATGGATAAAAGAGGAATTCTTGGCGCTGTTATCAGAAAGATATTCGGCGCCACTGCGTTGTTGATGGGCCTGATACTTATTGGATGGATTATCTACAATCTGTTCGCTCCAACCAAAGAATTTCGTGAAGCATACAAGACATCAATTCAACTCGCATTGCCAGGACTTCTCGTCTGGTATGGATGGCGATGGCTGACAGGACCGAAGTCATATCCACAAGACGAAATGAATAACACCACTCCTTCTGGCCCCATCAATACAGATGAATAAAATGCAGAACAACCATTAAGCCACCCGCAGTACGGGGACAAAAGGATTCCTGAGACGGCTTTTTAAAAGCCGTCTTTTCTTCTTCGGGCGCCGGGCTCCGGCTTGCATTCGCGGCGCGGCATTCACCAAAGCACGGGCGCACCGGCCATCCGATCCCGCGAATAGGTCTCCGCTCAGTATTCCACGAGCCCGGCGTTGGCGCGGTCGGCTTCGGCGAGGGCCAGGTCGCGGGCGATGCGGCGGCGCAACGGGTGGAGCGCGGCGCTCGACAGTCCCTGTTCCAGCCCCCGGCGCAGCACTTCCGCATTGGCCAGGACGCGCCCGCCGAGGCAGCGCAGGCCTTGGGGCAAAGCCCCGGCCCCGCTTTCCGCAGCGAAAGCCGCGACGGAGGGCGCCGGCCAGCCGCCCATTTCGTGCGCGCGGCGCACCGCGTCCGCAAAGGACTCGCCGCCGGTCTTCGCGGTCTTTTCCGCGGCCTGCCAGATGGCGTCGCAGAGCACGTCGTTGGAGCCCTCGAAGATCCGGAACGGCCGGAGATCGGCCGTGGCGCGGCCGACGTAGCCGTCGGTCCGGTAGCTCTCGCCGCCGAAGAGCTGCGAGGCGGACGTCGCGGCCGCGAAGGCCAGATCGCTGGCGACCACCTTGACGATATTGGCGATCTGGGCCGGCACGCCGTCGGAACCGGGCTGGTCGGCCGCTTCGGCTTCGCGGCAGCCGATCTCGTGCAGCATCCGCGCGATCTCCCGCGCCGCCGCGATTTCGGCGGCGCGCGCCTGCACCTGGCCGTAGCTTTCCAGCGGCTTGCCGAACACGGTTCGCTCCTGCACGCGCCGCCGGACGTCGTCCGCCAGGCGCGCGCACGCGCCGCAGGCGATGGCCGAAATCGAAATGCGGCTGCGCTGCAGGATGGCGTGGATTCGGCGGAAGCGGTCGGTCTTGCTGCCGGAGAGCAGCGGCGCCAGGATCCCGGCGCGGGCCTCGATCCGGGTCATGCCGTAGGGAATCGAACGGAGCCCGGCGGGCCCGTAGCGCTTCAGCAACCGGAACGATTCGGGCGTGGCGCGGCAGACGTAGAAATTCAGCGACGGGAACCCGTAGCCCCGGCCTTTCGCGCCGTCGCGGGCCAGGACCAGCCAGAAATCGGCCAGGGCCGTCAGCCCGGCCCAGTGCTTCGTGCCCGCCAGCGCCGGTCCCTGCTCGTCCGCGCGGTACTCGGTCTGGCACGCCAGCAGGTCCGTGCCGCACCCCGGCTCCGTGATCATCATGCCGCCCAGCCAGCCGCGGGTCAGAAATCCCTCTTCCAGTTCTTCGCGCCACAGGTCCGGTGCGAAGCGGCGGACCGGATCGGTGAACAGGGAGACGGTGATGCCCAGCGACAGCGCGAGTTCGACGGAACGGTACGCCGCGGCGCGGACGATCTCGAGATTGCCCCGCGCCGTGGAATCGGGCGCGAACAGCGCGCGCAGCGTCGGCGTGCGCAGTTGCTCGCGCAGGAATTCGGGCGGATAGCCCGCCGGATCCATCAGCGTTGCGTCGGGCAGCGAAGCGAAGAAGTCATCGGGACGTGGGGTTGCATGCATGGAGCCCCAAGCTACCCCACGTCCGCCGGCTTCGCGAACGATTGGCCGGCGCCGCGCCGCGCGCCGCTCCCCCTATCCCCGCGCGGCGGCGAGCAGGAAGCGGCGCAGAACGGCGGCGCCGGTTTCGAGCGCGGCGGCTTCGACGTATTCATCGGTGGTATGGGCCTGGGCGATGGAGCCGGGGCCCCAGACGAGGGTTTCGCCGCAGACGGCGGCGAGCGGGCCGGCATCGCTGCACCAGGCGGCGCCTTCGCGCACGGGCGGCACGCCGGCGGCTTCGAGGGCCGCGCAGAACCGCCGCACGAGCGGGGCCTCCGGATCGGTCCGGAACGGCAGGCCTTCCTTGAGCAGGCCAATCTCCACGCCCCCGGGAATGGCTTCCAGCCGCCGCCGCAGGTCGCCAAGGACTTCGGCGGCGGATTCGCCGGGCATCAGGCGGCGATCGACCTGGATTTCGCAGCGGTCGGGCACGACGTTGGTGCCGGTGCCGCCGCGGATGGTGCCGACGGAAACGGTGGGCCGGCCCAGGGCCGGATCGCAACGGGTCTGCGCCGCCGCGGCGGTGGCCTCGTCGAGGATTTTCCAGACGGCGGGCATCTTGAGGATGGCGTTGTCGCCGCGGGACGGATCGGAGCCGTGCGCGGCGCGGCCGCGGACGGCGACGGTGAACCAGCAGGCGCCTTTGTGGGCGTGGACGACGTGCAGGTCCGTCGGTTCCAGGACGACGCATTCGTCCGCGCGCAGGCCGGCGGCGATGGCTTCTTCGGCGCCGAGGTTGCCGGTTTCCTCGCCGATGGCGCCGAGCCAGACGATCTGGACGCCGGATGTCGCCAGCGCGGCGAGGACCTCGGCATCGCACGCGGCCATGAACGCGGCCAAGGGGCCTTTGGTGTCGCACGCGCCGCGGCCGTAGAGCCGGCCGCCTTCCGCGCGCAGCGCGAAAGGATCGCCCGCGTAGCCGGTCACGCCGACGGTGTCGAGGTGGGACTCGAACAGGATCGTCTTTTTCGGCGCGGCGGCGCCGAAGCGCGCGAGCAGGTTCGGCCGGCCGGGCGTCTGGCCGACGCGTTCGACGCGGAAGCCGCGCGCGGCGAACCACGGCTCCAGGCTTTCCACGATCCGCAGCTCGTCGCGCAGGGCGGGATCGTCGGACATGGCGGGATTCACGCTGGGAACGGCGACCAGCTGGCGGAGGAGGTCGGCGGCGGAAACGGGATTCATCGGGGCGTCCTTTCGGGGTTCAAATCAATCCGGCGGCGAACAGCGCGCCGAACGCGAGATGGAGCATGGCCATGGATCTGACGTCGTTCTCGCCGACGGGATTCCGCCAGACGCGGAGCGCCCAGCGCACGGCCAGCGGGAGGGTCAGGCAAGCCCAGGCGACGCCCGCGGGCAGGCGGCCGGTGCCGGCCATGAGGCCGGTCAGAACGTACGGCACGGCCAGCAGCACCAATGCGAGCGCCTTGGCTTCGAGGGGCTTGAACAGCATGGGCAGCGTGCGCAGGCCGGCGTCGCGGTCGGAGCGGACGTCGCGCAGGTTGTTGGCGTAGAGGATGAGGACCATGAGCAGCGCGGCGGGCAGGCCGGCGGCGACGGCGCCCCAGGAGAAACGTCCGGTCTGGGCCAGCGAGCCGCCAAGGGTCATGCCGGGGCCCATCAGGAGAAAAAGCCAGACTTCGCCCAGCGCGCGGTGCTTGGGGCTGAGCGGGCCGGCGGAGTAGGCCAGTGCGCCGATCAAGCCGCACATGCCCAGGACGACCAGCCCCCAGCCCGTCTGGGCGGCGATTCCCAAGCCGAGCAGCACGGCCAGCGCCGCGCAGAGGACCGCGCCGCGGAAGCAGCGCGCGGGGGTCATTTCGCCGGCGACGAGCACGCCGCTGCCGACGCCCCCGCCCGCGCGGTCCACGCCGTGCCTGAAATCGTAGTAGTCGTTCCAGAGATTGGCCGCGGTGTGCATCAGGACGCCCGCCGCCAGCGCCGCGCCGAAGCGCAGGCCGGAGAAATCCGCGCCGGCGGCGCGCGCGTGGAGTCCGCCGATGGCCACCGGCACGAGGCTGGCGGAATAGGCGTAGGGCCGGACGGCCTTGAGCCAGAGCTGCGCCGCGTTCACGGCCAGCTCCCCCGGGCGGCGTCGGCGGGATCCGGCACGAGGAACGCGCGCTGGATGCGCCAGCCGTCGTCGCCCTTGAGCCAGCGCAGCGCGGCGCGGCCGTCGCCGGCGTGGACTTCGCCGTAGCCCGCCAGGCGGTAGCGCGCCGCCACGCGGATTTCGATTTCCCCGCGCCGCACGACCTGCGAGGCGATTTTGGGCTCGGTCAGCGCGATTTCGTCGAGCGTCTGGCGGACGGTGGCGTAGAACTGGACGACCTCGGTGCGGCCGGTGGCGATCGGTCCCCAGCCGTCGACTTCCAGCACCGCGTCGGCCGCGAGGCGTTCGCCGAAGCGATGGGCGGACAGCCCGAGCGCCACCGGCGACTCGGCCTGTCCTTTTTCGGTTTGGCGCACCAGGCGCAGCGTGGCGCGCCGCAGGCGGGCCTCGGCGCCGAAGAAGGCGCTGGCCCAGACCGCCGCCACGAGCGCCAGCGCCAGCCATGCCGCGTGCGGCACGCGCGGACGCCGCGATTCGCCGCTGGCCGTTTTCCCTGTTGGACTCATGCGCAGATCCTCCCGCCGCAAAATTGGCTCGCCATTCGTTCGCATTCAGCATACAAGAACGCGTGGAATTGCAAACGTCGAAAGAAGAACCATGAGCGCACAACCCGGCATGCAGGAAATGATCGCATCCGCGCAGACGATTCTCGGCCATCTGCTGCGGCTGCTGGAATTCGAAGACGCCCGCATCGAGACCGCGACGGCCGAGGGCCAGGTGTTCTTCCAGATCGTCACGGCGGACGCCGGCCGGCTGATCGGCCGCACGTCGCAGACGCTCGACGCGATCCAGTTCCTGCTCAACCGCCTGCTGTCCCGGCAGTACGAGGAATCGCCCTATTGCGTGGTGGACGCCGAGCACTACCGCGAACGCCGCCGCGAAAAGCTGCTGGCCGACGCCCAAGAGGCCCTCGAACGCGTCCGCCAGAACGGCCGTCCCTGGCGGATGCCGCCGCTCAATTCCATGGAGCGGCGCATCATCCACCAGGCCCTCAAGGATCTGCCCGACATCCGCACCCATTCCGAAGACGAGGATTCCGAAGGCCGCAAGCGCGTGGTCATTTCCATCGCCGAGGACTTCCAGCCCACCGGGCTGCCGCCGCCGGCCGAACCGGCGCCCGCCGCGCCGGAATGAGCCGCCCCGCCCGCCCCGGCGGAGCGTTCTACTGGATTGACATCCCCCCCGACGCCGCCCTACGATGCGCGCCGATCGTTAGCTGCTCCCTTTCCGGCCGGCCCAAGCCGGCCCATAACCCAAAGGAAGATTCCATGAAGAAGATGACCGTTTGGACGTTGGCCGCCCTCGCCCTGGCCTGGACCGTGGCCGGATGCAAGCCCAAAGCCGCCCCCGAGGCCGCGCCCGAAGCGGCGCCGGCCGCCGAAGCGAGCGCGCCGGCGGAACTGTCCTTGCCGCCCGTCGCCGAAGCCGCCCCGGCCGAAGCGCCCGCCCCGGAAGCCCCCGCGCTGTCCGCGGAAGAGGCCGCCGTCGTCGTCGCCAAGGTCAACGGCACGGACATCGCCGAAGGCGAAGTCCAGAAGGTCCTGGGCATGTTCCGCAAGCAGATGGGCGGCCGGGTGCCCCCCGAGCAGTTCGAAGCCGCGCTGCCGCGCCTGCGCGAGCGCATCGTCGAAGAACTCGTCATGCGCCAGATCATGCTGGGCGAAGTCGCCAAGCAGGGCATCAGCCTCTCCGATTCCGAATTCGCCGAGATCAAGGGCGAACTCGCCGCCGAGCTGCCCCCCGGCACCACCCTCGAGACCTACATGGCGGAAACCGGCACCACCGAAACCGAAATGCGCGAGCAGATGGCCGTCCGCAAGATGATCATCGCCAAGGCCGACGCCGTCGCGAAGCCCAGCGACGAGGAAATCCAGAAGTTCTACGACGAGAACAAGGAAGGCTTCACCCAGGGCGAATCCGTCGCCGCCTCCCACATCCTGATCAAGGTGGATCCGGCCGACGACGACGCCGCCAAGGCCGCCAAGCGCGCCCGCCTCGAAGACCTCCGCAAGCAGATCCTCGAAGGCGCCGATTTCGCGGAACTGGCCCAGGCGAATTCCGACTGCCCCAGCGCCAGCTCCGGCGGCGATCTCGGCTCCTTCGGCCGCGGCCAGATGGTGCCGGAATTCGAAGACGCCGCCTTCACCCAGCCGGTCGGCTCCGTCGGCGAAATCGTCGAAACCCAGTTCGGGTTCCACCTCGTCAAGGTCACCGAACGCCAGGAAGCCAAGGCCATCGACTTCGGCGAGGCCAAGACCCGCATCAGCGACATCCTCTATTCCCAGAAGCAGCAGGACGTCGTGAAGGAATACGTCGAAGGCCTCCGCACGGCGGCCGACGTCCAGCGCTTCGACGAACCGCTGGCCGACGAAACCGAACTGCCCATGCTGCAGCTGGACGTCGATGAAGAAGCTCCGGCCGCCGTCGAAGCGGTCGCGGAAGAAGCCGGCGCGACGACCGAGGCCGTCGAAGCGGTCGCGGAAGAGGCGGCGGAAGCCGTCGAACCCGCCGCGGAAGAGACCGCCGAAGCGGTCGAAGCCGTCGTCGAAGAAGTCGCGGTCGAAGAAGTCGTCGCGGAAGTTCCCGCCGCTCCCGAAGCGGCTCCGGAAGCGGCCGCAGAAGCCGCTCCTGCCGCGGAGCCGGCGGCGGAATAGGTTTCCGCCCCGTTTCGCGAAGCCCGGCGCGCCCGCGCCGGGCTTTTTTCGTGCCGGCGAGACCGGCTTCCCGCAATTGACGCCCCGCGCCGTTTCCGGCACAATCCCCCCCCACTATGAAAACCACGTTCTCCCCCGAAGCCCGCCAACAGGAACACAACCAACGGCTCTTGGCCGATTCGCTCTACATGCGCCGGGAAGTCGTTTCTTCCGTCCCGCCGTTCGCGCTCGACATCGAGCAGATTCCGCGCCTGTCGGCCGACGACGTCGCCTTGTTCGAAGCCATGCAGATCGACGCCGCCCGCTTGGCGATCGAATCCGTCGCATCCCTTTCCAAGATCAACGAAGTGGACCACATGGGCGGCGGCCTCGACCTGATTCCCCCGCTGCTGCTGACGCTGTCCCTGGTGAACCGCACCGAGCGGGACTTCACCATCGAGAACGCGCACACGTCCATCGGCTATTTCTCCGCGCTGTCCGTTCTGGGTTATCTGGACCGCCAGCGGGTGGTGGACACCTTCCGCCGCGGGCTGGACATCCCCGGCCACGTGTCGTGGGTGCCCGGCGGCACGCAGCTCAACGGCGGCCGCCTCGGCGTCATGATCCCGACCGCGGTCGGCCAGGCGCTCGGCAAGCGCGCCGCCTACGGCTCCGACGCCTGGGTGCTCTGCCATTGCGGCGACGCCGGCTGGATCGCGGGCCACGCGCTCAACGGCTTCCACGCCGCCCACGTGCTCAAGGCGCCCGTCACCTTCATCATGCACCGCAACGGCATCCAGCTCTCGGGCACCACCGCGAAGATGACCGGCCGCGATCCCCGCCCGATCATCGAAGCCCTGGGCGTGCAGATCCTCGAAACGCCCTCGCTCTACGACGTGGGCACCCTCTGGCAGACGTTCCGCGAAGCGCGGACGCTGGCCCGCGACGGCGTGCCGACCATGATCATTCCCACGGGCAAGAACGACGTGACCCTCGCCCAGATCGGTGAGCGCTTCGGGATTTCCGCCGAACTGGCCGCCTTCGCCGCCAAGAACGGCGTGAAGATGGACAAGACCGTCTGGCTGCCCGGCTGCCTGATGAGCTACCGCGACCTGCCGTCGATGATGGAATGCCTGTTCCTCGTCAACGGCCTGCCCGGCGGCAAGGCCCACCACGACGGCCACATGAAGGGCCGCGATCTCGACGCGCTGCTGGCGAATCCCATGCTCCAATTCAACGCCAAGCAGAAGGACGTCCTCGCGCGCTGGCGCGCCCTGCCGCCGGTCTCCGTCGCCACGACGGCCCGGCCCGCGCCGGGCAGCGAAAACCTCGTGCTGCCCGCCGAGGCGCTCGCCCAGGCCGACGCCGCCCTGCCGCCCGCCGGCGGCAAGTGGGTCACGCCCCGCGCGGGCGTCGCCGCGGCCTACGAACTCGTCGCCAAGACCCATCCCAAAGCCACGTTCGTGCTCGATTGCGACCTGGCGCCTTCCACCAAGGTGGATCTCGCGCAGAAGGTCCTCGACGCCGAGCACCAGTTCCAGCTCTCCATCGAAGAGCAGATCGCGACCATGATGGCCAACGGCGTGGCCATGTCCACGCCCGAGCCCAAGCTGGTCGTGTTCGCGACCTTCGCGGCGTTCTTCGAGGGCATCGCCCGCGAAGGCCTCGAAATGTGGCGCTACCAGCGCAACCTGACCGGCGCGAACGAAGGTCTCAACGTCGCCTTCCATCTCTCGCACGTCGGTTCGTGCACCGGCCGCGACCATTTCTCGGGCTGGTCGCTCGACTGGATCAACCTGGCCATCGGCTACCTGCCGTATCTGGACCGGTTCTACGCCCCGGCCGACGCCCGCTCCGCCTTCATCGCCATCTGCGACATGGCCTCCCGCAACGGCGCCCACGTCCTCGGCATTCCGCGCGACAACCTGCCCATCCTGGCCCGCCAGGATTCCCAGGCTCCGCTCTGGAACGCCGACAGCCCTTGGACCGACGTCACCCCGCTCCGCGCGATGCCCGGCGCGAAAAAGGCCATTCTCGGCTTCGGCGCCACGGCGTTCGTCGCCGCCGAAGCGGCCGACCAGCTCGCGACCGAAGATCAGGCCGTCGATGCGTGGGCGGTCAACGGCCTGCCGCTGGACGCCGGCCGCCTCGAGGCGCTGTTCCAGCAGTACCCCGAGGGCCTCGTCACCATCGAAGACGGCCTGATCGGCACGCCGGAGAGCGGTCTGCGCGGTTTCGCCGGGCTCGTGCGCGGCGCGGCGTTCGGCAAGAAGCTCCCGCTGGTCCATCTCGGCATCGTCGATCCGCGCATCGCCCCGTCCGAGGGCCATCTCGAGCTCTGGCAGTACTTCGGCATCGACGTGCCCTCCGCCGTCGCCGCCGTCAAGGCGCTGTAGGCCGGCCGCCGGTTTCCGGCCGCGGAAAAGTGGACGTCGGCCTCCGGACGTCGGATATTGAGTTGCGATGAACCTCCTCGCCGAAATCCAGAAGCTGAAAGCCGAGCGCCGGGCCGTCATCCTCGCGCACAACTACCAGGTGCCCGACGTGCAGGACGTCGCCGATTTCACCGGCGACTCCCTCGAGCTGTCGCGCAAGGCCACCGAGATCGACGCCGCGGTCATCGTGTTCTGCGGCGTGCATTTCATGGCCGAGACCGCGGCGATCCTGAACCCGGACAAGACCGTGCTGATGCCCGACGCCCATGCCGGCTGTCCCATGGCCGACATGATCACCGGCGCCCAGCTGCGCGAATTCAAGGCCAAGCACCCCGGCGCCAAGGTCGTTTGCTACGTCAATTCGACCGCCGAAGTGAAGGCCGAGAGCGACTGCTGCTGCACGTCCGGCAACGCCGCCAAGATCGTCGCGCACTACGCGGACGACGAGGTGCTCTTCGTGCCCGACCAGCATCTGGGCAGCGTCGTCGAGGAGCAGCTCGGCCGCAAGCTGATCCTCTGGCCCGGCTATTGCCCCACCCACGCCCGGATCAATCCGAAGGACGTTCTCGATCTCAAGGCCGCGCACCCCCGCGCCCTGGCCCTGGCCCATCCGGAATGCCCCAAACCGGTGCGGGTCGTGGCCGACCATGTGCTGTCCACCGGCCAGATGTGCAAGTTCGTGGCGGAAAACCCGGCCACCGAATTTATCGTCGCCACCGAAGAAGGCCTGATCCACCGGCTGAAGAAAGACAATCCCGGCAAGGTTTTCTACCGCGTGTCGCCCTTCGCCGTCTGCCCGAACATGAAGCGCAACACCCTCGAAAAGGTGCTGTTTTGCCTGCGCGACATGCAGCCGTCCGTGCAGGTCGATCCGGCCATCGCCGGCCGCGCCCGGCAGGCCATCGAGCAAATGCTCGCCTGGTCCTGATCGCGAATTCGGAAACGAGCCGCCGCCGCCGCGCCTAGAACCGATAGGCCGTGCTGGCGAAGGCGTAGAGGCCGCTTTCGCGCGTGCGCGAAACGAAGGATTCCAGCTCGCCGGCCGCATCGAGCCGGGTGCCGAGGGCATCGCCTTGGCCCCAGACGTAGCTGAGCCCCAGATTCATGACCACGTTGTCGCCGACGGAACCGACGCTGGCGGTGACGCCGTACAGATCGACCTGGTTGACCTGGGAATCGCCGTTGGCCGCCAGATCCGGCGCGGACGAGAAGCTGGTGAACGCCCCGGCGCGCAACGGGTAGCGTTTCCGGAACACGTATTCTCCGCCCAGCTGGACGTCGGTCACCGCTTCGCGCTCCTGCCGGATGACGACGGCCTCGCCGTCCTGCGTGCCGCTCATCCAGTCGTAGCGGCGCGAAAAATGGTGCGTCGCGTCGACGCCGACGCTGCCGACGCCCGGGCGCCGCCAGGCGAGCCCCGCCCGCAACTGGGCCGGCAATCCGTTGTCGGCATCCAGATCGTCGTAATAGAGCGCGCCGGCCGCGGCGCCGTCCGTCGCGCCGACCACCTCGCTCAACTGGACGGTGCCGTTGCCGGCCAACGTGGCGGACGGGGTCGTGAACACCAGTCCCGCCGCCCATTCGTCCGCCAAGCGGAACTGCGCGCCGACGGTGCCGACGGCGCCGATCACGGAATACTTGTAGTTGGCCGAATAGGAATAAGCGTAATCCCCCCAGTACAGGTTCTGGAATTCGCTCGCGGTCTGGTACGTCCCGAACACGGAAGCGCCGAGCGCCAGCCGTTCGCCGAGAACGCACCCGAACGACGGCCCCAAATAGATCGTCTGCTCGTCCTGGCTGTAGTTGTAGTAATGCTGGCGCTCCGGGAAGGCCTTGATTTCCCGGGCGCTCGACTGGGACGGCACGAACACGGAAAACGCCGCCGCCGCGCCGGTTCGCAGCTTCCGGACCGCGCTCAGCCCCGTCGGGATGGTCGCGAACGACGACACTTCGAAATCCTCGCCCGGATAGGCCGCATCCTGCATTTCATAGGTCTGCAGACCGTAAAGGGCGCCGTTGACGGACAAGGAATCGCGCGTTTCGTATCCCAGTCCGGCGGGATTGTAGAAGCAGGCATCCATGCCGTCTGCGGTGGCCGTCACGGCGCCGCCCATGCCTGCCGCCCGCTCGCCGACCACGTAGGGCTGGTAGTTCGCCTCTCCCGCGTCGCACCGCGCCGCCGCCGCCATGGCCGCGCAAACCGCCATGGCCCACCCTGCTCCGCGTAACCCAATCCGTGCGCCCATGAGAAACCCTCCTCGCCAAACAAGATAGGAAAACGGCCCGCCGAAAACAAGCGGCGCCGCGGAACGCTAGAACGCCCGCTCCAGGATTTCCGCCAGTTCGGCGGCGGTCAAGGCGATGGGATTCGCCTTCGTGCCGGAGGCCACGGCGGCACGCGCGACGATCACCGGCACGTGTTCCGCCTTCACGCCGCAGGCCGCCAGCGTCGGCACGTCCAAATCGCGGGCCAGTTGCGCCACCCAGGCGACGCCTTCGTCCGCCGCCGCCGCCGGATTCCCCGTGAGCAGGCGGGCGACTTCCTCGTAGCGCGCGGCCAGCGGGCTGTCCGGCGCCCGTTCCTGCAACGCCCGGCGGTTCACGGCCATCACGTGCGGCAGCAGGGCCGCGCAGACCGCGCCATGCGGGGCCCGAAACATCCCGCCGATCACGCCGGAAAAGCCATGCACGGCTCCCAGTCCCGCATTGGCCAGCGCAAAACCGCCGAAGAGGCTGGCCAGCGCCATGTCCGCGCGCGCCGCCGCGTCGCGGCCGTTGGCCCAGGCCCGGCGCAAGGAGCGCGCCACGCGCGCGATGCCGTCGCGGCAAAGGGCATCCACCAGCGGATTCGTCCGATTGCAGGTGAAGGGCTCGATCAATTGCGTCAGGGCATCGAGCCCCGTGCTGGCCGTGACCGCCGGCGGCAGGCCGGTGGTCAGTTCCGGATCGACCACGGCGATGCGCGGTACCATGGACACGCTGCGCATGCTGGCTTTCACGCCGTGCTCCGGCGACGTCAGCACCGCGTTGCGGGTCACCTCGGAACCCGTGCCGGCCGTCGTCGGGATCGCGATCAGCGGCAGCGACGGTTTCGCCAGCGGCTGGCCGCGGCCGACGACCTCCATGTAGTCCAGCGGCTGGCCGCCGTTGGTCGCCAGCGCGGCGATGGCCTTGGCCGCGTCCAACGGACTGCCCCCGCCAATCGCCACGACCAGATCGGCCGCGATCCGCACGGCTTGGGCCGCGCCGGCGGATACCCGGTCCGTCGTAGGTTCCCCGGCTACGGAAAAAACCGCCGCTTCCACGCCGTGCTCGCGCAACTGCGCCAGCAGCGCCGCGGCGCGGCCGTCGTCGCGGCCCGTCACGACCAGCGCCCGCCGGCCAAATCCGGCAGCCAACGCGCCGACCTGCCGGAGCGCGCCGGAACCGAAAATCACCCGCTGGGGCGCCGTAAATTCGAAATTCATCCCGTTCACCAGCCGGCGTCGTCCGGGAACACGTTCGCGAATTTCACGCTGGTGCGCGGTTCGGCCATCATGTCGGCGACGGCATCCCGCCAGCGGGCATAGTGGGCCGTGGCCTTGTGCGCGGAGGTCGCTTCGACCGAGCGATAGGCCTCCACCAGGACGAAGCGGGTTGGATCGTCCGCCTGCTGCACGACGTCGAACCGGGCGATGCCCGGTTCCTGGACGCTGTGGCGCGCGTTGTCGCGCGTGGCCTGCCGAAAGGCCTCGACGTGCTCCGGCTTCACGTGGACGTGGACATGGACGACGAGCATGGGGAATCTCCTCTCGCGCTCCACCCTAGCGCCCCCCGCCCCAGCCCGTCAACGATCCACGTGAAATCCGAACAACCGGCGGCTTGACTCCCCCCGCCCGGCATGGCTGGATGGTGTCCGTAGGACGAACCCACCCGACGAACGAAAGGAGCCTCCGATGAAATCCGCCCTGTTTGCCGCCATTTCGCTCATGCTTTTGCTGGCCGCCGGATGCGCCCACACGCCGGGCGGCATCGCGCCGTCCACCGTGCCCATCGATGGCCGCGAGTACATGATCCTGGGCCCGGCCAAGGCCACCAGCACGGCGGTCTATCTATTCAACTTCATTCCCGTCAGCGGCTCCAGTTCGCTCCGGGACGCCAAGAACGCGGCCATCCGCAGCAAAGGCGCGGACGCGCTGATCGACGTGACGGCGGAATCCTACTCGCAGTTCTGGATCATCTTCTCCAAGAGCACGATCATGGTGGAAGGCACGGCCATCCGGTTCACGGAAGGCGCCCGGACCGGCAGCCAACGGCCGGCCAGCCGCGCTTCCGGAAGAGCGCCGGCCGAACGGCCGCGGGAACCGGCCAATCCGGACGAATCCATGGACTGGTAAGCCGCCGGCCGCTGGAAAAGATCGCCTCTCGGGCGATCTGCCGGCATTCGCGGAATTCATTCCGATTCTGCTGTCCTGATCCGGCCGGCGTGGTATCTTGCCCGCCATGTCGTTTCGTTTTGCTTGCATTTTTCTGGCGCTGGCCGCGTTCCAGGCCTCGGCCCAAACCCGCGCCGCGCCGCCGACCCGGGAGCTGCCGCTGTGGGAAGTCGGTCTCTTCGGCGGCGGGGGCCGGTTGCCGCACTACCGGGGGTCGGACGAATACAAGACCTATGCCCTGCCGCTGCCGTTTTTCATCTACCGCGGCAAGATTTTCCGGGCCAGCCGGGAAGGCGTGAAAAGCGTCTTCTGGGAAACCGACCGCCTCGAAAGCGGCGTTTCCCTCAGCGGCAATCCGCCCGTGGACGGCGACAACGACGCCCGCGCCGGCATGCCCGAACTGGGCGCCATCGCGGAAATCGGTCCTAGTCTGCGTTGGTCGCTCCTCGACCCCAAGAATCCCAATCCGCTCTATGCGGTCGCCGCCGCCCGCGCGGCTTTCTCCGTGGACCGCCACGATTTGCACACGGCCCACGAGGGGTACCGCGGCGAGCTCAAGCTGATCTACCGCAACATGAGCTGGTTCACGCGCTGGGGCGCGATCATCGGCGTCCAGGCTTCCGTCGAATTCGCCGACCAGGACTTCCATCGCTATTTCTACGAAGTCGCGCCGCGCTACGCCGCGGCCGGCCGGCCGGCCTATTCCCCCGACGGCGGCTATTCCGGCTTCAGTCTTTCCGCCAACGCCACCAGGAAACTGAACCGCCGCCTCACGCTGGGGGCCTATTACCGCTGGGACAACCAGGCGGGCACGGCCTATGCGGACAGCCCTCTGGTCAAAACCGAAAACAACCATGTCGTCGGCCTCGCCCTCATCTGGAACATCTACCGGTCGGCGAAGACCAGCACCTATTCCGCCCTCTAATCGGGCGTCGACGGCAAATGCGCTTGCCTCGCGGGACGCTTCGCGGCATCCTGCGGACATGAAAACAACTCCGCGTATCCCGTCCCGTTTCCGCGCGTTTTTCGTCTTCGCCGGGCTGCTGCTGGGCGCCTGGGCGGCGGCCGCCGCCGGCCCCGCGATCGACATTCTGATCGAACCGGGCGATTCCGCGCAACTGACGCCCAAGCAATTCGAACAGCGCCTCGACCTCAAGAACTACATGGTCCGCACGCTGCCCGTGAAACTGGGCCGCCACGGCATCGAAGGCCGGATCGTCGGCGAGAAGAGCGACTACGCCGGCGAAGGCCGCCAACTGCTGGTCGTGCGCTACGAACGGTACAATCCCGGCGCGACGGCCGCGCGCATCATCGTCGGTTTCGGCGCCGGCGCGGCCTCGCTCGACATTTCCTGCGAACTGCTCGACGGCGACCGGCAACTCCTCGCTTGGGAAGACGGCTGCGGCACGTCCGAACATTGGCAGCGGCTGGTCAACAAGCTCAACGACAACACGGTCCTGAAGCTCAAGGCGCATTACGGCCTGCGCTGATCGGCCCATGGCGCCCGCCAACATCGCCCGGACCATCTTCCGGGCCGCGGAAGCTTGGGCGGACAAGCCCGCCCTGATCGCCGGGAATCGCATCCTGACGTATGGCGATTTCGTCCAAGCCGCCGGCCGGCTCGCCGCCGAACTGGAGCGGCGCGGCATGCGGCCCGGCGACCGCGTGGCGTTTCTTTGCGCGGACAGCATCGACTACGTCCTGCTCTCGCTGGCCATCCTGTCCCTCGACGCGGCCATCGTGCCGATTTCGCCGGGCCTGATGCTCGACGAATGCGCGGCGCTGCTCGAACACCTGGACGTCCGCCACTTTCTCGCGGACGTCGCCGTGGCGCCGGATCCCGCGGCGGGCGAACCGTTCCGCACCCCCGATCTGGAGCGGACCTTCCGCTGGGCCTCGTTCCCGTCCCGGCGGCCCGAGCCCGCCGGCTATGCCCAACTCCAGCCGGCTTTCATCCGCTTTTCCTCCGGCACGACCGGCGCCAGCAAGGGCGTGGTGCTCTCGCACGAGACGATCCACGCGCGCACCGAAGCGGCCAACGCGGGACTGCGAATCGCCCGGGACGACGTCGTGGGCTGGGTGCTGTCCATGAGCTTCCATTTCGTCGTCACGATCCTGTTGTTCCTGCGCAAGGGCGCGACGATCGTGCTCTGCGGCGATCCGCTGCCCCAGGCCCTCGTGGCGGCCCTGCATGCGCATCCCCTCACCGTCCTGTACGCCAGCCCGATCCACTATCGCCTGCTTTCCGAAACGGCCACGCTGGATCCCCGCGCCTTCCGCGCGCTGCGCCTGGCGGTTTCCACGGCCATCCAGTTGCCCGAAGCGATCGCCCGGCGGTTCTTCGAGCGGTTCGGCCGCTTGCTGACCGAAGCCTACGGCATCATCGAAGTGGGCCTGCCGTTCATCCATGCGCCCGCCGCGGGCGCCTACGACGGCCGGCTGGGCCGGCCGTTGCCGGCCTACGAGATCCGATTGGACGACGGCGAAGTCCAGATCCGCGGACCGGGCATGTTCGACGCCTACTTCTCGCCGTGGCAGTTGCGGGCGGACGTCGCGCCCGACGGGTGGTTCCGCACCGGCGATTTGGGGGAACTCTTGCCCGACGGCGAATTGCGCCTGCTGGGCCGGCGCAAGGCCGTCATCAATTTTTCGGGGATGAAGATTTTTCCGCAGGAAGTCGAAGCCGTGCTGGACCGGTTCCCGGGCGTGGCGGAGTCGCTCGTCTACGGCGAGCCGCACCCGGAATTCGGGCAGTTGCCGCAAGCCAAGCTGGTTGTGCGGGACGGGGCCGGGCCGCTGGACATCGCGGCGCTTCGTGCGTTCTGCCGCGCGCATCTGGCGGCCCACAAGATCCCCAAGGCCTTCGAGACCGTGGCCGCGCTGCCGAAAACCGCCAGCGGCAAAATCCGCCGGGC
>CALKWZ010000059.1 GCA_938003985.1 uncultured Verrucomicrobiota bacterium | reverse complement strand
CCCGTGGCAGGCCTGGCGCACCGTGGCGGGCGTCGCCGTGCTGGGGCTGGTCTGGTGGGCGATCGCCCGTGCCTGCGACCAGCCGCGCGCGGCGCGGCCGGAGCCCGCGCCGGCCGTCCGGCCGGTGACGGCGCCGGTGCGCCTGGGACCGGAACCCTATCTGGATTGAGGTCGCGATGAACTTGCCCAACACGTTGACGACGAGCCGCCTCGTGGCGGCGCTGGTGGTGATGCTGGCGATGGCGTTGCCGATTCCCTTTTCGACGACGCTGGCGTTCGTCGTCTTCGTGGCGGCGAGCATCACGGACTACTGGGACGGCAAGCTGGCCCGGACGCGCTACGGCGTGACGGCGTTCGGCAAGCTGATGGACCCGCTGGCGGACAAGGTGCTCGTCTGCGCGGCGCTGGTGGGGTTCGTGGGCATCCGGCTGAAGTACGAGCCGGCCTATTCGCTGGTGCCGGCGTGGGTGGTGGTGGTGATCATCGCCCGCGAATTCGCGGTGACCGGCCTGCGGCTGCTGGTGGCCTCGGGCGGCGAGGCCCGCATCCTCAGCGCGGGCAGCTGGGGCAAGCTCAAGACGGTCTGGCAGATGGTCGCGATCATCGCGACGTTCATCCTGCTGGCCGTGCGCGAGGATTTCCTGCCGATCGCGGCCGAGCACGGCTGGCTGCGCCTGTCGGAGGCCATCCTGCGGCAGTACGACACGGCGTTCGTGATCACCTCGTGGGTGCTGTCCACGCTGGTGGTGGCGGTGACGCTGGTGTCGGGGTGGAAGTATTTTGCCGACCACTGGGACCTGGTGACGGCGGAGATGTAGAACCGGGCGGCACGCCCGCAAGAAAGAGGAACGAGATGAACAAGATCTGGAACTGGACGGGCGCGGCCTGGCTGCTGGGCGCGGGCGCCGGATTCGCGCAGGCGGATGCGGCTGCGGCTCCGGCCGCCGAGATGCTGACCTTGGCGGAACTGATGCGGATGGGCGGCTGGCTGATGTACGCCTTGGCCGCGCTGTCGGTGCTGGGCCTGGCGCTGATCGTGTACTACTCCCTGGTGCTGCGCACGCGCGCCGTCGCGCCGGCCGCGCAGGCCCTGCGCCTGCGGGAACTGCTGAAGGAAAAACGCGGCCGCGAGGCCCGCGAGCTGTGCGCGCAGCAGCCGACGGCCCTGGCCGCCGTGGCCGCCGCGGGCCTGGATTTCCTGAAGGAGAATCCCAACGCCGCGCCGGGCATGCTCAAGGAAATCATGGAGAGCGAAGGCGCGCGCCAGGCCGGGCGCATGCAGAACATGATCCATTACCTGGTGGATCTGTCGGCGGTGGCGCCGATGGTGGGCCTGCTGGGCACGGTGATCGGCATGCTGCGGGCCTTCAACAGCGTGGCCTTCGACCTGGCCAAGGCCCGGCCCATGGAGCTGGCGGGCGGGGTGGGGCAGGCGCTGATCACGACCATCGCCGGCCTGATCGTGGCGATTCCGGCGATGATGGCCTACTCGTGGTTCCGCGGCCGCGTCATCAAGCTGACGGGCCTGCTGGAAGGGGCCGGAACGGATCTGCTGGCGATCCTGGACAACCGCGGGGCCTGAGATGAATTTCCGGAAAAAATCGCCGTGGACGGCGAATCCGGGCGTGCCGCTGACGCCGATGATCGACGT
The DNA here is from genome assembly GCA_938003985.1 of uncultured Verrucomicrobiota bacterium. Classification (GTDB taxonomy): domain Bacteria; phylum Verrucomicrobiota; class Kiritimatiellia; order CAIQIC01; family Lenti-01; genus Lenti-01. The sequence goes on along the minus strand of CALKWZ010000059.1, from coordinate 5,955 downwards.
CGTGTTCCTGCTGCTGTGCTTCTTCGTGACGAGCCAGATCTTCGCGCAGTGGGAAACCGAGATCGACGTCGCGCTGCCGACGGCGGCGACGGGCGGGGCGCCGCAGCGGCTGCCGGGCGAAGTGATCATCAACGTGCTGACGGACGGCGCGGCCGTGGTCAACGGCCAGCGGCTGGACGACGCCCAGCTGCGCGGGCTGCTGGACCGGCTCGTGGAGCTGTTCCCCGGCCAGCCGGTGCTGCTGCGCGCGGACAAGGCGACGGCCTACGAACACGTGGTCCGGGTGCTGGACACCTGCCGGCAGGCCGACGTCTGGAACATCTCGTTCGCCACGCTGGCGCCGGGCTCGTGATGAAGCGCGCGGCCCTCGTTTCGCTGCTGCTCCTGGGGAGCGCGGCCGCGGCCGCGGCCCTGACGGCCGACGAGCAGATGCGGTTCGCGGACGGCATCTACCTGCGCGGCTTCTACGAGACGGCCGTGACGGAATACCTCGCGCTGCTGCGCGACCATCCGGACAGCGAACACGCGCCGGCGGCGCTGTACCGCACCGGGGAATGCTACCGGCAGATGGGCAATCCGACCGGCGCGGAGCGCTTCTACAAGCAGCTCGCGGCCCAGCATCCGCAGAGCGACCAGGCGCCGCGCGCGGAACTGCGCCGCGCGGAGCTGGCCATCGCCGCCGACCGGCCCGACGAGGCCGCCGCGCTCCTCAACGCCCTGCTGACGGGCACGCCCGCGCCGGACGTCGCGGCCGCGGCGTCCTACTATCTGGGCTACAGCCGGCTGCGCGCGGGCGACGAAACCGGCGCCGCGGCCGCCTACGAGCGGATGCTGGCGGAACACAAGGATTCGCCGTACGCCGCCTACGCGGCGCTGGATCTCGCCGCGCTACGCGCGAAGGACAAGGGCAACGCCGACGAGATGGAAGGCTGGTTCGAGCAGGCGCTGGCCGCCGCCGCCACGCCGGCCGCCAAGGCGGAAGCGCTCTTCCGCTGGGGCGACTGGGCCTACCGCCAGGAACGCTACGCCCAGGCCGCCGACCTGCTGCAGCAGCTGCTGGTGGAATTCCCGGGCGAACGCCGCGCGCGCGACGCGCGGCTGGCCGCCGCCTGGAGCCTGTACTATCTCGACCGCGCGCCCGAGGCGCTGGCGTTCGCCGAAAAGCTGGAGCAGGACGCCGCCGACGCGGAAACCGCGGCTTCCGGCGTCTACCTGCAGGCCAACTGCCTGCGGAAAATGAACCGCGACGGCGAAGCGCTGGCGAAATACGAGGCCGTCGCCCGCGACTACGCCGGCAGCCGCTTCGCCGGCCGCGCGGCCTACGAGATCATGGTGACCCGCTTCAAGCGCGGCGACTACGAGCAGGCACTCGTCGTCGCGCCCGCGCAGCCGGAAGCGGGGCAGGAAGCGGACGTGCTCTGGATGCGGGCGGAGTGCGAGCGGGAGCTGGGCCGGCTGGACGCCGCGCGCGGCCGCTACGAGGCGCTGGCGAAGGAGCATCCGAAATCGCCGCAGGCCGCGCCGGCCTTGCTGCGGCTGGGCGAAATGGCCCGCGTCGCGGGCCGGCTGGACGACGCCGCGGCGTGGTTCCGGCGCGCGGCCGAGGACTATCCCAAGAACGAGGCGGCCGGCGAGGCCCTGAAAGCCTCCGCCTTGGCGCGCCTGCGCGCCGGCGACGCCCGGGGCGCGCTGGCGGACTGGGACGCCTTGCTGGCGCGCAAGCTGGATGCGGAGGCCGCCGCGGAAGCCCGCCTGCAGAAGGCGCTGACGCTGATCGAGCTGAAGAAGACCAAGGACGCGCTGGCCACGCTGGAAGAGGCGGCGCAGGGCGCGCAGGCCGCGCGCGCGCAGTATTGGCGCGGCGTGCTGCTGGCGGACGGCGAGAAATGGGCGGACGCGGAACGCGCCTTGCGCGCGAGCCTGGCGGCCGCGCCGGATGCGCAGACCGCCGCGCTGGCGCGCCTGCGCCTGGCGGTGGTTTTGCAGCGGCTGGACCGCATGGACGAGGCCGTCGACCAGATCGAGCCGCTGCTGGACCAGCCCGAGCTGGTCGCGGACAATCCGGCGCTGGTGGAGTGGGCCGTGCGCCGCCGCTTCGACCAGGGGCAGTACGAGCGGACGGCGCGGGCGGCCGAAGCCTTGGCCCAAAACGCCCGCGAAGCTTCCTGGCGCCAGATCGGCTGGCATTGGGCCGGCGCCAGCCAGACGCAGCTCGGCAACGACCAGGCCGCGACGGGATTCTACGAAAAGGCCGTCGCGGAAAAGGCCCAGACCCGCGAAGGCGCGGAATCGCAACTGCTGCTGGCCGGCCTCGACCTGCAGGCCGGCCGGGCGGCTTCGGCCGCGGAGCGCTATGCGGCGGCCGCGGAAGCCGCCGCGGGCGACGACGCGGCGGGTTTGCGCGCGCGGGCCTATTTCGGGCTGGGGGAGGCCGCGGAGGCCGCCGGCCAGGCCGACAAGGCCGCCCGCCACTTCCTGAGCGTCGCCGTGCTCTACGACGATCCCGAATGGGCCCCGCACAGTCTGTTCCGCGCCGGTCGGCTCTACGACGGGCTCGGCAAGCAGAAAGAGCGCGACAGCGCCTGGCGGGAACTGCGGAGCCGCTATCCCGAATCGAGCTTTGCCCAGCAAGTGGAGGCCCGCGCGCCATGAACGCCGAATGGAACGTCCGCTCCTGCGCCGACCAGTGCGTCGCGTGCCGGAAGAAATTCGCCGACCGCGAAACCCTGACCTCGCGCCTGCGCTTCACGGAAGCCGGCTACGGGCGCGAGGATTTCTGCGCGGAGTGCTGGCCCAAGCGCGAGGCGCCCGGCGCGGGCGAAGTCAGCGTCTGGTCGGCCGTCTGGGCCGCGCCGGCGCCCAAGGCGCCGGAAGCCCTGAAAAAGGAAACGGCCGAATCCCTCCTGCGCGAGCTGATGGAAACCGACGACCCGGCCAAGCGCAACGTCATCTTCATCCTGGCCGTGATGCTCGAGCGCCGGCGCATCCTGGTGGAAAAAGAAGTCCAGATGCCCGAGGGCACCGGGCAGAAAATCCGCGTGTACGAGCACAAGCAGACCGGCGAGAGCTTCGTGGTGCCCGATCCGCAGCTGAAGCTCAAGGAAATCGAAACCGTCCAGCGGGAAGTCATGGAGCTGCTGGGCATCCCGCCGCCGGGCGCCAAGGCCGCGGCGGTTCCCGCCCCGGCGCCCGCATCCGCGCCGGAAGCCCCAAATGGCTGAAAACACCTCCAATTTCGTCAAAAAACGCCGTTTTTCGCCGTTTTTCGCCGTATTTTCGGCTTTTTTGGCGGTTTTCGGGCATTTTTCGGCGGTTTTCGCCGAAAAATCGCCGCCGGGCCTGCCGTGGGACGATCCGCCGCCGGAACTGTGGTTTCCGGTCGGCGAAGAGATCGACTACGAGGTGTACTGGGGCGTGTTCATGGTGGGCGAGGCGACGGCCAAGGCCGAGTGGCTCGAGCGCGACGGGCGGCGGCTGCTGTCGCTGTCGCTGAAGGCCGAGTCCAACGGCATCGTGGAGAAGCTCTATCCGGTGCGGGAATGGCTGCAGACGATCCTGGATCCCGTCACGTTCCTGCCGCTGAGCTTCGAGAAGGACAGCCACGAAGGCAAGCGGCACTACCGCGAGCTCACGACCTTCGACCACGCCGCGAAGACGGGCCACTGGAAGTCGCTGACGAAAAACAAGGAACAGACGTTCGCCATCGAGGCCGACACGCGCGACATGATGGGGCTGATGTACTGGATCCGCAAAGAGCCGATCCGGGAAAACGAAACCCGGAACTACTGGATGATGACCGACGAGAAAATGTACGAGCTGATCGTCGAGGCCGGGAAGAAGGAAGAACTGAAGCTGGAGAACTACGGCAAGGTGGCCACCATCAAGATGGAGCCCAAGGGCAAGTTCAACGGCATGTTCGTGCGCAAGGGGCGGATGTTCCTGTGGATTTCCGACGACGCGCGCTACACCATCTGCCGGGCCACGGCCAGCGTGCCGGTGGCCAGCATCAAGATCGTTTTGAAGAAGGTCCGCGGTCCGGGCGACGATTTCTGGACGCGGGAACCGCCGAAGAAGTAAGGGAGCCGCAGGCATGAACGTCACCCAGAAGAGAGTCGCGCAGCTGCTGAAGAAGTTTTCCCGCCGCCGGATTTTGGTCGTGGGCGACCTGATGCTGGACCGCTACGTCTACGGGTCGGTGTCGCGGATTTCGCCGGAAGCGCCGGTGCCGGTGGTGCGGGTGACGCGGGAGACCAGCATGCCGGGCGGGGCCAGCAACGTGGCCTGCAACGTCCGCGCGCTGGGCGGCAAGGCCGCGGTCGCGGGCCTGCTCGGCAAGGACGCGGCGGGCGTCGAGCTGCGCTGGCTACTGGCGGACGCGCAGGTGGACGTGGAGTGCGCGATGATGTTCGCCGGCGCCGGCACCATCGTCAAGGAGCGCATCATCGCCGAGCGCCAGCAGGTGGTGCGGGTGGATTTCGACCGCGCGACGGCGTGGTCGCCGCGCCAGAGCGAGAAATTCCGCGCGCTGCTGGCCGTGGAGCTGGCCCGGGCGGACGGCGTCGTGATCGAGGATTACGGCAAGGGCGCGGTGACGCAGGACGTCGTCGATCTCGTGCTGGAGAAGGCCGCCAAGCGGAACCTGCCGGTCGGGCTCGACCCCAAGGAAGGCCACGACCTGGACCTGAAGGGCATCACCGTGGCGACGCCCAACCGCAAGGAGGCCTTCGGCATCGCGGGGCTGATCGATCCGGGCGCCAAGGAGAATCCGCTGGCGGACAAGGCGCTGGCGAAGGCCGGCGAAATCCTGATGGAGAAGTGGGGCGCGCTGAACCTGGCCATCACGCTGGGGCCGCTGGGCATGTACCTGCTGACGCGCGGCAAGGCGCCGCGCCACGTGCCGACGCGCGCGCGCGAGGTGTTCGACGTCAGCGGCGCGGGCGACACGGTGATCGCGGCCGGCGTGACGGCGCTGGCGGCGGGCGCGGATTTCCTCGAGGCGATGGAGCTGGCGAACCTGGCGGCGGGCGTCGTGGTGGGCAAGCTGGGCACGGCGGCGTGCACGCCGGAGGAACTGCTGAACCACATGAAGGGCGTCGGCAAGTGAGCGCGCGCGCGATCGGCGTCATTCCGTCGCGCTGGGGGTCCACGCGGTTCCCGGGCAAGAGCCTGGCGCCGGTGGGCGGCAAGCCGCTGCTGGCCTGGGTGGTGGAACGCGCGCGGCAGGCGACGCGCCTGGCCGACGTCCTCGTGGCGACGGACGACGCGCGCATCGCGGCGGCGGCCGAATCCTTCGGCGTGGCCGTGGCGCTGACGAGCCCGGACCATCCGTCGGGCACGGACCGGATCGCGGAAGCGATCCGGGGGCGGGACGCCGACGTGGTGGTGAACGTGCAGGGCGACGAGCCCCTGATCGATCCGGCGCTGATCGACCGCGTGGCGGGCACGCTGCTGGACGCGGCGGACTGGGACATGGCGACGGCGGCGGCGCCGATCCGTTCGGCCGAAGAGCTGCACAACTCCGACGTGGTGAAGGTGGTGCGCGCCCGCGACGGGCGGGCGCTGTATTTTTCGCGGTCCGTCATCCCGCACGTGCGCGGGGCGGCGGCGGGGCACCCGCCGGTGCCGGGCGAGCATTTCCGGCACATCGGGATCTACGGCTACCGCCGCGCCTTCCTGGAGCGGCTGGTGCGGGAACCGCCCTGCGCGCTGGAAAACCTCGAGAAGCTCGAGCAGTTGCGCGCGTTGCATCTCGGTTGCCGCCTGGCGGTGCTGGACACCGAGGCGTTCGGGATCGGCGTGGATTCGCCGGCGGACGTGCCCAAGGCCGAAGCGCTCCTGCGCCAGGCCGGCCTGCTGTGAGTTTTACGTGGAACGTAAAAACTTTGCGGGAAAATCACGTAGCACGTAAAAACTTTGAAATCCGGCGGGGTCAGGCCTCGCCGGTGATTTCGCGCA
>CALKWZ010000058.1 GCA_938003985.1 uncultured Verrucomicrobiota bacterium | reverse complement strand
ACGAGATGTAGCCGTGACTGGAGTTCAGACGTGTGCTCTTCCGATCTGCCTCCGGTCGCGACGGCGCCGGCCCCTGCCGCGACTCCGGCACCGGCCGCAACGCCCCGTCCGGCTGCCGCACCCCGCCCGCCTGCGGCTCCGGTGCTGCGACCGGCCACGGCTCTTCCCGCCCAGGCCCAGCCGGCGCCGGCCAATCGGCCGACCCCCCAAGTTGCGCCGGCGCCGCCTGCCGCCGCAACCCCCGCCGCCGCCCAGCCCAAACCCCGCCGGACCGAAATCGAAGTGGATCCCGAACTCGTCGACGATCTCGACTTGGAAGATCTGCCCAACCAGGGCAAGACCGTCCAGGTCGAAGGCGAACTGCGCAACGCGCCGTTCATGGCCGGATCCCCTTCGCGCTATCGCCTCCAGGCGCGCGACGAAAACGGCGTGCTGGAAATGGTCTGCCACGTCCACGGCCATTCCGCCCAGTTGCGGCCGTTCATCGGCCAGACCATCGCCATCCGCGGCCGCGAATACTGGGTCGAAGACAGCGACATGCCCGTCGTCGTCGTCGGCCAGATCAAATCGCTGGAGCCCGTCGCCGACGAAGACGAACCGGTGATGTTCTGATGCCGCGCGCCATCGGACTCCTCGGCGGCACGTTCAATCCCGTCCACGAGGGACATCTCTCCATCGCCCGCGAGGCGCTCCGGCTTTTCGCGCTCGACGCCGTCTGGTTCATCCCCTGCGCCGTGCCGCCCCACAAGCCCGTCCACGATCTGGCCTCCAACGCAGACCGCCTCGCGATGCTTCGCCTCGCCATCGCCGGCGAACCCCGCTTCGCGGCCCTCGACGTCGAATTCAACCGCCCCGGCAAATCGTACACCCTCGACACCGTCCGCGCCCTCCGGGCGCTGCATCCCGGCGACGCCTTCACGTTCATCGTCGGTGCCGACACCTTGCCCGAACTGCCCACCTGGCACCGGCCGCTCGAACTGCTGCCGCTCGTCCGCATCGTGTCCCTCGCCCGGCCCGGCTTCGTGCCCGACGCCGCCGCGATCCGCCTGCCGCCGCCGTGGCCCGAGCGGCTCCTCGCCGATCTCCGCACCGGCGAACCCCTCGCCGTCTCGTCGCGCGAAATCCGCGCGAAAATCGCCGCCGGCCAACCCGTTTCCCTTGTCCCCGATTCCGTCCTGCGCTACATTGAGGAGCACAACCTATACCGATGAAGACCACGAAATCCGCCGCCCCGAAGTCCGCCGCGAAAAAACCCGCGGCCCGCAAAACCGCCCCCGCCAAAAAAGCCGCGCCGAAAAAGGCCCCGGCCCGGAAGAAAGCCGCGCCCGTCGATCCGTTGCGCGCCCGCGTGGACCGCATCCGCGCCGCGCTCGACGCCAAGAAAGGCGAAAACATCGCCGTCCTGCGCATCGCGGACGTCTCCAGCGTCGCCGACTACATGGTCCTGTGCTCCGGCCTGAACAACCCCCATCTGCGCGCCTTGGCCGACGAAGTCGCCAAGCAGCTCCGCCAGGACGTCCCGCCCGTCGCCGCCCATCGACGCGCCGGCTCCGCCGACAGCGGCTGGATCGTGCTCGACTACGTCGACGTCGTCGTCCATCTCTTCACGCCCCAGATGCGCGGCTACTACGCCCTCGAACAGCTCTGGAAAGACGCCCCCGTCGTCAAATAGACCGGCCCGATGGACTACGACCCGGACAAGGTCGACGAAGCCACCTTGGCCCTGCTGTTCCTCGGCCTGACGCGCACGCCGACCGGCGGCCGGGCCTGGAAGACGTTCGACCTGAAAGCCCTCGAGCGCCTGCACCGCAAAGGCTGGATCGCCGCGCCCAAGCTCCGCGACGTCACCCTCGAATTCACGCCCGCCGGCGCCGCCCAGGCCGAAGAACTCTTCCGGAAATATTTCCGGAGCTAGCGGTTTCTCTTGCGCGCAGCTTCAAAACGGCCTTTTCGATTCGTATGATCATTAATTAACCATCATACGTTTTCCGGCGCCGATTCTGATAATTCACCATATTATCTAAATAATATGACATTTATCCGCCTTCACCCTTCGTATCATGATTAATTAATGATCATACGAAAGGCGATTGCCGAAAACGGGGGGCTGCCGGGCGGCGCGGTGCGCTGAACGAATGGCATGGACCGAATTTTGTCTGCCGTTGACCCCGTCTGTTGGCTCGTTTATCCTCGGGTTGTCGGACCTCATGCGAAACGATGCTCTCCCTTCGAACATTCGCGGCAGGAACGGCGGTTTGGACCGCCGCCATGCTGGCCGCCGCCGGCCAACCAGAAAGCAGTTTCTTCGTGTTTGGCTCCAACGTCTGTTACGCCGGCATCCTGGACGAACCGCGCGAAACCATCGCGGCCCGCTGCCCGGAACTCTTCCAGCCGCCGGCCGTCGGCGACGCCTTCGCCTACCGCGTGTTTCGCGGCCGGGATCTCCTGCGCGAAATTTCCGCCACGGTCGTTTCCACCAACCTCCTCGACTGCGCCGACGGACCCGAAATCGCCATCCACCCCGGCCAGCTGCGCCTTGATCTCCTCCGCGCCCTCTACCTGACCGACGCCCTCCACCGTGCGCCCCAGACCCTGGACGAGGGACCTCCCCTGGAAACGCTCCCGCCGCCCACCTTCGACGCCTTGGAAATCCTGCCCGCTCCTCCCTGACATCGGTCGTCCCATGAATCGACTTTCCGTCGGCAACCGCCAGATCGACGCCCCGCCGTCGAAATATCGTTCCGCGCAGTTCCGACTTCCCAGAATTGCAGGAGCCCGCCCGCACAGGGGGTTCGCGCATGCGATGGTTCGGTGAATGAGCTTGTCGCTTCTCCTGATTCCTGATATATGTATGCCGTGGTTTGAATGGAAGCGCGCTTCTCGCTGGAATAAATCAATGAAACCCGCCATATGGTTGCTCGTCGGCCTCTGTGGATGGCTTCCGTTGCCTGCTCGGGCCATCATGACCATCGAATGGACTGAATCCAATGTAACCGCCGCCCTGGGCTGGAATGGATTCCAGTGGCTTCAGCATGGGCAGACCTTCACTCTCACGGATGCCATGTATCTCTTAACCGCGGAATTTCAAATCTCCGCCGGTTTCGGCGAGCCTGAATTATTTACCGCGACGCTTCGGGATGGCAACAACCTGTCGCAAGTATTGGCATCCGTCAACGGTTTCACCAGTTCCGCCACCCACTCCGGCTGGGAGTCGTTCAACTTCGATTCGGTCGCGCTCGGACCTGGCAACTACGCCATCACGGTCGCGCGCACGGAAACCTTCCCGGCCGGCATGGATAGCTTTAGATATGACACCAGCGGCAACGCGCCCGGACATCACATCACCTGGAGCAATGGCGAATGGAGTGGAGGCGGCCTCGCCGACTCTGCGTTTTCCTTCACCTTTGGAGCCATACCAGAACCCCGCTCGTTGGGCCTGATCTTGGCCGGAGGCCTCCTGCTCTTTGCCTGGAAAAGAAAACTCGGGAGCCTTCGCCATTCATGATAAACCTTGTCGTGGACGACCGCCAGATCGACGCCTTCGCGGCCTATCTGAAGAAATCCGCCGGCATCCAGCCGTTCGATTTCTGCACGCGCAGCGAAGGTTTCATCTATCCCGAACGCGACCGGCCGGGCGTTTTGGAGACGTTCTTCTTTGCCTGCGCCCACCAGTTCGGCTTCTGGACCCTCGCCGGCAACCGCTGGGACAAGCCCATGGTCGCGCGCCTCGACGGCCGCGACCTGAAAGGCTCCGATTTCCTCTTCCGCGCCTGCACGCGCGCGTGCCAAGCCGATCCGGCCGCGTTTTTCCCGGCGACGTTGGCCGCCCGCACCAACGTCCAGCTGGCCGATCTCTTCCGCGACGACGCCGGCGCGAATCCGCTGCCCATGTGGCCCGAGCATCTCGCGTTGATCCGCGGCTACGCCGAGTGGTTCCGCGCGCGCGGCGCAACGCCCGCCGACATGCTGCGGCGCGCCCAGGCGGCGCCCAAACCGCTTTTCGCGCTGCTGGAAATCCTCGCCGAAATCCCCGGCTACGCCGAGGACCCGCTCCAGAAGAAGGCCATGCTGCTGGCCATCGTGCTCGAAAACCGGCCGGAGCGTTTTCTGCGGGTGACCGATCCGGAGTCGGCCGTGCCGATCATCGACTACCATCTCCAGCGCAGCGCGCTGCGCACCGGCCTCGTGCGTGTCGACGATCCGGCGCTCCGGAAAAAATTGGTCGCGCGCGAACTCTTGTCCCAAACCGAAGAAGAACTGATCCGCGCCGCCACCTACGAGGCCGTCGGCCGGCTCATGGCCCGCACCGGGCTGTCCGCCGCCGCCGTGGACTGGTTCTTTTTCCAGAACCGCACGCGTTGCCCCGAAACGACCGAGCCCGATTGCCCCGCCTGTCCCGTGCAGGCCATCTGCGCGCGGGAAACCAAGCTGTTCCAGCCGGTGTTCCGCACCACGGCTTATTGATCCGCGCGACCGCGCCGGTCAGATCGTTTCGTTTTCCGGCCGGTGCGCGCGGAAATTCCGCTCCGCCTCCGCGCGCGAAACGTTGGCGTAGCAGTAGGCGCAGCCGTGCGGGCACGTGCCGTAGCGACCGACGTCCTTGCCGGCGAGGCAGCCGCACGCGCGCCTCTGGCCGGGATCTTTCCGCGCCGCGCGCGAGCCCAGGAATTCCAGCAGCGCCGCATCGTCGGGCCATAGCCGCGCCAGCAACTCGCCGTCCACGCAGCGGTTGTGGGCGATGCCGTGCGCGGCCAGATCGATTTCCTCCGCGCAGGTCGCCAGCGCCAGGCCGTACGCGCGGTTGAGTTCCGCCACGCCGCGCGCGAATTCTTCCATTTCGGCAGGCGTGAATTCCCGCGCGGCGATGCCCGCGCGCGCCAGATTCCGCCGCACCGCCGGATAGGCCGCAATGTCCGCGAAGCTGAACACCAGTTTGCGGGCATGGCGCGCCAGTTGCGCCAGGAGCCGCGCCGCCCGGTCCAGCAGCTCCGGCACGCCCAGGCGGTCCGTCAACAGCAGCGGATCCAGCCGCCAGACCACGCGCTCCGGCCGGAGGCGGTCCGCCAACCGCCGGAAGGAATCGAGGCGCGCGGCCAGCGGCGGCAGGCCCGGTTCGAGGCCTTCGGCTTCGTAGTCGTTCAGCGTGTACTGGAAATAATAGTGGATGCCCGTCCGGTCCAGCTCGTCCAGATGCGGCCAGAGGCCCGCGGGGTCTTTCGTCCAGAAAACGATGGCCCGCGTTTTCGCGACGGACACCGTCTGGACCTGCGCGGCGTTGAATGGATTCGTCCAGCGGAAGAATCCCGCCCGCAACCGGCGCATGAACCAGTCCGCATAGAACGCGGGGATATCCGTCGCGCGGCTGGCGGACAAAACGACCGGTTCGACGACCGCGCTTCCGCCCCGAGCCGGCATGACCGCCCCCTACTTGACCAGATAGACCAGCTTCTGGGGTTGGCCGTCGCGTTCGACGTCGATGACGACCGCGCCCAGGCGGTCCTGCACGAACTCGCCGATGAAGTATTCGGCGCGGCGCTGGCTGGTCATGCGCATGGAGTTGACCTTGCGGACGACGTCGCCGTCGCGCAGGCCCACCTGGGTATAGAAATCCTTTTCGCCCCGCGCGACGTTCAGGCGATAGCCGGCCACTTTGCCTTCGGTGTCGCGGTCGGGTTCCATGGCGTTGAAGAGCCCGGCCAGCCGTTCGGGATTGTCCATCATCTCCCGGTAGTACTCCAGGACCGCCGCCTTGTTGATTTCCCAGCGGGTTTCGCCCACGCGGTTGCCGAAGCGGGTGGTTTCGAGGATCTTGGCGGCGTCCGCGGCAGGAGCGCCGGCGGCGCCGGAGCCGCCGCGGCCCGCGAGCGTACCGGCCACCAGCGCGAGCGTTTCTTCGTGGCCGTCGGCGGACAGCACCACGTGGTCGGCGGCCACGCGCACGACGCGGGCCGGGCCGACGTCTTCGCCCTCGCCCGCGAGGATCTGCCGCTGCTCCTGCACGTCGTCGAGGATGGCGCAGCGGTTTTCCGCGGCGGACGCGTCCGGATCGCCCAGGATCAGGAAAACGCCCGCCAGCCGGTAGCGCGCCGCCAGTTGGCCGGCCGGCGCCGCCGCCGCCGGGGCCGCGCCCGAACGGAACACGTTCCAGGCGCCGGCCGCCAATTCGGGCCAGCGGAACGGTTCCGCGAGGTCGCCGCGCGGCCGGGACGGTTCGTCCGATCCGCGCGCGTTCCGGCCGGCGAGCGCCAGGCGCAACGCCAGCAACGCGGCCAGCGCCAGCAACGCCAGCGCCGTCCATTTCCAACCTTTCAACGTCGTTTCCATTCGCGTTCCGTCCATGGGATTGACAGCCGGGACCCCGGGCGAATAAGCCGGATTCTGTCGCCCGCTTGCGCGGGCTCGGTCATTTGTCTAAGCGATCAACCCGGAACCGCCGCGCGTTGCCGCGCATCGGGACGGGCCGCCCCTGCGATTCCCTATTTGATCTTGCTCCGGGCGGGGTTTGCCTTGCGCGGCGCCTCTCGGCCTCCGCACGGTGGTCTCTTGCACCGCCGTTTCACCCTTACCCGACCGCGTCTTGCGGCGCGTCCGGGCGGTTTGGTTTCTGTGGCACTTTCCTTTCCCTCCGTTTGCCGAAGGGATTCCGCACCTCCCGGCGCGGACGCCCTGCCCTGCGGAGTCCGGACTTTCCTCCGGCGGACGCGCTTGCGCGCCCCGCCGGCGACCGACGCCCGGAGCCCCGGCTGTCAAAGAACCTGAAATCCCGGCGGGCGCAAACCCGCCGCTACGGCGCAAAATACAGCATGCGGCCGCAAAAGTCGCACAGCGTCAGCGTGTCCGTCTTGCGCGCTTCGACCACCTGCGACGGCGAGAGCTTCATGTGGCAGCTGCCGCACGTGCCGTGTTCCACCAAGGCGATCGCCGCGTCGCGCTGCTTGGCGAACAGCCGTTCGTAGCGGGCCAGCCACGTCGGATCGATTTCCGCCGCCAGTTGCCGGCGTTCCTCTTCCTTGCGCTTCAATTCCTCGCCGAGACCGGCGTTGCGTTCCGCGAACGTCTTGAGCTCCTCGTCCACGCGGACTTGTTCGCTCGCCAGCGCCGACTGCCGGCCCGCCACCGCCTCTTTGGCGGTCTCGACGGTTTCCATCGCGGCCAGTTCCTGGTCTTCCAGGCCGCGGATGGCCATCTGCGCGGTCGCGATTTCCTTCTCCAGCGCCTTGTAGCCGTCGTTGCTCTTGATCTGGAGCTGCTGCTCGCGGAACTTCTGGACCTGCTGGCGCGCCGCTTCGATTTCCCCCTCCAGGCGCTTGATCTGGGCTTTCGCCTCCAGCAGCGCGTGTTCCGCCTGGGCCTGCCCGTCCTTGTGGGCGGCCAAGCGCGACTCGATCTGCTGCTTGCGCAGCGGAATATCGTCCGTTTCCTTGCGCAAACGCCGGATTTCCTGGTCGCATGCCTGCAAAACCAACAATTGCTCGATCGCCTTCGCCACTCGTATCCCTCGCCTTTCTTCCTATCGAAAAGAACTGTCTTGGGGCTTATACACCCCCCTCCCGGCCGCTGGCAAGCCGTTCCGCCCGCCATTTTCGCCATTGACTCCCCCGCGCCCGCCCCCTATCATGCGCCGCTTTGATTGATTCCCGATGGTTTTTGGAGGTTTCCCATGAACGCGACGTATCTCGAAAAGGCGAAAGAACGGATGCCCAACATCCCGCTGCTGGTCAACGTCGTCTCGAAACGCGTCCGCCAGCTCAACGCCGGCCAACGGCCGCTCATCAAGCCCGACACGCTGGACATGGACCACCTCGATCTGGCCCTCAAGGAAATCGCCGAGGGCAAGCTTTCCGCCGAACTCGGCGCCTACACGAGCCCCCGGACCGACCGGGGCAGCAGCTCGCTGCTTGCGCTGTAAGGCGCGCTCCGCGCCATGACCGCTCGGGACGAGGCCGGCTCCGGCGCGCTGGCCACCAACCGCAAGGCCCGCCACGAGTTCCACATCCTGGACTCCTGGGAAACGGGCTTGTCCCTGACCGGCGGCGAAGTCAAGAGCTGCCGCGCCGGCCAAGCCAGCCTCGCCGAAGCCTACGCCGCGTTCGACCAGGGCGAGCTCTTCGTCTACGGCCTGCGCATCCAGCCCTATCTCGCCGCCAAGTCCGGCTTCAATACCCACGAGCCCGACCGCCCCAAGAAAGTGCTCATGCACCGGCGCGAGCTCGACCGCCTCTCCGGCCTCCTCCAGCTCAAGGGCCACACCCTCGTCCCCCTCAAGCTCTACCTCGCCCGCGGCAAGATCAAGCTCGAGCTCGGCCTCGGCAAGGGCAAGCTCCTCTTCGACAAGCGCGAAACCCTCCGCCGCAAGACCGACGAGCGCGAAGCCGCGCGCGAGATGAGAAGATAGGGTTCACCGTTCACGGTTCAAGGTTCACGGTTGGAACCGAATCCGTTGGATATTGGTCATTGGATATTGGACATTGAGATTTCTTCCATGAAAAAAGCTCCCCGGGAAATCGTCGTCCGCACCGAAAAAATGGTCTACGGCGGCCAGGCGCTCGCCCGCGCCGACCGTTTCGTCGTGTTCGTCGACGACGCCCTGCCCAACGAAACCGTCCGCGCCCGGCTCTACAAGAAGAAAAAGCAGTTCGCCTTCGGCCGCGCGGTCGAAATCCTCGAGCCCGCGCCCGAACGCATTCCCTCCGACTGCCCCTGGACCGGCGACTGCGGCGGCTGCACGTTCCGCCACTGCGCCTATCCCGCCCAGCTCCGCTTCAAGAAAGAAGTCCTCGTCGAATCCCTCCACGGCGTGCCCGGCGCCCAGGAACTCGTCCGCGACGTCGTTCCCGCGGAACAGACCCAGGACTACCGCAACAAGATGGTCTTCAGCTTCGGCACCACGCTGGACGGCGAGCTGCGCCTCGGCCTGCACCGCCGCGGCAGCTTCATGCACATCCTGCCGGCGGACGGCTGCTGGCTGCAGTCCGCCGGCTCCCGCGAAATCGTCCGCCGCGTCCTCGCCCTCGCCAAGCAGCTGAACGTCCCCGCGTTCCACGAAATCAAGAAAACCCCCGGCCTGCGCACGCTGACCATCCGCGAAGGCCGCGGCACGAACCAGCGCATGGTCGAACTCGTCGCCACCACCGCCTATCCCGGTCTCGCCGAGCATCTGCTGGCCATCCTCGAAGACCTCGCCGACGTCATCTATTTCTCGATCGACACGAA
The DNA here is from genome assembly GCA_938003985.1 of uncultured Verrucomicrobiota bacterium. Classification (GTDB taxonomy): domain Bacteria; phylum Verrucomicrobiota; class Kiritimatiellia; order CAIQIC01; family Lenti-01; genus Lenti-01. The sequence goes on along the minus strand of CALKWZ010000058.1, from coordinate 5,695 downwards.
CGTCTACGGCTCCGCCCGCCCCGAGCAGCGCACGATCCTGAAGGGCACCGGCACCATCGAGGAACTCCTCAACGGCCTGCGCTTCCGCATCGGCCCCGACACCTTCTTCCAGAGCAACACCGCGCAGGCCGAGAAACTGTTCGCGCGCCTGCGCGAACTCGCCGTGCTTCCCGGCCGGCCCGGCGTCGCCCTCGATCTGTTCGCCGGCACCGGGCCCATCGCCTTGCATCTGGCGTCCATCGCCGACCGCGTCGTCGCCGTCGAAAGCTGGGAGCCCTCCGTCCTGGCCGCGCGCGAAAACCTCGCCCTCAACGACGTCCAGAACGTCGACGTCCTGGCCGCCGACGTCAACGCCGCCCTGCCGGACGGTCTGCCCGCGCAGGTCGATCTGGTCGTCGTCGATCCGCCGCGCCCGGGCCTTTCGCCCGAGGCCATCGCGTGGATCGTCGCGCGCGAACCCGGCGCGATCCTCTACGTGTCCTGCAACCCCGCCACCCTCGCGCGGGATTTGAAGCTCTTCCTGCAAGCCCCCTATCGGATCGAGGCCGTCGAGCCCTTCGACCTCTTCCCCCACACCTTCCACCTCGAAACCCTCGTCCTCCTGCGCCGACTGGCGTGAGCTTGCGCGCGATTTTTTACGTAGAACGTAAAAAGTTTCCGCAAGTTTTACGTAGAACGTAAAAACTTTCAGGAAGAATTACGTAGAACGTAAAAACTTTGCGCGGCGGCGGGGCTCACTCCTCGCGGAGGCGGTAGTAGCGGCGGGGGTGGTTGGTCCAGCGGGCGTCGAAGAAGTAGATCGCCGTTCCGGCGAACGTGTTGGTCTGCAGCGGCGCCCAAACCACCGGCGGCACCAGGCTCGTGCAGGCGTAGACCACGACGCGCCGGCCGGCCGCCCAGTTCATGTTGAAACCGAACCGGTTCGAGACCGTCCCGAACAGATCGTCGCCCAGCACTTCGGGCTGGGCGCCGGCCGCGGCGGCGGTCGTGAAGCGCCAGACGGTGCCGGTCGTCGTGCCCGCGGCGTTGGTCGGATCGATCCGCCAGTAGTAGGTCGTGCCGGCCGCCAGGTTCGTGGCCAGCGTCGCGGCGGCCTGGGCGCGCGCGAACGGCGGCGGGTTGGCCGCGCCGAAATTCACGCGGTAGCCCGTCGCGCCGGTGCCGGCCGCCCAGGACAGCGTCGGGTTGGTGGCCACGCCCGTGGCGAGGTCGGCCGGCGTCGGGCCGGACGCCGCGGCCGGCGACGCGCCCGCCGCGTAGGCGACCTGCAGGTCGTAGTTCGCGGCGGAACCGGAGCCGCCGGCCTTGTCCGTCGCGCGCAGCCGCACCGTGCCGTTCGACCAGCAGTTCCAGACGATCTTCGAGGCGCGGGCGGAGCCGCCCCCGTCGTCGTCCTGCGCCAGTTGCGTGGCGCCGTCGTTGGCGAACAGCGTCAGCACCGTGTCCGCGGACGCGCCGAGGTTGGTCGTCCAGATCGAATAGCGGCGGTTGGAGACGACCGCCAGCCGCACCCAGTCCTGGTCTCCCGCGGAGCCGAAGTTGTGGGTCTGCCGGAATTCGTAGAGGTGGTCGGGCAGCAGATCGACCGGCGTGGCCGCGACGTTGTCGCCCTTGGCCTCGTATTCGTCCACCGGCGTGCCGCCGGGCACGATCTGGTCCATGTCCAGGTTGTTCCACGACGACGCGAAGAAATTGACGTATTGGTTCTGCGTGTCGCCCGTGTTCAGGTGGATGTAGACCGTGCTGTTGACGACGTTGGACATTTCCTTGTAGCCGATGACCGGCACCTGGTGGGCGCCGCCGAAATAGGTGCCCCACGAGCCGATGCTGATGGGACGCCCCGCGTTGATTTCGGTTTTGATGATGCCCAGGAAGTTCGAGCGGTCGGCCGTCGTGCTGACCGGCCCGTGGTAGGTCGCGTTGAACGCCAATCCGTTCGTCCCGTTGGTGAACTCCTCGAGGATGACGTCCTCGTCGGTCCGGCTGAGGCCGTAGTACTGGTGCGCCAAGGCCGCCACCACGTTCGACACGAACGCCTGGTCGTGGCCGGGCGCCGCCGGTTGCGTCGGCTGCAGCAGCGGGGCCGTGCCGTTGTCGATCAGGTTCCAGTACTGCACGCCCGAGGAATAGGCGTTGCGGTCCCAGTAGGCGAAGATGTCGGTGTTGGCCGTCGCCCAGCAGATGCCGCCCGCGCCGGCCGGGTAGTACATCGTCGGATCGTTCAGGTAGGTCGGCACGGTCGACGGCGAATTCGTGGCGCCGGACACGTAGTTCTCCGCCTTGACCCCGTCCGGCGGCGGGGCCGTCCCGACGTAGTCGAGGATGAGCTGCGCGGGCGAACCGCCGTACGCGGCCGCGCCTTCATAAGAATAGATCATCTGGTAGCCGCCGGACGACGCCGTGTTGCGCATCTGGATGGCGATGGGATTGCCGCTGGCCCAGCCGGGGCGGTTCACGATTTCCTGCACGACGGTTTTGATGTCCGGGCTGACGTAGACGCCGTCCTCCGTCCAGGCCGAAGCCACGGTCCACGCCACGGCGGCCGTCGTGACCGAGCGCGCGCCGAGGTAGGCGCCCACGTGGAAGGAATCCGTGGCGTCGTAGGCTTCGCCGCGCAGCGAATACGCCGACGCGCCCGTGCCCGCGGCATAGGCCTGGACGCGCAGATACGCGTGCGTGATGACCGTCCGGTTCGTCAGCGGAACGGCGGCGAACCGGAACGCGCCGATCAAATAGGGCGCGGCATAGCCGGTGTAGTAGCCGCACGCGGCGTAGTCGGCGGTCCAGTTGTCGCCGGTGATGGTCAGCCCGTAGGCGTCGTCGTTCGCATCGGACACGACGTTGGTGATGATGGCGGCGGGCGCGGAAAGGGCCGGCGCGAGAAGCGCGGCCAGAATCGGCATCCAGAGGCGCGGCTTCACGGCGTGCCTCCTTGCGCGCCGGCCGGCGCGGCCAGCGGGATCACCGCCGTCGCCTTCGCGGCCCGGTAGGGTTGCCAGGCTTCCGCGCACAGCCGTTCGCGCTCGGGATCCGGCGCGGCGGCGGTCTTGCGGAGCTGCGCGCGTGCCCGGGCTTCGCGCTCCGGCACCGCGGCCTGCGTCCGCAGATCCACCACCAGCGCGTCGCCCGCGCCCGCCGCCGGCTCGACCACGAAGGCTTCGTCGAAAAAGCCCAGCATCAGGGACCGGCGCACGCGCCAGGCGCCGCCGCTTCGGGCGCGGCCCGCCAGCGCCGCCGCGTTCGCCGCGCGCACGACGTGGCCCGGCAAACCCAGATGGCAGCGCAGGACCGGCGGCTCCGCATCGTCCGCCGCGATTACGATCGTGGCGTAGCGGTCTTCTCCCCGCAGTTCGGTTTCGTAGCCGGTCGCTTCCGCGCCGGCGGCGGCCACCGCCGCCCGGGCGCGGGCGACGAACGCCGCCGGCGCTTCCGCCGCGGCGCCGCGCTTGGCGGCGCGCTCGAAGATGAAGGCGTACGCCGCCACCGCGCCATCCAGATCGTACAGCGGCAGTTCGTCCGCCGCCGTCCAAGCCCCCGGATAGAACCGCGGCAGTTCGGACTCGGCCGCGCGGAACGCGTCGTCCCGCGCCACCGGCGCCGCCGGCGCCGCCAGCGCCATGCCCAGCGCCATGCCTACGATCAACCGACCCAACGCCTTCATGCCCCTCTCCTGGTTCTGCCGCTTGGGACCAGACCGCGCCCAAACCGCATCCACAAGGGTGCGCCGCCGGCCATGCGCGGTCAAGGAGATTGCGGTAAATTCCGATCAGGATCCGGGGGGCGGCCCGGGACGCCGACGCCTCCCGCCAGCCCGCACCGGCTCAACCCACCTGACGGTAGACGTCCCAGGTGCGGCGGGCGGTTTCTTCCCAGGTGAATTTCTTCGCCTGCTCGAAGCCGGCGGCGCGCAGGCGCGCGGCGCGGGCGGGATCGTCCAGCACGCCGCGGACGGCCGCGGCCCACGCCTCGACCTCGTAGCCGTCCACCCATTCGGCGGCATCCCCGAGCACTTCGGGGAGCGAGCTGTTGCGGGCGGACACTACCGGCGTGCCGCGGCCCATCGCCTCGAGCGGCGGAAAACCAAAGCCCTCGTAGCGCGTGGGGAACACGAACGCCGCGGCCCCGGCGTAAAGCGCCGAGAGTTGCGCGTCGTCCAGGTGCTTCAAGAGCTTGATCCCGTTCTTGCGCGGCGAATCGGCGATGGCGCGCAGCGTCGGGCCGGTCTTCCAACCGAGCCCGCCGGCCAGCACCAGATCGCCGTCGAAATCCCGCAGCGCTTCGTAGATCTCCACCAAGAACGGGATGTTCTTGCGCGGCTCGATCGTGCCGACCATCAGCAGATAGGGCTTCGCCAGCCCCAGCGCCCGGCGCGCGGCCGCGACGGCATCCGGCGCGGGCGGCGGGCCGAATCGCGGCAGGCCCAGCCACACGGGAAACACCTTTTCCGCCGGCACGCGCAGCAATTCGACGATCTCGCGCGCCGAGAAACGGCTGTCCGTCAGGATCGCGTCGGCGCGTTCGGCGGTGGCGTGGATCTCGGCGGAGAGCCAGGCGAGGTTCTTGGCTTCCGTCGTCTCGGGCATGCGCAAAAAGGAGACGTCGTGGATCGTGACGACGGATTTCCGGCCGCGTCCGAGCGGCGGGCGGATGAAGTTGGGGAAGTGGTAGAGATCGGCCCGGCCCGCGAACCATTCGTAGGGCGGAAAGCCGAGGCGCTTCCACGCGGCCTGCGCCACGCGCCCCGGCATCCACCGGCACGAGCGCATCTCCACGCCCGGCGGCATGGCGTCCAGGCCGGTGCGCTTGAAGTCGAAATAGAACGCGGCCAGCTCGTCGGCGCCCTTGGCGGCTCCCAGATGGAAGAGCAGTTCGCGCACGTAGCGGCCGACGCCCGCGCGCTGGCCCAGCGCGGCCTGGATGTCCATGCAGACCTTCATCGTTCTCCCTTATACCGTCCCGGCGGCAAAAAAAGAAGCCCCGCCTGCGCCCGACCCGCCGGCAATCCGCGGTTGAGTTTTTCCGGCTGTTTTTGCATCCTGCCTCCATGGACGACGCCCCGCTGCAACCGCCACCGACCGGACGGAAGAAGATCCGCCTGACGAAATCCGAAGCCTACGCCCTGCAGATTTCTTCGCCCCGAAAGAAGCGCCTCGCGTTCGGCGCGGTCGGACTGCTGGTCGCCGCCGTCCTCGCCGCCGCGCTGTGGCATTTCCGGGATCTCTGGCTGCCCTACTGGCTGCCGGACCAGGCTCCCGCCGTTTCCGCGGCCGCGCCGGCAACCGCACCGGCCGCCGAGGCCGTGCCGGCTGTTCCGGCCGTGCCGGCCGCAACGGCTCCGGTCGCGCCGGCCGAAACCCCGGCCACGCTGGAGTTCCTGACCGCCACCGCGTGGGACCATCCCGAATTCCTGCGCGGCGTGCGTCTGTTCAACCAGGCGCTCGACCGCCTCCGCACGTTCCGGCGCGACGGCCGCCCGCGCGACTTGCTGCAGCAGATCGAAGACGGCGCGCGGCAGGCCGCCGCAACCTTCGACCAGATCCGCGCGCAGGCGCCCGCGGACGTGCCGCTGGCCGAGTACGTCCTCCGCAGCCACAAGCTGGCCCAGGAAGCCCGCAACTTGGCCCGCCCCGCCGCCGGGCCCGCGCCGGCCCCGGCCGTCGCGGCGCCGCCGCCGCGCCCGAAAGGGCGGCATGAT
>CALKWZ010000057.1 GCA_938003985.1 uncultured Verrucomicrobiota bacterium | reverse complement strand
GGTCGCTCATGTGGTCGCCGTGCAGGTGGTTGATGAACACCTTGTCCATCCGGCGGTAACCGACCTTCGCGGCCGCGAAGTTGGCCGACACCCCGGCACCCATGTCGAAGATGAACTGGTCGACGGCCCGGCCGCCGTAGACCCTGTCGCTCGGATCGTTGCTCCACCCCACTTCCACGAAAACGCTCATCTCGGCCTGCGCCTTGCGCACCGGCAGGGGAATCATCGATCCCATGAAAGTGATGCGCATTTCGTCGTTCGAAAGCGGCGTGAGCGGATCGAAAAGCGGCAGATTCTTGTAGTAGTAGGTATAGGTCTCGGTCGGCTCGTACGTCGGATCCTGCGCCACCACGCGGTAGAACATCGGCACGGCGGCCGTCCCCGTCGCGCCCAGGCCCGCCAAGGTCGCCTCGGCGTCCTGCCAGCTCATCCAGTTGCTCAGCCCGGACGCCGACCATTGCACCGCGTAATGCGTCCCCGTTCCGCCCGGATCGTCCCAGCTGATCTGGCCGTTGCCGTCGAACGCCGTGATTTCCGTCTGCCCGAACGCCATCGCGGCCGCAAAAAACCCCGCCGTCCACACGCCCAACGCGACCATTCTCATGCGCTCCTCCCGGATTTTATACAATCCATCGCGGGAGGATAGCCGCCGCACGGTGCCGGCGCGGAGAGGGATTTCCCTCTCATTCGGCCGCTCACAGGTCGCCGGAATCCCCGGTGCCTGCGGCGAGCGCGTCGCGGATCGCCCGGCGCCGCAGTTCCTTGACGCCTTGCACGCCCAGCTTGTCCATGATGCGGACGCAGTAGGATTCCAGCGTGCGCACGCTGATCCCCAGCTGGCGCGCGATGTCCTCGTTGGGCGTTCCCCGTCCCAGCAACCGGTAGATCTGCTGCTGTTGCCCGCTCAGGCCGTCCAGCGGCGTCAGTTCCTGCAACGCCGCTGCCGCGCGGGGACTCAGATAGCAGGATCCCGCCAAAACGGCCCGGATGGCGGTGGCCAGCGATTCGGCCGCCTCGCGCTTGGTGACGTAGCCGCCGGCACCGGCGTCCAGCGCCCGGCGGATCGCGTTGGGTCCCTCGTGCATGGAATACACCAGCACCGCCAGGCCGCGCGCGCGCAGTTTCCGGATCAGGTCGAACCCGCTCTCTTCCCCCAGCGCGAGATCCACTACCGCCAAACGGCTGGCGGCCAATGCGGGGTGGGCCAACGCTTCGGCCGGAGTGCCCGCCTGCCCGTCCGGAGCGAATCCGGCTCCCGCCAGCAGCTGGGCCAGCGCCGCCCGCACCAGCGGGTGGTCGTCCACGAGAAAAAGCCGGGGCCGGTCCGGGCCGGTCATGCGGAACCCTCCGTGAGCGGCACCCGGCAGACGACCTGCATGCCGCCTTCCGGACCGCCGGCCACCTGCAGGGTGCCGCCGATCTGGCGCGCGCGATGCTTCAGGATGCCCAACCCCAAACCCGCCGCCGGAACCGCGCCGGGAATCGTCCCCGGACCGTCGTCGGCCACCCGCAGCGCCAGCTCGCCGGCCGCGCGCTCCAGCGCGACCGTGATCCGCGAACAGCGCGCATGCTTGACGGCGTTGGCCACGGCTTCGCGGGCGATCCGGTACAAATGCAGGGCGAGCTCGGGATTCCGGACGGTCAGGTCCGGGTCCGCCTGCAGGCGGCAATCGAGTCCGTGGCGTTCGCGCGTCTCGCGGCAGAGGCGCGCCAGGGCGGGCAACAGCGCGTCGGGCTCGATCTCCATCGGACACAATCCCTCGGCCACGTCGTAGGCCATGCCGATGGCGTCTTTAAGCGCCACCCGCAACTGGGCCAACTCGGCCGCGTCGGCGGCGCCGGCGGCCTTCCGCCGCTGCTCCAGGGCCGAGCAGTTCAGCAGTGCCGCCGTCAGATGCTGGCACAGTCCGTCGTGCAGTTCCGCCCCCAGCCGCCGGCGCTCATCTTCGCCGATCCGGACGACCGCCGCCTCCAGCCGCTGGCGGTCCGCGGATTCCGCTTCCAGCTGCCGCCGGGCCAGCCGCTCCGCGATCATCGAACCGCGCTGCAGGATCTGGAAGCGCGTGAACAGGATCATCAGGACCAGCATGGCGATCATCCACAAGAACCATTGCAGTCCCCAATAGGCCGGCGAAGCGCGAACGGCGGGTACCGCCGTCCCCCATGCCGCCCCCGCCTCCCAAGGGAGCAACGGCACCAGCGCAAACAACGTGGCGCCCAGCGCCAACGCCGCCCAGCCGGTGCGCGGCCCCACCAGCAGCAAGGCCAGCAGCGGCAAAAGCATCAATGAGATTCGCCCGTGCCCCGCCAATTGCCCCACCGCCAGTTGGAGCGATCCGATCGCCGCGCTGACCGCGAGCAAAATGCCGGCCCGCGCCAGCACGGACCAGCGCGGACGCAGCGTGGCGACCAGCAACGCCAAGTAGAGCGCCAAACAGACGATCCGCAAGGGCCACGGCAACTCGAGCCCCCGCCCGGCAAGAATGGCGGCCGGCGGCACCAGCACGATCGCGGAATACACCGGCAGCAGGATGTTCAAGACCCGGGCCCGCCAGGCCAGGATTCCCGCATCCACGTCGCGCGCGATCGAAGGCTCGAAATTCATGGGCGGTTCCGCGCGCCGCCCGTCTTCACCGGCTCCCGGCCGGCACGCCTTGGCGCGCCAGTTCGGCGCGCAGTTGCCCGCTCCAGTAGTCGCAGGCGTCCCGGACGTCCTGCCACTTTTTCCACTTGTCGAAACGCCCCGTCACCTTCCGGCCGGCGCGGCCGTCCACCAGCGCCGCGAGCCGTTCGCCGGTCTGGGAATCCAGCACCTCCGCTTCGATGGTCGCGCGGCCGGACGTCGCGGTCTGGCCCAGCGCCACCCGCTGCAAGGCGCTGATCGCCAGCCCCACCGGCACCACCGTGGACAGCGTGTCCAGCAGGATCTTGGAACCCCGGGCGTCCGTAAGCGCCACGCGCAGCCGCAGCGTGCCCGGACCGGCCGTTTCCGCGAGCGCGAAATCCTGCCCGAGCTGTTCCCGCAGCGCGGCGTGGAAATAATCGAGCAGGGCTTGGCGATCCTCGGGAGACAGCTTGTGCAACCGGCTGCCGGGCCCCGCATAGGCCACGACCGGATCGATCAGCAGCTTGGCATAGCCGGGCCCCGCGGCGGCTTGCCGATAGATCAGCGCCGGCTCGCCGTCGCCGCCCGGCTGCAATTGGGAATAATCCCCCAGGAATCCCGACGTCTTCACGTGGCGGACCGCATGGGTCGTCGCGCACGACGTCGCCAGCAACAACAGCAACCACCCAGCCCAACGAACCCGCTTTGTTTTCATGTACCCGCCTTTGACGGGAAGCGTATACGCCCCGCGAAGCCGCGCGTCAATTCCCGCCGAGCGAACGTTTCCCGTCTTGGCCCCCGCCGACGGCCTTTGCTAGGATGGCGCCGATGCCCATCCTCTCCGCCATCGGACGCAAATCGCCGCAGTCGCGGTTGCTGATCGCCGCGATCTACGCGGCGCTCGGGCTCGGCGCCGTCGCGATGCTCTATCCGCTCGGGCTCATGGTCGCCGGCTCCACCAAGTCCATCGCCGACCAGCGCGAAAACGTCCTCGTGCCCCGGTTCCTCGTGTCCGACGAGGCCCTCTGGCACAAACATCTCGAAGCGCTCTTCAACGAATCGATGGATGCGCTCAACATGGCCTTCGATTCCGACTACGCCGCCTTCGAAGACGTCCCCCTGCCGCCGCCCGGCGCCCCCGGCACCGAACTCGTCCCGCTCTGGCGCGAATTCCTCGCTTCCGGCGCGTTGCCGTCCGAGGCGATCGCCCTCGGCCACTACTGGGCCCCGCAGGCCGGCGCTTTCCCCGTCCAACTCCGCGAATTCCGGCGCCGCCTCCGCGAAAAATACGGCACGCTCGCCGCCCTCAACGCCGCGCTCGGGACGGACTTCGACGCCTGGTACGTCGTCTTCATCCAGCCGCCCGCCTATCTCTATCCCCACGCCGTCCCCGACGCCACGCCGCTCGCCGCCGAGTTCGACGCCTTCAAGCTGTCCGCGCCGGCCTGGTGCCAAACCGTCCTCTCGCCCGAGGGCTTTTTCCGCAAGCTCTATCTCAAGCCGCGCTACTCCAAGGACGTCGCGGCCTACAACGCCGCCCACGGCACCGCCTACGCCTCTTACGCCGAGGTGCCGCTGCCGCGAGAATGCCCGGCCCACGCAACCCCGCTCGCCC
>CALKWZ010000056.1 GCA_938003985.1 uncultured Verrucomicrobiota bacterium | reverse complement strand
CGCCCGCCGCCGCGATGCGCGCGCCCGGCGCCAGGCCGTCGAGCACCTCGACGCTCTCGCCCAGCCGCTTGCCCAGCGCGACGGTTTGCCGCCGCGCCGCGTAGACGCCGCCGTCCTGGGCGTCCAGGACCCAGACGAACGCCGCGCCGTCGCTCGCGAATCCAACGGCATTGGACGGCACCGCCAGGGGCCCGGCCGCGGCCGTTGGCTGGGCCCCTTCGAGCACCACGGTCCCGCTCATGCCCGGCAGCAAAAACACGCCGGCCGGGCGGTCCAGCGCGAACGTCGCGCGATAGGTCTGCGTCACCGGATCGGCGGTCGTCACGAATTCCTTCAGCCGGACCGGGAACGACTGCTCCGGCAGCGAGTCGAACCGGACCGAAAACGTGGCCGAACCCAGCTTTTCCGGCGAGGCCAGCTGCACGTAGCCCTCCGGCACCGACACCGCGATGGTCAGCGTCGCGACGTCCTGCAGCTTCAGCACCGGCTGTCCCGGCGACACGGTATCGAACTGGTCCGCGAAGACGTCCGACACCACGCCGCGGAAACGCGCCTCCAGCCGCGTGTCGTCCAGCGCCTTGCGCTGGATCGCCAGTTGCGCCTCGGCCTTGGCGACCGCGGCCCGGGCCTGCGAATATTCGTCCTGCGACACCGCGTTGACCTTCAGCGCCTTCTCGATGCGGCCGAGCGAGCTCTGCGCGCGTTCCAGGTCCGCTTCCGCGTTTTTGACCTGGTTTTCGTAATTGCGGGGATCCAGCCGCCCGAGGACGGCGCCCTGTTCGACCACCGTGCCGCGCCGCACCGGGAACTCGACCAGGCGCCCGCCCACTTCGAAGGACAGATCCACTTCGACGTCCGCTTCGACCGTGCCGGGAAAGTACAGCATCGGCCGCGGAGCGTCCGCGCCGACGACCCAGCTCTTGATCGGCCGGACCGTCGTGTCCGCCGGTTCGTCCTCCGGCTTCGCCTGGAAGAAAAAGACCGCCGCCACGCCCGCCGCCAGCAGCGCGCCGCCGATTATCCGTCCCGCCGCATTCTTCATCATATGCTTCATGCCCGCACTCCCGTTTGTTCCGCCTGATCGAAAACCCAACCCGCGCGCCCGCTCAGCGCGCGGCTTCCGCCGCCCAGCCGCCGCCGAACGCCTTGTAGACCGCCACCAGATTCGCGGCCGACTGCCCCCGCGACTGGGCCAAGGCATCCTGGTAGGACGACAGCTGCCGCTGCATGTCCAGCACGTTCTGGAAATTCGCGAGTCCGCTGCGGTAGAGCTCGTTCACCAGCTCCACGCTTTGTTCCGCCGCCGCCGCCGCGGCGCGCAGGGACGCCAGGCGCTTCGTTTCGTTCACGTACGCGGCCAAGGCGGTCTCGCACTCCTGGTAGGCCGCCAGCACGGCCTGCTCGTAGGCCGCCAGCGCCGCCCGCGTCGACGCTTCTTCCGCGCGCACGTGGTTGCGGATCTTTCCGGCGTTGAAGATCGCCCAGGTCAGCGAGGGCCCCACGGTGAAATCCTGCGCCGCCGAGGTGAACAGCTCCCCGCCGTCCGTCGCGGCCAGCGCGAACGTGCCGTTCAGGGACAGCGCCGGGAAGTAATCCGCCTGCGCCACGCCGATCTTGGCCGTCTGCGCCGCGAGCGCGCGCTCCGCCGAACGGACGTCCGGCCGCCGCCGCAGCAGTTCCGTCGGCAGCAGCCCCGGCAGCGCCGTCGCCGCCGGCACCGGCCCGGGCTCCCGCAACGCATCCAGCGCGCCCGGCAGCTGGCCCGTCAGGACGCACAGCGCGTTCAGCGATTTCTCGATCTGGGATTCCAGCGCCGGCACCTGCGCCGTCGTGGCCGCCAGGTTCATTTCCGCCTGGCGCACGTCGAGCTCCCCGGTCAGCCCCGCGTCGAAGCGTCCCCGCACCACCTGGAGCGTCTCTTCCTGCAATTCGATATTTTCCTCCGCGTACGCCAGCCGCTGCTGGTTCATGCGCAGCCCGACGTATTCCGCCGCGACCTGCGCCTGCAGCATCACCTGCAAGTGGCGCAAATCCTCCTGCGAGGATTCCAGTTGTCCCCGCGCCGCCTCGACGCTCCGGCGCACCCGGCCCCACAGATCCAGCTCCCACGTCGCCGAAAATCCGGCCTGATAGAGCCACCCCGGATTGTCCGTCGCCTCGTAGGCTTCCGGCACGTGCACCCGCTCGCTCTGCCGGTCGCTCCCCGCCAAGCCCTGCGCGCCCACGGCCGGGAAGAAATCCGCCCGCGCCATCCCGACCGCCGCCGCGTAGGCCTCCATCCGCGCCGTGGCCGCCGCCAGGTCCTTGTTCCGCGCCCGGGTTTCCGCCACCAGCGCTTCCAGCGCCGGGTCGCCGAATACCGTCCACCACGCCGCCAAGGTTTCCGCCGATTCCCCCGCCGGCGTCTGCCATGCCGCCGGCGTCGCGACCTCGGGCGTCCGGTAGTCCGGCCCGACGGACAGGCACCCAGCCCCGCCCAGCAGCGCCAGCAACCCCGCGCCAACAATCAGCAAGGGCGCCCGCAAATCCATCCGTCTCATATGCCCTTCCTTCCGCGGGAACATTTACCCGAAAGTCGACGTGGAATCCATTGGTCTTCAGGTTATCACGCCGGCCGGAACGCTCTCAACGGAATAATCGCGGAACAGCCGGTTCCGCGCCGCCGCCGTCCGTCGATAGCCTTCGACGCGGTAGTTCGTCGCGCGCATGCCGATCGTTCTTTCCGGTCTAGAGCTGGAATTGCAGGCCGAGCGCCAACCCGCTTTCCGCGGCGTCGAATGTAAACGCTCCGTCTTCATAATCGCAGTCCAGATAACGGTAGCCGAACAGCGCGGCCACCGTGTCGTTGAAGGCATAGCCCGTCGCCGCCGTCACGCTCCACGTCAGGTCGGAAGCGCTGCCGAAGCCGCCGACGTCGCCCGTCACCATGCCGAACCATTTCTCCGTGAGTTGCTGGCGGACGCGCGCCACGAGGATCGGATCGGTCCATTGCTTGGACTTCCCGACGTCACCCTCCCCGCGGGCCGGATCGAGAGTGATCTCGATCCCTTTCGTTCGCGCGCCGAGGCCGGCATCGACGGAGGTTTTCGCGGACTTCACGACGCGGTAGACCGCACAGGCCTCGAAAACCCATTCTTCGACGTCGACGTCCAGCGAGCCGCTGGGCGTGTCGGAACGGCTCCCCAGCTTCATGTACATCCCGTTCAACAGGACGCCGAACGTCCCGTTGTTGGCCTCCGCCGCAAGCATGCCCGCGAGGTCCAGATCCTCGATGGCATCCAGGAATTCGACGTCGACGGGCGCGACGAGCGCGCCCACGCCGACGTCGCCCTTGATGCCCAGCCCCCAGGCATACGGGGCGATCCTGAACTGCCAGCCTGGTTCCTCCGCCCGGGCGGTCGGCGCCGACGCCAGCACCGTCGCCGCAACCACATTCGTCATCACGCGCTTCCATTTCATGCGATTTGCCGCCTTCATTTCACGACTTCCAGCGGCGGCTGCTTCCAGGATCCGCTCAGCGCTTCATCCTTGGGCCAGTACAAACGCAGGGCCACCATGAAGGGGCCGGCGGGCGCGGGCAGCCAGTTGGATTCCTTCTCCGGTCCGGGCGACGCGTTCTGGAAGTAGAGCGTCAGGCCGCCGTCGGCGTCCTGCTGCAGCTGCGGCAGCATCGGCGAGTTGATCAGGTAGCGGTTGAGCGGGTTGGCCACGAGGAGGCTCGCCGGCATCTGGTACATCGTCAGCGACCAGAACGCGTTGACCGGCGGCAGCTGGCCCGGCGCGAAGCGCAGCGCGTAGCGGTTGGCGCCGTTAAGCGGCTGGCCGGAGGCGTCCGTGGAGTAGATCGGGTACATCGCCTCGGCCTTGGTGTTGCCGTAGATGCCGAGGATCGCGCCGGCCATGCGGTTGAGGTAGTTGTTCTTCAGGTGCTCCCGCGTGCCGAACAGGTCGCCGCTGGACACCTTGCCCGCATCCAGCTCTTTCTTCAGCTCGGCGTAGGTCTGCCACGCGTCGGCCATGCCCGCCGCGATGGCCGCCTTCGTCTCCGCATCCAGCTTGGCCGCATCGAACGGCTTGCCGGCGCCCACGCCAATCTTCGCGAACCGCGCCATCAGCTCCTTTTCCGATTCCACGGTCGGGCAGAACTGCAGCACGAAGTTCAGGATGTTGAAAACCTCCAGCGACGATTTCTGCTCCTCGGGCGTGAGCGGCGCGATGAAATCGATCGCCGGGGCCGCGGCGGGAGCGGGCTGGCCGAGGAACGCCGACAGCGGCTGTACCCGGTAGCCGGCCTGGATCTTCTTCACGTTGTCGAGGTCGGCGGGGTTGAAGAGCTGCGTGCGGTAGACCGCGAGCAGCAATTCCGTCTCGGCGCGGATGACCTGCTTAATGCCGACGGGCGTCTCGCCCTGCCAGCCGGGGCCGGCGATGAGATAACTGCCGCCGTCGTTGCCGGTGGCGCGGCTGCCGATGTAGGCGAAGTTGTGCGTGTAGAGGTCGATCAGCTGCACCGAGAAGTAGCGGTCCTTCTCGAGGGCCGGCACGGTCAGCACGATCGGTTCGGCCCGCAGATCCAGGCCGGCCATGGAGTAGGGCGTGTCGGAGTTGGGGGTCTGCACCACCTTGTCCTCCGGCGTGAACACGCGCGCCGTGTTGCCGATCTGGTTCCACGGCGCCTTGAACTCCGGGCTCTGCGCGTCGACGCAGTACGCGTACACGATGCGGTAGTTGTCCACCATCGGATAGGCGTAGACGTAGGCTTCCTTCGCGATGGCGCGCGCCTCCTCCGCCGGAATCGCGTCCTCGGAGATGCACGGCTGCACCAGCATCGCCCATCCGATCACACCCGCCACCATGTATTCAACCCGCTTCATTATCTCTCCTCCTGTGCTCACTCTTGGCCGCCATTCCGCCATACTGGATTCCGACGATTTTCCGGGCGACAGCCGACCTCATCCCGTTGCTGTCCATCTTCCATCATTTCCGCGCCGTCCGGAGCGTTCTTCAACGCCGCGGCGACGGCTTCCAACAATTCCGCGTCGCTGAAGGGCTTGTACAAATGCGCGACGGCTCCGCCGCCGAGCGCCTTCTCCCGCGCGGCCGCGTCGTCATGGGCGGTGATGAACACCACGGGGATGCGGCGCGGGCGCGCATTCAACCGATCGCGCAGTTCGGTGCCGCTCATCCCGGGCATCTGGACGTCGAGGATGAGGCAATCCGGGTTGCGGGCGGCGCCGCACTCGAGGAAAGCGCGACCCGAGGAATACGCCGTCGCGTCCAGGCCGGAGGAACGCAGAAGGCGCGAGAGCGCTTTGCAGACGGATGCGTCGTCGTCGACAACCGCAATCAAGGGATGTTCCTTGCTCACGGGCGCGAACGTAGCAAGGCGGCTTTGGGGAGGGGGATTGGACTTTGGTCTAACGCGACGCGGATTCGGCTTGGCCCACCCAGATCAGGTCGTCCGCCGCAAACCCAAGATCGCGGGCCTGCTGCACCAAATTTGCCCGCGCCGCGTCATCCAGCGCCGGTTCACGGGAAAGAATCCACAGATAGGACCGGCTCGGGCCACAAACCATGCTGTATGAATACCCGTTCCGGTCTAAGGCGATGACGTGATACCCGCCGTAGAACGGACCGAAAAACGAAACCTTCAAACTGCCGACGGACGGGTCTCCGCGAAACAACGCCCGGCCTCGGGCTTCTTTCCAGCGTTGCCTGCGCTCGTCCCAACCCCGGTTCGCCACGGCCACCGTTCCGTTGTCGTTGAGCGCGTATTCCGCGGTCACCCGCGTCAGTCCGCGCTCGAACGAATGATCCAAACGCGCCACTTCATGCCACGTTCCCATGTAGCGCTGGACGTCGAACCCCGCAACCGGCTTGATTCCTTGGGGCGCGGCCGTGCAGCCCGACAGCAGGACAACTCCCGCGCCCAGCGCCGCGGTCGCGATGGCAGAGACGATAATGGCTGTTTGTCTGATCATGGGAAGCTCTGATAGCAACCATGCGCCAACGGCAGAATTGGACTTTGGTCTAACGGGGCGCGGGCTTGATCCCCGCAACTTGGCATAGGCGAACCAACTCGGCAACCGACCGGACGCCCATTTTCTCCATCACGCGGCCGCGATGAACCTTGATGGTTTTCTCGGCGATATCGAGGTCGCCGGCAATCTGCTTGTTCAACTGCCCCGTCAGGACGTGCTCCAGCACTTCGCGTTCGCGGGGCGTAAGCGTGGCCAGCCGTTGCCGGATGGCGTTGCGTTCGGCGATGGCGGGGCGATTGACGCGATCTTTTTCGATGGCGTCGCGGATCGCCTCGAGGAGATCCTCGTCGTCGACCGGCTTGGTCAGGAAGTCAACCGCGCCGCGCTTCATGGCGCGCACGCTCATCGGGATATCGCCGCGGCCGGTCAGGAAGATGATGGGGATCTCGCTGCCCTTGGCGATCAAGGCCTGTTGCAGTTGCAGTCCGTCCAGCCCCGGCATGGCCATGTCCAGAATCAGGCAACCGGGCACTTGGGGGTCGTGCCGGTCGAGGAATTCCTGCGGCGATGAGAACGTCGATGCGGCGAGTCTGGCCGATCGCATCAGCCGGGAAAGGCTTTTGAGCACGGCCGGCTCGTCGTCCACGATGAAGACCGTCGGCAGGGTTGGGTTCATGTTCGGCGCTCGTCGTCGACGGGGAGAACAAACTCAAAGGTCGCGCCCCCGTCGGGATTGTTCGTTCCCGTCAATCGTCCGCCGTGGGCGGAAATAATCGAGCGCGAAATCGGCAGACCCAAGCCCAGCCCGTTGGCCTTTGTGGTGAAGAACGAGTTGAACATCTGCGCCAAGACCTCCGGCGCGATACCGATTCCCCGGTCTGCCACGGATACGCGAACATACCCGTCCGCCGCCGCCGTCCGCACAGTCATTTGCCGGTCGGCCGGCACGGTGCCGGTCATCGCGTCGCTGGCATTCACGATCAAATTCAAAAGCACCTGCTGCAACTGCACCCGGTCGCCCTTGACCGGCGGCAGGTTCGTCGCGAAATCGGTCTGCACCCCGATGCCGTGGTTCAGCAGGCCGGTGCGGACGAGATTCAAAACGTCCTGCACCACTTCATTCACGTCGAGCGGCTGAAGTTGGAACTCGCCTTTCTTCAGCAACACCCGCAGACGACGGATCACCTCGCCCGCATGCCGGTCATCGGCGACGATATCCTTGAGGATGTCGCGTACTTCATCGAGATCGTAATCCTCGCCGGCGAGGAAACGCAGCGCGGCTTGGGCGTTGCTGAGAATGGCGGTCAGCGGCTGGTTCAATTCATGCGCGAGCGCTCCGGACAACTCGCCCAACATCGCCACGCGCGAGAGGTGGGCGATTTCCTCCCGGTTGCGCTGGGCCTCCATTTCCGCCTGCCTGCGCTCCGTGACGTCCACGGTAATGCCCATCAAGCACTCGGGTTCCCCGGAGACGCCGCAACGCACCCGCCCGCGCGAGAGCATCCAGCGCACGCGGCCATCCGGCCAGACCGCGCGGTATTGCATCTGGCCTTCGGCCCGGGACTGCACGATGGCTTGAATGGTTTCATGGACCGACGCCCGATCATCCGGATGCACCAGGCCCAAGAACCGCTCCAGAGTGAGATCTGCGCCGGAAGTGAATTTAAACAGCGCTCGGGCCTTGTCGGTGAGCCAAAACAGGCGGGTCGCCAGATTGAGGCTCCACAACCCGATTTCCGCCGCATCGGCAGCCAGGCTCAGGCGGGCTTCGCTTTCGCGCAAGGCCTGGTCGGCAACCTTGCGCGCGAGCGCGTTGGCGAAGATCTGCGCGACCAGTTGCAGGCGTTGAATCAGCGCCTCCGACCAACGGCGCTCTCTCCGCATGTCGTTGAAGTTCACGCTGCCGAAAACGGGCCCGCCCCCCACCGCAAGCGGGATCGTCAACGTGGTCTTGAGACCGTAGTGGCTGAAAGTCTCCCGATCCCGGTCGGCCTCCGCCGGGAAGTCGGCCAGCGAAGACACCGCCACGATTTCTCCGGCCAGCACCCGGCGCTGGCACCAGGGGAAATAATCCTGCCCCTTCATCGTTTGGGGCACCGGCGGTCCGCCCAACGGACGATAGTAATGGGTCAGGGTGTGCATGATGGGGTTATCGGGGCGCCATTGCCACAGCGACGACACATCCAGGCCCAAGGCATCGCAGACCCGTTGCTGCGCAGACGAAATCTCAGGATCCACTTGGTCGGCGGGAAGATTGATGAACCTCGACGATAGATCGGCAATGAGCGTTGTCATGGCCTGGTCGGCGCGGCGCCTGGCCCGGTTCACAAGCAAACCAACGATCATCGCGGTCTGCAGGCAACAGAACGCCACCACGCCAACGATGTGCCAACGATACAGCTCCCATAGGGACGGCTCGCGAAATTCAATGACTCCGCCGGCCGGCAGGCGGTTCAGACTGATGCCCCAGCGGATCAATTCGCGCCAGTCATACGTCGGTGGCGATGCGCCGAGGATCACCGGCGGAACGTCTGCCGCTCTCTCTCCGCGCAGGATCCGGATTGCAACCTTGGCCGCCTCCGTCCCAACCAGACTGTCCTGGTACAGACGGCCCCCGATCGCTCCCCGGCCCAGGTGACTCCGGTAGTAACCGAAGAGGGGCGCGTTCGCGGCGGCATGTATGGCGTCCAGGCCTTCATAGCCATCAAACGGCATCCGGTCCGCGTCCATGATCAGCATCGCGCTCACGATGAAAGAATGCGGGGGCAACTTCCCAACTCGCGCCTGGATTTGCGCGAGCGACAAGTTTTCCAGCATGGTAAACCCCACGCGATTGGTAAACACTTGCCACTCGCGCCGGCATTCATCCCCCCAAAACTTCTCCAAGGGAGAGGAACCGATCACGACCACGATGTTGGTCGTGTCCGGCCGCAACTGGAGAATGTCTTCGATCATCCCTGGCAGATCGATTTTCTGCGTCACCAAGGTCGCATTGGTCTTCAGAGCGTCTGGCGGCATCCTGCGCGGATCAACCCCCATGTATACAATCGGCGTTTCCCCAAGCAGCTGGTACCGGTACTCTGCCGTGAACCTGACCGCCGGGGCCCCGACCGGCACCACCAGGTCAACCGGCGAACCGGCAAACCGGTGTTCAAGGAAATCCACCAAGGGCTCTTCGAACCCAAGATCGGTGAACCGGGCCAGGTCCAGCGGCACTTCGTAAATGTCCACCGGCTGGCCAAGCTGGCGCGCCAGAGTGGTCCGGAAGGCCGAAACTCCGACGCTGAACGGCGCCACGTCGCGCCCGAACGAATCCAGGATCAATACTCGTTTGGGCGGGGCGGCCGAAGCGCCGAGCGCAGCCAGGGTCAACAGCAGCGTTCCCAGCCTGAACCGGTTCCGGCGCGTTTTCGAGGCCAACATTCGGCGCTGACGCCACGGGAAACCGTTGTGCCTTTTCGCCGCCCGGAGCGCCGGCGGTCCGCCCACAGGATCGACCTGGTCGGCGGGAAGATTGATGAACCGCGACGACCGGTCCGCCCGCAACCGCTCGAAGCGCAGCTGTTCGCGACAGTTTTCCGGGGCCCGCCCAGCGTTGTTCTTTCCGGCCACGGCGGGCCGCGCCTTTGCCAACCGCTTTCCCGCCTGGGTGGTTCTATCGTTCACGGGGTTCCGCTTCTCTCGACAGCGACACTACCTCGGCGCGTCCGTCCATGGCGAGTCCTATCGCGCCCCGCCGGCGCCGGGGTTCAGTCCTTCAGTTCCCAGAGGTGCGTTTTCGTTTCCGCGACCAGCACCGGCGCCAGCGCAATCAGCGAGATCAGGTTGGGCACCGCCATCAGCGCGTTGGCGAGATCCGCGAAATTCCAGACCGCCTGCAGCGAGACCACCGAGCCGACCAGCACGCCCAGCACCCAGAGGTAGCGGTACGGCCCGATCGCCCGGCGCCCGAACAGGTATTCCACCGCCTTTTCGCCATAGTACGACCAGCCCAGGATCGTCGAGAACACGAACGTCAGCATGCCGATGAACAGGAAGATCGGCCCCACCACGTGCAGGTCGGCGAACGCCGCCTTCGTCAGCGCCGCCTTGCCCAGCCCTTCCTGCCAGTGGCCGGAACTCACCAGCACCAGGCCCGTCAGCGCGCAGATCACCACGGTGTCCCAGAATGTGCCGGTGGCGGACACCAGCGCCTGGCGCACCGGCGTGGAGGTCTGCGCCGCCGCGGCCACGATCGGCGCGCTGCCCATGCCCGATTCGTTCGAGAACAACCCGCGCGCCACGCCGTAGCGGATCGCTTCTTTCAAGCCCGCGCCCAGGAAGCCGCCGACCGCCGCCTGCCCCGTGAAGGCGCTCGTGAAGATCGTCGCCAGCGCGCCGGGCAGGGCGTGCCGGTTCAGGATCAGGATCGCCACGCACCCCAGCACGTACAGGCCCGCCATGAACGGCACCAGCAAGGTGCACCAGCGCGCGATCGACCGGATGCCGCCCAGGATCACCAGCGCCGTCAGCCCCGCCATCGCCAGCCCGAGTCCCCACTGGAACCAGGCCGCCGGCACCGCCGGGAACGTCTCGCACACCAGCGACGTCACCGCGTTCGCCTGCACCATGTTGCCGATGCCGAACGCGGCGATCGCCGTCATCGCCGCGAAGAACGTCGCCAGCGGCTTGCTGTTCATGCCGCGTTCCAGCACGTACATCGGCCCGCCCGCCATCGTGCCGTCCGGCGTGACGACGCGGTATTTCACCGAGAGCAGCGCCTCGGCGTATTTCGTGGCGATGCCGAACACGCCCGTCAGCCACATCCACAGCACCGCGCCGGGCCCGCCCAGCGTGATCGCCGTCGCCACGCCGACGATGTTGCCCGTGCCGACCGTCGCCGCCAGCGCCGTCGTCAGCGCCCCGAAGTGGCTCACGTCGCCCGCGCCTTCGCTCCCGCGGTGCAGCGAAATCCGGATCGCGTGGACCAGATAGCGCTGGATGAACCGCAGGCGGACGGTCAGGTAGAGATGCGTGCCCACCAGCAGGATCAGCATCGGCGGGCCCCAGGCCCACCCGGCCGCGGTTTCGAGGATCTGGCTGAAGCTCATGCGTTCGCTTTCGGTTGAAAACCCGAATCCTAGCGGCGGGACCGCCCGACGTCATCCCCGAATTCCGGCCTTTTGAACGTTGGACGTTGGACGTTGAATAGCGGATATTCCGTTCCGCCATGCCACCGGAGATCCTCATCGTCGTCCGCCGCGGCGAAGACCCGCGCCAGTGCACCGTGCGCCCCCTGCGCGGCACGCCCGGCCTCGAGTTCCTGCCCTACCCGCTCCGGACCCGGCCCAACTTGTCGCGCCATCTGCTACTGGCGCCCGACGCCCCGCCGCTGACCCCGGCCGACGCCGGCCGGTCCCTGCTGCTGCTGGACGCGAGCTGGCGGCACGCCGCGGCCATGCGCCGCGCCGTGGAACCCGTCGAAGCCCGCGCGATTCCCCCCGGCTGGCAAACCGCCTATCCCCGCCGCTCCAAGCTCCACGCCGACCCCGAGACCGGCCTCGCCACCGTCGAAGCCCTCTACGCCGCACTCTGCACGCTGGGCTTCCGCGACGATTCCCTCCTGCGCTGCTACCCCTGGCGAGACGCCTTCCTCGACCTCAACCGCGACCGATTGCCGCCGGCGTCCGACCGCGCCGCGGCCGCGCCACGATCAGCGCATAGCGCTGGATCCCCGACCGGACGAAATACTGGCTGACGGACGTCACGTCCATCACTTGGCCGATCAATTTCCGCTGGGCGTCCAGATTCCGCGGATGGCGCCCGCGGTCGAGGTTGCTCAGAACGGTGTTCACCACGTGCCAGCCGCCGGGGCTCAGATCCATCACGACCAGCCGGTCCGTGATCACGTCGTTCAGCGCGCGCAGCACGCCCAGATTTTCTTCGTCGGTCAGATGGTGCATGACGCCGATGAGCAGCGCCTTGGTGAAACTGCCCGGCGCGAACGCCATCGTGCGGACGTCGCCGACCTCGAACCGGCGATAGGGCGTTCCGTACAGGCGGCGGGCCTCCGCCACGTAGGACTCGGTGAAATCCAGCCCGAGGTACGAGCAGTCGGCGCGGTCCACGAGCGGGGCGTAGTCTCCCGTGCCGCAGCCGACGTCCAGCACGCGATCGCCCGCCTGCAGCGCCAAGGCCCGCCGCAGCGGCGCCAGCCGCACGCCGAAATGGAAGAGGCCCCGCAGATAGCGGTAGCCGAAGGTGCTGGCGAACAAACGGTCGATCACGGCGCGCATCGGAAACTCCCGGTTCTGCGGTTCATGGAATGGCCGCGTCCCGCGCGGCGACGGCCACCGCCTGGCAATCGATCCGATGGACGTCCGCCAGCGGCGCCGCATGGGACACCCGCGGATCGTACCAGCCGTGCCAGCGCAACTGATCGCCCTCGATGCGGGCGCCATATTCCATGTCCAGCAGGATGGATTCGACGCCATGGTCCGGCGCGGTCAATTCCATCATGCTCTTGAAAAAGACGCCGCGCATCAGGACGGCGTTGCCGTAGCTGCCCCAGGCGTTTCCCGCCGGACCGATCAGGCGCCGCGTCGTGCGCGCGCGGATGCCGGCGGTATCGAACAGCACGATCTTGGCCTGCGACCATTCCGGCGCCGTGGCCCGCAAATGGTCGTACATGGCGCGGTGGAACCGGCCGGAATCCCGCCACTGGGCCGACGTGCCCTGGTTGGCGACCAGGCACAGCAGCATGACCAGCGCCGCGCCGCAGGAAAGCCCGTTGCTCTTCAGGAGGCGGCGCGCGATCAGCGCCACCAGCAACGACGCGCCGAAGGCCGGCAGGTAGTTCATCCGCCCGCCCGTCCACGACAACGCGGTCAGCACGTTCGCGGCCGCCCACCAGGCCGCGCCCACCAACGCCAGCCGAAGCAGGCCGAACGGCGCGGGAGCTTCTTCCGTCGGCGCGGCGGCGCGCAGGCGCCGCACCAGCGCGGCAGCGGCCGCGACAAGCGCGACGTCGAGCACCAGCAGCCAGCGAACCCCGCGCGTCGAGAGCGTCAGGAAGCCGTCCAGGCCGTTCGCGAAACATTCCAGCAGGCGCGCGCCGACCCACCAGCGAACGGTCTCCTTGGCGTTCCAGACGATGCCGGGCACGTCCGGCGTGAAGCCCCGATGCGGGAACAGCCGGGTTTCCAACGTCCCCAGCCCATCCGTGAATTTCCAGACCAGATACAGGCCGACGACGACGGCGAAAACGGCCAGACCCGCCGCCAGCCGCCGGCGGTTGTCCCGGTCCCCCAGCAGCAGGAACGTGGCCGGCAACGCAATGCCCGCTTCATAGGTGAACAGGGCGAACGCGAACGCCCCGCCCGCCGCCGCCAGCCATAATGAGCCCCGACCGCGCAGGTAATGCGCCCAGGCGCCCAGCGTCGCCAGGTAGGCCGCGAACCCGAGCCCATAGGACACCGTCATGGTGTGCCACTGGAACGACTCCGTCAGGTTCGGCCACAGCGCCAGCGCCAAACCGAACAGCAAAGCCGTCAAGCGGTCCCGGGTCAGAACCCAGACCGTCCACGTTCCGGCCAGCAAAAACAAAGCGGTGTAGAGCGACTCCAGCACCACGTAGCCGACGATCCGGTCGCCCAGCAGATAATAGGTGCCGATCATCATGCTCGTGCCGAGCGGCCGGTCCGGCCAGTTGCGCGCCTGCAGCAGCGCGTCGCCGAACGAATCGCATTCCAGCGCGATCTTCCAGAGCTTCCAGTCGTCCACCACGAAATCCACCACCGGCGCGCCGGCATAGCGGCTGACCCACTGGAAAACCGCCGCGAACAGGACGATGGCGAGCCAGGCCCGCCGGCCAGTCGAAAAGTTCATGGCCGCAACTTCCTCGCCAAAACGAAGCACGACCCGCCGAACGGCGCGTCGACGTATTTCAGGAACGGCCATTCCACCCGGAACAGCCCGTACAACAGGCGGTCCAGCGGCCCCGCCGAATAGTCGAAATCCGAATGCGCCGGCCGGTTCCGCCACGGCGGCAGCTTGGCCAGCAGGCGGAACGCGGCGATCATGGGAAACAGCACGAAATTGAAATAGGTGGCGCGGACGACCGCGAAACCGTGCCGTTCCAGCTTGCGGCGCAGCTCGCCGCGGGTGTAGCGCCGGCAATGCATGTTCACCACGTCCTGCTGGCCCCACATGAATCGGTAGGCCGGCACCGACAGCGCCAGTTGGCCGCCGTCCGCCAGCCAATTCCGCAGGACGTCCAGCGCCCCTTCGTCGTCCTGGATATGCTCGAGCACGTCGAACAGGCACACCAGATCCGGTTTTTCGCGGACGACTTCCGGCGGCAGGCGTTCCACCGTGCCGACGTAGACGGGCTTGCCGCTGCGCGCGGCCGCCAGTTCGGCGTTGGCCGGGTCCGGCTCCACGCCCGCCAGCGCGACGTCCGCCGGATACAGGGCCTGCAGGTTTTCGCCGGG
The DNA here is from genome assembly GCA_938003985.1 of uncultured Verrucomicrobiota bacterium. Classification (GTDB taxonomy): domain Bacteria; phylum Verrucomicrobiota; class Kiritimatiellia; order CAIQIC01; family Lenti-01; genus Lenti-01. The sequence goes on along the minus strand of CALKWZ010000056.1, from coordinate 43,026 downwards.
GCCCGTGCCCACTTCCACCACGCGCAACCCGGGTTTCCAGCCGACGTGGCGGTCCAGCAGGCCTTTCAGAACGATCCGCCGCACCCGGAACCACCAATGGTTCCGTTCGAACGCGTCGTATTGGCGGCTGTAGTCGGATTTCATCCGGCGGCGGGCCGTTGCGCGGCGGACTTCGCCCAGCCGGCCAAATCGGCGACCACGTAGTGCGGCCGGCGCTTGACCTCGTCGAAGATGCGGCTGATGTATTCCCCGATGATGCCCAGCACGATCAACTGCATCCCGCCGAACAGCAGGATGATGACCGCCAGCGATGCCCACCCCGGCGGCGTCTTGCCGTAGAACAGCCCGCTGATCGCCGCCCAGATCATCAGGACGAATCCCAGCAGCGACGACAGCGCGCCCATCCAGGACGCCACCTGCAGCGGCACGGATGAAAACGAAATCAGCCCGTTCATGGCCAGGTTCAGCAACCGGCCGAAGTTGTACTTGGGCGCGCCGGCTTGGCGGGCATCGCGGCTGTAGGGCAGTCCGAGCTGCCGGAAGCCGACCCACCCGCGCAAGCCGCGGATGAACCGGTTGTGTTCCGGCATGGCGTTGAGGTGGTCCACCACCCGCCGATCCATCAGCGAGAAATCCCCGGCGTCCAGCGGAATGTCCACGTTCGCGATGCGCTTCAGGATCCGGTAGAACAACGCGTAAGCTCCGCGCAGCACGGCGCTTTCCTTGCGGTTTTCGCGCACGCCGTAGACGACGTCGTAGCCTTCGCGCCACTTGGCGAGCATCTCCAGGATGAATTCCGGCGGATCCTGCAAGTCGGCGTCGATGATCGCCACGACGTCGCCGCGCGCATGGGCCAGGCCGGCGGTCACGGCCGTCTGGTGGCCGAAATTCCGCGAAAGCCGCAGGCAGGCCAAACGGGAATTGCGCGTGCAGGCTTCCGCCAGCAATTCCGGCGTCCGGTCGCGGCTGCCGTCGTCCACGAACAGCACGTGCAGCGGAACCGGCCACTCCCGGATCAGGGCTTCGATGCGCTCCAGCAGGAGCGGCACCACCGCCTCCTCGTTGTAGCAGGGCACGACGAGACCGACTTCGGGAATCTCTTTGCGTTCGCTGTTCGGCATAAACCCTTCCAACGCGGGACCGTTCTTTTGATTTTTAACATCCGTCCGCGGGCGAAGTCAACGCGCGGCCCGCCGGCCCGATCGACTTTGCCATCCGCCAGTCGTCCATGACGAAGCCGCCGCCGATGTCGGTCACCAGCGCGGCCGTCTTGCGGAAGCCCGTTTTTTCGTAGAACGCGATGGAACCCGCATTGTGCTTGTTCACCGTCAGCCACAGCTCGGCGACGCCCAGTTCCGCGGCGCGTTTTTCCGCGAATTCCACCATGGTCCGGCCCACCCCGGTGCCGCGCAGGCTCGCCCGCACGTAGAGTTTGCTCAGCATCGCGCTCTTCCGGGCCAAATCCGGCACCAACGCCAGATAACCCGCCCCCGGCACCCAATAATATTCGTAGCCCTCCGCCGCGATCTGCCGCGCGATGGCTTCCGCGCTCTGGAACCGGGCCAGCATGTACTCCACCTGCGCCGCGCCGATGAGCGGCACGTAGTGCTGCATCCACGTCTCCCGCGCCAGCTCCGCCACCGCCGCGATCTGCGACGGAGTTTCAACTCGTTCCAAGTCCATGCCCCCGCCTATAGCCCCCCGCCCGCCGGATTGGCAACCCCAAATCGGCGGCAGATCCTCTCTCCGAAGAAAATAACGGGATCTTAATTATCCAGCGGCGCGGCCTTTGGCTATTCTCCCGTTGCCACGTTGGACATTGGAAATCGAGGAGACACCGCCATGAAAAAGACCCGCTTGTTCCCGTGCCTGCTTTGCGCCTTGGGTGTCTCCGCTTCCGCCGCCGAACACCTCTGGGCCGACTTCGACGCCGCGCCCACCGGCTCCGTCGCCAATCTCCCCGGCTGGACCCGCGCGTCCTGGCTGGGCGGCATCACCGCCCGGGTCGACAACATCAACTATTCCCACTCGCCCTCCAACATCCTCGAATTGCCTTGGAACGCCACGGCCTCCTCGGCCGTCTTCACCAACTTCAATTCGACCTATACCACCAACGAGCACCCCGTCATCCGTTGCTCCGCGAAGCTCGTCACCATCAACACCAACGCCTATTTCCAGCTCGGCCTGCGCAATTCCGCCTCCGGCGCCTTTCTCTCCTTCCAAGGCACCAACGGCTACGGCACCTTCGGCACCGAAACCCACGATTCCGTCTTTTTCCCCCTCGTCAACGACCGCTTCGTCGACGTGACCTTCTTCTACAACCGCTCCAACAATCATTACCGCCTCGACTACGACCACACCAATCGCCTCGCCTGGAGCTCCAACAACGCGCCCTCCTCCGTCGTCCACACCCAGTTCAACCAGTTCGTCGTCGCCCGCCCCGGCGGCACCGCCGGGACCACCGGTACCTTCATCGTCGACGACGTCTCCGTCGAAACCTTCCCGGCCCACGTCTGGGCCTGGTTCCGCTGCGATTCCACCCGCCACTTGATCGACCATCTCGGTGCCTTCATGCCCACCCAGGCCACGGCCTCCGCCATCCTGCCCGGCGCTTCCGATCCCGCCTGGGACGGCACCGCCGATTTCCACAACGAAGGCGCTGCCCGCCAGTTCTACTCCTCCCGAGCCAACGGCGCCGTCGCGCTCCCGGCTTCCCCCGACTGGACGGCCGAAGCCGTCTTCCGCCTGCCCCCCGGTGCGGGCAACACCGCTTTTCTTTCGTGGGGAAAAGCCCAAGGCTTCGACACCAACGGCGCCTACGTCAACCTCGGCTGGAACGCGGCCGCCTCCGCCTTCTATTACTCGCTGCGCGACTCCCAGCAGGCCACCACCGACTATGAATGGTCCAGCGACGCCGGCGCCTTCGTCCCCGACGACCGGTGGCACCATTTTGCCTTCGTCAAGGCCGCCTCCGCCGTTTCCGTCTACCTCGACTACGTGCAGATCACCAACTTCTCCCTCACCACCGGCTATGCCGACGGATCCTATGCCTTCGATTCGCAGTTCCGCGCCTCCGTCGGCATGTCCCTCAACTACGGCAACACCTCCGGCCCCGACACCTACATCGACGAAGTCCGCGTTTCCGGCAAGGCCCTCGCCCGCTCCGAATTCCTCCAGCCGGGCCAGCCCGTCATCGTCTCCATCGCCGACGAATCCCCCTGGCACATTCCCATCAAAGGCATCCTCGGCCACACCTACCGTCTGGAAGCCAGCCCGGTCTTTGGCCCCGCCGCCGCCTGGCAGCCCATCGCCACCACCACCGTCGTTTCCACTTTCGGCGCCTTCGACGTCGCCCGCGCCGCCGCCACCAATTTCTTCCGCGTCATCCGCGCGGATTGAGCCGCGGCCGAGCGGCCTTACGGCGCGCTGGCCGGATCGTAGGGATTGGTCTGCGGCAGCGCCATGAATTCGTTGCTGTTGCTTGCGCCGTCGCCGTCCCAGTCCTCGCCCGGCGCCGTCCCGGCGTCCCCCGGCGTCACGTTGTACTGCAGCAGATAGGCTTCGTAACCGGTCGGAGGCGCATAGGCGGTGATGGTCAGGTTGTCGACGTTCGCCCGTTTGTCGTTGCCGGCCTGCGGGGCTTTCAAGCGCAGATAGACCGTCTCTCTCACGTTGACCGGAATGGTGCGGTAGACCAGCGTGGTGGCCGAACCCGTATCGAACGTGTCCAACGTGAGCCAGCCCGAATTCATGTTCGTGCTGATCTCGACGGAAACCTGGGGCATGTTGTTGGTGCCGTCGTTGCCGTACGAAGCAAACCACAGCGACACCTCGCCGATTCCGTTGGTCAGCGGGAACAAGGTCATGAGCTTCACGTCGTGGTCGGTCGCATTGCACCGGATGCGCAACGCCTTGAGATCGAACTTCTTGTCGCCTTCGAGGGTGCCGATGACGCCGCCCACCCACCAACTGCGGCCGCTCAGCGTGTTGGTAGCCGGCGCATAGGCGGTCTTGGAGGGGGCATCTTCGAAATCGACGAAAATCGACCCGGGCAAGGGCGGCGGGACATAGGTCGTCACGGTGAAGTCCACCGTTCCCGTCGAGTGGCCGAACGAGTTGCTGGCCACGACCGTCAGGACGTAGCTGGCGGGACCATCCGCCTGGGCCGTCGTGAACGTGAAATTGGTGCCGACCAAGGTGGCCGAACCCGCATAGTTGCTGGGCAGCAGCGTCCAGCTGTGGATGCCGCTGCCGGCGGGCGACACGCCGATCCCGACCTTTTGGGTCGACGTGGCCATGATCGTGAAGACGTTCGTCGGACTGAACGAAATCACCGGCACCGGCGGCTCGTAGGCGGTCACGGCGATTGAAACCGTCCCCGTCGTGGTGCCGACCGAATTCGTGGCTACCACGGCCAGCGTGAACGTCTTGCCGTTGTCGCCCGACGCCGGCGTGAACGTGAACGTGCCGCCCGCGAGGTTGGCGGCGCCCGAATAGGCAGGGGTCAGGCTCCACCCTTGCAGGCCGCTGCCCGACGGCGCGATCGCCACCGCCAAAGACAGCTGGTTGCTCACCGGAACGCTTTGGTCTCCGGAGGGAGTGAATCCGACCGTCGGCGCACCCGGACCTTCGATCCCGATGCCGTCGACGCCGACGTTGCCAAGCGCCTTCGTCACGTAAATGAACTTCACGAAGCGGGTCGTGGCAAGCAGGTTGTTGGTCCGCCCGACGACGGATCCGGAAATCGGATTGCCGGAATTGTAGACGACGACGTCGGTCAGGGAATTCGAGGTTGCCCCTTGCTGCACCTTGAACACGTAATCCCCGGAAAGGCTGTTGCCTTGCGTGAAGTATTTCACCGTGCCAGGGGCACTGGCCAGATGGATGAGAATGAAATCGCCCGAACTGTCGAACTTGGCCGCGCCGCCGTCGATGCCGTCGTAATTGCCCGCATAATCGCTCCCCAACCCGACCTTGGTCCACCCCGTCGGCAGGGGCACGCTGCTCCACGGACCCGAATAGAAGGCCGGCAACATGGCCTGCCCCCACGCCACGCTTGCCGCGCACGCTAACCATAATCCAATGATCGCAGCTATTTTCATGGCCATTGCTCCCGGTGCAGTCCTCACCGCTTCCAATCTACCGTTTTTCCCCGCTGCCGGCCAATGGAAATATATGGGGGACAGGAATCGGCGGGGATTCGAACGCCCGGGTTCGGGAGTCGAAAATCGGGTGCCGGCAAGAGCATCTTCCGCTTCGCCCCCGGGGCCGCCGCCGTTGCGCCGCCGCCTATCAATTAATCCATGGGCCCTACTTGTCAGGATTTGATAAAAGGAGTAGGGTTCTGGTGGGCGGAAGTGGATTCCAACCGTAACATTTGAGGTGGCCATGAGCAGGAAAGCCGGAATCGTCGGAGCGGCAGCGCTGGGGCTGGCAATTCATGCCTATGCCTTCAGTTCGCCGTATTCCGGCATGGCCGTTCCCGGATCCCACAATTCCTGGGACGCCTCGCCCAGCATGGTCCTCGTGGCCGACAACGTCTGGGTATGCACCCAGGCCCTCGACTCCGCCAGCGGCACGTTCAAATTCGTCGCCGACAGTTCATGGACCAAGCAGTGGGGCGGAGCCACCTTCGTTTATCGCGTTCCGGCGGAAGCGTTCGCTCCCGTGACGACGGGCGATCCGGATCCGATCAACTATTCCGATCTGACTCCCGGCGACTACCGCTTCACGTTCAACGATTTCACCAAGAAATTCACCCTGGAATGGGCGGGGGCAAGCCCGTTGCCGCGCCCCGTCGTCACGAATCTGGGAGTCGTCGGCGCATTCAACGGTTGGACCAACAATCCCAACAGCCGCCTGACGAACCATCCGGCGCCCTCCACCAATCTGTGGAGCGGAACCGTCTTGCTGGAAAACTCGACCACCTTCCAGTTCCAGCCCAACAACAACCCCTCGAACCTCCTGGGCGCCCCGTTGGCCGGCATCGTCGTGCCGCCGGCCAGCGGCGTGGCGTGCGGGCGCGCCGACTACACGCTGGCCGGATTTTCGCCCGGCGAGTTCCGGTTCACCCTGGACGTCAGCAACAACGTGTATGCCGTGACCCAGACGGTCGCGTACGTTTTCGACACCATGACCGTCCAGGGCAGCTTCATCGGCACCAACAAGCCCCCGGCGAACATGACGCGGATCGCCGGTTCCACCCGCTGGGAATCCGACCACCATATCACCAACGCCACCACGGTCACCGTGCGTTTTTCGGCCGGCACCAACTTCGTTTGGGGGCCCACCAACGGCACGCCGACCCAAAGCCTGCCGGCGTTCGGCACCCTGATCCGGTCCACCAACTACGCCGTCGTCAACCTCGGCCAACCCGGCCGGTACCGCATCACCTTCGACCATCTGTCGGGCGACTATTCCTTCCAGCGCCTGTACGTCGACAATTCCCTGGGGACCAACAACAATCTCCTGAAGAACCCCGGCTTCGAGCGCACGACCGATCCCTCGGGAGGAACGGCCATCGATTGGGGCAGTTGGCAAGCCTGGCCCCACAACGTCGCGAATTTCTCCGCCGCCCCGCATTCCGGCAACTGGTGCGGCGCCATCCACGGGCAATACATGTCCGGCTGGACCGATTACGGTTCCTTCGCCCAGGACGTGCCGGTCGTTTCCGGCCGGACCTATCGGGCCTCCGCGTGGTTCCGGGCCACGCCCAACTGGTCCGCGACGACGATGCAGATCAAGATCGAATGGCAGGACGCCGCCACGGTCACCGTGGGCGAGGCCAGCGTCAACGTCGCCGCGCTCACGAACCACTGGACGAAACACTCCGTGGAAGCCACCGCCCCGACCAACGCCGTCCAGGCCCACGTGGTCTTCCTCTGCGCCGGCGCCAACGTCGCCGGCAGCATCATGTACGTCGACGACGTCGAGATGCGGGTCATGGCCGGCCGCACGCAGAATTTCGACACGTGGGGCCAACTGATCTCATTCGGCCCCTATTCGCCCGACTGGGCCGTGACCAGCGGCAAAGTCTTCTGGAACGTCGCGCCGCCGCCGCCGCCCATGGACGTCTTCATCTCCCAGTACGTGGAGGGCTCCGGCAACAACAAGGCCATCGAAATCTTCAACGGCCTGACGACCAACCTCGATCTCGCCGCCCAAAACTACGTGCTGCAGCAGTACGACAACGGCGCCACGAACCCCTCCGTCTCCATTCCCCTGACCGGCGTCGTGGCGCCGGGCCAGGCCCTCGTCGTCGGCCGGCCGAACGTCCCGCCGCTCTATGCGCCCACCAACGCCATCTCCGGCCTGCCCAACCTGTTCACCAACAAATACCTGACCTTCAACGGCGACGACGTGGTCGTCCTGCGCCAGGGCGGCACCACCGGCACCGTCAAGGATCGCGTCGGGCAAGTCGGCACCAACGCCACGGGCTCCATGTGGAGCCGCAACACCCGCGACCGGACGCTGCAGCGCAAGAGCGTCATCCTCACCGGCACCGTCGGACTCGTCACGGCGGCTTTCCCCGCGGACGATTGGATCGCCTCCGCCAGCGACGACTTCTCCGGCCTCGGGGAACATGCCGTCAGTTTCATCGACGGCGACGAACCCTACACCCCCGCCGGCTACAGCCTCATCATGAACACCAACGCCGTCCTGATGAGCGGCGAACTGCCCGGCGGCATCGGCGACGTCGGCTTCTGGTGGCGCACGGAATCCATGAGCCCGGGAATCACCATGTCCATCGAGTCCGCCCCCGCGGAAACGGGGCCGTGGACCACCAACGGCACGCTGACGAACGTGACCCGCCGCTATTTCACCAACCACGTGGTTTCGGTCAACCGCGCCGACCACCTGTTCTGGCGCATCCGCCAGATCGGCAGCGGCACCAACCGGTTCATGATCGACGAGATCGAAGCCACCGAATACGCCACGATCCGGCGCCTCGAAGACTTCAACTCCTGGATCGATTCCGCCTACGCCCTGCCCGGCACCTATTCCCGCTATGGCTGGACCATTTCCGCCAGCTCCATTTCCCCCACCGGCGGCGTCGGCGGCACCCGCGCCGCCCTGCTCGTCCCCTCCAACAGCGCCGTGATCTCCCCGGCCTTCGAGGGCGGCGTCGGCGAAGTCGTCTTCTGGGCCAAGGCCGCCAACGAAGGCAAATCCGCCTACCTGCTCCTGCAGGTCTCCACCGACGGCGGCACCAATTGGCTGACGCAGAACTCCTTCGCCGTCACGACCGGCACGAACTACGCCACCTGGCTCTATTTCACCAACGTGGGAGCCCAGGCGCGCATCGCGTTCAATCCGGCCATGTCTTCCGACGACGTCTACGTGGACAACGTCGAAGTCCGCCTGCCCGCGCTCTATCGCAGCCAGAACTTCAACGGCTGGCCGCGGCGCGACAGCTACACCAACGACACCTATCAAGGCTGGATCGTTTCCAACAGCATGGTCAACGTGTCCAACGCCTACGAAGGCCAGTCCTGCCGCTTCAACACCACCGTGGGCAACTACGTCCGCAGCCCCCACCTGCCGGGCGGCATCGGCACCCTCAGTTTCCTGTCGCGCCGGTGGGCCGCCAGCGAGGCGTTCACCCTGAACGTCCAGATCTCCGCCGATGGCGTCGCCTGGAGCAACGCGGCCACGTTCTCGCCCACCTCCACCGCGTACGAGTCGTTCTCCATGTACGTCGGCTCCACGAACCATTTCTACGTGCGCATCTACCACGCCGTCGGCGCGGTCCGCGCCATGGTGGACGAGATCGTCTGCGGCGCCTACCAGCCGCGCCCGCAGGTCGTGGTCACGCCGGGCCTCGATCCCGCCACGCCGATCGTCGACCTGCCCGCGACGGTCATCGCCGACGTCCTCACCCGCTACGGCGCCACCATCCTGACCGTGACCAGTTCGTATCGGGTCGCCACCAATGCCTGGGTCACCAACGGCATGATCGCCCTCGCGCCCGGCTCCTATGCGGCCACTTCCGACGTCCCCGCCCAGACGTCCGGCGGCATCGCGATCCGCTACTACGTCCAGGTGCGCTATGCCGGCTTCGGCGCCAATTCCAATTTCCCCGGCTACTCCACCAACGTCTACACCTCCTCCGTCTACACCAACTGGATCGCCACCGTCCGCCCCGGCGACATCTGGATCAACGAGATTTTCTACGCCCCGTTTGGCGATAAAGAGCCCTACGAGTACGATTATCTGTGTTGGACGAGCAGTCCCTGCACGATGTTTAGTCCAGACCTTTACGACATTCTGATCACCACCAACGGGGTCTGCCACGAATTCGTCGAATTATGCGGCATAGAAGGCGTCGATCTCGGCGGCTGGACCATTGAATTGGCCTTTGGCGCCCCGGGCGACATTGCCATCCACTCCAATATTCCCGCCTACGCGTCGTACAAAATTCCGACCAACACCGTGTTTACCAATGCCGCCAACGGTTATGGTTATTACGTGCTGGGCGATCAGGAATTGGCCACCAACGCGCCGATCAACCAGTTTCTCACGAATGCGTTGCCGCGTCCTCCTCCTAGCTATGCCGTTGGGATTTGGCCCAAAGACCACATCTACGACGGCGTGGGCGTGATCCGCCTGCTTGACCAGTACGGCAACCAGTTTTATTCGCTGTCGTATCGCGGCTTTGCCTCCGGTTCCGACCGCATCCCGCAAAACCAAGGGTTCACGCTCGAAACCAACAGCATCAGCCTTTCGTATCAGGGCAGCACCTACGGCGACTTCGAGTGGATCATGGGCATCCCGACCGCCGGCAGCGCCAACAGCGGCCAGGTCCTGATTCCGCGGGCAGAGGAAACCAACGTCTACGCCTGGGCGTGGCACACGCAGGACCAGCCCATCGTTCCGGCCAACACCAATCTCGTGCCGCCGTTCCACATGCTCGATCCATGGCCGCCGGCGCACTACGACAACATGTCCGTCTATGCCGGCTACAACGTGGTCGACGGCTACGTCAGCGCGGCCGGCACGCTCTACCATCGCGGCAGCGGCGGCTGGAGCTCCCTCGGCATGAGCATCCGCGACGGCGCCGGCGACGGGAGCCACGGCTTCGTCTGGGCCACGATTCCCCATCATACCTACCCGCGTCTCCAGACCATCCAGTACGTGGTGGAATTCAGGCCCAACAAGACCGGCGTGCTGAACGCCTATCTCGGTTCCGCCCCGGGCAGCAACAACGTCAGCGCGGTCTACACGAATCTGGCCGCCGCCCAGGCCAGCCCGTTCACGTACGCCGTCCCCATCGCGGACCAGATCTACGTCACCAACGCGCTCTTCGCCGCCACCAACGTCACGCTGTGGACGGAAGGCAACGATCCGGTCGATCCCCTGCAGAACTTCTATATCCGCACCGGCACCAACCTGCAGACGCCGGTCGCCCTCTGGGGCTACACCAACTTCACGGGCACGACCAACATCTACGGCCAATGGACGTTCAACGTCCGCCGCTCCTCGAACGGGACCGCCCGCCTCTTCTACGCCATCCAGCCGCTCTGGCCGTAATCTCGCGGCGCGTTTCGCAAGGTCGAAGTCGGGGATCGGTTTGGAGTGCGGCGGCTCGACGCCGCTTTCCTTTCCGGCGGCTTGACGCCGGATTCCTCTTGTAGCACAAGATGCCCATGCACCACTGGCCCCATGCTCCGCCCCATCGCCTGACCGAGGCTGGCGCCTACATGGTCACGGCCGGCACCTACCGGAAAGCCCATTGGTTGTCCGATCCGGCTCGGTTGGATTATTTCCTGGACTTGCTCTTTGCGTGCGCCGGAGAGTTTGGCTGGGAACTGCAAGCCTGGGCGGCGCTATCCAACCATTATCATTTCATGGCGACCCCGTCCGGAGACCCCGCATCGTTGAGGAAACTGCTGTCCAAGCTGCACACGCTTTCCGCCCGGGAATTCAATCTCCGGGATCGAACGCCTGGACGCAAGGTGTGGTTCCAATTCTTCGACACCCACGTCACCTTTCCGGAATCGTATTTCGCCCGCCTGAAATACGTGCATGGGAATCCCGCGCATCACGGCGTGGTTCTCCGGGCGGAAAACTATCCGTGGTGTTCGGCCCATTGGTTCGCCCGAACCGCCGATGCCGCGTTTCGCAAAACGGTGGAAGGATTCAAAACGGATCGGATCAACGTCCTGGACCCGTTCAAGTCGATGCCCGTTCAAACCGAGGGAAGCGGCGTCAAGTCGCCGCAAACCAAAGCGGTGTCGAGCCACCGCACTCCAAATTCAGCTTCCCCGAATGCGGCCGGCCATACACCGCCCGCAGATTCCTGACTGTTCGGCAAACCGATTTCGCGGCCGCCGCCCGGCCCAGCGCGCGCCGGACGCCCCGTCAATCGTTCAAATACCGGTACATCCGGACGAACATTTCGTGGTGCAGGTTCTGGCCGGTCTTGAACGGATCGCGCCAAACCAGCGCCACCGCCCGCCGTTCGCCCGTGACGATGTCGTCGTCTGCGTTCCAAATGCCCACGTTGCCGGGACTTTCCTTGATCGCCTGCGCGATCGCCACCACCGTGAACAAGCTGTTCTCCGGGCTGAACAGGCCCCAGGTGTTGCGGATGAGCGATTCGCGCTGGTTGTTGTTCAGCCCTTTTTGGGCCAGATCCTTGCGCTTCTGCATGGCTTGGATGCGGGCCCAGTCGCTGCCGAACTGGAAACTCCGCGCCAAGCGCTCTCCGACCGCCATGGTGGACACGTCCGACTCGAACAGGATCTTCTCCGCCAAGGTCCTGGCGAGTTCATCGTTGATGGTCTTGCCGGGATAGGTCGCGACCGGAGAAAAGTTTTCCGAACTCTGGTTGGGCACTTCGTTGGCCGCCAAATCGTAAAAAGCCGACACCATGACGTTCGTGCTGCGCGTGTGGGGATTGATCGTGCCGTTGGTGTAGATCACGCCGTTGTTGCGGAGCCACTCGCCGTAGACGTTGGTCGAAACCAGCGTGGCCAGCAGTTCCGCCCCCTCCGGCGTGCAGACGTCGATCGTGCCCCACTCCCGGCCGTTGCTGATGAAACCCAGTTCGGCGGGATTTTCCATGGGGCCGTTGCGGCTGTACATGCACATGCCCTCTTCCCGCAACGCCGTGTCGCTCATCATGCCGGCCCCGCTGAGCATGACCGGCGTGGTGAACCAGTTGTTCATTTGGTTGAGGGAGGGCGGGTTTTCCATGACCCATTGCCCGGACAAGTGGTTCAGGCGCGGATCCGTCACGGCGTAGGAATTGGTCGGGCTTGGACTGCCCACCGGCAGATTTTGCACGCCGCCGAAACTCATCGGGGTAGGACCACCGCCCGGCAACATGTCGGCATTGCCGCCCGCTCCCTGCAGATAGATCGGCTTCGTCAGCAGGGCACTCATGACGGTCAAATCAACGCCCGACGGAGGCAATGCGCCCATGGACGGAGGCGTTCTCAACTGGGCCGTAAAAGTTAACTGCCCGGGAGTCGGCTGGTAGGGCACCCCGTTGTTCCACTGCGCCGGCACGCTCAACTGCGGAGCACTGGCCGTGCCCATGGCCCCAAAAACGGGAATGGTGGTGCCGCCGGACGTCAGGAACATCTGGAGATGAATATCTCCCGGTCCCGTTGCTGCGGTGCCGCAACTCATCGTCGGTGCAAGAAGCGTGAAATTGGGAACGCCGTCGTTGTCTTGCGAAGGAAATGGATACCAAAACTCGAACGCCATGGTTAATCGCAATTCGTAGTCCGGAGTGGTCGACGGCGGCAGCAGTTCATAGCTGATGGCGATTTCGTTGAACATGGGCACGTTCTTGGGCGACGGATAATCCGTGCCCTGGGGCACCGGCGTGTCGTGGGTATAGTCGTAGATCGCCTTGTTGATCCAACTGCCCCAGCCGTGGGCGAACTGGGAATTGAGCGGCGCCAGCAGGCCTTCCCAGCTCGTGGCTTCGTTCATCGGCTTGGGTTCCGACCAGCGGCCCGAGGCGCGGTCGTAGCGCCCGCCCCGGTAGGCCGACAAACTGTAGGAAACCAGATCGTTCACGCTGAAGGGGTCCAGCGCCCGCTTGGTTTCGATGCGGTCGTTGCGCCAGCGCACGTTGCTGGGCAGTTTCCCCGGCGTCGGGGCATCGCCGGACTCGAAGTCGGCTTGGCCGTCGATGTAATGCCCGTCCGTCAGCTTGATGACCGACTGCAGGCTGTCGAAGCCCTTCCAGCCCCGGCGGAGCCGCTTGAATTCGTTGGCGTCGGACGCTTCCTTCAAGTTGCCCATGGGCACGTCGCGCACGCTGCGCCGGAACCGGTTCGTGAACCCGCGCACGTCCTGCGCGGCGACGCCCTCGCTCCGCGCGATCAGATTGGCGTCCATCCCCCCGCTCGAATCGAAGCACACGTAGGCATAGCGCCCGAGAATGCGGCTTTGGGAGTTGTTGGGGTCTTCGCGGATCAGGATCCACTGGGCCCGGGCATCCACCTCGGTGGCGGCTTCGAACGGCGGCTCCAGGTAAAACCGCGGAATCCAATCGAGCACTTCGCCCACGATCAGGGAGGCGTTGTCCGCGCCAATGGTGCGCCCACCCATGCTGCTGGCGGCCGTGGGGGGGCGGGAAACGAACATCCGGTCCGCGGAATCCGCCGGCACGATGATCTGTTCGTCCCACAGATAGGTGCTGTAGTCGTTCATGGCGGCGTTCACGGCCGTCCGCAGCAGTTGCCGGCCGCGCATGGCTTCCAGCGTGGAGTCCGCCACCATGCGTTCGACCCGGGCTTGCGTCAGGAAAGCCACGGCCATCAAAACCATCAGGGTCAGGAATCCGAGCACGATGATCAGCGCCACGCCCCGGCGCCGGTCCGTTCCGCCGGCGATTGGAAATTGGACGTTGGACGTTGGATGTTGGGCTCCCCGAACCGCCGGGTCGGCGCCCCGGCCTTCCGCCTTGGCCAAGGCTCCGGCGGACAAGACAACCGCTCCCCGTTCTGAATTCTGAACGCTGACCCCTGAACTCTTGCTTGTCGGTGCCATGCCCTGCTCCCGCTCGCGGCTAGTCTTCATAATAGGCCGTGTTGTTCGTGCCGTACACCGTCACCGTGTTGTAGCGGGCGGAACCGTTGATCGGCACGGCGCGGCCGAACAGCGAAGCCGAATCCCGGATCATCATTTCCCGGGCTTTCCGCTGGGTGGCGGCGTCCACGCCGTCCACCAGGGCCATGCCGGCCTCCACCGCGACTTCGGGGCTCGTCACCTGCAGGTAGATGTCGAACGCCGCCGGCGGGAGCCCGGCCAGCGCGAGATCGCCCCGCGGCCCCCGCGTGCTGTCGAATTCGTGCACCCCGGATCGTCCCCCCATCCATTCTTCGCCTTCCCACCCCGTGCAGTAGACGTCGAAGCGCACCACGTTGTCGGCCAGCACCTGGTCGTCCCAGACGGCCTTCGAAATCGTCCGCGCGGTTTCCCACCACCGGATGTCCGTGGCTTCCAAGGCGTAGAAGTCCCGGTCGTCGCCCACCGAAAACAGCATGCGTTCCTTCATCAGGCTGAAGCGCGTGTAGATGGCGCCCGTTTTGTTCGTGGCCAGCGCGTTGGTGACGTAGTAATGGAAATACTCGTAGGGCATGTCGTCGTCCTGGTCGCCGGAGGTGCCGACGAACCAGACGTCGTCGAAGCCGAACCCGTCCGTGCCGAAGTCCGCGGTGTCGGCTTCGACGTAGCACGCCAACCGGTCGTTGACCATCATGCTTTCGGCGTCCTGCAAGAGGGTTTCCATGGCCGTCTGCATGGTGCTGTTGCGCATCAGGGCGGTCGTGCCGCGCTTGGTGATGCTGGCCGATTCCATGAACATCCGCGTCAGGGCCAGCACCAGGATCACCAGCACCGCCATCGCCGCCAACACCTCGATCAGGGTGAAGCCGGACGTCATGGAGGCCCGGCGCCCCGCCGAAAAACTCGCCCGTCTATTCTGAATTCCGAATCCTGGATTCTGGATTCTCATGGTTGTTCCTCTCACCTCAGCGGCAACACTTCCCGGTAAAAAATGCGCGGCGCGCCCGGGGGCGTTCCGCTGCCCGTGTATTCGCCGGGCCACACTTTCAGGAGGGCATAGGTCGTCACGCCGCTGCCGTAGCCCTTCCAGGTGCTGACCTGCAAGGTCAGGGTATACGTGAACGCCGACGTCCAGAATTCCTGGAAATTGCCGGAAGCATAGTCGCCGTCCGTCAAGCCGTAGTAGTCCGGAATCCAGTAGAAGACTTCCGTTCCGCCGCCGTCCTTGAGCTGGAATTTGACGTCGGAGGCGCTGCTGGACAGCATCAGGGAGATGAACACGTCCGTGTCGCCGATGGTCCAGCCTCCGGAGCCGAAATTGCCGCCGACCTTCGCCGCCGTCAGGTCCAGCGTGGTGAACACGTATTCGGCGAACATGGCGATTTCCGTGTCGTCCACGGCCGTGCGCGTCGCCCGCAGGCCTTCGGGGAACAGCGCGAACGTCGCCGTCAACCCGATCGCCACCACCAGCAGCGCCAGCGTCACTTCCACCAGCGAATAGCCGGCGCGCCGCGCGTTCCGCCCAGGTTTCCGTTGGATCATCTGCCGTGTTTCCCTATTCATTCGAGCCGTCCCGGACGTGCACTTGGCCGGTTTTGTTGCGGATCATGATCGACGTGTTCGTGCCGGGAATCGTCTGCGGCACGGCCAGGGTCTGGCCCGATTGCTCGTAATACTTCGCCGACGTCAGGTAGAGGGTGGAATAGTCCGTGTCCTGCCAGAACTTGCCGTTGCTGTTGCCGTCGCTCATCACGTAGGCCCGGCCGTTGGGCCGGAACAGCACCGCCGCCATCGGCCGCATCAGGAGGTTGGGCGTGGCCGGATCGAGCGGGAACCGGAACGTGGCGGTGTAATAGGGCGGACTGCCGGCCCCGAACAAATAGTTGTTTCTCAGCAACCGGTCGTCGTCGAAATAGATGCCTTCGGGCAGGTATTTCCAGTCGGACACGAACTCCAGCTTCATGTCGCTGACGCGCGGATCGCGGTAGGAAGAACTGAACTTGTATTCGCCGTCGAGATTGTTGGTCGCGGCGATGACCGCATAGCTGCGCAGGCACTTGTCGAGATCGTTGCCGTTCTGCCCGGTGTAGTTCCCGCCGTCGGTGTTGGGAAAAATCACCATCGTCCACTGCCGCTTGGAGATGGCGTGCTGGCGGGCCAGGCGCATGGCGCTCACGACCTGGTAGGCGGCCCGGTCCGTGTCCTTGCGGCCCGCGTTTTCGAACACGGGCATCGCCACGGCGAACAAAATGCCGATGATGGCCACGACCACCAGCAGCTCGATCAGGGTAAACCCGCGTTTTCCGGTTCTTGTCTTCATTTCGTGTCTTTCGCGCGTTTCGTGGTTGAATCCCGGGTCTCGGATTTCCCGGCCACCGTCTCCCGTTCTCCGGCTCCTGGACCTACTGCCAGCCCGCGACGTTGTCTTCCCAGGTTTCGAGATCGCCGTCCGGCCCCGCGGACCACGCCAGCGACCGGGCGCGCAGCGTCCCGCCGACGTCGACGTTCGGGTTGGCCATTTCGCCCGTGCCCTCGAGGTCCACGCGGAACGAAAACGGTTTGCCCCAGGCATCCACGAAAGCGCCGACGTCGTCGCCGCTGGCGGCCAAGGCGCCGCCGCCCGGCTCGAAGAACCCGATCCGCTTGGGGTTGTTGACCTTGTAGATCTCCTTGGTCTCCTCGGGTTTCGGAGCCATGATGTCCACCCATTCGGCATTGGACTCGCCGGCACCGGACGGCAAATAGGCCGGCGGCCACCGGTTGTATTCGGACTGGTATTTCAGCAGCACGGACGCCACGATGTTGGCATCGCTTTGCGTCCGCGCCTTCGCCATCCGTTTCATGATGAGCCCCGCCGCCGGCACCATCATCGCCATGAGGATGCCCAGAATGGCCAGCACCACCAGCAGTTCGATCAGCGTGAAGCCCGGTTTTCCGTTTCGTGTTTTCATTGCTTTTTCCTGGGCGGGGCGGGCCCGCCGCGCCGCCTTGCTACAGATCGAACGTTTTCAGTTTTTTCCGGGGATCCGTTTCCGCGTCGCCCGTCGGAAACACCAGCACCGGCTCCATGACCTTCTTGCCTTCCCACTCGCTGACCCCGGAATCCTGGATGGTCACCGCCCCGTCCATGTTCCGGTCCATGCCGATCGCGTAGAACGTCCACTTGTCTTTTTGCGCCGCGTCCCGGCTCGCCCATGGATCGAGGAACACGCTGGACTTGTCGTCGGGGCGCGAATTTTCGGGGACTTGCAGATAGTTCTTCCCCAGCGGATTGTTGGTCGTCAGCATGTCGATCACGGCGCGTTGCGCCTCCCAGGTCAGCGCCCACCGGTCCGGCCCCACCCGGGCGGGATCCGTCGCCGTCACCGGCCACGGCATGTATTTGTGGTCGGCGTGGAACTGGAGGATGGCCACCTTGATGCTGTTCATTTCCACCGCCGCCCGCCGGCGCAACGCGGCTTTCCGCGCCGCGCCGCCCATCGGCAGAATGATCGCCGCCAAAATCGCGATGATCGCGATCACCACCAGGATTTCAATCAACGTGAAGCCTTGTTTGCGAATGGAGATCTTCATGCCGTGTCTTTCGTCCCGATCTCCGGAGAGCCGGGTTGCCTCGTTGAACGCCCTCGTTTCTCGCCCGTCATGCCCGCCGATCCGCTACCAGGTCTTGAAGGCCGGATTCGTTTTATACGCCTTGTCGGGGTTGCCCTGCGAAAACACCGCCACCGGCGCGCGGATATTGCCGTAATCCGCCGTGTCCTCGATGACCCCGTTGAAATTGAAATCCATCAGGATGCCGTACGAATGCTCGGCGGAACTGGCCGGCGTCTGGTTCGGATCCCACCAGGGATCCTTGTAGGATTTGCCGTTCTTCAGGTCGTTGAACACCTCATCCTGCGTGCTCACGTAGAACGACTTGGGATCCAAATCCAGAAAGACGATTTTCCGCGGGTTGGCCGCGGCATCGGCATTCGGCGAGTTGATCAGGATTTCGATGATCTTGGCCTGTTCGGCGCCCGTGAACACGGTTTTTTCCATGTCCTTGCTGCCGTTGAAGCCCGTCCCCGGGGCCGGCATCTTGCCATATTCCGCGTAGTACCGCTTGATGGCCCCTTCCAAGGCCTGCATCTGGGACATGGTCCGCGCGTTTTTGGCGGCGTTCATGGCACCTTTGAGCGAGGTGAACATGACCAACGACAAAATCCCGATGATCGCGATCACGACCAGCAGTTCGATCAGCGTGAAACCCCGTTGCCCAACCGTCGTTTTCTTCATGCTTGCCGTTCCTTGCGCGGTCGCGGACACCACACGTGTCCAGACAATTAAACCTTACGCCCCGCCCCCCGCGAAGTCGAACGAAATCTGCACTTCGGCCCCCGCCGGGAACGCCCGACCGCCCCCACGACCCCCACGGCCTCGCGCCGTGGGTGAAGGAGGTGGTGCAAACAGCGCAAACGGAGTGGGGCGAACCTGATTCACCCATGGCACAAGGCCATGGGGGTCTTCCGACCTCGGACCTCGGGGCTTCCCCCTACTCCAGCTTCCCGTACGGCCGCGGATCGTAGGCCGCGCGCAGGCTTTCGCCGACGAATACCCCTGCCAGCATCGTCGCGAACAGCGCCAGGGCCGGATAGAGCACCAGCCACCAGGCCTGCGGGAATTCCTGCGCCTGCGCCAGCAGTTCGCCCCAGCTCGGCGTCGGCGGCGGCAGGCCGAAGCCCAGATAGTCCAGCGCGGCCATCGCCCCGATCGCCCCCACCAGCAAGAACGGGAAAAACGTCACCAGCGGCACCAGCGCGTTCGGCAGGACGTGCCGGAAGATGATTTTCCGCCCCGGCAGCCCGATGACCCGCGCGGCCTCCACGAACGGCAGCTTGCGCAGGCGCAGGAATTCGGCCCGCACGTAGTAGGAAATGCCGATCCAGTTGAAGACCGCATAGACCCCCAGCAGCAGCCCGAAACTCTGCCCGTAGACCGAGCCCAGCAGGATCAGGACGTAGATGAACGGCAACGACTCCCAGATTTCGATGATCCGCTGCCCCAGCAGGTCCACCCGGCCGCCGTAGTAGCCCTGCACCGCGCCGGCCAGCGTGCCCAGCGCCATCGTCGCCAGCACCAGCAGCATCCCAAAGGTCAGCGAGGTCCGCAGGGCGTACAGCATCCGTGCCGCCACGTCGCGCCCCGAGGAATCGAGCCCCAGCGGATGCCCCGCCACCGGCCGGAAGGGATACCGCACCTGCTCTTTTTCGGTCGAAAAAACCCATCCCGGCGTGCCCGGAGCCGGAAATCCGGCCGGAAAAACGGGATTTTGCTCGTCCACGACCGCTTTTTTGGTCTGACCCGCCGCCAACTCCTCGCGGAAGGTCAACCGGACCCGCGCCGGCGGCGCCCCGCGCGGTTCGTAGGGCGAAAGCGAGATCCAGGCGGTCTGGCCGTCCGGTCCGGCCGCCCGCGCATCCACCGCGCCGGCCGCGCGATCCCCAAAACGCGCCGCCAAGCCCGCGCGCACCTCCCCGGGAAGCTCCCAGACCGGTTGTTCTCCTGCATTCAACCTAAAATATTCGGAATCGCCCGCCGCGCGGACGATATTTCCGGCGGCATCGAGATCGGCGGAGGCCACGCGGGGCTCCGGCGTGGCCGTCACGGTCGCCGTGGCGGGCAATTCGATGCTCCCGGGCGGCAAACTTTCCAGCGGCCCATACGGAATCGGCGGCCAAAGCATCCAATTGCCGCTGCCGGGCGCAAAAACGTCGGCCGCGGCCAGCGCCCGGTAATCCGGCCGGGTTTGGCGGCCATTGCCCGCGAAAACGTCTTCCGGAACGAATTTCACGACCGGAAAATAGTTGCGCCCCGCAAACCGGACCCACAGGGGCTTGTCGTTGGCGATTCCCTCCGAAAACAGGCTGATTCCGTAGGCCCCCAGCAGGACCCAGAACGATCCCCAGCCGCGCCGCAGCCCGCGGAAGCGCGCCCAGCGCTGCCGCGTGACCGGATGCCAATGGATCGCTGGAAACTTCAAAGCCATTATAAACTACGAAACACGCGAAAAACACGAAAGGGGATCTGGTTTGGGGAAAATTTCATGTTTTCTTTTCGCGTTTTTCGCGTTTTTCGTAGTTTGTTCTCGGCTGCTAATCGAACTGGATCCGCGGATCGATCAGGAGGTAGCAGGCGTCGGAGAGCAGCCGGCCCAGCAGGCCCAAGACGGACGTGACGGCCAGAATGCCCATGAAGACCATGTAGTCGCGGCTGACGATGGCATCGAGGCTCAGCCTCCCCATGCCGGGGATTTCAAAGACCTTTTCGATCAGTACCGACCCGGCGAACAGGATGCCCAGGACGCCGCCGAAGCCCGTCGCGATCGGAATCAGCGCATTCCGGAACGCATGGAACCAGACCGCCCGGCGCAGGCTGCCGCCCTTGGCCAGCACCGTGCGCACGTAATCCTGCCCGATCTGTTCCAGCAGCGAGTTTTTCATCAGCAGCGTCAGCACCGCGAAGTTCCCGATCACGTAGCAGGCCACCGGCAGGACGAAATGGGCGCACAAATCCTTGAATTTGCCCCATGGCGAGAGCAATTCGTAGTTCACGGAGGTCACTCCCGCCGCCGGCAGGAGGTCCCAGAAGCCGTCCCCCGTCCCGGCGAACAGCATTTTGAGCAACATGCCGAAGGCGAACGCCGGAATGGCATAGCCGGCGAACACCAGAACGCTGCTGGCGGCATCGAAAACGCTGCCGTGGCGCAGGGCTTTGGCGATTCCAAGGGGGATGCAGACCAGATAAGTCAGCACAAAACCTGAAATTCCGAAAACCAGCGAGATTTTGAACCGGTCCGCGACGAGTTGGCCGACGGTTTGGTCGGGATACTTGTAGGAATAGGCGGCCAGGCCCATTTTGTCGCGCGCCAGCCAGTTCCAGTAGCGCCGCAGGAGGGGTTGGTCGAAGCCGAAGTGGGCTTCCAGCGCCTGGCGCTGTTCCGCGGAGATCGCCGCGCCGGCATGGACGCCGCGGCCGGCTTCGGCGGCCCCCATGCCGCGCATTTTCGCCAGCGCCTGCTCCACGGGCCCGCCGGGCACGACCTGGCACAGCGCGAAACACGCGAACGTGATCCCGACGAAGGTCGGCACCATCAACGTCAGCCGCCGCAGGAAGTAGGCCAGCCGTTCCATCGGGCTATCCCCGCGCGATCACGTCGCGATACATGGCGCGGTAATCCTCGGCGATGAGCTTCCAGTCGAATTTTTCCGCCCAAGCCCGCGTGGCCGGGCGTAGGCGCTCCGCCACGTCGCGGTTCTGCTCCAGCCACAGCAGTTTTTCGACCCATTCGTCCACGTGGCGGTCGTTGCTCATCAGGAAATTGCAGGCCGGATCGACGTATTCGGGAATGCCGCCGACGCGGTTGACCATCACCGGCGTCCCGCACGCCATGCTTTCGAGGATCACGTTGTTCGCCGCGCTGTCGAGCATCGGCATGGCGAGCACGTCCGCCTGTTGATATTCCGCCAGCATCTCCGCGTCCGACAGCCGCGGCAGGATGGTCGCGGCCGGAATGCCCTCGTAGGGTTTCGCCAGGCGCGGCGGCAGCCGCAGACGCAGCTCGAAACGGTCCGCCGGCAATTTCCGCGCCACCGCCGTCAGGAGATCGTGGTCGCGCTCCGTGTTGCCCAGCATGAACAACCGGAACCGGGCCGCCGGGTCTTGGCGCGGCGCCGGCGCGAAGAAATCCACGTCCACCCCGTGCGGAATCGTGCGGATGCGCTCGGGGGGCACGTGGCAGGCCACGAACGGCCGTTGGCTTTCCGACGTCAGCATGACCATGTCCGCTCGTGCGTAGCCGTCCGGCCGCAGCCAAACGGAATCCCAGCGCCGCGCGCTGCAATGCACGCTGACCACGACGCGGGCGTTTCTGCGGCGGTAAGGCTCCATGCCTCCCGGCGCCACGAACTCCCCCCACCAGAAATGCGCCGGATACGGTTGCGGCGCGCGCGGCAAGCGCCGCAGCACGCGCGCCTCCGACCAGCCCGGCAGCAGCGAATTCCAGGCGGATCCGTAGCGGCGGATGCCCCAGTTCTTCAGGAGTTCGCCCATGCGCCAACTCCGCGCCCGGACGTCTTCCCACACCGGCGCCACGTCGACGTACACCGCGCCCAGGCAAACCAGCAAAGGCGCCAGCCCCGAATGCGCCGAAAAGCGCCGCATGGGGCGGCCCACGACCCACGGAACGGGGCCGGCCGGCGCGGAATGGTCAATGAGATTCATGGTGGCGGCGCCAGTATCGGGTTGTCGCCGAACGGTTGCAAGCCCGGGTTTGGCGCGGCCACGCGACGCTTGCGCTTTCCGCCCCCATTTGACAGGTTGTGCCCATGGTGCCGGAAGTGTCGGTCATCGTCGGAACCTTCAATTGCGCCCGGTTTTTGCCGGGATTGTGGGCCTGTCTGGACGCCCAGACGTTCCGGAATTTCGAAATCGTGGTCGTGGACGACGCCTCGACGGACGGCGAAACCCTGGCCGCCCTGGAAGCCCGGGGCGATCGCATCCGCCTGATCCGGCGGACCGTCAACTCCGGCACCTGCGAATTGCCCCGCTACCAAGGCGTCCGCGCCGCGCAGGCGCCGCTGTGCGCGTTTCTCGACGCCGACGACCGCTGGGATCCGGAATTCCTCGAACGGTGCGCGGCCCATCTGCGCGACCACCCCGAAGAGGCCTTCGTGCATACCTACGTCCGCGTCGTCGACGGCGCGGACCGCGTCCTGCGCATCCGCCACGAAGGAGCCATGCCCGTCGGCGCCGCCTTGCCGCGCGCGCTGCTCAGGCATTGCCACGTCACGATCAGCGCGGTCGTCGCCCGCAAAGACGTTTGGCTGGCGGCCGTTTCCGAAGACGAACTGGCGGATTTCGGCATGGACCAGGACATCTTCCTGCGCATCGTCCGCCGCCATTCCGCCGGCTTCATCCCGGAGGTCCTGGCTTCCTATCGCCGTTCCGAGGCCAGCGTCAGCGTCAAGAAATGGCGGCGCTATCCGCGCAACGTGAATACCCTCGAGCGCATCGCCCGCAACCGCCTCTGGGAAGGTCTGGCCCCGAAAGCGGAAATGGACCGCATCCTGCGCGACGCCTATCTCGAAAACGCCGAACACTGGCGCGGGGCCGGCGCGCCCGGACGCGCGCTGTGGTTCTGCGGCCGCGGCCTGTGCCGCCGACCGTGGGATTGGAAACTCTGGAAAACGGTTGCGGGCACGCTCGCCCGAAGACGCCGAGGCGATACTAGATCGGCAACGGAATCTGCGACCCGAGTTTGAGATTCCACTCCGGCGGATCCCAGTTGCACACTCCGGAATAGGGCGTGAACGTCATTTCGCCGAACTTCAAGCTGCCGTCGTCCAGCCGGTAAAAATCCACCCTTGCGAACGGAAATCCGCGCGCCATTTTTTCCGCCAGCGCCAGCAATTGGTCCAGATTGGGCGGGCGCGGCACCGGCTTGGCGTATTGGGGATATCCATAGACGAAAGGCAGCAATTTCCAGTCCAGATCGAAATTCGCCATCTTCAGGTGCGTTCCCCGGTCGGCCAGGAACATCACGAACAACGGTTTGCCGCCGAAGCACCATACTTTGTAGTCGAAGAGTTGCCCCCCCGCATTTTCAATGAAGGCCTCCGCCAGAATCTTGGGCGGCACTCCCCGGTAATCCAGTTCCAGCCCCTTGCAAAACGCGAAATCCAGGCGCATCCAGTGGTCGAACTGATGCTTGGCCTTGGCCCGATCGAAGGCGCGCTTGTCCTTCACGATCAGGTTCCATCCGGAGCCGTGGTTGGCCTTCAGCGCAAATCGGTCCGGCAACGCATCGAAATCAATGTCCGCAAACCGGTCCCAGGCGCCCAACAGGGGGATCAGATGATCCGCTCCGATCTGTTCCGCCACCCATTCCCGCACGCGCAGTTTGTCCACCAGTTGCCGTTTCAGCGGTGTTGCGTCGTGGATCTTCAGCCATTGGATCTTTTCGTTGAACGTCCTGGGATTCTCCAAATCCAGCGATTCGCCCGTCCGCAGCCGATACCAATCCGCCACGGCCTGGGGATATTGGTCCGGAACCAGATGCTTGTAGTGCAGGTACAGGGCTTCATCCGCGCGCGCCGACAGCCGCTCGACGTCGCGTTCGTGTTCCCGGCGCAGGGCGGCGACCACTGCGCCCATTTGGCGCAAACCCGGCAAGCGCTTGATCCATTCCGGATACGCCTTGTTCGAGTTCGCCATGTTCGATTCTCCCGGCGGCAGTTGCCGCGCCTGATCCGAAAACTCCCAAACCCCACCGGGAAAGTCAATGGAGGGCTGGCCTTGCCCGCCGCGGCCCGTTCCTGGGCCCTTTGTTTCCTTGACCCCGTCTCCCCCGCCCCCTACGATGCGCGAAACGGTTTACCCCTTGCCGGGGCCGGCCGCGACCATTTGAACAGGAGTTCCCGACCATGACCGCCAACGGAAAAACGAAGAATCCCGCCGCCCCCTGCAACGGCAGCCGCGACAATTCCGTCGAAGCCATCAAGTGCAGCTACTTGAACCACCTCAAGTATTCGCTGGCCAAAGACGAGTTCTCCGCCACCGACCACGACCGCTACTACGCGCTGGCGCTGGCCATCCGCGACCGCCTCGTGGACGGCTGGATCCGCACCTCCGTCACCTACCACAAGACCGGGGCCAAGCGCGCCTATTACCTCTCCATGGAGTACCTCATCGGCCGCGCCATGGGCAACAACGTCATCAACCTCCAGCTCGACGACGTCGTCACGCAGGCCATGTCCGACCTGGGCCTGTCGTGGGATTTCCTGCGCGACCTCGAGCGCGACGCCGGGCTCGGCAACGGCGGCCTCGGCCGGCTCGCGGCCTGCTTCCTCGATTCGCTGGCCACCCTCCAGCTCCCCGGCTACGGCTACGGCGTCCGCTACGACTACGGCATCTTCCGCCAGGCCGTGCGGGACGGCTACCAGGTCGAGGAACCCGACAACTGGCTGCGCTACGGCAATCCCTGGGAAATCGAACGCCCCGAATCGCAGTTCGAAGTCCACTTCGGCGGCCGCGTCCAGATGGAAGAGCGGAACGGCCGGCTCCGCGCCCGCTGGGTGGACTACGAGACCGTCCTCGGCATCCCCTACGACATCCCCATCCCCGGCTACGGCAACCGCACCGTCAACAACCTGCGCCTGTGGGAAGCCAAGTCCACCGAGGACTTCAACCTGACGTTCTTCAACAACGGCGACTACATGAAGGCCTACGAGGCCAAGACGCTCACGGAGAACATCACCAAGGTCCTCTATCCCAACGACAACATCGAGCAGGGCCGCGAACTGCGCTTCAAGCAGCAGTATTTCTTCGTCGCCTGCTCGCTGCACGACATCGTCCGCCGCTTCCAGGCCGACGGCAACGAGATCCACGCCTTCCCCGACAAGGTCGCCATCCAGCTCAACGACACCCATCCGGCGCTGGCCATCGCCGAGCTCATGCGCATCCTGCTCGACGACGAGCAGCTCGAGTGGGAAGACGCCTGGTCCATCGTGACCCGCACCTTCGGCTACACCAACCACACCCTGATGCCCGAAGCCCTCGAGCGCTGGCCGGTCGCCCTGTTCGAGGCCATCCTGCCGCGGCACCTCCAGATCATCTTCGAGATCAACCGCCGCTTCCTGCGCGAGATCGCCACGCGCTATCCCGGCGACCACGACCGCATCGCGCGCATGTCGCTCATCCAGGAGGCGCCCGGGCGCGAAGTCCGCATGGCCTACCTGGCCGTCGTCGGCTCCCACTCCGTCAACGGCGTGGCCGCGCTGCACTCGCAGCTGCTGGAATCGACCCTGTTCAAGGATTTCTACGAGCTGTGGCCCGCGCGCTTCAACAACAAGACCAACGGCATCACCCCGCGCCGCTGGCTGCTCAAGGCCAACCCCGGCCTCGCCGATCTCGTCACCGAAAAGATCGGCCCCGGCTGGATCACGGACCTCGGCCAGCTCAAGCAGCTCGAGGCGTTCGCCGACGACCGCGATTTCCAGCGGCGGGTCATGGCCGTCAAGCGCGAGAACAAGGCGCGCCTGGCCGACCTGATCCGGCGCGAGCTGGGCGTGCAGGTCAACGTCGATTCGCTCTTCGACGTGCAGGTCAAGCGCATGCACGAGTACAAGCGCCAGCTCCTCAACGCGCTCGACATCATCCACCAGTACTTCGAGCTGAAGTCCAACCCGCAGGCGCCCTTCACGCCGCGCACCTACCTGTTCGCCGGCAAGGCCGCCCCGGGCTACTTCCTCGCCAAGCTGATCATCAAGCTGATCAACGACGTCGCCTCCGTCGTCAACCACGACCCGGCGATGAAGAACCGCATGAACGTCGCGTTCCTGCCGGACTACCGCGTGTCCCTCGCCGAGCGCATCATCCCCGCCGCCGACCTCTCCGAGCAGATCTCCACCGCCGGCACCGAGGCCAGCGGCACCGGCAACATGAAGTTCCAGCTCAACGGCGCGCTGACCGTCGGCACGCTCGACGGCGCCAACGTCGAAATCCGCCAGGAGGTCGGCGCGGACAACTTCTTCCTGTTCGGCAAGACGGTCGAGGAAGTGGAAGCCCTGCGCGCCACGGGCTACAATCCGTGGAACCTCTACCACGCCAATCCGGCCATCCGGCGCGTGCTCGACGCGATCAAGAACAACTTCTTCAACCTCGACCAGCCCGGGCTCTACCAGCCCATCTGGGACACCCTGCTGACCCACGGCGACTATTTCCTCGTGCTCGCCGATTTCGACGCCTACGTCGAATGCCAGGCCGAAGTGTCGCGGGCCTTCGAGGACCAGGAGCGCTGGGCGAAGATGTGCATCCTGAACGTCGCCAACTCCGGCAAGTTCAGCACCGACCGCACCATCGCCCAGTACGCCCAGGAAATCTGGAACATCCGGCCCTGCCCCATCAACGGGGACTAGGCCGCGAGGGTTTCAGGTTCACGGTTCAAGGTTCCAGATCCACGCCCAACCGTGAACCGATCTGGGTTGCCATTTCGTTGCATTTCCGTATAGTCCCGCCCCGTCCATGAAGCCCGTCCTGACATTCCCCTGCGACGTTTTCCGCGACGCGTCCGGCCGCCGCCGCGCCTGACGCGCGCTCCCGCCGCATTTCCGCCGCGCCCCGCGGCCGCTTTCTCTTCCCTGCAACCAGTAACCTGCAACCTTGCACCTAGCCATGAAAACCGTTTCCCACATCCGCAACGTCGCCATCATCGCCCACGTCGACCACGGCAAAACCACGCTCGTGGACGCCATCCTGCGCCAGCTCCACGTCGCCGAAGGCGAGACCGCCGCCCAGGACTGCATCCTCGACAGCAACGATCTCGAGCGCGAGCGCGGCATCACCATCCTCGCCAAGAACGTCTCCGTCCGCCACGGCGGCGTGAAGATCAACGTCATCGACACCCCCGGCCACGCCGACTTCGGCGGGCAGGTCGAGCGCGTGCTCAACATGGCCGACGGCGTCCTGCTGCTCGTCGACGCCGCCGAAGGCCCCATGCCCCAGACCCGCTTCGTCCTCGACAAGGCCCTCAAGCTCGGCCTCAAGCCCCTCGTCGTCCTCAACAAGATCGACAAGCCCGCCGAGCGCCACAACGAAGTGCTCAACGAAATCTTCGATCTCTTCGTCGAACTCGGCGCCAGCCACGACCAGCTCGATTTCCCCGTCCTCTACGCCGCCGGGCGCGACGGCTGGGCCGTCCGCGACCTGCAGAAGGACCCGCGCGATTCCATCGTCCCGCTCCTCGACGCCATCGTCCGGCACGTCCCGGCGCCGAAGCTGGACGACGGTCCCGTCCAGATGCAGGTCACGACGCTCGACTACTCCGACTACACCGGCCGCATCGGCATCGGCCGCGTGCGCCGCGGCACGCTCGACGCCGCCCAGCCCCTCGCCCTCGTCAAGCAGGACCGCACCGTCCTGCCCTGCAAGGTCCGCGCGCTCTATACCTTCGAAGGCCTCGGCCGCAAGGAAGCCACCCAGGTCGAATGCGGCGACCTCTGCGCCGTCCACGGCGTCGAAGGCGTGGACATCGGCGACACCCTCGCCCCCGTGGAATTCCCCGAGCCCCTCGCCCCCATCACGCTCGACGCGCCGACGATTTCGATGACGTTCCGCATCAACGATTCGCCCGGCTTCGGCTCCGCCGGCAAGTATCTGACCTCCCGGCACATCCGCGAACGGCTCTACCGCGAAACCCAGAAGGACGTCGCCCTCTCGTTCGTGGAAGTCGGCGAAGGCTCCTTCAAGGTCAGCGGCCGCGGCGTCCTGCATCTGGCCGTCCTGATCGAGAACATGCGGCGCGAAGGCTACGAGCTGACCATTTCCCGGCCGCGCGTCATCGTGAAGACCGTCGAGGGCGTCCGCCACGAACCCGTCGAAACCCTCGTGGTGGACACCCCCGACGCCACCACCGGTCCCGTCATCGAGAACGTCGGCAAGCGCCAAGGCCTGATGCAGCGCATGCACGCCGCCGGCGGCCGCACCGTCCTCGAGTTCGTCATCCCCACCCGCGGCCTGATCGGCCTGCGCACCAAGCTCGTCACCGCCACCAGCGGCGAAGCCATCATCAACCACCGCTTCCTGCGCTACGAGCCCATGCGCGCCGACGTGCCCCAGCGCCTCAACGGCGTCCTCATCAGCATGGAGGAAGGCAAGGCCAACATGTACGCCCTCGACGGCCTGCAGGACCGCGGCATCTTCTTCGTCGATCCCGGCGACTGGTGCTACGAAGGCCAGGTCGTCGGCGAGCACTGCAAGGACAACGACCTCGTCGTCAACGTGCAGCGCGCCAAGAAGCTCACCAACATCCGCGCCGCCGGCGCCGACCGCAAGCTCTTCGCCGCCCACGCCACCCGGCTCTCGCTCGAGGAAGCCCTCGAATACATCAACGACGACGAACTCGTCGAAGCCACCCCCGAAGTCGTCCGCCTGCGCAAGTATTTCCTCAAGGAAGTCGACCGCAAGCGCAAGCGCGACCACGATTGGACCCAGGCCGGTTGATCCGGCGCCGCCGGACGGCCCCCGTTCGCGACCCGCGGGCGGAATTTCCTCGCCTTGCGCGCGGGGCCGACCGATAGTGGAGCCGTGCGGGACGTGGCCGCGCCCCGCCGCCGGAGAGCGCCATGCCGGAATACATCCTCGCCCTCGACCAAGGCACGACCAGTTCGCGCGCGCTGCTGTTCGACCGCGACCTGCGCCCCTGCGGCGCCGCCCAGCGCGAATTTCCCCAGCTCTATCCGCAGCCAGGCTGGGTCGAGCACGATCCCGAAGTCCTCTGGCAATCGCAACTCGCCGTGCTGCTCGAAGTCGTCGAGCGCGCCGGGTGCGGACCGGAAGCGATCGCGGCGCTCGCCGTGGCCAACCAGCGCGAAACCGTCGTCGTCTGGGATCGCCGCACCGGCCAACCCATCCACAACGCCATCGTCTGGCAATGCCGCCGCACCGCCGCGCGCTGCGACGAACTCCGCCAACGGGGCTTGGCCGACCGCATCCGCGCCAAAACCGGGCTCGTGCTGGACGCCTACTTCTCCGCCACGAAGATCGAATGGATCCTCGACCACGTCGCCGGCGCGCGTGCCGCCGCCCGCCGCGGCGACCTGCTCTGCGGCACGATCGATTCCTGGCTGATCTGGAAATTGTCCGGCGGCCGGCGCCACGTCACCGACTACACCAACGCCGCGCGCACGCTGCTCTTCAATATCCACGAGTTGCGCTGGGACGAAGAATTGCTCGATCTGTTCAACGTCCCCGCGGCCATGCTGCCGGAAACGGTGTCGTCGTCCGGCGTCGCCGCCGCCTGCGCGCTGCCGGGCGGAAGCCTGCGCCATCCGCCCGTCGCCGGCCTCGCCGGCGACCAGCAGGCCGCGCTCTTCGGCCAAGGCTGCTTCGAGTCGGGCCAGGCCAAAAACACCTACGGCACCGGCTGCTTCCTGCTGACGAACGTCGGCGCCACCCCGGTGGTCTCCCGCAACGGGCTGCTCACCACCCTCACCGCCCAGACCCGCCCCGGCGCCCCGTCCTACGCCCTCGAAGGCAGCGTGTTCATCGGCGGGGCCGTCCTCCAATGGCTGCGCGACGAACTGAAAATCCTGAGCCACGCCGCGGACTCCGATCCCATCGCCCGTTCGATCCCCGACACCGGCGGCGTGTACTTCGTGCCCGCGTTCGCCGGCCTCGGCGCGCCGCACTGGGACATGTACGCGCGCGGCGCGCTCCTCGGCCTCACGCGCGGCACCGGCCGCGCCCAGATCGTCCGCGCCGCGCTCGAAGCCATCGCCTACCAGTGCGCCGACGTCGCCGCCGCCATGGCCGCCGACGGCGGCCGGCCGCTGGCGGTCCTGCGCGCGGACGGCGGCGCCGCCGCCAACGATTTTTTGATGCAGTTCCAGGCCGACGTCCTCGGCTGCCCCATCGAACGCCCGGCTTCCATGGAATCCACCGCCCGCGGCGCCGCCGCCCTGGCCGCGCTGGCCCTCGGCTGGCACACGCCGCAATCCCTGGCCGCGCATCCCGCGGAACGAACCTTCGCGCCCGCCATGCCGGCGGCCCGGCGCGCGGCGCTGCTCGCCGGCTGGCGCAAGGCCGTCGCCCGCGCCGCCGACTGGGCGCGGGAGCCCTGAGGCCCCGGCCCGGAATTGGGGATTGAATTCCGCGCGGCAGGCGCCGAAAATCCCGGACATGAAGCCGAACGTCCTCATCCCGATTTTTTTGTTGGCGGGCCTGCCCGCCTGGGCCGCCGTGCCGGCCGATTTCGCCCAGGTGCGCGACGTGTCCGGTCCCGACCGGCGCGCACCCGCGCTGGCCGAAATCCGTCTCGACGCCGCGGTCTTCGCCGCCACCCGGCCCGGCTTCCCCGATCTGCGCCTGTTCGACGGCGCTTACCGCGAAGTGCCCTTTCTCGTCGAACCGCTCGTCGAGCCGCGCGAACGCGGCGTGCGCCAGCCCGTCGCCGCCCGCGTCGGCGAAATCCGCGAACTGGCGGGCAACCGCTTCGAGGTCCGCTGCGACCTGGAGCCCGACGCGCCGGCGGCCAACGCCGTCGAGATCCGCACCCCCCTGCGCGATTTCATCCGCGCCGTCCGCATCGTCGGCAGCGCCGACGGCCAGTTCTGGCAACCGCTCGCCGAGGGCATCATCTACGACTATGCCCGCTTCCTGGAGTTCCGCCGCACGATCGTGCCGCTGCCCGCCAACGAGTGCCGGGCTTTCCAGATCGAAATCACCGCCATGGCCGCCGACCGCGCCGAACCGTTCGTCCGGCTCGTGGAGGCGGACGACCAAAAGCCCGAACTCGCCGAAGAATTGCGCCGGGCCCCGTTCCAAGTCGGCGGCATCGGTTTTTGGCAATCCGGCTCCGTGCCGTCCGTTGAACCCGTTCTCCAGGAATGGACTCCGGCCGGCATCCAATCGAGCCGGGATCGCGCGGCCCGGACCACCGAATTCATTCTCGACGCCCGGCGCGCGCCCTTGTCGCAGGTCGAATTCGCTTCGCGCCAGCCCGATTTCAACCGCCTGGCCACCGTTCAAGTGCCCGACGGCGACCGCTGGCGCACCGTCGCCGACGGCGTCATTTCCCGCATTTCCGTGCCCGAATTCGCCACGAACGCCATGGTCGTCCGCTTCCCCGAACAGCGCGCGGATCGCCTGCGCGTCGTCGTCCAGCATGCCAATGCGTCCGCCGTCAAGTTCAGCGGCATCCGCGCGTTCGGCCCCAGCTACCGCCTGATCTGGATCGCCGAGCCCGGCGCGCGCTACCGGCTCGCTGGCGGCAACGACCTTGCCGAAGCCGCCGGCAACGACAACGCAGCCATCCGCGCCGCCTTGGCCAACGGCAACGTGCCCGAGCCGTGGCAGCTCGCGCCGCCGCCCGTCGATCCGCTGGCGCCGGACCCCGGGGCCCGGCGCCCCTTTTCCGACTACGTGCCCGGCGGAATCCTGCTCGGATTCAGCGCCGTGGCCTGGTTCTTCTTCGCCCGCGCCCGCAAAAAAAACAAAGCCGCGCGCGCTGTCCGTTGAGCCGGACGCGCGCCCGAGGAGGTCGCCATGAAGAAAATCCTGTCGCCGCTGGCCGCGCTCCTGCTCGGCGCCGGTTGCTTGGTCCGGTCCGTCCCCCCGTGGCTCTCCGCCGAAACCCGCGTGGACGAGCCCGCCCTGCTTGGGGCCTGGCACGACGCCCAGGGCGATGCGGCGGCCTTTTTCACGGGTTCTTCCCAGGAGTACCAAGTGCTGGTGGTGGACGACGGCAAGGACGTCAGCCGTTTTGTCGCCACCTTGCACCGCCTGGGCGACCTGCTTCTGTTGCAGGTCGGGCCCACCGAACCCGACCATCTGAACGGCTGCGCCCTGCTGCCCGGCCATCTGCTGTTCAAGGCCGCGCTCGCCGACGGCACGCTGGAACTCTTCGCGCTCGACCTCGATTCCTTCGCCGCGCGCGCCGAAAAAGCGGCTTTGCCTCTGTTGCCCGGCGGTTCGCCGGGCGACGGCTACGTGCTCGCCGGCGACACCCCCGCCGCCGAGGCGTTCGTACGCGGCCAGCTGGCCGATCCGACCTTTTTCGCCGAAAAACCCCTGTATTCCTTCCGGAAACTCCCCGGTTCCGCGGAATAGACCCTTTTATATATTTCGATATTGACATATATAAAGAATGATATATGTTCACGGGCATGAAAGCGAAAATCCAGCCTTGTCCCCAGAACCTCGCGATCGAGGATTTGGCCCGGATGGCGAAGGTCCTCAAGCTCCTCGCCCATCCCTACCGGCTCAAGATCGTCGATATTCTCGAATCGGAGGATTCCGTTCCCGTCCACGGTCTCGTGGAACGGCTGGGCCTGCCCCAGGCCGGCGTCTCGGGCCACCTGAAGAAAATGCTCCGGGCCGGCCTCGTTTCGTCCGAGCGCCGCGGCAAGGAAGTCTGGTACTCCGTCGGCGACCGCCGCTCGCTGACCATTTTGAACTGCATGCGCGCCAAGAAAGGATCCGCCTGATGAAAACCCTCCGCTTCCTCGCTCTCGCCGCCGTCCTCGCCGCCCCCGCCGCGCGGGCCGTCACGCTGGACGACGCCGTCGCCGCCGCGCTGGGGAATTCCCCCACGCTGCAGGCGGCCGAAGCCCGCATCGATTCCGCGCAGGCCCTGCTCCAGCAGGCCAAATCCTATTACTATCCGTCGATCGGCCTGTCGGCCACCTACATGCGCAGCGACAATCCGATCCAAGCGTTCATGATGCAGCTCAACCAGCGGCAATTGAACATGCAGGATCCCGCGTTCAATCCCAACGACCCCGAAGACGCCGAAAACGTGCGCGGCAGCGTCGGCGCCCAGTGGCGGCTGTTCGATCTCCAGCGCGCCGCCGGCCAGAACATGGCCCGCCTCGGCACCGAAGCCGGCGCGCAGGCCTTCGCCGCCGCCCGCAACCAGCTCGTCCACGACGTGACCCGCGGCTTCTACGGCGTCCTGCAGGCGCAGGCGTTCGCCGACGTGCAGGCGGAAGCGATCCGGAGCATCGAGGAAAGCCTGCGCATCGCCCGCGAACGCTTCGCCGCCGGCGGCGCCGTCAAAACCGACGTCCTGAACCTCGAAACCCAGCTCGCCCAGGCCAACGAAGACCTCATCCGCGCCCGCAACGGCGCCCAGCTCGCGCTCGCCGCCCTCAACGCCGCCATCGGCGCCGACCTCGTGGCCGCCGACACCATCGCGGCCCCGGCCGACGCCGCCCTCGCCGCGCCGCCGCCGAAATGCACGAATCCCCAGGCCTACGAGGACCGCCCCGAATTCCGCGCCGCCCGCCTGATGCGCCAGATCAAGGAACAGGACGTCCGCAAGGCCCAAGGCGGCTACGCCCCCACCGTCAGCGCCTTCGGGTCCTACGATCTCGACAGCGAAGACGCCGGCGATTTCCAGGACAGCTACGTCGTCGGCGTCATGGCCGAAATCAACGTCTTCGACGGCGCCCGCACCCGCGCCGCCGTCCGCGCCGCCCGCGCCGATCTCGCCGCCGCCCGCGCCGACGAGGAAAAAGCCCGCCTCAACCTCAAGCTCGACCTGCAGCAGGCCTTTCTCGGCGCGCAGGAAGCCTGGGAGCGGCTCGAAGTCGTCCGCAAGAGCCTCGAAACCGCCCGCGAAGCCCGGCGCATCGTCCAGGAGCAATACCAGCAAGGCGCGGTGGACGTCGCCCTTCTGCTCCAGACCCAGGTCGGCGTCACCGCCACGGAAACCCGCGCCGCCGCCGCGCGCTACGACTACCTGACCGCCCTCTCTAACCTCCAGCGCGCCAAAGGCGAGCTTGCTGACAGCCGGTATTCGGAATCCAGAATTCAGGATTCAGAATCCCATCCGCAATCCTTCTGAATTCTGACTCCTGAATCCTGAATACATGCCATTTCGAAAGCTGAAATCGGAGGTACAACATGAAAAACATCGCCGCCCTTCTTAAAAAGCATCTCAAGCTCGCTCTCGGCCTGATCGGCCTCGCGGCCGTCGTCGTCTGGTCCGGCGGCTTCCTCGGCGCGAAAACCAAGCCCGGCAAACTGGCGCATGCTGCGGGCTTTGCCGTGCCGGAAGGCGCCGCCACGATCGAAGTGAAGACCGAAACCGCCCCCGTGCGGGTCGAAGTCGTCGGCACCTCCGTTTCGGAAGAGAAAATCAACTTGAGCGCCCGCATTCCGGCCACCGTCGAGCAGGTGTTCGTTTCCGCGGGCGACCGCGTGAAGAAGGGCCAGAAACTCATCGCCCTCGACGCCCGCGACATCCGCCAGAAGCTGGCCGCCGCCGAAGCCCAGCTCGGCCAGGCCCGGACCGAACACGACCGCGCCCAGAAGCTGTTCGAGAGCCAGGCCACCACCGACCAGATGCTGACCGCCGCCCGCTCGATGTTCAACGCCGCCCAGGCGCAGGTCGAGGAAGTCAAGGTCATGCTCACCTACGCCCAGATCGAATCGCCCATCGACGGCGTCGTCACCGAGCGCCGCATCGAGGCCGGCGACCTCGCCGCTCCCGGCCTGCCGCTGCTGGCGGTCTACGATCCGCTGCGCATGCGCCTCGAAGCGCCCGTTCCCGTCCGCCTGGTCGACCGCCTCGCCCTCGGCCAGGCCGTCGAAGTGGCCCTCGACCGCCCCGCGCGCGTCTTCCCGGGCACCGTCGCCGAAATCGTCAGCGAAGTGGACGCCGCCACCCGCACCCAGCTCGTCAAGGTGCACCTCGACGGCGTCGCCGGCGACGTCCTGCCCGGCACCTTCGGCCGCCTGTGGGTGGACGCCGAGCCGCGCGAAGCCGTCTTCGTGCCCGCGGCCGCCGTCGCGCGCATCGGCCAGCTCGCGTTCGTGCAGGTCGTCCGCGACGGCCGCGCGTTCCGCCGCCTCGTCAAGACCGGTCCGGCCCGCGGCGACCAGATCGAAATCCTGTCCGGCCTGCGCGCCGGCGACGTGATCCTCGCCACCCCCGTCCAGGAGGGCTGACCATGATGGACGAACGCAAACAATCCTTCACCTCCGGGATCCTGCAGGCCTTCCTCAAGGGAAACCTGTCGATCCTGCTGATCCTCATCAGCCTCGCCGTCGGCGCGGCGGCCCTGCTGATCACGCCGCGCGAGGAAGACCCCCAGATCGTCGTGCCGCTGGCCGACGTCATGGTCATGATGCCCGGCAGCTCCGCCGCGGAAGTCGAACAGCTCGTGTCCTCCCGCCTCGAAAAGCTGCTCTACCAGATCGACGGCGTGGAATACGTCTACTCCATGTCCCGCCCGGGCATGGCCGTCGTCACCGTCCGCTTCTTCGTCGGCCAGGACCGCGAGGACAGCCTGATCAAGATCTACAACAAGATCTTCCAGAACGTCGACCAGACCACGCCCGGCATCGCCGGCTGGGTCGTCAAGCCGATCGAGATCGACGACGTGCCCATCGTGAACGTCGCCCTGCATTCCCGCGAACATGACACGCACGAGCTGTACCGGATCGCCGAAGTCGTCGCGAACAAGCTGCAGCGCATCCCCGACAGCGCCAAGATCAGCCTCCACGGCGGCCAGAAGCGCGTCGTCCACGTCTATCTCGACGTCGAACGCCTGGCGGCCTACGGGCTCTCCCCCATGGAAGTCGCCGGCGCGCTGAAGATGGCCAACGTCCAGTCCGCCAGCGGCTCGTTCGCCCAGGCCGACCGCGAAATCCCCGTCGAAACCGGCCCGTTCCTCCAGAACGCCGACGAAGTCCGCAACCTGATGGTCGGCGTGCACCAGAACCGCCCCGTCTACCTGCGCGACGTCGCCGACGTCCAAGACGGCTCCGACGAGCTGAACACCTACGCCCGTTTCGGCGCGGGCCCCGCCGCCGTAGCCGCGGCGGACGCGGGCGGCCTTGCGCCCGGCGAAGCCGCTCCGGCCGTCACCGTCGCCGTCGCCAAGAAGAAGGGCAGCAACGCCGTGACCGTCGCCCGGCAGGTCGAAGCCCTGCTGGCCGAACTGCGCGCGGACCTCCTGCCGGAAGGCGTCGAAGCCACGATCGTCCGCAACTACGGCGCCACCGCCAACGAGAAAGTCAACGACCTCGTCCTGAACCTCGCCATGGGCCTGCTGACCGTCGTCGGCCTCATCGCGCTGACCATGGGCTGGCGCGAAGGCCTCATCGTCGGTTTGGCGATCCCCATCACCTATTCGATCACGCTGCTGTTCAACTTCCTTTTCGGCTACACGATCAACCGCGTGACGCTCTTCGCGCTGATCCTGGCGCTGGGGCTCCTCGTGGACAACCCCATCGTCGGCGTGGAAAACATCTCGCGCTTCCTCTCGATGAAGAAATATCCGCGCCTGCAGGCCGTGGCCCTCGCCATGGAAGAAGTCATGCCGCCC
The DNA here is from genome assembly GCA_938003985.1 of uncultured Verrucomicrobiota bacterium. Lineage (GTDB taxonomy): Bacteria > Verrucomicrobiota > Kiritimatiellia > CAIQIC01 > Lenti-01 > Lenti-01. The sequence continues at coordinate 6,130 of CALKWZ010000056.1, read as the reverse complement.
ATCCTGCTGGCGACGCTTTCGATCATCGCGTCGTTCATTCCGATGTTCTTCATCACCGGCATGATGGGCCCCTACATGGCCCCGATGGCCCTCAACGTGCCGCTGACGATGCTCAGTTCCCTGCTCGTCGCCCTCGCCATCACGCCGTGGGTCTCCAGCAAGCTGCTCAAGGAAGCCCCGGCCGAAGTCGCCGCCTACGACGTGACCGCGACCGGCACGTATCGGATCTACCGCCGCATCATGGCGCCGTTCGTCTCCTCCCGCGGCCGCAGCGGCGGCCTGCTGCTGGTCGTGGCCGGCCTGTTCGGCTTCGCCGTCTTCCTCGCCCTCTCCGGCCGCGTACCCCTCAAGATGCTGCCGTTCGACAACAAGAACGAACTGCAGATCGTCGTGGACCTGCCCGAAGGCGCCACGCTCGAAGCCACCGACGCCGTCGTGCGCGAAATCGAGGACTATCTCCAGACCGTTCCCGAAGTCGTGAACTTCGTTTCCACCGTCGGCGAGGGCTCGCCGATGGATTTCAACGGCCTCGTGCGCAAGTACTACCTGCGCCAGGCGCCGCACCTGGCCGACGTCCGCGTCAACCTCCTGCCGCGCCAGCGGCGCGAGATGAGCAGCCACGCCATCGCCCTGCGCATCCGCGACGACGTCGAAGCCATCGGCGCCAAGGCCGGCGCGCTGCTGCGCCTCGTGGAAGTCCCGCCCGGGCCGCCCGTCATGGCCACCGTCGTCGCCGAAGTCTACGGCCGCCCCGACCAGCCCTACTCCGAACTGGTCGCCGCCGCGGAAGCCCTCCGCGCCCGCATCGCCGATGAAGAGGGCGTCGTCGAGGCCGATACCACCGCCGAGGCCAACCAGCAGAAGCTGGTCTTCCGCGTGGACCGCGAGAAGGCCGGCCTCAACGGCATCTCGACGGAGGATGTCGTCGGCACGATGCGCATCGCGTTGGCCGGCATGCCCGCCGGCGTCGTCCACGCCCCCTACGAGCAGAACGAACTGCCCATCGTCCTGCGCCTGCCGCGCGAGAAACGCTCCGATCCCGAACGCCTCAAGACCGTCATGGTCAAGGGCCGCATGGGCCAGAGCGTGCCGCTCGGCGAACTCGGCCGCTTCGAGGAAGACGTCGTCGACCGCACGATCATCCACAAGAACCTGGAGCGCGTCGTGTTCGTCACCGCCGAAATGGCCGGCCGCGGTCCGGCCTACGCCGTGCTCGCCCAGCAGGCCGCCCTGGAAAAGGATCCGCTGCCCGCCGGCATCCGCGCCGTCTGGACCGGCGAAGGCGAATGGAAGATCACCGTCGACGTCTTCCGCGACCTCGGCATCGCCTTCTCCGCCGCGCTGCTGGCCATCTACGTCCTGCTCGTCTACGAAACCGGCTCCTACCTGCTGCCGATCGTCATCATGCTGTCCATTCCGCTGACCATGATCGGCATCATGCCCGGTTTCTGGCTGCTCAACGGCCTGATGGGCAAGACGGTCGGCGGCTACGCGGATCCGGTGTTCTTCACCGCCACCGCCATGATCGGGATGATCGCGCTCGGCGGCATCGTGCAGCGCAACGCCATCATCCTGATCGACTTCATCCGCAGCGAAGCCGCCCGCGGCAAGCCGCTGCGCGACGCCATCATCGAGGCCGGCGCGGTGCGCTTCCGGCCGATCTTCCTGACCGCCGGCACCACCCTGCTCGGCGCGTGGCCGATCACCTTCGATCCCATCTTCAGCGGCCTGGCCTGGTCGATCATCTTCGGCCTGTTCGTCTCCACCGCCTTCACCCTGGTCGTCGTGCCCGTCGCCTACGGCCTCCTCTACCAAAACAAGCCCGTCCCGGAGGGTTGATCCATGAAAATGCTGATGATCGTCTGTCCCGAACCCCGCCAGGAAGAAGTCCGCGCGCTGATCGCCAAGCACGAGGTGCATTCCTACAGCGAAATCCCCCACGTGCTCGGCGAAGGCAAGACGGGCAAGCATCTGGGCACCCACGTCTTCCCCGGCCAGTCCGTCCTGATCTTCACCGTCGTATCCGCCGGCAAGAAGAACGAACTCGTCCAGGCGCTGAAGGAATACCAGGCCAGCCTCCTGGCCGGCGAAGGCCTCCGCCTCTTCGCCCTGCCCGTCGAATCCATCTTCTAGGAAAGGAACTCCATGAACCCCATCCTGAAATCCATTCTCGGCGCCGTCGTCGGCGCGGCCATCGGCTACGCGATGTACCGCTTCGTCGGCTGCAAGACCGGCACCTGCCCCATTACCGCCAGTCCGTGGACGTCCATGCTGGTGTGGGGTATCGTAGGCGCCATCGGCGCCTCCGGGCGCTGACCCACGTCGAACTGAACCCCGAACCCTGAACCCTCAAGAGGAGTACATCATGGAACAGCCAAACGCAGCCCCCGCCTCCCTGCCGCGCATCGGCGACAAGGCTCCGGCCTTCAAGGCCGTCACGACCCAAGGCGAAATCGACTTTCCCAAGCAGTATGAAGGCAGTTGGGTGATTCTCTTCAGCCACCCGGCGGACTTCACGCCGGTGTGCACCACGGAGTTCATTACCTTCGCCGCCATGGAAAAGCAGTTCGCCGAAGCCAACTGCAAGCTCGTCGGCCTCTCCGTCGATGGTCTCTACAGCCACATCGCCTGGCTCCGCACCATCAAGGAAAAAATCAGCTACCGCGGCCACAAGGACGTCGAAGTGACCTTCCCCCTGATCGAAGACATCACGATGAGCGTCGCCAAAGCCTACGGCATGATCCAGCCCGGCGAAGCCTCCACCAAGGCCGTCCGCGCCGTGTTCTACGTCGATCCGAAGGGCGTCGTCCGCGCCATGATCTACTATCCGCTGAGCCTCGGCCGGAACTTCGACGAGATCTACCGCGCGCTGATCGCCCTGCAGACCGCCGATGCGTTCGGCGTCGCCACCCCGGCCGACTGGCGCCCGGGCGACGACGTCATCATCGGTCCCGCCGGCTCCTGCGGCGCCGCCAAGAACCGCATGGAAGGCAAGGAAGACATGGTCTGCCAGGACTGGTTCTTCTGCTCCCGCAAATTGGACAAGGAAAAGGTCCTCGCGACCGTCCTCAAGAAGAAGTAAATCGCTCCGCCCTCCCTCCCCGCGGGCCGCCGTTCGGCCCCGGGGAGCCGGGCGCGGCACGGAAAGGAAACGTCCCATGACAGTGGAAAACGGAGTTCGGATCTTCGCCGGCACGATGGTGCTGATCTCGGTCGCCTTGGTTGTTTTCGTCAGCCCCTGGTGGCTGCTGCTCACCGCCTTCGTCGGCGTCCAGCTCATCCAGTCGGCCTTCACCGGTTTCTGCCCGCCGGCCGCCCTCTTCCGCAAGCTCGGGCTGAAAGACGGCTCCTCCAGCTGCTCCGCCAAATGAAAAAGGGCGTCGTTTTCATCCTCGGCGTCGCCGCCGCGGCGGCGCTGGTCCACGTTTTAGAAAAACCCGCAACCGAAAGGAACCCATCCATGAGCGCAGGAATCCTCGAACTCAACGAAAGCAACTTCGCCGCCGAAATCCAATCCGGGACCGTCCTGGTGGACTTCTGGGCGCCCTGGTGCGGCCCGTGCCGCATGCAGACCCCGATCCTCGAACAGGTCGTCGGCAAGGTCGCCGGCGCCAAGATCGCCAAAGTCAACGTCGACGATGCCGGCGCCGTCGCCGCCAAGTTCGGCGTCCAGAGCATCCCCACCCTGATCGTCTTCAAGGACGGCAAGCCCCTGAAGCAGTTCGTCGGCGTCCAACAGGCGCCGACCCTGATCGCCGCCCTCGAAGCCGCGAAGTAGCCGCGCGCGGAGTGCGCCCACGCCGTCCGGCCCTTGCGCCGGACGGCTTTTTCATGCCCGCGCCAAATGCCGCGCGTACAGCCGGTCGGCGAAATCGATGCAACGCGCGCACGGACGGACGGCGTAGTATTCCGCGCCGCGGGCGGAAGGCGCGGCGGGCGCCGCGCAACCCGCATCGGCCAGCAACCGGGCGCACTGGCTGGTGCCGAACTCGGCCGCGAATTCGGCGTCGAGTTTCTGGATCAACGCGTAGAACTCCGTCTTGGCCTCCAAATCGTTGGGATCGTAGTCTCCCCGGCGCAGACCCGCCAGCAGGCCCAGCGCCGTCACGGCCCCGCAGGTGCGGCGCAAGCCGCCCAGCCCGCCGCCCAGCGGCGCGGCCAGACGCCGGGCCAGCTCCGGCGCGAGGCCGAACTCCGCCGCATGGGAAAGAAAAACGGCTTGGGCGCAATTCCAGCCTTGTTCGAACAGTTCGCGTGACGTCATGGTGGAACCATCCTCCCGGCGCGCCGGAAAGAAAAGCCGATTTCCGGATCGAATCGGGAAGAATCGCGCTTAGCCGTGATGTCCGCAGCCGTCCGCGCCGTGCGCATGGCCGCCGCAGGTCGCGACGTCCACCAGTTCCCGCAACTGGCCGGCCTTGAACTGCTCCACGGCCTCGGCCGCCGTGCCGGGTTGGACCAGATACACCCGGATGCCCATCTGACGCAAGCCGGCCAAGGCGCCGGCGCCCAGGCCGCCCACCAGCACGGCGTCCGGCCGGTATCCGGCCAGCGCCTTCACGGGGCTGCAGCCGCCGTGGACGTGGTTGAGATTCGCGTTGAGAATGGCCTCCGCGGCCAGGGTCTCGGTATCCACGGCGAGGAATCCGGGCGCGGACCCGAAATGGCCGTGCACCGGGCTGTCCAGGCCCAGGTTCTTCGAAATCGGCAGGCAGACTTTCATGTTCGCTCCTCGTACGGTTTTGTTATGGGCATATACCCATTATGGCGGCTTGTCAAGCCGGCGCGGCGTTGACGCGCCGGCGTTGCGGGTATATGTTCACATGCATGTCCAGACCCGTCCAGACCCGCACGATCGGCTTCGTGCCCCGCGTCGTTTGTTTCAAACCCGCCGGCATTCCCCGCGTCGAACTCGAGGAAACCGCCTTGACCCTCGACGAGCTGGAAGCCGTCCGCCTGGCCGACCTCAACGGCCTCTACCAGGAGCAGGCCGCGCCGAAAATGGCCGTTTCCCGCTCCGCCTACGCCCGCATCCTCGAATCCGCCCGGCGCAAGATCGCCGACGCGCTCATCCACGGCAAGTGCCTGCGTTTCGGCGGCGGCCCCGTTCGGTCCGGCCCCGGCCGCGCCGGCGTCTGCCCCCGCGATTGCCCCTGCCGCCAGCGCAAAGGAAAACCATCATGACCCCCCGCGAAGCCCTCCGTCTCCTGCAAGGCGAAATCGTCCAGGTCGTCGGCTGCACCGAGCCTGCCGCCATCGGCTACGCGCTCCGCACCCTCGCCCGCCACCTGCCGCAACGGCCGACCCCCGCCGCGTTCCGCGTCGAACTGCGCCTGTCGTCGGACACGTTCCGCAACGCCTCCACCGCCGTCGTGCCGCGCCTGAAGACGCGCGGCATCCTCGCCGCCGCCGCGGCCGGTCTCGCTTCCCGCGCGGACGGCCTCAACATTTTCGCCGATTTCGATCTCCGCCGCGCCCGCGCCTTCCTGAAGAATCCGGTCTGGCTGAAGATCGTTCCCGTCCGGCGGCGCGGGCTCTTCGTCCACGCCCAGATTCCCGGCCTCCGCACCGGCGTCACGCTCGCCGGCCGCCACGACCGCATCGAAAAGCTCGTCGTGTTCGGCGCCGACCGCACGCCGCGCGAAAAGCCCCTGCCTCCGCCGCCGACGCTCGCCGACCTGTTCAAACTGGCTCGCGCCCGCGATCCGCAACTCGAAGCTCTCGCGCGCGATTTCCTGCTCCGCCAGGTACCTGCCGAAAAAGGTTTTTCGCCTGAAACCCAGCTTGCCCGGCGCGTGGCCGGCCGCATGGCGGGCTATGCCCATCCCGTCATGACCCTCACCGGGTCCGGCAACCAGGGCATCTTCATCGGCCTGCCCTTCCGGCGGCTGTATGCCGAACAAGGCGAGGCGATCCTGCCGGCCGTCGTGTTCGCCCTCCTCGCGCAGGTCCATCTCAGCGCCCAGCACGACCGGCTCTCTGAAAAATGCGGGCTCGCCACCAAGGCCGGACCCGCCCTCGCCGCCGGCCTCGCCTTCGCCGCCGGCGCCGGCCCCGCCGAAATCCGGCGGATCTTCCGCGACTTCCCGGCCCGCCTGGCCGACCTGACCTGCGAAGGCGCCGAACCCGC